>NC_016887.1:1858393-2477858 GCF_000284035.1 Nocardia cyriacigeorgica GUH-2 | reverse complement strand
CGCCGGACCCGAAGAAGAAACCGGCGGTCAAGGCAGGCACCGCGATGCGAGTGGGCAGGAAGGCCGCGATCAGCAGCACCAGCGAGAAGGCGAAATCCGGTGCGGCGAAGATATTGTCGGCGCGGTAGCCGGCGTCGAAGGTCAGCTGGATGATGAGCCAGGCGCTGACGGGGACGGCGGCGGTCCGCGCGAACATGATCGTCGGCATGGTGACTCCTGACGGTGTGAAATCAGCGGTTCGGGGCCTCGGGTTCGGACATCGCGAGGATGGAATCGACCAATCCGGGGAACCGGGTGCCGAGTTCATCGAGTCGTAGCGTGTTCATCCGCTGACGTCCGACGTCGAATTGCCGGATGACCCCGGCTCGGCGCAGGGCCTTGAAGTGATGACTGAGGGTGGAGGCGGCGACGTCGAGATCGAAGGTGCCGCACGGCCGATCGCCCTCGGCGAGCAGGGTCCGCACGATGCGGCGACGAGTCGGATCGGCCAGCGCGTGCAGCACATCGTCGATCGCGACCTCCTCGATCGCGGGATGGTCGGCGGACTTCCATCTCCCCAGTGGCACCGCTACATCCTCTCTTCGATACCTATCGAATAAATGGAAGCTTAGCCGCGTTCTCTTCGCCTGTCATCGAAAAGAATGCGCCGCCCCTGCGGCCCGGGACGAGCCCCGGGTAATCGGCACGGGCCCAGGCGCATTCGCCGAATTCATGGTCACGCCGGTGGCCGGGCTCGCACCGGTTCCTGCCGGGTGGGCCGATGAGCAGGCATTGGGGCTGGTGCTCAATTGGGCCACCGCACTGGCCGCCCTGAAACCGCTCGGCAGGTTGTCCGCCGGGGAAACCATGCTGGTGCATGCGGCGGCGGGTGGTGTCGGCCGTGCTCACAGCATTGGCCGACCGCGCCACGATCGGCAAACAGGCGTTGCGGCCGTGACGCGGTAGCGGCGGCGGACGGTCAGCGTTTGCTGGTCCTGGCGCGGCGGCGCGCGGCCTGCATCTCGGCGAGTTCGCGCTCGAGCTCTTCGGCGATCCGGAACTGGCCGGTGTCGTAGATGCTGGTGGCGCTGACGACCTCGTGCAGAGTGGGTTCGCTGTCGGCCGCCTTGCCCTTGGCCTTGCGGCCCCGGAGCGCGCCGGCCTTGGGGCTCTCGGAGGAACCGAGAGCACTGAATGCCGGAGCCGGTTCGGGGCGGTCGATTCCCACCGTGGACTCGGCCGGCTTCGGTGCTGCCGTCGAGCGGAACGCGGTGGAGGTCGAGGGCTGTTCCGGCGCGGGCGCCTTGGCCGGTGCGGCGGTCGTCTTGGCGGCGGTCGGCTGCGGGGTGGTCTTCGCGGCCCCGTTCGAGGACGTGGAGCCCACCTTGGCACCGGTGGCGGAGCCGTTCAGCTCGGCGGTCTTGGTGGCCGCGGACTTGCTCTCGGCCGCACCGTTGGACGCCGCCCGCGCGGGCGTGGCCGGCACCGGCTGCTCGGTAGAACCGAGGAACACATCGTCGTCGAACGAGACCGGAATCTTCGGCGTCGACGGCTTAGCCGAACCGCGGAACGCGGCCTTGGGTGCCGGCTCGGCGGCGGGCGCCGGCTGCTGCTCGAGCACCTCGGTCTCGACCTCGGGCTCACCACCGTCGGCCTCGGCCTGCTGCTCCTCCGGCGCTTCGGCCGGAATCTCCTCCTGGACCACCGGTTCCGCGGCGACCGGCTGCTGCAACGCGTAATCGGGCGCGCTCAACCGGAAGCTGTTGATGTCGGGCAGCCGGTTGCGGATCTGCTCGGCCGGATCGGGCAGCTCCTTGACCTGCTCGGTCGCCCGCGCGATGGCCAGGCCGTAACGCGCGCTGACGGCGTCGTGGATGAGCAGTGCGACACCGATCATCACCGGCGCCACCGCGTGCACGGCCGCCTCGTACCATTGCGCGTCGCGCACATACGGGTAGGTGTTGAGACTGACCGTCAATGCCAGCAGGGCGATTTCGGCGGCGGCGACCTTCTGCCGGTTGTCGACCACACCCCATTCCGACACCTTGTTGGTGCCGATCATGATGATGATGAGGCAGACACTGATCATCGCCTCGATCAGGTAGCTGAACCAGTACAGCGGATCGCCGGGTCCGCCGGGGGCGATGTTGTGCTGCACATTGACCGCCGACCACAGCATGCCTGCGGCCACCACACCGGCCAGCGCACGCAGCGACCAGGCGCGGTGCCGGTAGAGCGAGGCCAGTTTGGCGTGCGGGCTGGATTCGCGCTGCTGGTTGGCGATTGCCTTGCGGGCGAGCAATAGATCTCGAATGTCGGCCTTCTCGATTTCTTCGGTGGTCTGCCTGGCACGGTCGGAGGCGGCGGCCGCGGCCTGCGCCTGTTTCCAGCGTTGCTCCCGGTCCTGGACCCGAATGCGCTCGGCGAGTTCGCGTTCGGCGCGCAATTCCTCTTCCGACAGCGCGTCGGTGAGCGCCGGATCGAACTGATACGCCAGCCGGCCGCGGGCCTTCTCGACCCGCTGCGCCAGCTGGGAGACCTCGTCCTCGACGGGCTGCTCGATGGGGTGCTCGATGGTCACATCGACTCCCGGCGGCACAGATCGGAAGGCGGGCAGACGATCACACGTGGCTGTGGCACCCCACATTCATAGTCGATGCACCGTTGTCGGCGAAACCATTGATTCCCATCGACGGCGCGCGCGGGGACGGTCGCACCCGGTGACGGCCGACACACCCGGCGATTGTATAGTTGGCCGACGCAACTAGTTGCTGTTGCTAAACAATTCTGCTGGGGCGCACAGCCTGATCACGCGCCGCCGATCCGGTCCACCGCCGCGCCGCAGCGCGCGCTCCCCAGCCACGGCTACCAGATCAGAATCAGGGCTCACATGACCACATCGACCACCCGGGCGGACGCGGGGCCCCCGGAGACCGGCGAGAGCACCACTCTGTCGCATCGGCAGGTGCTGACGATTCTCTCCGGCCTGTTGCTCGGCATGTTCCTGGCCGCGCTGGACCAGAACATCGTGAGTGTCGCGATCGTCAAGATCGCCAACAGCTTGCACGGTTTCGACGAACAGGCGTGGGCCACCACCGCCTATCTGATCACCGCGACCATCACCACACCGCTGTACGGCAAACTCGCCGACATCTACGGTCGCAAACCGTTCTATCTCCTCGCGATCGGGCTGTTCGTCATCGGTTCGGTGGCCTGCACCTTCGCCACCTCGATGTATCAGCTCGCCGCGTTCCGCGCCTTCCAGGGCCTCGGCGCCGGCGGCCTGATGTCGCTGGCGTTCACCATCATCGGCGATATCGTCCCGGCCCGCGAACGGGTGCGCTACCAGGGCTATTTCATGATCGTCTTCGGTGGTGCGACGGTGCTCGGCCCGGTGCTGGGCGGGTTCTTCTCCGATTACGACATCCTCGGCGGCATCGAGGGCTGGCGCTGGGTGTTCCTCGTTAACGTGCCGGTCGGCGTGCTGGCGATGATCGTGGTCGCCAAGGTGCTCAACGTGCCGCATCAACGGCAGAACCATCGCATCGACTGGCTCGGTGCCATCGCGCTGGCGATCTGTGTGGTGCCGTTGCTGATCGTGGCCGAACAGGGCAGGCATTGGGGCTGGGACTCGCACAAGGCGCTGACCTGCTACGGCATCGGCGCGGCCGGGCTGCTGCTGTTCGTGCTGATCGAATTCCTGATGAAGGACGCGGCGCTGATCCCGCTGCGGCTGTTCAAGAACTCGACGTTCAGTGTGACGATCGCGGGCGGGTTCATCGTCGGTGTGGCGATGTTCGGCGCGATCACCATGGTGCCGCAGTATTTCCAGGTGGTGCGCGGCTATTCGCCGACGAAGGCGGGCCTGCTGATGCTGCCGCTGGTGCTGGGCATCATGGTCGGTTCCGGGATCGCGGGCCAGATCACCAAACGCACCGGGCGCTACAAGATCCTGCCGGTGGCCGGCACCTTCATCATCGCGGTGGGCGCCGTACTGTACGCGCAGGTGCATTACGACAGCGCGCTGTGGCAGCCGCTGGTCTACGGCGGTGTGATCGGGCTGGGTCTCGGCGCCTGTATGCAGACGCTGATCATCGCCGCGCAGAACGCGGGCCCGCGCTCGGATATGGGCGTGTCGACGGCGTCGGCGACGTTCTTCCGGCAGATGGGCGGCACCCTCGGCGTCGCGATCTTCCTGACCATTCTGTTCAATCTGCTGCCGCGCAAGATCACCGAGGCCTTCGGGGGGACCCTGCCGCCCGGCTTCGACGCGGCCGCGCTCGGTGATCTGCAGAGCAACACCAGCGTGATCGCGACGCTGCCGCCGGAGGTGCGGGCACCGATCTTGACCGGTTTCACCGATTCCATGCAGGGCGTGTTCTATGCCGCCGCCGCGGTGGCGCTGCTGGCGTGCGTGGTGCTGATGTTCATGAAGGAGATCCCGCTCCAGGACGCGCCGGTGGCGGCGACCGCGCCTGATGCGGAACCGGCCGAGGCGGCGTCCTCCTGGGACGAGGACCAGGTGTGGGAAGGCGCGGCGCAGGCGCTGTCGGAACCGGAACCGGTACTGGCCGCCGCCGCGGCCCGGCACGCCGAGGCCAATGGTCATGGCGCGCACGAGAGTTCCGCGACCTCGGCATTCGACGCCGGCTACGGCGCGGACGTCGCGATCAGCGGGCGCGTCCATCGTGAGGACGGGCAGCCGGTCCCCGACGCCGCGCTCACGCTGATCGACCCGAAGGGCCGCCAGGCGGCGCGGGCCACCGGTGACGCGCACGGCGAGTTCGTCTTCGCGAGCGCGGACGCCGGCAGTTATGTGCTGATCGCGTCAGCGAGCGGGCATCAGCCGACGGCAGTCAACGTGACGGTCGGGTCGCAGCCGCAGCGCCTCGATCTGACCCTGCTCGGCTCGGGGCGACTGTCCGGAGTGGTGCGTTCGGCGGGCAGCGGTGATCCGCTGGCCGGAGCGACCGTCACGCTCACCGATCAGCGCGGCGAGGTGGTGGCAGCCGCGGTGACCGGGGCCGACGGCGGCTATGTGTGCGAGGGCGTCGTCGCCGGGTCGTACACGCTGGTGGCGGTGGCCGACCATATGCGGCCCGACGCGATCACCCTCGCGGTGCCCGACACCGGTGTACTGCGCCACGACATCGAGCTGACACCGATGGCGGTGCTGGTCGGCACGGCCGAAACCGCCGACGGCCGGACCGTCGCCGATGCGCAGATCACCGTGCTGGACGAGTCCGGCGAACTGACCGCCACCACCCGCACCGACGAGCACGGACGTTATGTGGTGCCGGATCTTCCGGTCGGCCGGTACACGATCGTGGCGCGCGGTTATCCGGCCGTCACCGGGCAGGTGCTGGTGTCCGGCGGTGAGGTCTCGCACGACGTGCGGCTGGGGTACGACGACTGAGGTTCGGGCAGGCTACGCGACGGCCGCTGCCGGCTGCCGCTGAACCCGCGCTGGGCGGGCGGCGGCGGTCGGCTGTCGCTGAACTCGACCGCGGATGACGGCTATCACCGGATCCGGCGGCGACTTCTGCGCCGTTGCGGGATCCCTAACCTATCGAGCAACCGGAAGCTGCTGCGGGACCAGGGAATTCGCATCCGGATCCGCCACCCCCAGCACCGCCGCCGGGCGCAGGTCCAGCCGCCGCAACAGCTGGGCATTGATCGCAACGACCACCGTGGACGCCGACATCAGCAGCGCGCCCACCTCCATCGGCAGGGTGAAGCCCCACGGCGCGAGCACACCGGCGGCCAGCGGCACCGCGATCAGGTTGTATCCCGCTGCCCAGCTGAGGTTTTGGATCATCTTGCGGTAGGTGGCACGCGAGAGAGCCATGACCGACAGCACCGAGCGCGGATCGTCGCCGGCCAGCACCACGCCCGCCGAGGCGATGGCCACGTCGGTGCCCGCGCCGATGGCCAGGCCCACGTCGGCCTGCGCGAGCGCGGGTGCGTCGTTGACGCCGTCGCCGACCATGGCGACGGTGCGGCCCGCCGCTTGCAGCGACTTCACCTTGGCGCCCTTGTCCTGCGGCAGCACACCGGCGAAGACCTCGTCGATTCCCAGCGTGCGCGCCACCGCGTGCGCCACCGGGGCGGCGTCGCCGGTGATCATGGCGACATGAACGCCGCGCTCATGCAGGGCGTCGACGGCCTGCTGGGATTCCGGGCGGATCTCGTCGGCCAGCGCGAGCGCACCGACCACGGCATCGTCGCGGATGACGTGCAGCACGGTGGCGCCCTGCTCGGCCCAGGCGGCGGATTCGGGTAGTTCGGCCAATCCGTGTTCACTCAGCATGCCGGGCCCACCCACGCTGACGGTTGCGTCCTCGACACGCGCGGTGACGCCGACGCCGTTGCGGGCCGCGAAATCCCTGGCGGCCGGGATATCGGTGCCGCGCTGTTCGGCCGCGGTGACGATGGCGCGGCCGAGCGGATGTTCGCTGTCGCCTTCCACGGCGGCGGCCAGCGCGAGCACGCGGTCGCTGTCGAAGCCGTCGCTGCCGGCGACCTCGACCACCGCGGGTTCGCCCTTGGTGAGGGTGCCGGTCTTGTCGAACAGCACCGCGTCGACGGTGCGCATCGCCTCCAGCGCACGGCGGTCGGTGATCAGTACACCGGCCTTGGCCGCGCGTTCGGTCGCGATGGACACCACCAGCGGAATGGCCAGGCCCAGTGCGTGCGGGCAGGCGATGACCAGGACGGTGATGGTGCGGGTGACGGCGGCGTCGGGTTCGCCGAGCGCCAGCCACACCGTCGCGGTGATCGCCGCGGCGCCCGCCGCGAACCAGAACAGCCAGGCCGCGGCCCGGTCGGCCAGCACCTGCGCCCGTGAGGTCGAGTTCTGCGCCTCGCTGACCAGGCGCTGGATCCCGGCCAGCGCGGTGTCCTCCCCCACCGCCGTGATGCGCACGCGCAGCGCCGAATCGGTGCTGACGGTGCCCGCGACCACCCGATCACCCGCGGCGCGCCGCACGGCGATGGATTCGCCGGTGATCATGGATTCGTCGACGTCGGCGCTCCCGGATTCGACCACACCGTCGGCGGGCACCCGCCCACCCGGACGCACCACCACCAGATCGCCTTCGGCCAGTTCGGTGACCGCGACGGTGGTGATCTCCGCGCCGTCGACCCGCTCGGCCTCGTCGGGCAGCAGCGCCGCCAGCGATTCCAGGGCGCTGGAGGCCTGCCCGAGCGAGCGCATCTCGATCCAATGCCCGAGCAGCATGATCACGATCAGCAGCGCCAGCTCCCACCAGAAGTCCAGCTCATGCGACACGATCCCGAGCACCGCACCCCAGGACGCGACGAACGCCACCGTGATGGCGAGTGCGATCAGCAGCATCATCCCCGGCTGCCGCGCCCGGATCTCGCTGACCGCACCGGTGAGAAACGGCCGCCCACCCCACACGTACATGACCGTCCCCAGCACCGGCGAAATCCAGGTGACCGGCCCGCTGTGCGGCAACTCGTACCCCAGCAGATCCGCGAACATCGCGTTCGCCCCCACCACCGGCACCGCCAGCACCAGCATGTACCAGAACAATCGCCGGAACTGAGCCACATGATCGCCATGGCCGCCGTGCCCGCCATGCCCGCCATGGCCCCCGTCACCGCCGTGACCTGCGTGTCCTGTGTGCGCCTCATGCGCCTCATGGCCGGAGATCGCACCCTTTCCTTCATGACTGTCATGGGCGCCGTGCTGGTCTGCACGGTGCTCGTGGCCGTCGCCGCGCACCGTCCGGTCGTCCGCGCCGCTGCGGTCATCGTCGGCGCCGCGACCCGCGCCGGCATCCTGACCGGCGTGGGCGCTGTGGGCACTGTCGGCGACGTGGCCCGGGTGCTGGCTGTCGCCGGCAGACCCGGTCGGGCCCGGGGGTCCGCCGGGGAGCGGCTGCCCGCTGGCGCCTGCGCGCTCGGGATGCCCGGCCTGCTCATCCGAGCCGATATCCGAGCCGCCGTTCGGCGGTCTCGTGTTCCCGCCGGCGGGTGCGTGATGGTCCTGATGCGATCCGTGATCGGAGCCCATACACCCGAGGGTACCCAGCCGGGGTATTCCAAACAGTGGATCCGGATGGGTGTGGCCGATGCCGGGGTGATCGCGGAGGCCGGGAAACGCCGAACCGGCCGGTGCCGATTGACCAGCATCGCACCGGGTACGCGGCAAGCATGGAGCTACTCGTGATCCTCGCAATACCTGTGCTGGTCGCGGCGGTGATCATCTACCGCAAGGCGACCGGGAAACGCCCGAATGAGCCGTTGACCCCGGACAACGACGGTGAGTAGGCCTGTCATGACTTCCATGGATCCCGACCCGTCCCGCACCCCCGATCTCGAACCCGGTGGTGGGGTCGCGCCCGGTGCGACCCCACCGGATACTCCGCAGACCTCAGGGCTGTCGGCGCCCGAGCCCGATACCCGCCATCATTTTCCGTTCACCGGAATCGCCGCGATCCTGGTGACGGTCCTGGTGGTGGCGGTGTTCCTGGTGGTCGCGGTGGCCTTGGTGATCTCGCTCGGGTGAGCGCCGCTGCGCGATTGAGCACCGCGAACCCGGGTAGGCACCCAACATGGCACCGACGATCGACCAGCTGCTGCACGCGCTCACCCGCGCGGCGAACGCACTGTCCGAGGCCGGGATACCGTTCGCGGTGGCCGGCGGCTGTGCGGTGTACGCGCGCGGCGGGCCCGCCTCCGACCATGACGTGGACCTGTTCGTCCGGCCCGCCGATATCGCCGAGGTGCGCAGTGTGCTGGCCCGCGCGGGCCTGCGGGTGGCCGATGCCGCCGAGGACTGGCTGACCAAGGCCTACGACGGCGACACCCTCATCGACGTGGTCCACCGCCCCAATGACCGTGAGGTCACCGAGGAGATGCTGGGGCGTGCGGAGGTGATGCCGGTGGGCCCGGTCCGGGCACCGGTCATCGACGGCACCGATCTGATGGTCGACAAGCTGCTGGTCTTCAGCGCGCACCGGCTCGATCTCAGCCCGCTGCTGCGCATCGCCCGCGATCTGCGCGAACAGGTGGATTGGCGGTCGGTGCGCGCGCAGACCGAACATTCGCCCTACGCGAAGGCATTCCTCGGTCTCATCGATGACCTCGGAATCGCCGACACCGGAAGAGGCAACTGATGCCAGGCACCACCCACGAACCCGGATCCACTCCGCCGCAGTATCTGGTCGCGCGGCTGCGCCGAGCGCTGGCCGAGGACCCGCGCACCGCCGAACTGGGTGTGCAGATCCATATCCGCGGCGGTGTCGTCGTGCTCGACGGCGAGGTGACCAGCGCCGAACGCAAACAGCGGCTCGAGGACACGGTGCGCGAACTGGTGCCAGGGGCCCGCATTCACAACGAGGTCCGGGTCGGTACGCCCGCACAGCCGGGGCCGAGCGAGGAATTGCGGTAGGGCGTCGAGCGGAAGGAGTTGGCAGGCATGCGGATCGCGGCGGTCGGAGACATTCATCTGGGGACCGATTCACGCGGGCTGCTGCGCCCGGCGCTGGAATCGCTGCCCGAGCGCGCCGATGTGCTGCTGCTGGCCGGCGATCTGACCAAGCACGGCACGGTGGACGAGGCCCGCGTCGTCGCCGAGGAATTCGCCGATCTGCCGGTCCCGGTGATCGCCGTGCTCGGCAATCACGACTATCACAGCGACGCCCAGGACGAGATCACCGATCTGCTCGGCGGGCACCACATCACCGTGCTGGAGGGTTCGTCCACCACGGTGCGCGTCGGCGACTCGACCCTCGCGGTCGCGGGCACCATCGGCTTCGGCGGCGGCTTCGCCGGTAAATGCGCCAGCGTGTTCGGTGAACGCATGATGCGCGAATTCGCCGGACGCTCGGTGGCCCTGGCCGATTCGCTGCGGGTGGCGCTGGCCGGCTGCGACGCCGATATCACCGTCGCGCTGACCCACTACTCGCCCGTCACCGACACCCTGCACGGCGAACCACCAGAGATCTATCCGTTCCTCGGTTCGTATCTGCTCGGTGAGGCGATCGACGACGCCGGCGCCGACCTGGCGCTGCACGGGCACGCGCACGCCGGACGCGAACACGGCACGACGCCGGGTGGCATCCGGGTCCGCAATGTCGCGCAACCGGTGATCCGGGCTGCCTACACCATCTACGACCTGCGCACGGCACCCGAGCCGGCGCAGGTCGGCAGGCCCGGTGCGGTGCGCTGAGCGCGTCCACCACAGGCACCATCGACAGGAGGCAACCATGCAGATCGGGTACAAATTGGCGGCCGAGGCGTTCGGTCCCGAGGAGCTGATCCGTCAGGCGGTGCAGGCCGAGGCCGCGGGCTTCGATTTCGTGGAGATGAGCGATCACTTCCATCCGTGGCTGGACAACCAGGGCCATTCCTGTTTCGCCTGGTCCGCGCTCGGCGCCATCGCCGCGCGCACCGAGCGGATCGGCATCGCCACCGGCGTCACCTGCCCGATCATCCGGTATCACCCGGCGATCGTGGCGCAGGCCGCCGCCACCCTCGCGCTGATCTCGCAGGGCCGGTTCACCCTCGGTGTCGGATCCGGTGAGCGGCTCAACGAGCATGTCGTGGCGAAGGAGTTCCCGCCGGTCGCGGTGCGCCAGGACATGCTGCGCGAGGCGCTCGAGATCATCCGGTTGCTGTGGCGCGGTGGGTATCAGTCCTATGACGGGCGGTATCTGTCGATCTCCGATGCCCGGGTCTTCGATCTGCCCGAGAGCCCGCCGCCCATCGCCGTGGCCGCCGGTGGTCCCGAGGCGGCGCGGATCGCCGGTGAACTGGGCGATGGCCTGTTCGCCACCGCACCCGAAGCCCGCATCGTCGACGAGTACCGGGCCGCGGGCGGAACGGGACCGCGCTATGCCGAGGTCGGTATGGCCTGGGCACCCGATGAACAGAGCGCCGCCGAGGCCGCACACGAGACGACCCGTTGGTCGGTGACGGGCTGGAAGGTGATGAGCGAGTTGCCGAATCCGGTGAACTTCGCCGCCGCGACCACCACGGTGCGCGTGGACGACATCCGCGAGGCGATGGCCTGCGGGTCCGATCCCGCCCGCTATCTCGAGGTGGCGCAGAACTATGTCGACGCCGGTTACGACCATCTGGTGATGCAGAACGCCGGCCCTGATCCCGACGGGTTCATCGACTTCTACCGCCGTGAGCTCGACAAGCCGATGCGCGAGCTCGTCGCCCAGTCCTGAGCAGCCGGTCCGGTCGCGGGGGCGCGGTGGCCTGCGTATACGGCGCCGTGCCGGGTATCGCTGCGGTATGACCCACTTCAGACGATGGGGCGCTGTCTATCTGCTGGTGCTGTTGTTCGCGGGCTCCTGGGCCGCGCAGTTCGTCACCCAGCTCAGCGATTACCGCAGCACCCAGGAAGCGCTCGGGCAGCCCTTCGAATGGGGCGGCTACCTGCACAACTTCTTTGCCAGCACGTTCGAGAACTGGCAGAGCGAGTGGCTACAGCTGATCTTCCAGGCGATCCTGCTGCTCGGTGCCAAGCATTGGCTGTTCGCCGTCGATGCCGAGGATCTCGAACGGATCGAGAACAAGATCGACGCGGTCAACGCGACGCTGGCCCGCACCGGACCGGTTGTCTGAGCCGTTGATTGTGCACGCGCGAGGCGGGTATCCGTCCCGCAGACAGGAGGTGTGTCATGCCGAAGGAATGGACCGACAAACAGGAACGGCAGTACGAACACATCAAGGATTCGGCCAAGGACCGCGGCGCGGGCACCAAGCGCGCCAAGGAGATCGCGGCCCGCACGGTGAACAAGAATCGCGCGCAATCCGGCCAGTCCAAGACCGCCAGCCGCTCCTCCACCCGTGATGTCTCCCCGCAGCATCGCGGCGGCAAGCGCTCGCACAGCGGTTCGAAGGGCCCGACCCGCGACCAGCTGTACAACGAGGCCCGCAAGCGCAATATCGAGGGCCGGTCGAAGATGACCAAGGCTCAGCTGGCCAAGGCCCTCGGCCGGTCGTAGGAGCAGTGAGCACCGCGGCGCGGCGCCCGGCGCGCAAACCGCCCGGTGCCGCCGAATTCGTGCCGCCCGACGCCGATCTGGCGCAACTGCGCGAGGCGGCGGCGGGTTGTCGCGGCTGCGAGCTGTACCGCGACGCCACCCAGACCGTGTTCGGCGAGGGCCCGCCCGCCGCCCGGGTGGTCATGGTCGGTGAACAGCCCGGCGATCAGGAGGATCGCGCGGGCCATCCGTTCGTCGGCCCGGCCGGCCGGCTGCTCGATCGCGCCTTGGCCGAGGCCGGTTTCGACCGCGACGAGGTGTATGTGACCAATGCGGTCAAGCATTTCAAGTTCGTCGAACGCGGTAAGCGCCGCATCCACAAACAGCCCAGCCGCACCGAGGTGGTGGCCTGTTCGGCCTGGTTGAACGCCGAACTCGGCGTGCTGGCACCGGATCTGGTGGTGTGCCTGGGCGCGGTGGCCACCAAGGCCGTGCTCGGCCCCTCCGCCACCGTCGGTGAGGTGCGCGGCGTCGTGCTCGACCGGCCCGACTATCAGGTGACCGCGACCGTGCATCCGTCGGCGGTGCTGCGCTCCACCGACCGCAAGGCCGCCTACGCCGAATTCGTCGGCGATCTGGCCCGCATCCACGACATGGCCCTGCCCTGAGACCACGCGCATCGACCCGAAGGAGCCGGCCGTGCGAACCGACCAGCTGACCCGCCCGAATCCCCCGCGCGAACCCGATCCGGTGCCCGCGCCGCCGCCCCCGCATCCGGTGCCCGAACCGGAGCCGGTGCCGCCGGCCCCGCAGCCCGGCGACCCGCCGGCACCCCCGATCCCGCCGCCGCCGGACCCCGGCCCGTCACCGGATCCGGTTCCGCCGACGCCGGTGTGAGGTGCGAAAACCTCAGTCGCGCAAGGCTTGTTCGCGCACCCAGTCCAGGGTGCGGGACAGGATGCGGGAGATGTGCATCTGTGAGACACCGAGCTGTTCGGCGATCTGATTCTGGGTCATCGATTCGAAAAAGCGCATCCGCAGCACCTGCTGCTCACGTTCGGGCAGTTCGGCGATATAGGGCTGCACGGCCAGGTAGTCCTCGACGTAGCGGTAGGACGGTTCCTCCACCCCGAGCGATTCGGTGAGCGGCAGCGGCGCGTTGTCGGCGTCCTCGCCGCCGCTCACCGTGTCGATCGACGAACTCTGGTACGCGTTGCCCGCGATCAGCGCCTGGGTCACCTCCACCAGGTCGACGCCGAGTTCGTCGGCGAGTTCGCGGGCGCGCGGCATCCGGCCCAGCTGCTGGGAGAGCTTGTCGGTTGCGGGTCCGATGCTCAGCTGAATCTCCTTGACCCGCCGTGGCACTCGCACCGACCAGGTGTTGTCGCGGAAATACCGGCGTACCTCGCCCATGATCGTCGGGACCGCGAACGACAGGAACGATGAGCCGCGCGCGGGGTCGAATCGGTCGATCGCGTGCAGCAGCCCCACCCGCGCGACCTGCAACAGGTCTTCGAACATCTCGCCGCGCCCGGCGAATTTGCGCGCGATGTGCTCGGCCAGCGGCAGACAACGGTCGACGACCTCCGCGCGCGTTTCGGCGCGGCGCGGGTCGTCGCCGGGAATGGCGGCGAGTTTTTCCAGCAGCGGCTCGATGTGGTCGTAGCTGTCCTCGCCGGGATGGCGGCGGGCCTGTCTCGGCCGCTGCCGCTCAGCTGCCATCGGAGCCCCCGCCGCGCACCCAGGTGAACTGCGCCGTGGTGGGGTATCCGCCCGCGTTCTGGTCGAAGGGCCGCTGTTCGGTGCTGATCGACTCGGTCAGGGTGCGCACGATATGCCAGCCGAAGCTGTGCCGGTCGCCGACCGATTCGGTGGCCGCCACCGACGACACCGCTACCGTCATGCGGTTGTCGCCGTAGCTGAAATCGCAGGTGAGTTCGGTATCCGGCACGGCGTCGAGAATCAGCGAGGTCGCCACTTCATCCAGTGCGAGCCGGATATCGGTGACCTCGTCGAGCGCGAAGTCGGCGATCAGCGACACCGTCTCGGCCAAGGCGCGCAGCATCAGCAACTGGTCGAGATCCGCGGGCACGCGCACACCCACCGTCGTCGTGGTGTCCGCGGTTATGCGGGTTACGTCCTCGGTCATGCGCACCACCTTGTCCGCCCTGATCGGGTGTCATCTGCTCGCTTACCCGGGATGATTCGCGCGAAACGCGCGGTGCGGGTTAGCCGGGGACGCGTTGGTGCACCGTCAGCAACAGGTGGTCGAACTCCGAACGCAACCGCGGTGGCGCGGGCCGCAGGGCGGGCAGCTCGGCGATCAATTGGGCGGCCAGCAACCGCACCTTGACGTTGGTTTCCTGGGACCGCCAGGTCAGTACCCGGAACGCCTGGTCGGCGCTGATGCCGTAGACCAGCATCAGCACGCCCTTGGCCTGTTCGATGATCGCGCGGGTGGACAGCAGTTCCGGTAGCGCGTCGTCCAGGGTTTCCTTGCGATGTTCTTCGAGGGTGTCGGTGACGTCGATGTAGTAGCCGGCGGTGCCGATCACCGCGCCGTCGTCGTCGGTCATGGTGTCGGCGACGACGATCACATGATGGGTGCGGCCGTCGGTGTCGACGATGCGGTGGCGGCTACAGAACGGTTCGGCATTCGCGACGGTGTGCTCGAGCAGATCGGCCACGTGGTCGCGGTCCTCGGGGTGTTTGTGGCCGAGCAGCAACTCGGTCGTCGGGGTGACGGCGCCGGGCTCGTATCCGTGCATGCGGGCGACCTCGTCGGACCATTCCCAGCGCTGGTCGCGGAACCAGAACCGGAATCCGCCGACGTCCTCGACGCAGCTGGTTTCGGCGAGATGCTCGAAAGCCTCGACGTCGTCGGTGTCGATTCCGGTCGTGGAGACCGATGCGTTGTCCGTCACCGTTCGATTATCGGCCGCCGGCGCGGCACATGCCAGGAAACGCGCATCCGGCGGCACCGCCGCCGGGTCGCGGTGGGAATCAGCTCGCACAGGTCAGCCGCCGAGCGCTGCCTCGATGGTCGGATAATGGCGGAACAGTGGCCGGACGCCGGTCACCTCGAGTACCCGCTCGACCTCTTTGCGCCCGCACACCAGGCGCAGGTCCAGCCCGCGCGCGCACGCGTCGGCTTTGGCGGAGACGAGCAGGCTCGCCGACCGGATACTCATGAAACCCGCGGCCCGCAGATCCAGCACGACGATGGACCGATCGGTGTGCAGGCATCGGCGCAGCAGATCGTAGAAATCGTCGTACATCGCGGCATCGAGTTCGCCTTCCACCCGCGCGACGGCGCAGCCACGGCGAACGCTGTCCTGCTGGGTCAACCGCCGGATATCGCGCCCGTGCTGCGGTCTGGCCAGCCGGTGCCATTCTTCGGCTTGTTGATGTTCGCTCACCAACGACATCGAATCCTCCTGTGGGACAGGGGCTTCCGATTCGTCTTTTGTACCAGCGAGCGGCCGACGAAGCGACGGCCGAAACGGCGAGATCGACAACGGTGAGACGACCACCGTTACCGAACTACGACGTTCTGGCTAGGAACCGGGGTCGGCTGGGGTCTCAACCTGGCCCCATTCTGGCATGCGAACCGGCCCCTGTCATCCGCTCAGGCGGGGACTCGATCGGTGACCCGCTGCCAGATCCGATGTCCGGCCAGCGCCTCGGCAAAGGCTGCGACGAATCCGTCCGGAATACTCGCACCCTCCGCCGCGGCGACCACCACGCCGTCGACGGCGAAGTCCTGCTCGCCCGGATTCAGCTCCCCGGGCAGTCCCGCGGCCTGCAAGACCCGCGCACCCGCGCCGACCGCCCCGACCGGCTTCGCGTGCTTGAACGCCTCCAGCACGAAGTGCACGGCAGGCCCGGATTCGACCAGGGTGGCGGCGCTGTCACCGCCGCCGGCGACGATCACACCGTCGTAGAGCACCGAGGCCATGGTCGGCAGTGCGCGATCGACCACGACCGGATCGCCGGAGCCGTCGGACCGCAACCGGCCACCGTGCGGGGCCAGCACCTCGGCCGTCGCGCCCCGGTCGGCCAGCGCGGCCCGGAGGGTGTCGATGCCGGTGGAGTCGGCGCCGTCGGCGGCGAGGATCGCGATCTTGCGGGTGGCGATGGAATCAGGGGCGAGATTGAGCTGCGACAGCGCCGGGGAGACCGGTACGTCGTCGACGCGTTCGCTCTCCGGCACCGGAAGGCCCAGCTCCACCGCGACCCGGCCGGCCAGCCCGGGATCGATGCGGACCAGGTGGTCGAGCACCCGCGAGCGGATCTCCACCCGCCGCACCTTGCCGAGTTCGAAGCCGAACGCCTCGACGATGTGCTCGGCCTCCGGCGGTGACATGCTGCGCCAGAACATCCGCGGCTGCCGGTAGTACTCCTTGAAGCTTTCCGCGCGCGCCCGCATGGTCTCGCCGTCGACTCGGCGGGTGTAGTGCCGATAGACGTCGGCGTCGGCCAGCGCCGGGCAGCCGCCGCCGATGGTGTTCTTGGTGTAGAACGCCTCACCGCGCGGCACCGCGTGCTGGCCGTAGCCGTCCTGCTGATGATTGCGCACATCGGCGAGCGGACGGTTGACCGGCAGTTGCGCGAAGTTCGGCCCGCCCAGCCGGATCAGCTGGGTGTCGAGGTAGGAGAAGTTGCGCATCTGCAACAGCGGGTCGTTGGTGAAATCGATGCCGGGCACCACGTTGGCGGTGTGGAAAGCCACCTGCTCGGTTTCGGCGAAGAAATTGTCCGGATTGCGGTTGAGCACCATCTCGCCCACCGGCCGGACCGGCACCTGCTCCTCCGGGATGATCTTGGTGGGGTCGAGCAGATCGAAATCGAAATCGAACTCCTTGTCCTCCGGCACCAGCTGCACACCCAGTTCCCAGCTGGGGTAGTCGCCGGCCTCGATGGCGTCCCAGAGATCGCGCCGGTTGAAATCGGGGTCACGGCCGGCCACCTGCTGGCATTCGTCCCACAGCAGCGAATGCACACCGAGGCGCGGCTTCCAGTGAAACTTCACGAAGGTGCCCTTGCCGTCCGCGTTGACGAAGCGGAAGGTGTGCACGCCGAAACCCTGCATCATCCGGTAGCTGCGCGGCAGCGCCCGGTCCGACATCAACCACATGATGGCGTGCAGCGTCTCGGGCTGTTCGGCGACGAAATCCCACAGGGTGTCGTGCGCGGATTGCGCCTGTGGGATCTCGTTGTGTGGTTCGGGTTTGACCGCGTGCACGAAATCGGGGAACTTGATCCCGTCCTGGATGAAGAAAACCGGGAAGTTATTGCCGACCAGGTCGTAATTGCCCTGCTCGGTATAGAACTTGGTGGCGAATCCGCGCACATCGCGCACGGTATCGGCCGAGCCGCGCGAGCCGGCGACGGTGGAGAACCGCACGAACACCGGCGTCCGCACCTGCGGTTCGGTGAGGAATTTCGCCACCGTGTAGTCGGCGAGCCAGCTGTCATAGGGCTGGAAGAAACCGTAGGCGCCGGCGCCACGGGCATGCACCACCCGCTCGGGGATGCGTTCGTGATCGAAGTGGGTGACCTTTTCCCTGGCGTGGAAGTCGTCGAGGAGGGTGGGGCCACGCTCACCGGCCGACAGCGCGTCGTCGGTGTGGTCCACCCGCACTCCCTGCTGGGTGGTCAGGTAGCCGCGGTCGCGGTCCTGGCGGACCGGCTGCAACTGTTCGCTCTTGGCGTCGGGGACCGGTGACGTCTCGGTCGGCTGTTCGGTGCGTTCGTCCACGATGGGCCTCCAGGCTGGTCGACCAAACCCTGTCGCAGGGCGGCTTCCCCGCCGCGCGCGGACTAAACCGCCCCACACACGACAGCGGTTGCCGGGCACAGGCCACGGCAACCGCTGTTCGTTACCACCGTCTCGGGGCGGTGCAGCTGTTATTCGCCTTGATGCGACCGCTGCCGCGCCTCGTCGAGATCGGCTTCACGACGCTGCTTTTCGGCTTCGGCCTCTTTCTTGGCGGCTTCGCGCTGGGAATCGGCCTTTTCCTGCTGCGCACGACCTTCGTCGCGCAGCTCGTCGTTACCCATTACCGTCCCGGCGGTCTCCTTGACCTTGCCCTTGACACCTTCGACGACGCCTTCGACGCCCTCGCGGGGACCGCTGTTGGACTCCGACACGATAGTCACCTCCGTGTTTTCGGTTCCTGCTGGACAGTCGCCGCATACCCGGTATGAGCGGGCTCAATCCGGGGGTGGCCGCCGTCACCGCGTGGTGTTTGTTCCGCCGGACGCCGGGTAGCGCCTCGGTGACGGCGAAATCCGCCGTCGACGGTCATCACCGACGACGATCAGTACCGCCCAGGAGGTGCGAAAAACATGGCCATCGATCAGGAAACCGGACAGATCACCGGAACCAAGGACAAGGACTACAACCTCATCTGGTTCGCCGAAGCCTCGATGAGCAACGCGCTGCGGATGGAGATCTACAGCCAGGACGCCGAACGCGCCGGCGACAACGAACTGGCCGAATTCTTCAAGCGGGCCCAGGGCGAGAGCCGCAAGGGCGCTGAGCAGGCCAAGGCACTGCTCGCCAAGCGACTGGGCTGATCATCATGGCGATCTGCGATACCTGCGGCAACGACTACGACAAGACCTTCACGGTCAGTCGCAACGGGCAGTCGTGGACGTTCGACAGTTTCGAATGTGCCGCGAGCGAACTGGCACCCGCGTGCGCGCACTGCGGATGCCGGGTGCTCGGGCACGGTGTCGAGGCCGCCCAGCAGGTGTACTGCTGCGCGCACTGCGCGCGCCGGGCGGGCCACGACCAACTCGTCGATCACGCGTAAATGCCGGTGGCCGATCAGCGTCGCGCGACGACGCGGATGGTGCGCAACGACGGGTCGGCGGCATCGGGCACATTCATCCCGGCCGCCACCCCGGAACGCAAGTAATCCGCCACCGCGTCGTCGATCAGCTCACCCGGTACCACCACCGGAATCCCCGGTGGGTACGGGGTGAGCTGCTCTGCGGCGATGCGGCCCGGCGCCTCGTCGATGGGCACCGATTCCAGCGGTCCGAAGAACGCATCCCGCGGCAGCATCACCGTGTCCAGCTGGATCTCCGACGGTGACGGCAACCGGATCGGCGGCGGCGCGTCGGCCGGATCGACCTGCTCGCGCCAAGCCCGCACTCCTTCCACCAGCGCGTCGATGCTGGTGTCGTCGTCGGCGGTGGACAGCGTCGCCAGGATCCGGCGGTGATCGCAGAGCCCGAGATCGAGCAGGCGCTGCTCACGCAGCCAGTCGGCGGCCTGATAGCCGGTGGCGCCAGTGCCCGCGACATCCATCAGCACCTGCAAGCGGTCCAGGTCGTGGGAGGCCTGATGGCCGAGCAGCACGTCGTCGAGGACATCGATATCGGGAATCTGATCGAGTTCGTGACGCGCCCGTTCGGCGACTCGCAATGCGGCGCCGAGCAATTCGTGCCCCTCCTGCACCATCTGCCTGCGCCAGCCGTCCAGCGCCGAATAGATCAGCACATTGGGGCTGGTGGTCATCAGCAGGTCCGCGCACGCGCTCAGCAGCGCGCGGTCGATCAGATCGCCCTGGACATGGAAGACCGAGCCCTGCTCGAAGCCCATGCCCATCTTGTGCACGCTCACCACGCAGACGTCGGCGCCGACGTCCATCGCCCAGGTGGGCAGGTCCGAATGGAACGGCAGGTGCGCGCCCCACGCCTCGTCCACGATCACCGGTTTGCCGCGTTCGTGGCAGACCTCGACGATGCCGGCCAGATCCGCGCAGGTGCCGTACGGGCTGGGGCTGACGACGAGCGCACCGGCGGCATCGGGTTGGCGTTCCCAGGCCTCGCGCACCTGCTGCGGGGACGGTGGGTGCGACATATGCCGTTCGGCATCCCAGCGTGGGGTGATCCAGTGCGGCTGCACACCGGAGAAGATCAACCCGGCCACGATCGATTTGTGGCTGTCGCGGGCGACCAGTAGTCCGCCGTCCTTGCCGCCGGCCACCGCCATCATCGCCGCCTTCACCGACAGCGAGCTGCCGCAGGTGGAGAAGAAGGTGGTGTCGGCGCCGACCGCGTCGGCCATCAGAGCTTCGGCCTCGGTGAGGTAGCCCCCGCGCGAAAGCCGATCGTCGAGACCGGGCCCGGCGAGCACATCGGAGCGGAACGCGTCGAGGCCGATGGTCTCGGCGACTCGCTTGTCGACTCCACGACCCTGTCGATGTCCCGGTGGTGTGTATCCATACCTGCCCGTGCGCCGGTAGTCGGCCAGCGCATCGAGCAGCGGAGCTCGTGCATGGTCCATGATCGTTGTCCTACCCGATCGGGCCGGAAATATGTCGATACCACCCGCGCGGAGGGCGAGTAGCCTACGAGAATGGACCCGGCCTCATCGACAGTCGGCGTTGAAGAGGAATTTCTGCTGGCGGATCCGCGCAGCGGGGCTCCCGCGGCGAAAAACGTCGAGGTGGCCCGGTCCGCCAAGGACATCGGTATCGATCTGCAATTGGAATTGACCCGCTGCCAGGTGGAGACGTGCACCGGCGTGCACACCGACACCGGGGAATTGCTCACCGAATTGCGCGCCCTGCGCAGCGGCGTGGCCTGTTGTGCGCGCGAACAGGACACACGCCTGCTCGCGGTCGCGATTCCCCCCACGGTGCCCGAGGGATTCCCGGTCACCGACACCCCGCGCTATCAGCGGATCGCCCGCAATTTCGGCATGCTCGCCCATGAGCAGGGCCTGTGCGGGTGCCATATCCACGTGGGTATCCCCGACCGGGAGACCGCCGTGCAGGTCAGCAATTTCATGCGCCCGTCGTTGCCGATTTTCCTGGCGCTGACCGCCAATTCCTCGATCTACCGCGGCTCCGATACCGGATATGCCAGCTGGCGCAGTGTGCTGTGGCGGCGCTGGCCCAGCGCCGGTCCGCCACCGTATTTCGCCGACGCCGAGGCCTACGACGCAATGGTTGAGATGATGCTGTCCAGCGGCAGCATCCTGGACAAGAAAATGGTTTATTGGGATGTCCGGCCCTCGATCACCTTCCCCACCGTGGAGATCCGGGTCAGCGATGTGCCCGCCACCGTCGCCGAAACCGCCATGCTGGCCACACTGGTCCGGGCCACCGTGATGACCGCGCGCGCCGACCTCGACCGCGGACGCACCGCGCCGATGATCTCGGCGGAAGTGCTGCGGACCGCGTACTGGAAGGCCGCCCGATCCGGCCTCGACGGCGACGGCGTCGACCCGATCGACGGCCGGGTGGCGCCGATGCGCACGCTGCTGAGCGACCTGCTGGACCGAATCGGACCGGCGCTGACCGCGCTGGACGCGCACGACTTCGTCCGCGAGACGCTGAGCGCGGTGCTCGCGCGGGGCAATGGAGCCCATCGTCAACGGGCCGCCCTGCACGCCCACGGCGAGATCGCGGATGTTCTCGCGGTACTTCAAGACGCCACGCTCGAGGGCTGCGCGACGTCGTCTGCTGGAGCGGCGGGTTCGGCTCCGGCGGGATAGGTTGCGGCGCACCTCCTGCCGTGCGCGGGTTCCGCTGGGTCAGTGCAGGATTCGGCGCGCCCGTGCGCGTGCGTCCTCGGGATCGGTCGCCTCGAGCACTGCGGCCGCGGCGGCTTCGCAGTCGGCCAGCGTCACCGTGGACAGTTGCGCGCCGACTCCCGCGACGGCCGGCGCGGCGGCCGACAGCGAGGTGACGCCGAGGCCGGTCAGCACGCAGGCCAGCAACGGGTCGGCGGCCGCTTCGCCGCACACACCCACCGGTTTTCCCGCCCGCCTGCCCGCGGCGGCGGTGCGCGCCACCAGCGTCAGTACGGCGGGCTGCCACGGATCGGTGAGCGCGGCCAGATCCGGTGACATCCGGTCGGCGGCCATCGTGTACTGGGCGAGATCATTGGTGCCGATCGAGACGAAATCGACCTCGGCCAGGATCGCCTCGGCCAGCAGGGCCGCAGCGGGCACCTCGATCATCACCCCCGCAACCAGTCCGCGATCGCGCACCTTGCCGGCGAAGCTACGGGCCTCGCCGACGGTGGCGATCATCGGCGCCATCACCATCGGCGGGGTGTCGCGACCGGCGGCCGCGGCGGCGATGGCGTCGAGCTGGCGGTCCAGGATGCCGCTGTCGCGGGCCGTGATCCGGATGCCGCGCACACCGAGCGCCGGGTTGGCTTCCTCGGGATGGTCGGCGAAACGCAGCGGCTTGTCCGAGCCGGCGTCCAGCGTGCGGATCACCACCTTGGCGGTGGGATAGGCGTCGAGCACCTCGCGGTAGATGCCGGCCTGCTCCGGCACCGACGGCTCGGAATCGCGGTCGAGGAAACACAATTCGGTGCGGAACAGTCCGATGCCCGCGGCAGGCGTCTGCGTCGCCGCCCGCGCACCGGCACCGTCCTGGACGTTGGCGAGGATGTCGACGCGGTGACCGTCGCTGGTGGCGCCGGGCCCGGTCCAGCTCGCGTTCCGGGCGGCGGTCGCGCGATAGCCCGCCACGGCGGCCCGGGCGACAGCCGGGTCCGGGTCGACGGTCACGGTGCCCGCCGCGCCGTCGACCAGCAGTTCGGTGCCTGCCGCCACGTCGTCCAGACCGGTCACCGCGACCACGCACGGGATGCCGAGCTGACGGGCGATGATCGCGGTGTGGCTGGTGGCACCGCCGAGCGAGGTGGCCAGCCCGACGATGCTAGCGGGATCCAACCCCGCGGTATCGGCGGGTGCCAGGTCGCGCGCGATCAGGATGGAGGGGCGATCCGGCGTGGGGACGCCGGGCTCGGGCAGCCCGAGCAGTTCGGCCACCACCCGGTCGCAGACATCGCGCAGGTCGGTGACCCGTTCGGCCATCACGCCGCCGAGTTTGGTGAACATCGCGGCGAACTGCTCGGTGGCGGCCGCGGCCGCGGCGGGTGCCGCCATCCCGGTGGCGATCTGCTTCTCGGCCGCGCCGAGCCAACCGCGGTCGGTGGCCATGGCCGCGTTGGCCGCGAGCACCTCGGCCGCCGCCCCGCTCGCCGCGCCCGACCGATCGCGCAGCCGCTGGGCCACCACCTCGGCCGCCGCGTGCAGTGCGGTGGTTTCCGATGCCCGATCGGACTCCGCAATTGTGTCCGTTCGGGCATCGACGGTCGCCCGCGGATTGGGACGAATCGCGGGCGCGGCCGCTACACCGGGGACCGCCGGCGTTCCGCGCAGCACCGATTCAACGGCTTCTACCTGCTGCGATCGAGTCATTCGCGGTCTCCTTCGCACCGAACTCGGACTGTGGCCTTCATATCACCGAATGAGTGGATGTGATCCAGACTACTCCAAACCATTGACAAAGCAACACACTCAGACGTAAAACAACATAAACCAACATTCGCAGGAGGATCGGGATGTACGCAGAGGAGCGGCAGCAGGCCATCGCCACGCTGGTGGGTCAGCGCGGTCGCGTATCGGTGACCGATCTGTCCGAGCAGTACGGCGTCACGAGCGAGACCGTGCGCCGCGACCTCGCGGTCCTGGACCGGATGGGCCTGGTGCGCCGGGTACACGGCGGCGCGGTTCCGGCCGCCGCGCTCACCGCCATCGAACTGGGCACCTCCGAACGCGAAACCGCGCATACCGCCGAAAAGGAACGCATCGCCAAGGCGGCCGTGGAATTCCTGCCACCGACCGGCGGCAGCGTGCTCTTCGACGCGGGCACCACCACCGCCCGGGTCGCCGCGCTGCTACCCGCCGACCGCGAGCTGGTCGGAGTCACGAATTCCCTTCCCGTGGCCACCCGGCTCAGCGGCCACGCCGGCGTGCAGTTGCATCTGCTCGGCGGGCGCGTGCGCGGCGTCACCCAGGCCGCCGTCGGCGCCGACACCCTGCGCGTGCTCGCTGGGCTGCGCGTCGATACCGCGTTCATCGGCACCAATGCCCTCACCCCGGCCCACGGCCTGTCCACTCCCGACGTGGACGAGGCCGCGGTGAAGCGGGCCATGGTGGCCAGCGCCCATCGCGTGGTGGTGGTCGCCGATTCGTCCAAGATCGGCCGCGAGGATTTCGTCCGCTTCGCAGGCATCGACGAAATCGACGTGCTGGTCACCGATTCCGGGATTCCGGCATCGGTGCGCAATGAGCTCACCGGCAGCGGCATCGAGGTGGTGGCGGCATGATCGTCACACTCACCGCGAACCCGAGTATCGACCGCACCGTCACGCTGGCCGAACCGCTGCTGCGCGGTGCGGTGCATCGGGCGCGCGGGGTCGTCACCCATCCGGGCGGCAAGGGCGTCAACGTGTCCCGGGTGGTCGCCGCCGCGGGTGTGCCGACCGTCGCCGTGCTGCCGGGCAACGCCGACGATCCGCTGCTGCGCGCGCTCACCGACGCCGGGATCGAGCATCGCAGCGTGCCGACCGCGGGGTCGGCGCGCATCAACCTCACCGTCACCGAAGCCGACGGCACCACCACCAAAATCAACGAACCGGGGCACCCGCTCGATACGGCCGCACGGGAAGCGCTCGCCGGCCTGCTGAGTGAACTCGCCCCGCAGGCCGAGTGGGTGGTGCTGTCGGGTTCGCTGCCGCCGGCCGTACCGCAGGACTGGTATGTCGAGTTGATCCAGCGGCTGCCGAACACGCGGATCGCCGTCGACACCTCCGACGCTCCGCTGTGCGCGCTCGCCGACCGGACCTATTCGGCCGCACCGGCATTGATCAAACCCAACGCCGAGGAACTGGCTCAGCTCACCGGCGGCGCGGCCGACGCGCTCGACGATCCGCTCGCCGCCGCCCGGGCCGCCGCCGCACTGGTCGACCGCGGGTTCGGTGCGGTGCTGGCCACTCTCGGCGCGGCGGGCGCGGTGCTGGTCACCCCGGAGGGCGCCTGGCATGCCGGCGCACCCTCGATCCGCCCGCGCAGCACGGTCGGCGCGGGCGATTCCGCCCTGGCCGGCTATCTGCTCGCCGACCTGGCCGGTGCCGCACCGGCCGACCGGTTGCGCCGCGCCGTCGCCTACGGCAGCGCCGCGGCCGCCCTGCCCGGCACGGGCCTGCCCGGCCCGCACCACACCGACCCCGACGCCGTCTCAGTGACGTCGCTGGACCTCCTCCCCCATCCCTGAAGGGCGCATCGCGATGGCCGATCCGATCATCACCCCCGCAACGATCACTCTCGACGCCGATCTCGGCCCGTCGAAACAGGACGTGATCGCCGCCCTCGCGCAGCGGCTCACCGCTGCGGGCCGCGCCGAGGACGCGGACGCCCTCACCGCCGCCGCCCTGGCCCGCGAGGAGCAGTCCGCCACCGGCTTACCGAACGGCCTGGCCATCCCGCACTGCCGCGCGGCCACCGTCACCACCGCCTCCCTCGGCTTCGCCCGGCTCGCACCGAAGGTCGATTTCGGTGCTCCCGACGGCCCCGCCGATCTGGTGTTCCTGATCGCCGCCCCGGAGGGCGCGGGCGCCGAGCATATGAAGCTGCTGTCGAGCCTGGCGCGGGCACTGGTCAAACCGGAGTTCGTCGACCGGCTGCGTGCGGCCGAATCGGCGGATGCGGTTGTCGCGCTCGTGGATTCGGTGCTGGAACCGGCAGCCGGTGCAGGTGCCGCGGGTTCGACCGCATCGGCAACGAAAACCGGCGCTCCGGCGTCCCCGGCGACTTCATCCGCTGCGGCAGTCTCGACCGCCGGTTCGGCTTCCCCGGGATCAACTCCCGGGCCCTCGGCAGCGGGCACAGCCTCTCCGGCGGAATCGGCGGCAGCTCGCGATGCGGCCTCGCCGGCGGGCGGCGCCGGGGCCCAGTCGGCGGTCTCGGATGCAGCCTCGGGTGCGGGTGCACTTATCGGCATATCGGCCGACGCATCCGACAGCGGGCCGCACACCTACGCAGCGACACCGCCTGCCGGCGAGGGTCTTTCGGCTGAGCACACCCCCGCATCGACCCGCACGATCGTCGCCGTCACCGCCTGCCCCACCGGCATCGCGCACACCTACATGGCCGCCGATGCCCTTGTCGCCGCCGGTGAACGCGCCGGGGTGCGGGTCCAGGTGGAAACGCAGGGGTCCAGCGGCACCACCCCGCTGTCGGCCGCCACCATCGCCGCCGCCGATGCCGTCATCCTCGCCACCGACGTCGGGGTGAAGGACCGGGAGCGGTTCGCGGGCAAGCCGGTGGTCGAATCGGGGGTGAAGCGGGCGATCAACGAACCCGACGCGATGATCGCCGACGCACTGCGTGTGGCTCGCGATCCCGCCGCGGCGCGAGCGACGACGGCTGCCGCGCCGGAGCCCGAGGCCGCGGCGCTGGGCTGGGGCACCCGGTTGCGGCAGATCCTGCTCACCGGCGTCAGCTACATGATTCCGTTCGTCGCCGCGGGCGGACTGCTGATCGCGCTGGGCTTCCTGGTCGGCGGCTACGACATCGCCGACAACGCCTCGACCATCGTGCTGGACAATTCGCTGACCTCCCTTCCGCCGGGCGGGCTGGCCACCTATCTCGGCGCGGTGCTGTACCAACTCGGCTCGCTGGCGTTCAGTTTCCTGGTGCCCGCGCTGGCCGGCTATATCGCCTTCGCCATTGCCGACCGGCCCGGCCTGGCACCAGGTTTCACGGCGGGCGCGGTGGCGGTGTTCGTCGGCGCCGGTTTCCTCGGCGGGCTGGTCGGTGGCCTGATCGCCGGGTTCGCGGCGCTGTGGGTGAGCCGGATTCCGGTGCCGCAGTGGGCCCGCGGGCTGATGCCGGTGGTGATGATCCCGCTGTTCGCCTCGCTCATCGTCGGGCTGCTCATGCTCACCGTGCTCGGCAAACCGCTGGCGGTGGTGACCGAAAGCCTCACCGACTGGCTCAACGGTCTGTCCGGGACCTCGGCCGTGGCGCTGGGCATCATCCTCGGCCTGATGATGTGCTTCGACCTGGGCGGTCCGGTGAACAAGGCCGCGTATTCGTTCGCGGCGGCGGGGCTGTCGGTGAACGACCCGGCGACGCTGAAGATCATGGCCGCGGTGATGGCCGCCGGGATGGTGCCGCCGCTGGCCATGGCGCTGGCCTCGACCGTGCTGCGGCCGGGCCTGTTCACCCCGGCCGAACGGGAGAACGGCAAGGCCGCCTGGTTGCTCGGCGCCTCGTTCATCTCCGAGGGCGCCATCCCCTTCGCCGCCGCCGACCCGCTGCGGGTGATCCCGTCGATGATGGCCGGCGGGGCGGTCACCGGGGCACTGGTGATGGCGACCGGGGTGACGCTGAGCGCACCACACGGTGGCATCTTCGTCTTCTTCGCCGTCGGGCAGATCGCCTGGTATCTCGTGGCGATCGCGGCGGGCACCGTCACCGCCGCCGTCTGCGTCACCGCCGCCAAGAGCTTCGGCCGCGCCCGCACCCGCACCGACGCGGCCCTGGTCACCGCTTGAACAGACCGAAACCCGCGCCCCGGCGCCCGTCCGCACTGCACACTCGTACCCACCGGAAACAAGGAGTAGAAATGCCGAGCACCACCGTCACCGTCGGTTCCTCGATCGGCCTGCACGCCCGCCCCGCCGCCCTGATCGCCGAGGCCGTCGCCGCCTCCGGGGTCCCGGTCACCCTTGCCCTGCCCGGCGGTGAGCCCGTCGATGCCGGCTCGTCGCTGATGATCATGACCCTCGGCGCCACCTTCGGCACCGAAGTCGTCGTCACCAGCGACGATCAGCCCACCCTGGACAAGATCGTCGGCATGGTCGCCAGCGACCTCGACGCCTGAGCCGCGTACGGGCCCGTCCCGGCGAGGACGGGCCCGTCGGACCGCAGTTGCAGCGGCTCCAGCGACTGACGCGCTGACTGTGCGCCTACTTGCGGGGCCGCTTCTCCCGCACTCGCACCGAGATCCGCACCGGCGAACCGTCGAAACCGAATTCCTCGCGCAGCCTGCGCTCCAGGAAGCGACGGTAGCCCGCCTCCAGGAAGCCGGTGGTGAAGAGCACGAATGTCGGCGGACGGGTGGTGGCCTGGGTGGCGAACAGAATGCGCGGCAGACGCCCGCCCCGCATCGGCGGCGGGGTCGCGGCGACGACTTCCTTGAGCCAATTGTTCAACCGGCCCGTCGGAATGCGCTTGTCCCAGGATTCGAGCGCGGTCTCCATGGCCGGCACCAGCTTCTGCACGGCCCGGCCGGTGTGGGCGGAGATATTGACCCGCTGCGCCCACGGCACCCGTACCAACTCGCGGTCGATCTCCTTCTCCAACTGCAAGCGGCGGTCCTCGTCGACCAGATCCCACTTGTTGAACGCCAGCACCAGCGCGCGCCCGGAATCGGCGACCAGGCTGATCACCCGCAGATCCTGTTCGGTGATCGGCTGCGAGGCATCGATCAGCATGATCGCCACCTCGGAGGCCTCCAGCGCCGACTTGGTGCGCAGCGAGGCGTAGAACTCGGTGCCGCTGGCCGTGGACACCTTGCGGCGCAAGCCGGCGGTATCGACGAATTTCCAGACCTTGCCGCCCAATTCGACCAGCGTGTCGACCGGGTCGACGGTGGTACCGGCGACATCGTGCACGACCGAGCGCTCATCGCCGGACAGCTTGTTGAGCAGGCTCGACTTGCCCACATTCGGCTTGCCGACCAACGCGACACGGCGCGGACCGGTCCCGCCGGTGCCCTCACGCGGGGTTTCCGGCAGCACCTCGAGCACGTCGTCGAGCAGATCGCCGGTGCCACGACCGTGCGCGGCCGACACCATCCGCGGCTCACCCAGACCCAGCGACCACAGCGTGGCGGCATCGGCCTCGACGCGCTGATCGTCGACCTTGTTCGCGACCAGGATGACCGGCGTCTTCGACCGGCGCAGCACCTTCACCGCGGCCTCGTCGGTCGCGGTCGCGCCGACGGTCGCGTCGACGACGAGCAGGATCGCGTCGGCGGTGTTCATCGCCAGTTCGGCCTGCCGGGCCACCGACTGCTGTAACCCCTTGGCGTCGGGTTCCCAGCCGCCGGTGTCCTGCACCAGGAACCGGCGCCCGGCCCAGTTGGCCTCGTAGGAGACGCGGTCGCGGGTCACCCCTGGCACGTCTTCCACCACCGCCTCGCGACGGCCGAGGATCCGGTTGACCAGCGTCGACTTGCCGACGTTGGGCCGCCCGACGACGGCGAGGGTCGGCATCGCGATATGTTCGCCCGCCTCCAGATCACCGTCGAGATCGGTGATCTCCCATTCGGATTCGTCGCTCCATACACCGTCGCCGGCGAGCACATCCTCGCTCATTTGGCCTCTCCCGTCGTGCGCACCGAAACCTGCTGCGCGACAACGCGATACAGCTCGTCGATGACCTCGTCCATACTCAGTTCGCTGGTGTCGACCAGCACCGCGTCCGCGGCGGGGCGCAGTGGGGACACCTTGCGGGTGGAATCGAGGGTGTCGCGGCGCTGCACGTCGGCCAGCACCGCGGCGTAGTCGTCACCTCGCCCCTCGGCGATGTTCTGCTGGTTGCGCCGCTGGGCCCGCGCCTCGGCGGAGGCGGTCAGGTAGATCTTGGCGTCGGCGTCGGTGAGCACGACGGTGCCGATATCGCGGCCCTCGACCACGATCCGGCCCGCCGACACCGCGATTTCGCGCTGCAACGCCACCAGCGCCTCACGCACCTCGGGCACCGCCGACACCGCCGACACCGCCTTGGTGACCGCGTCACCACGGATCTCGCCGGACACGTCGGCGCCGTCGAGCTGAATCAGCTCATGGCTGGGGTCGGTGCCGATGGTCAGCGGCAGATCCGCGACCGCGGCCGCGATGGCGGCAGGGTCGGTCAGGTCGACGCCTTCGCGCAGCACCCGCAGCGTCGCGACCCGGTACATGGCACCGGTGTCGAGGTAGCGGGCGCCCAGCCGGGCGGCGAGCCGGCGCGACACGCTGGACTTGCCGGTCCCCGACGGCCCGTCCATCGCCACCACCAGCGACGCGGACCCCGACAGCTGCCCGGGCACCTCGACCGCGCTCTCCACACCGTTCACAACGACACCGCCTCGTAGAGTTTGCCGATTTCATCGCGACCCAGCACCCGCAGGGTGCCCGGTCGTTGATCGCCCAGCGCCACCGGGCCGATATCGGTGCGCACCAGCCGCGTCACCGGATGGCCGACCGCGTCCAGCAGCCGGCGCACGATGTGCTTGCGCCCTTCGTGCAACACGATCTTGACCAGCGAACGTCCCTCACCGATATCGAGCACCTGGAAACGGTCGACCTTCGCGGGACCGTCCTCCAGTTCGACACCGTCGCGCAGCTGCTTGCCGACCGCGCGGTGCACCTCACCGTTGACGGTGGCCAGATACGTCTTGGACACCTCGAACGACGGATGCATCAGCCGATGCGCCAGATCGCCATCGTTGGTGAGCAGCAGCAGGCCCTCGGTGTCGGCGTCCAGGCGACCCACATGGAACAGCCGCTGACCGGCGGCGATGCGTTCGGCGACGATATCGCCGACGCACGGGCGGCCCAGATCGTCGGACATGGTCGACTGCCAGCCCTTGGGCTTGTTCAGCGCCAGGTGCACCAGTTCCTCGCGCACCACCACGCGGGTGCCGTCCACCCGGATGACGGCGTGCTGCGGGTCGATGCGCAGACCCTGCTCGCGCACGATCATCCCGTCGACCTCGACGCGGCCCTGCGCGATCATGTCCTCGGCGGCGCGCCGGGAGGCGACACCGGCCTTGGCCAGCACCTTCTGCAAGCGCTCACCCTCGCCCCAGGGCAGTTTGGTGTGGGTGCCCTCGGCGGGTTCGACATGCTGGCGCTTGGCCGGCTTGGCGTTGCTCAGCTGCGGCGCCGAGGCGGTCTGGCGCTGCGGCTTGGGCGGCTTGTTCTTGCGGGGCGGCTGCGCCCGATCGGGCCTGCGGGCGGCGCCCTGTGCACCGCGCTGCGCCGGGGTCGCCGAGCCGCCACGCTGGGCGCCGGCCGATCCGCCGCTGCCGCGCCGAGGGTCGGCGCCGGCAGCGCCGCGCGGGGTGACGCCGCGCTGGGCTGCCCGCGCATCGCGGGTGCCGACCGGCCGCCCACTCCTGGGGTGCTGGTCGTTACGTTTCCTACGGTCCGGTGTGCCATCTCGGCGAGCGGGTGTATTCACGTTGTCCTGTCAATCCTCGGTGCCGAGATCCAGATCGTCCTCGGCGGGCTTCTTCAGCCTGGTGTAGCGGGGGTCCGTCTCCAGGCTCTCGTTGATCTCATCGATCAGGTCGACGCCCGGTAGCAGGGGCGCCAGTGGTGGCAGATCGCTCAGTGACGCCAGCCCGACCCGTTCCAGGAACAGTTCGGTCGTGCGGTAGAGCGTCCCGTTGGTCTCCGGGTCGACGCCTGCTTCGGCGATCAACCCTCTGGCCAGCAGGGTGCGCATGACGCCGTCGACGTTCACCCCGCGCACCGCGCTGACCCTGGTCCGGGTCACCGGCTGGCGGTATGCCACCACCGCCAGCGTTTCCAAGGCGGCCCTGGTCAATTTCGACCGGGCGCCATCGAGCAGCAACCGTTCCACATACGGCGCGTACTCGCTGCGAGTATAGAAGCGCCACCCGTCACCGGCGAAACGCAGATCGATCCCGGACCGCCGCGCCGACAGCTGCGCCGACATCTCCCGCAGGGTGCGTTCGACCCGTTCGGTGCTGTCGTCGAGGGCCGCCGCCAGCTGTTCTACCGGGGCGGGAGTGTCGACGACGAGCAGAATCGCCTCGAGCGCCGAGCGGAATTCGTCGTCGTCGAGGGGCTCGGGGGTGAACTCTGCCACTGCGTCGGTCATCCGTAATCCTCTTCGATGGTCACCGGGTCCTGCGCGTGCTCGTCGTCGGGGCGTTCGCCGATCCAGCTCACCGCCAGCGGGCCGAGCGGATCGGGCTGCTCGAACTCGATGGTCTTGCCGCGATAGAGCTCGAGCAGCGCCAGGAACCGGGCCACGATCTCGATCGGGGCGGTGCAGTCGGCGACCAGTTCGGCGAAGGTGGTCCAGCCGCCCGCACCGCGTTCCTTGAGCCGTTCCAGCACGATCGTGGCCTGTTCGGCGACCGAGACCGCATGCGCGTGCAGGTGGTCCAGGCCGACCGTCGGCACCGGCCGTGGCCGGAACGCCGCGGCCGCGATCTCGGCGAATCCGGCCGCATCCACGCCGAGGGTCACCTCGGGCAGCAGGTCGGTGAAACGGTCCTCGAGCCCGACGGCGCGCGGATACCGGCGCAGCGCCGCCGCCTCCAGCTCGCCGAGCAGTTCGGCGACCTGCTTGAAGGCCCGGTATTGCAGCAGCCGGGCGAACAGCAGATCGCGCGCCTCGAGCAGTTCCAGATCCTCGGCGTCGGTCACCTCACCCGACGGCAGCAGCCGGGCCGCCTTCAGATCGAGCAGGGTCGCGGCGACGACCAGGAATTCGGTGGTCTGATCGAGGATCTTGTCCGCCCGCAGGCCCGACTGCTCGGCCAGGTCCGCCGTCAGCGCCTTGGTGTAGGCGATGAACTCGTCGGTCACCTTGTGCAGCGCCACCTCGGTGACGTCGAGACGGCGCTGGCTGATCAGCGTCAGCAGCAGGTCGAACGGGCCCTCGAAATTGCTCAGCCGCAGATGGAATCCGGACGTGGGTTCGGGAGCCGTGGTCGAGCCGGGCTCGGTGCCCATGGATGAATCGGTGGAGCCTGAAATATCGGTACCGGTCGACAGTGCTGGCTCGGCGGCTCCGGTCACCGGCCGGACCGGTGGATGACTTCCCGCGCCATCGCCCGATATGCCTCGGCCCCACCGGATTTCGGCGCCCACGTGGTGATCGGCTCACCCGCGACGCTGGCGTCGGGGAAGCGCACGGTGCGCGAGATCGCGGTGTCGTACACCAGATCACCGAACACCTCGACCACGCGCGACATGACCTGCCGCGAATGCAGCAGCCGCGCATCGAACATGGTGACCACGATGCCGTACAGGCTCAGCCGCGGATTGAGCCGGTCGCGCACCTTCTCCACGGTGTCGTTGAGCAGGGCCAGCCCGCGCAGCGAGAAGTACTCGCATTCCATCGGGATGATGACCCCGTCGGAGCAGGCCAGCGCGTTCACCGTGAGCAGGCCCAGCGAGGGCTGACAGTCGATGAGGATGTAGTCGTAGCGCGAGCGCACCGATTCCAGGGCGCGGCCCAGGGTCTGTTCCCGGCCGACCTCGTTGACCAGCTGGATCTCCGCCGCCGACAGGTCGATATTGCTGGGCAGCAGATCCATGTTCTCGACCCTGGTCTGCATCAGCACGTCGTCGATGGCGACCTTGGAGCCGACCAGCAGGTTGTGCACGGTGAGTTCGAGATCGTGGTGGGCCACCCCCAGCCCGGCCGAGAGCGCGCCCTGCGGGTCGAGATCGACCAGCAGCACCTTGCGGCCGTATTCGGCCAGCGCGGCACCGAGGTTGATGGTGGAGGTGGTCTTGCCGACCCCACCCTTCTGGTTGCACATGGCGATGATCAGGGCGTCACCGCCGGGTGCCGCGGCGGGCGGTTCGGGAACCAGACGCAACGGACGCCCGGTCGGGCCGAGCTCGACGTCGTCGGGCACCGGCGCCGCCTCCACGGCATTGCCCCATACCGAGGAGGCTCCGGTGTCGGCGTCGAGTCCCGCGCCGGCGTCCGTAAGCGGCTCCGTCCCAGCACCCATCGGCGGCTCTGCCGCTCCGGCTGTCGTCACGATCCGCTGCTCCTTTTACGTTCCTGCCCGTTCCCCGCCGAGCGTAGCGAGGCCGATCAGTGCACGACCTCACTTTCGGATGGTCCAGCTCTCGGTAGACGCTACCGCTAGTTCGTCCCCGAGTGCCGCGAGTCCGACCGGCGTGTTCGCGACGCCACGCCGCGTCACGGATAACAAAACGCTACCTGTTCGTTGTCGTTGCCATTGCGGAGCACTGTCGAACCGGTGTCGGACGGGCCGTCGGGGCTCGCACCGCCGCTCACGTCGCGCGCGGATGGGCGGTGGCCCAGACCTCGCGCAAGGTCTTGACGGTGACCAGCGTGTAGATCTGGGTGGTGGTCACCGAGGCGTGGCCGAGCAGTTCCTGCACCACCCGCACGTCGGCGCCACCGTCGAGCAGGTGGGTGGCGAACGAGTGCCGCAGCGTGTGCGGGGAGACGCTGGCGCCGATGCCGGAGCGTTCGGCCGCGCTCTGCAACACCTGCCACGCGCTCTGCCGCGACAGCCGCCCGCCGCGCGCGTTCAGGAACAACGCACCGGCGTTGCCACGGCCCCTGGCCGCGAGCACCGGACGCCCGCGCACCAGGTAGGCGTCCACCGCCGACAGCGCCGGACGGCCGATCGGCACGATCCGCTGTTTACCGCCCTTACCGCGCAGCACCACCGCACGCTCGGGCATATCGAGATCGTCGACGTCGAGGCCGACCATCTCCGAGATCCGGGCGCCGGTGGAATACAGCAGCTCCAGCAGCGCCCGGTCCCGCAAACCGCGTGCGACGCCGTCACCGCTGGTGCCGCAGTCGCCACCCGCGGCCTCCAGCAGCTTCAGCACCTCGTCGTAGGGCAGCGCTTTGGGCAGCCTGCGTCCCGGTGCCGGCGGTTTCACCGCATGCGCCACATCGGTGCTCGTCATGCCCTCGGCGGTGGCGAACCGGTGCAGCCCGCGCACCGCGATCAGGGCACGCGCCACCGAACCGGCCGCCAGCGGCGGATGCCCGGCCCCGCCGGAGCGCAGTGCCATGGCGAACTCGGCGACATCGCTTTCGACGACGGCGTCGAGTTCGGTGATGCCGCGCCCGGCCAGGAACGCCCGATACCGCTCCAGGTCGCGCCGATAGGCGGCGAGGGTGTTGCGTGCGGCGCCCCGCTCGACTGCCAGATGGTCGAGGTAGGCGTCCACCTCACGCACCGTCGTGGCCCGTCAGTCCCGCGCCCGGCCGGCTTGCCTGCGCAGCAGCGCAGTCGGCTGCCCGGGCCACGGCACATCCTCCGCGCGCGGGGCCATCCCTTCGGCCCGCGCCGCCGACACCGCGAGCACACCGGCCACGGCGGTGGCGTTGACGATCTCGCCGGCCAGGGCGGCACGCACCGCCTGGGCCAGCGGCATCCGCACCACTTCCAGATCGGCTTCCTCGTGTTCGGGTTCGGGCCGTTCGGTCTCGAAGAGCCCGCGCGCCAGATACACCCGCAGCGCCTCGTCGGTGAACCCCGGCGACAGCGCCACGTCCACCAGCACGGACCACTCCCGGGCCGCCAGCCCGGTCTCCTCGGCCAGCTCACGTTTCGCCGCCTCGAGCGGGTCCTCGCCGTCGATGTCGAGCAGCCCGGCCGGCAGTTCCAGCAGCCGGGTGCCCAGCGGATGCCGGTACTGGCGGATCAGCACGATGTTGTCGTCGTCGTCCAGGGCGGAGACGGCGACGGCGCCGTGATGTTCGACCACTTCCCGTTCCACGACCCGGCCATCGGGCATCGCCACCTGGTCCAGCCGCAGCGCCAGGATGGCGCCGGAATACACCGTCCGGCTGGACACGGTCTCGAAGTCGTGGCTACCCGGCACGGTGGAATTGTCGCTCATCTACGAGGCCTGATCACCCGCATTGGCCAATTCCTCACCCGGAATGTCGACCGGAAGCCGTTCGGCCGCCTTGTATTTCAACGCCGCCGCGATCAGCGCCGCGAACAGCGGATGCGGACGGGTCGGGCGCGACTTGAGTTCGGGGTGGGCCTGGGTGGCGACGAAGAACGGGTGCTTGTCGGCGGGCAGTTCGACGAACTCGACCAAGTGCCCGTCGGGCGACGTGCCGCTGAACTTCAGTCCGCTCTTGGCGATCTTGTCGCGGTAGGCGTTGTTCACCTCGTAGCGATGACGGTGCCGCTCGGAGACCTCCGTGGCGCCGTAGGCCTGCGCCACCACCGAACCCTTGGCCAGCACCGCGGGGTAGGCACCCAGGCGCATGGTGCCGCCGAGATCGGCTTCACCGGCCACCGCCTGCTCCTGATCGGCCATGGTGGAGATGACCGGATGAGTGGTGTCGGGCTCGAATTCGGCCGAATTGGCGTCGGTGAGACCCACCGACCGCGCGGCCTCGATCACCATGCACTGCAGGCCCAGGCACAGGCCCAGCAGCGGCAGGCCGCGGGTGCGGGCGTAGCGGATGGCGCCGACCTTGCCCTCGATACCGCGGATTCCGAACCCACCGGGGATCAGCACCGCGTCGACGTCACGCAATGCGGCTTGGGCGCCGGCCGGGGTCTCGCAGTCGTCGGACTGCACCCAGCGGATCTGCACCTTGGCCCGCGAGGCGAAGCCGCCCGCGCGCAGCGCCTCGGTGACCGACAGGTAGGCGTCGGGCAGGTCGACGTACTTGCCGACCAGCGCCACCTCGACGGTCTCGCGCGGAGAATGCACGCGGTCGAGCAGATCGCCCCACACCGTCCAGTCCACGTCGCGGAACGGCAGGCCCAGCTTGCGCACCACATAGGCGTCGAGGCCCTCGCGGTGCAGCACCTTCGGGATGTCGTAGATCGAGGGCGCGTCCGGGGTGGAGATGCAGGCGTCGACCTCGACGTCGCACATCAGCGCGATCTTGCTCTTGAGCGACTGCGGCACCTCACGGTCGCAGCGCAGGATCAGCGCGTCGGGCTGGATACCGATATTGCGCAGCGCGGCCACCGAATGCTGGGTGGGCTTGGTCTTGAGCTCACCCGATGGCGCCAAGTACGGCACCAGCGAGACGTGCAGGAAGAAGACGTTGTCGCGGCCGACGTCGTGCCGGATCTGGCGCGCGGCCTCGAGGAACGGCTGCGATTCGATGTCGCCGACGGTGCCGCCGATCTCGGTGATCACCACATCCGGTTCCTGCCCTTGCAGGTCCGGGCCGCGCATGGCCAGGATGCGCGCCTTGATCTCGTCGGTGATGTGCGGGATGACCTGCACGGTGTCGCCGAGGTACTCACCGCGGCGCTCCTTGGCGATGACCGAGGAGTAGATCTGCCCGGTCGTGACGTTGGCGTCCCGGGACAGATCCCGGTCCAGGAACCGCTCGTAGTGTCCGACGTCGAGGTCGGTCTCAGCACCGTCCTCGGTCACGAACACCTCTCCGTGCTGGAACGGATTCATGGTGCCCGGATCGACGTTCAAGTACGGATCGAGCTTCTGCATCGTGACCCGCAGTCCCCGCGCGGTCAGCAATTGACCGAGGCTGGAGGCGGTAAGACCCTTACCGAGTGAGGAGGCGACACCACCGCTGACGAAGATGTGTTTCGTGGCAGTTCGCGCCTGAATCCGTGTTTGACCCACGGGTCTTCACGGTAACACGAAACCCCCGCTCCCCCGCACGCCACGCCCGGTTTGCCACCCGATCGCCACACCCCGGTCATCCATTCCCTCACCGCCTGCGACCCAGCTCACGCACCCGAGCCCCGCAGCATGACCCGAATGCTGCCGAGATGCCCGCGGAGCCTGGCCGTGCGGGCTCCGACGGTCGCGCGGCAGGGACACCTCTCGAGACATCTGCCCGCCTCACTGAGAAGCACCGCCGATGATCGAGCTGGTGCAGGGCGAGCCCCCTCAGCCCGGGAGGGCGGCGAGGGTGAGGGAGGTGGCGGTGGGGCCGGTGCCGTAGCGGCCGGTGCGGCCGGCCAGTTGTTCAGATAGGGCGAGGGCGGTGGTGATGCGGCCGAGGTCGCGGTCGAGGTTGTCGACGGTGGTGACGGCGGCGGCGAGGGGGGCGTCGTCGCGGACGACGGCGAGGGGGCCCGCGCCTTCGGCGGCGCCGGGGCGGCCGGCGAGGACGACGCCGGCGGCGCGGGCGCGCAGGGTGCCGGCGAAGCGGGCGATATTGGCGCCGCGACTGTTCTCGTCGGCCTTCGCACCGTCACCGGTGACGACGACGGCCAGCTGCGCCGGCTGCACGGGGGTGTCGCCGTAGGCGAGGAATCCGCCGCCGCGCAGCGTTTCCAGCGCCAGGCCGAGCTCCTGCGGGGTGCTGCGCGGCTGTCCGGTGGCCGGGTCGAGCAGCAGCACCAGGCCGAGCAGATCGCCGGCCAGGCTGCCCTGGTCGACGGCGCCGGTGCGCAGTTCGGCGCCCGCGGGAATGATGTTGGTGAGGGTGGAGCGCATCCGGTCGCCCTCGGTGGCGTCGACGAAGGCGTCGGTGAACGCGATCCGTCCGGCGACGGCGGCACCGGCGGTCTGCAAGGCCGCCACGACGCCGTCCACGTCACCGGGATCGGCGTCGGGGGTGGTGAACACGACCACGCTGCGGTCGGCGAGAGTTCCGCCGAGTATGCGCGGCGCGGAACCGGCGATGAAGGCATCGGCGCCGTTCAACTGCCCGGTCAAGCGCTGGTTCTGCGCGCTGAGCGAGTCGACCTGGGCACGCAGATCATCCTTGTCGCTGCGCAGCCCCGACAGCAGATCCGAGGCCAGGGTCTGCGAGCCGAGCACCACACCGAGGGCGAGCGCGAGAAAGATCGCCGCGATCGAGATCGCATGCTGGCGCAGCGAGATCACGCGCCTCCCCCACGCCATAGATCCCGCGCCCACAGCACGAGCCGATCCCAGGTCTGCACCGTCCAATCCAGCACCTCGGCACCGGAATTGGAGGCCAGCACCACCACGATCACCGCGATCAGCGCGGCCAGCACCACCAGCGCGATCGCGGTACCGGAGGCCCGGTTGCGATACAGCGTGGCCACCGCGGTGGCGTCCATCAGCGTGGAGCCGACCTTGAGCCGGGTCAGGAACGTCGCCGGATTGCTGTCGCGGCGCCCGCGGTCGAAGAATTCGTCGAGCGAGGCGGCGGCTCCGGCGGTGACGATCAGCGCCGCACCGTGATGGTGGGCCAGCAGCAGCGCCAGATCCGTCGGCGCACCCGAGGACGGGAACGTCGTCGCGCCGATGCCGAGATCCTGGATGCGTTCCAGGCCCTTGGCATGCCCGTCGGTGTCGGCGGGCAGGATCACCTCGGCTCCGGATTTCAATGTGGCGGTGGTGATCTCGTCCGGGTCGCCGACGATCAGGTCCGGCTGGTAGCCGCCTTTGGTGAGGGTGTCGGCGCCGCGCCCGACGCCCACCATGATCGGGGCGTACTCCTTGATGAACGGCTTGAGCTTCTTCAGATCCTCGGCATGACCGGGGCCGTCACCGACGACGACCACATGCCTGCCGCGCATCTCCAGCTCCAGATCCGGCACCCCGATACCGTCGATGAGCAGCGCCGATTCGGTGCGCACGAATTCGATCGTGTTGCCGGCGAAGGCTTCCAGATGATCGGCGAGTCCGTTGCGCGCCTCGATCATCCGCTCCGCGATGGCCGCCTCGGTGAGTTCGATGGCCTCGACGAGAACCTCGGGCTCCTTCTTGGTGAGCCGATCCGCATAGACGACGCCGCCGTCGATGCGGATCTTGGCACCGTCCTTGATCTTGGTGAACGCATCCGAGCTGACCGTGTCCAGCAGCAGAATGTCGTTGGCCACCAGGACTTCCGGGCCGAGGTTGGGGTAGCGCCCGGAGATCGACGGCGAGGTATTGATGACCGCGACCACGCCCGCCTCGACGAGGCGATCGGCGGTGAGCCGGTCCAGATCCATCTCGTCGAGCACCACGATATCGCCGGGGCCGACCCGTTTGAGCAAACGCCGGGTGTTGCGGTCCACCCGGGCTATTCCGGTGCGACCGGGCAGCGTCTCGGTGTTCTTCGACAACAACGCCAGCATCTTCATGACGCCGATGATGGCCGCAAACCCTCAACCTTTGGTGGAGGCGCGCCGGACGCTCTACCACATTCGTCACTGTGATACCAACGAGGCACTCTCACTACCGGCGAGTCCGAGCCGGGAAACCGCCCAGGCCACGTAGGTTACCCGAGTGAGCACCGGGCACCTGGTCATCGCCGCGGTCGCGGGCATCGTCGTCATCGTCGCCGCGATCACCTGGCTGAAGATTCATCCGTTCATCGCACTCACCGTCGGCGCCATCGGCGTCGGCCTCGGGGCCGGGTCCGGCGCCGCCGAGACCGTGGACAGTTTCGTCACTGGTTTCGGCTCCACCATGGGCAGTGTCGGCATCCTGATCGGCTTCGGCGCGATGTTCGGCAAACTGCTGGCAGACTCCGGCGGCGCTACCCGCGTGGTCGACACCCTGCTGAATCTGTCCGGCCCGAAACTGATGCCGTGGACGATGGGCCTGGTCGGTGCCGTCATCGGCCTGCCGATGTTCTTCGAGATCGGTGTCGTGCTGCTGATGCCGGTGATCATCTTGGTGGCCCGCCATTCCGGGCTGCCGTTGATGCGCATCGCCATCCCGACGCTGGCGGGCCTGTCGGCGATGCACGGACTGGTGCCGCCGCACCCCGGCCCACTCGTCGCCGTCGACGCTCTCGATGCCAATCTCGGACTCACCCTGGCCTTCGGCGTGCTGGTTGCGATCCCGACGGTCGTCGTGGCGGGCCCGCTGTTCGGCACCCTGGCGGCCCGCTGGGTCGACGTCCCGGTACCGGAGCTGTTCACCGACTCCGACGACGACGAACCCGGCGACAAGAAGCCCCAGCCGCCCTTCCTGGTCGCCATCGGCACGATCCTGTTGCCGGTGCTGCTCATGCTCGGCAAAACTCTCGCCGACGTGATCGCTCCCGACTCCACGTCGGCGCTGAAGACCGTCCTGGATTTCCTCGGCACGCCCGTCGTCGCGCTCGGCATCGGTCTGCTGGCCGGCATCGTGCTGCTCGGCTACACCGCCCGGATGAGCCGCGACGACATCGCCGCGACCATGAACAGCTCCTTGCCACCGATCGCGGGCATCCTGCTGATCGTCGGCGCCGGCGGCGGTTTCAAACAGGTCCTGGTCGATACCGGCATTGCCGACCTGATCGCCGACGCCGTGCAGGACAGCAGCCTGCCGGTGCTGTTTCTGGCCTGGCTGGTGGCTGTGCTCATCCGGGTCGCGACCGGATCGGCTACCGTCGCCACCGTCACCGCGTCCGGGATTCTGGCGCCGGTGGCCGCCGACCTGTCCAACACCCACGTCTCGCTGATGGTGCTGGCGATCGGATCCGGCTCGCTGTTCCTGTCCCATGTCAACGACGCCGGGTTTTGGTTGGTGAAAGAGTTTCTCGGGCTGTCGGTTGCGCAAAACCTCAAATCGTGGACGGTGATGGAATGCCTGATATCGGTATGCGGTCTGGCCGGAGTGCTGGCGTTGAGCGTGGTCGTGTGACGCCGGTCCTGGTCGTCATGGGTGTGTCGGGGTCCGGTAAATCGACGGTGGCGCGGCTGCTGGCGGAGAAGCTGGGCTGGGACATGCTCGAGGGCGACGACCTGCACCCCGAGACCAATGTGGCCAAGATGGCCTCGGGCACCCCGCTCACCGATGACGACCGCTCGCCCTGGCTGCACCGTATCGCCGCCTGGATCGACACCCGTCAGTCCGCCCGCCGCCCCGGCATCGTCACCTGTTCGGCGCTCAAACGCAGCTACCGGGACGTGCTGCGCCGCGACGGCGTGATCTTCGTGCACCTGACCGGCAGCCCCGAGCAGATCCGCGACCGCATCGGCCACCGCGCCGGCCACTTCATGCCCGCCTCACTGCTGCAATCCCAACTCGACACCCTCGAACCGCTCGAGCCCGACGAGAACGGCATCGTCGTCGAAATCGGGCGCCCGCCAGCGGAAGAGGTGGCCGAGGTGATCGCACAGCTGCCGCCCGGAAACTGACACCACCTGCCCGCAATTATCCGGGGTGCGCCTTTCGCAGCACCCGGCACTACCCGTATTCTCCGGGTCACAGATATCCGAAGAGGAGACGTCATGGCCAGCACCACCGTCGATACCGTCATCGCCGCACCGCGGGAGACCGTGTACCGGCTGTTCGCCGACCGCGAGAGCATCAGCCCCTACCTGCCCGTCCAGCTCAAGCTGGTCAAGCCGGGCACCACCGAACGCGAAGGCGTCGGCGCCCAGCATCACGTCGGCGTGGGGCCGGTCGGCGTCACCGAGGAGATCACCGCGCTGGTTCCCGGCGAGCGGATGGAATACAAGATCGTCAAGGGCGCGCCGGTCAAGCGGCACGTCGGGATCGTCACCTTCGCCGACGCCGACGGCGGCACCCGCGTCACCTACACCATGGAGTCGGAGCCGTCGCTGCCCGTGCCCGCCAAGGTGCTCGAGGCCGGCCTGAAGGTGCTGATCACCCAGTTCATCAACGGCGCCAAGAAGGCCGTGCGCTGAGCTGACCGCAGACGACGATGGTCGCGTCCGGTTGCCCGGGCGCGACCATCTCTTGTTTCGGGGACTCAGCGTGCGGTGGCGCGCTCGGAGCGCGCGATCTGCAACAGCTCCTCGGCATGCGCGCGCCCGGTCTCGGTGTCGTCGAGCCCGGCCAGCATGCGCGCCAGTTCGATCACCCGCTCGTCGTTGGTGAGCGCGCGGACACCGGAATTCACCGCACCGTCACCGTCATCGGACTTGTTGACCACCAGATGCGTGTCCGCGAACGCCGCCACCTGCGGCAGGTGGGTCACCACGATCACCTGATGGGTGCGCGCCAAACGCGCCAGCCTGCGCCCGATCTCCACCGCGGCCCGGCCGCCGACGCCGGCGTCGACCTCGTCGAACACCATCGTCGCGCCGTGTTCGCTGCCGGCGAGCACCACTTCCAGCGCCAGCATCACCCGGGAGAGCTCACCACCGGAGGCGCTCTTGCTCAACGGCAGCGACTGCGCCCCGGAATGTGCCGACAACCGGAACTCGACCTCGTCCACGCCGGATGAGCCTGCGTGCAGCTCGGTATCCCCGATGGTCAGCGGTGCCGAATCCTGTGGCGCCGCAGGCACCGGCCGCACCACCACCTCGAGCCGCGCCTTACCCATGGCCAGCCCGCCCAGCTCGGCGCTCACCGCCTCGGCGAGCTTGCCGGCTGCCTTGGTCCGCGCCGCCGTCAGCTTGCTCGCCGCCGCGCGCACCTTGTCGGCGGCCACCTCGACCTCTTTGGCCAGCGACGCGAGGGTCTCCTCGGAGACGTCCAGCGATTCCAGCCGGGTGCGCGATTCCTCGGCCCAGGCGATCACCCCGTCGATATCGGGCGCGTATTTGCGGGTGAGCGTTTTGAGTTCGGCCTGACGGGTGAGCATCGAATCCAGCGCGCCGGGATCGGACGGCAGATCCGAAAGATAACCGCTCAGCTCCGTCGTCAGATCGACTACCACCGCGATCGCCTCACCCAGTCGCGGCGCCAATGCCGCGAGGGCCGGGTCCTCGGCCGACTCGAGCCGGGATCGGGCCGTGCCCAGCGCATCCAGCGCACCGGCGTTCGTTTCGGGGCTGTCGGCCGGGCCGGCCAGCGCATCGTGCGCGGTGGCGGCGGCCTCGCGCAGTGAATCCAGATCGCTGAGCCTGCGAATCTCGGCGACCAAGCGTTCGTCCTCGCCCGGTTCCGGTGCGATGGCGTCGATCTCGGCCAGCGAATGCTTGAGCCGGTCGGCTTCGAGTGCGAGTTCGCGGCTGTGCGCGGTGCGTTCGAGCAGTTCGGTGCGCGCATCCAGCCAGGCCCGGCGATGCTGCTGGTATTTGCGCAGCAGCGGCCCGACGGTGTCGGCCGCGAACTGGTCCAGCGCGCTCAGCTGCTGATCCGGGCGCTGCAACCGCAACTGGTCGTTCTGCCCGTGCACGGTCAGCAGCGGGGCCGTGAAATCCGACAGCACCGAGGCAGGCACCCCGCGCCCGCCCAGATGCGCCCGGGATCGTCCGTCGCTGCCGACGGTGCGGATCGCGATCACGCTGCCGTCGTCGTCACGTTCGGCGGCCGCCGCTTCCAGCACCTCGGCCACCTCGGCGCGCGCCGCCTCGTTCACCTCATCGATGGTGAACCGGCCCTCCACCACCGCACGCGAGGCGCCCAACCGCACCCGTCCCGCGTCGGCACGCGCACCACTCAGCAGATGCAAACTGGTGACGACCATCGTTTTTCCGGCGCCGGTCTCACCGGTCAGGACCGTCAGACCCTCATGGAATTGCGCGGTCGCCGTGGAGATGACGCCGAGTCCGTCAATCCTGATCTCTGTCAGCACGTGTGCTCTCCGTTCGCCGTCGGCCACGCCAGCCTGTCACGGGCAATTGGAATTTGCGCACCATCCGGTCGGCGAACGGCGCGGAATCCAACCGCACCCACTGCACCGGTTCGGCGCCGCGGACCGCTTCCACTCGACCACCCCTCGGCAGGGCGAGGGTGCGCCTGCCATCCAGGAAAACTATCGCATCATGGCCCGTGGCAACGGATTCGACCGCGATGCGGGAATCCGGGCTGGTCACCAGCGGACGCGCGAACAGGGCGTGGGCGTTACTGGGGATGACCAGCAGCGCTTCCAGTTCCGGCCACACCACCGGACCGCCCGCGGAGAACGCGTAGGCCGTGGATCCGGTGGGCGTGGCGATGAGGATGCCGTCGCAGCCGAACGCCGACACCGGGCGGCCGTCGACCTCGAGCACCACCTCCAGCACACCCATGCGCACGGCGTTCTCGATGCTGGCTTCGTTGAGCGCCCAACCGCTTTCGACCACCTCGTCGTCCACGCGGATCGACACGTCGATGGTCATCCGCTGTTCGACGCGGTAGTCGCGGCGCACCACCTGCGCCAGCGCCTCGTCCAGGTGTTCGGCCTCGGCTTCGGTCAGGAATCCGATGCGACCCAAGTTGATTCCCAGCACCGGCACCGACGCGGTGCGCGCCAGTTCGGCCCCGCGCAGGAACGTGCCGTCACCGCCGAGGGCGAGCACCATCTCGCAGCCCAGCGCAGCGTCGGGTTTGTGTTCGACGACCCGCACCGGATAACCACCGCTGGCGCCGGAATCGGCTTCGAACTTGGTGCTGTAGGCCTCGTCGGCCAGCACGCGCAGCCCGATGCCCGCGTCGGCGAGGATCTTCGCCACCCGATGCGAGGTCTCGATGATCTCGGCCCGGCCCGGATGCGATACCAGCAGGATCTCCCGCCCGCCGGCCTCGCCCGTCAGCGCGTTCACTGTGGACCCTCCTCAACCGCACCTTCGACCAGAGCCGCGACCGCCGCTTCGTCGTAGTCGAACGGTCCGTCGTTGCGCAACCACAGGAAGTACTCGACGTTGCCCGACGGCCCCGGCAGTGGGCTGGCAACCGCCGCCAGGGTGCGCAAACCCAATTCGGCCGCGGCCGCGGCCACCGTGCGGACCGCTTCGGCCCGCAGCGCCGGATCGCGCACCACACCGCCGGAGCCTACTCTTTCCTTGCCCACCTCGAACTGCGGCTTCACCATCGGCAGCAGATCCGCGCCGGGCGCCGCACAGGCGGCCAGAGCGGGCAGCACCAGCGCGAGCGAGATGAACGACAGGTCGGTCACCACCAGCTGCACCGGGCCGCCGATCGCCTCGGCGCTCAGCGTGCGCACGTTGGTGCGGTCCATGACGTGCACGCGTTCGTCGTTCTGCAACCGCCACACCAGCTGGCCGTAGCCGACGTCGGCGGCGACGACTTCGCTTGCCTGCCGCGACAGCAGCACATCGGTGAACCCACCGGTCGACGCACCGGCGTCCAAGCAGCGTTTCCCCGCGACGGTCAAACCTTCGGGTTCGAACGCTTCGAGCGCTCCCAGCAGTTTGTGCGCACCGCGCGATGCCCAGGAGACCTCGTCAGGTTGCTCCCGGACCAGCAGCGGCGTTCCCGGTTCCACCGCCGTCGCCGGTTTCACCGCGACGGTGCCATTGATGAGGACGCGGCCCGCGCCGATCAGCTCGACCGCGTGTTCTCGCGATCTGGCCAATCCGCGGCGTACCAGCTCGGCGTCCACTCGTGCGCGCCTGGCCACCTCAGATCTTGTCCACCGTCGCCAGCGCCTGCACCAGGACCTCGTGGGCCTGTTCCAGGATGTGCGCTCGCCGGGCGATGTCGGTGCCGCTGTCGGGATCACCGTCACCGGGGCCGGCACCGGCACCGAGTTCGGCCAGCAGGGCATCGATCTCGGTGCGGATGCGGTCGGGGTCGGCCGGTTCCGGACGTCCCTGCGCACCCGGCAGATGCTGACCGGGCAGCGGCGCCCCGGGGCGGGGGCCGGGCACAGGCGGGCGGGGCGTGGGAGTACTCATCGTGGCGACAACGCTATCGGATTTCGGATCGGGACGCGCGTACCGTCACGGCGCGACCAGGATTGTCGCGCAGGGTGTCGGCGAGATCACCGATCCCGCCGCCGCTGGCGGGCACCGGCGGCTGGTTCAGCGCGTCCAGCGAGTTCGCGACATAGGTGGGCCAGAGGTGTTCCGGCCATTCGGCGAGGTCGGCCAGCGTGCTGACACCGGTGAGCACCAGCAACGAATCCAGCTCGACGCACTGCGCGCCCTCGATATCGGTGTCGAGCCGATCACCCACCACCAGCGCGTCCCGGGTACCCGCCCGCACCAGCGCGTCTTCGAGCAGCGGGGCGTACGGCTTGCCCGCGACGATCGGCTCGCGATCCGACGCCGCCCGCAGCGCCGCCACCATCGAACCGTTGCCCGGGGCCAGCCCGCGCTCGTTCGGCAGCGTCTTATCGGTATTGGCGGCGATCCACAGCGCGTCCGCACGCAGCGCGTAGGCGGCTTCGGCGAGGTCGGGCCAGCCGGTCTCGGGTGAATGCCCCTGGACGACCGCCGCCGGTGCCGAGCCATTGAACCGGCGCACCGGCCGTAGTCCGACGGCGCTCACTTCGGCGGCGAGATCGTCGGTGCCGACGACCAGCACCTGCGCCTGCGGTTCCAGCCGCTCCGCCAGCAGCCGTGCCGCCGCCTGCGCGCTGGTGACCACGTCGCCGGTGCCGGCCCGGAATCCGAGCTCGGCCAGATGTTCGGCCACCACCGCGGGCCCGCGGCTGGCGTTATTGGTGACGTAGACCAGCCGCTGCGATCCGTCCGCCAGCGCCGCCGGCGCCCCGTCGATCACGGCCTGCCCGCGATACAGCGTCCCGTCCAGGTCCAGCAGCAGCGCCCCGTATCGGTCCCGCACCCGCATCATTTCACTCCCTCGCACCGATCGAGCGTCACCATCGAAATCCTCCCACCCCTCGCGGCCCGACGGCCGACCGGTATCAGCGGGCAGTTGATCCCACCGCCTGGCACTGTAAGCCCGGCCACCGACAAGTGGTGGCCGGGAACTCGATAGCAGCCGGCGCGGAGCACGTGCACCCGCTCGCCAGGGTTTGCGCGACGGCGCGCACATCGGCGGCCGGCTCCGCCGTCGGAGTCGCTCAGCTGTCCGAGGAGTTCGGTCCTCCGGGCCCAGCGCTCCGATCAGGCGTCGCCGGTGAGTTCCGCGGCCCGTTCCTCGGCGTCGGTTTCGCCGTCGAGGTCGGCGGCGGCCGCATTGAGGAACCAGGTCAGGCCCTCGTCGGTGCGGCCTGCGGCCACGAGGGCGTCGGCGTAGGCGTAGAACAGGCGGGCCGCGGCCGAGCCGGTGCGGGACGGGTCGAGGTCGTTGGTCTGCAACGTCACCACGGCCTGGTCGTACTGGCCGAGGTCCATCCGGGCCCCGGCCACCACGATGCGCAGCTCGGTGGCCTCGTCGCCACGCAACGCCCTGGCTTCCTCGCTGCGGCCCAGTTCGATGGCCCGTTCGGGCCGGCCGAGCCCGCGTTCGCAGTCGGCCATCACCGCGAGCAGACCGGACCCGCCCGACATGCGCCGCGCGGTCCGCAGCTCGGACAGGGCTTCGGCCCATTCGCCCGCGTGATAGGCCACGACGCCCGCGGTCTCGCGGACCACAGCGATACGACCCGCCCGCTGACGGGCGGCGCGAGCGTGCGCGAGCGCCAGACCAGGATCGTCGTCGAGCAGCCGCGCCGCCATCACCAGATGCCTGGCAACGGTCTCGGCATTGCCCTTGTCCAGGCTCAGCAGGTCGCGCCGGATGGTGGTGTCGAGATCGGAGGCCTGAACGTCGTCAGGCAGATCCGGCTCTTCCGGGCGAGGCGGACGGCGATCCATCATCCGGCCGCCGGGTCCACGGCCACCTTCTCCGCCACGCCGCCGGTCGCCACCGGGCCCGTCGCCTCGACGGCCCTCCTCACGCCGCGGCCCGCGCTCGTTCCAGCCGCGATCTCCTCCGCGCCGGCCACGGTCGCCATTCTCGGTCACATCGCCCCGCTCTCCGGTCTGTGCGGCCACCGTGGACCGCTGTTCGGCGGCATCGTCGCGGCGGTCGACAGACACGTCCGGGCCCGAGCCACCGCCTTCGGTCAAGTCTGCCGGTCGGCCCGCCTGATCCGAATCGCCACGCCGACCGGACGGTGCGTCGGCGGCGGTTCGGTCATCCCCCGCGGCGGCCGAGTTCCGCTCCGCATCGCGTGCCGCTGTCTCGTCGGTGCGGTGCGACGCGACGTCGTCAGCCGAGGAGCTCTGGCCCTGAGCCTGGGGCGATCCTGCCGCCTGGAACAGCGGTAGATCGTGGCCGGATGCTGCGGACGCGGCCGGCTCGACTCCACGCGCGGACTCAGCAGACTCTTCAGATGTACCTGGCGACCCAATGCGCGACTCGCCCGACCCCGACTGCTCTTGTCCGCCAGAGGGCGCTTCGACTCGACGCGCGGAGGTGTCGGAGGTCGTCGTCGACTCGGCAGGGGACTCGCCCGCCCGGGCGTGCGTGTCATCCGGTGTACCGGTGCGATCGGCGCGCGCATCAGCACGAGCAGTCTCGGTAGATTCGGCGCGCTCTCCCGCGTGTCCTGGGTCGCCGGCCAACTCGGCCTGCGGTGCGCCTTCTCCTGGTCGGGTGCTTTCCGACGATCCGGCCTGCGCGCCACGGCTGGGCGCCTGCTCCGAAACTGTCTCGCCGACGCCGAGGTTCTGGCTGTCCTCGAACGAATCTTCGGGGCCGGTCTGCGCAATATCGTCACGTCGACCACGCTTGCCGGCGTCACGGCCGGTGTCGGCGCGGTTCTTCGCTTCATTGCTGGGGAAGGAGCGCTGCGACGATCGGTCGTCCTGTCGACGGAAACCACCGCCGCGATTGCCCTGGTAGCCCGAGTCGTCGCGCCTGCCGTATCCACGCTCGGACTGACCCGGACGTCCGCCTTCGTGCTCACGTCGACGGAACCCACCGCCGCTCCCGCCGCGTGATTCCTCGCCGGAGCGACGGAACCCGCCGGGACGGTTCCCGGAGCTGCTCGGCCGCCCGCTTTCGCTGTCGCGACGACGGAACCCGCCCTGATCTCCACCATGCCGACGGTCATCGCGGCCGCCACGAGGATCATCCGAGGAACGCCGGAACCCGCCGGGACGATCGCCGGAGCGGCCCGGTCGTTCGGTGTCACTGTCGCGTCGGCGGAAACCGCTCTGTTCAACGTTGCGCCGGTCGCCGGCGTCATCGGAGGTGCGCCGGAATCCGCCCTTGTCCGCGGACCGCCGGAAACCGCCCCGATCGGAAGCCTGGTAGCGATCGTCACCGCGGCGGTCGTCGCGTCCACCGCGCGCATCGTCGGTGGAGCGCCGGTAGCCACCGGGCTTGTCGCCGAAGTTCGGGCGCCCGCCGGATTCGGGACGGTCGCGGTCGCGGCGGAATCCACCGCGGTCCGATGAGCCGGTGTCGTCGTATCGGCGCCGGTCGCCGGCCCCTCGCCGGTCGTCGCGGTCACCCGTGCGGCCAAATCCGCGACGGTCCTGGTCCGACGACCCCCAGTCACGTCGTTCGCCACCGCGCCGGTCATCGCGATCACCGGTCCGGCCGTAACCACGACGGTCCGAGCCGGCAGAAGAACCGCGTTCGCCGCCGCGACGGTCTCCGCCGCGGTCGTTCCAGGGCCGGTCGCCCGAATCGCGCCGCGGTGCGTCGTCGCGGCGGTCCCGCCACTGCGGCCGCCCTTCGGACGAGCTACGTCGATCGGAGTCGCGCCGGTCCCGATATCCGCGATCCTCGCCGCGACCCCAATTCCCGCCCCGCTGCTCATTACGGTCGCCGCTGTCGTTGCGCGGTCCGCGCCGAGCGGGGCCGCCTTCGCGCGGCTCCCAGCTGTCGCGTCCACCGCCGTGGTGGCCGCCCCGACCGCCGCGGTCACCCGAAGTACCGCGGTCGCCCCGATTGTCGCCGCGGCCTCCGAATCCGCGCTCGGGGTCGTTGCGGCGGAAGGGTTTCCGACCGTCGTTCTGTTCCGGCACGGTGGTCCCTTTCTGAGTTTCGCGCATAGGTGGCTCGGCCACGAAATCCGACGTGTGCCCGGCGTTTGCCGGACGTTATTGGTATACAAACGACGATAGGGGACCCAGTGTATGGGTCCCCTATCGTGAAGGATGTTCCGGCGGTGTCCTACTCTCCCACACCCTGTCGAGTGCAGTACCATCGGCGCAGGTGGCCTTAGCTTCCGGGTTCGGAATGGGACCGGGCGTTTCCCCACCGCTATAGCCGCCGTAACTCTATGAAACTGTCACACCGTGACGGACCCAAGGTTTTCGAGGGCCTGGCCCTCGAGCACCCGATCCGGAGAGAAAACCTCTCTCTTCCCGGGGGGTTCGGGGGCCTCGCCCCCGGGAAACCCAACCCCGATCCCTCGGGGTTCGAAAGGGGCGCAGCCCCTTTCACCTGGATCACACGGTTCGTGTGTTGTTTCAGATACTGCACAGTGGACGCGTAGCTTCTTTGTTGGTAAGTCCTCGGCCTATTAGTACCAGTCACCTCCACCCGTTACCGGGCTTCCAGTTCTGGCCTATCAACCCCATGGTCTGTAGGGGGCCTTAACCCATCGAGTGGGTGAGAAACCTCATCTTGGAACAGGCTTCCCGCTTAGATGCTTTCAGCGGTTATCCCTTCCGAACGTAGCCAACCAGCAGTGCCCTTGGCAGGACAACTGGCACACCAGAGGTTCGTCCGTCCCGGTCCTCTCGTACTAGGGACAGCCTTCCTCAAGTTTCTGACGCGCGCGGCGGATAGAGACCGAACTGTCTCACGACGTTCTAAACCCAGCTCGCGTGCCGCTTTAATGGGCGAACAGCCCAACCCTTGGGACCTACTCCAGCCCCAGGATGCGACGAGCCGACATCGAGGTGCCAAACCATCCCGTCGATATGGACTCTTGGGGAAGATCAGCCTGTTATCCCCGGGGTACCTTTTATCCGTTGAGCGACACCGCTTCCACATGCCGGTGCCGGATCACTAGTCCCGACTTTCGTCCCTGCTCGACATGTCTGTCTCACAGTCAAGCTCCCTTGTGCACTTGCACTCGACACCTGATTGCCAACCAGGCTGAGGGAACCTTTGGGCGCCTCCGTTACATTTTGGGAGGCAACCGCCCCAGTTAAACTACCCACCAGGCACTGTCCCTGAACCAGATCATGGTCCGAGGTTAGAGGTCCAATACGATCAGAGTGGTATTTCAACGACGACTCCACACACACTGGCGTGCATGCTTCACAGTCTCCCACCTATCCTACACAAACCGTACCGAACACCAATACCAAGCTATAGTGAAGGTCCCGGGGTCTTTTCGTCCTGCCGCGCGTAACGAGCATCTTTACTCGTAATGCAATTTCGCCGAGTCTGTGGTTGAGACAGCAGAGAAGTCGTTACGCCATTCGTGCAGGTCGGAACTTACCCGACAAGGAATTTCGCTACCTTAGGATGGTTATAGTTACCACCGCCGTTTACCGGGGCTTAAATTCTCAGCTTCGCAACCCGAAGGTCGCTAACCGGTCCTCTTAACCTTCCGGCACCGGGCAGGCGTCAGTCCGTATACATCGTCTTACGACTTCGCACGGACCTGTGTTTTTAGTAAACAGTCGCTTCTCTCTGGTCTCTGCGACCACCCCCAGCTCACGGAGTAAATCCGGTCACCAGGCGTGGTCCCCCTTCTCCCGAAGTTACGGGGGCATTTTGCCGAGTTCCTTAACCACAGTTCTCTCGATCGCCTCAGTATTCTCTACCTGACCACCTGTGTCGGTTTGGGGTACGGGCCGTGTACCAACTCACTAGAGGCTTTTCTCGGCAGCATAGGATCACTGAATTCGCCTCAATCGGCTACGCATCACCTCTCAGGATACATGTCTGACGGATTTGCCTATCAGACTCCCTACAGGCTTACACCAGTACAACCACTGACTGGCCCAGCTACCTTCCTGCGTCACCCCATCGCTTGCCTACTACCAGCGAAGGTCCCATGCAGCCCCTTCAGGTTCTCCGAAGAGAATCCGTCCGGATTTGGATGGTTAGTACCACTGATTCAGCATGGGCGCGGATACACGGGTACGGGAATATCAACCCGTTGTCCATCGACTACGCCTGTCGGCCTCGCCTTAGGTCCCGACTCACCCTGGGCGGATTAACCTGGCCCAGGAACCCTTGGTCATTCGGCGGACGAGTTTCTCACTCGTCTTTCGCTACTCATGCCTGCATTCTCACTCGCACAGCCTCCACAACTGGTTCACACCGCTGCTTCCCTGGCTGTACGACGCTCCCCTACCCACCCCAACCACTGCACACCCAACCGTAGTCGGATGTGGATGTCATGTTGGAGTGCCGCGGCTTCGGCGGTGTACTTGAGCCCCGCTACATTGTCGGCGCAGAATCACTTGACCAGTGAGCTATTACGCACTCTTTCAAGGGTGGCTGCTTCTAAGCCAACCTCCTGGTTGTCTTCGCGACTCCACATCCTTTTCCACTTAGTACACGCTTAGGGGCCTTAGCCGGCGATCTGGGCTGTTTCCCTCTCGACTACGAAGCTTATCCCCCGCAGTCTCACTGCCACGCTCTCACACACCGGCATTCGGAGTTTGGCTGACTTCGGTAAGCTTGTGGGCCCCCTAGGCCATCCAGTAGCTCTACCTCCGGCGTGAAACACGTGACGCTGCACCTAAATGCATTTCGGGGAGAACCAGCTATCACGGAGTTTGATTGGCCTTTCACCCCTACCCACAGCTCATCCCCTCAGTTTTCAACCTAAGTGGGTTCGGGCCTCCACGACGTCTTACCGTCGCTTCACCCTGGCCATGGGTAGATCACTCCGCTTCGGGTCTAGAACACGCGACTCAAACCGCCCTATTCGGACTCGCTTTCGCTACGGCTACCCCACCACGGGTTAACCTCGCCACATGCCACTAACTCGCAGGCTCATTCTTCAAAAGGCACGCCATCACCCACCCTAGTAAACTAGGCGCAGGCTCTGACGGATTGTAAGCGCACGGTTTCAGGTACTATTTCACTCCCCTCCCGGGGTACTTTTCACCTTTCCCTCACGGTACTAGTCCGCTATCGGTCACCAGGGAGTATTCAGGCTTACCGGGTGGTCCCGGCAGATTCACAGCAGATTTCACGGGCCCGCTGCTACTCGGGTACTCACTACAACAGAGCACGTGTTTTCGCTTACCGGACTCTCACCGTCTATGGTTGGCCGTCCCAGACCAATTCAGCTAACACGAACTTTTCTGACTGTTGCTCGCCACGGCAGTAACGAGAAAATGAGCCCCACAACCCCGCATAGACAACGCCTGCCGGCTATCACATCTACACGGTTTAGCCTCTTCCGCTTTCGCTCGCCACTACTCACGGAATCACTATTGTTTTCTCTTCCTGTGGGTACTGAGATGTTTCACTTCCCCACGTTCCCTCCACACGCCCTATACATTCAGGCGCGGGTAACACGACATCACTCGTGCTGGGTTTCCCCATTCGGACATCCTCGGATCTCAGCTCGGTTGACAGCTCCCCGAGGCTTATCGCAGCCTCCTACGTCCTTCATCGGCTCCTGGTGCCAAGGCATCCACCGTACGCTCTTACACACTTACTAACAAAGATGCTCGCGTCCACTGTGCAGTTCTCAAACAACACACAAAACCTTCTCGCTACTGCGGCACCAGCCAGAGAAACCCTGCGGTATGTCCGCGAAGAAGATTTCGTCGTATTTTTGCCTGGAAAGAACGTCTGTTCTTTCAGGACCCAACAGTGTGTCGACTACATCCGGCGCCCCACTGACTCAGCAGTGAAGTTGATGCCGGCACATGTCAGCGTTCCACCCATGAGCTCCGCAGTTCCACATTCGGGAACATAAGCGGCTCTGGCACTCTCGACCTTCGACTCTACGAAGCGAGCAGTGCAGATGCTCCTTAGAAAGGAGGTGATCCAGCCGCACCTTCCGGTACGGCTACCTTGTTACGACTTCGTCCCAATCGCCGATCCCACCTTCGACGGCTCCCTCCCACGAGGGGTTAGGCCACCGGCTTCGGGTGTTACCGACTTTCATGACGTGACGGGCGGTGTGTACAAGGCCCGGGAACGTATTCACCGCAGCGTTGCTGATCTGCGATTACTAGCGACTCCAACTTCACGGGGTCGAGTTGCAGACCCCGATCCGAACTGAGACCGGCTTTAAGGGATTCGCTCCACCTCACGGTATCGCAGCCCTCTGTACCGGCCATTGTAGCATGTGTGAAGCCCTGGACATAAGGGGCATGATGACTTGACGTCGTCCCCACCTTCCTCCGAGTTGACCCCGGCAGTCTCTCACGAGTCCCCGCCATTACGCGCTGGCAACATAAGATAAGGGTTGCGCTCGTTGCGGGACTTAACCCAACATCTCACGACACGAGCTGACGACAGCCATGCACCACCTGTACACCGACCACAAGGGGGCCTACATCTCTGCAGGTTTCCGGTGTATGTCAAACCCAGGTAAGGTTCTTCGCGTTGCATCGAATTAATCCACATGCTCCGCCGCTTGTGCGGGCCCCCGTCAATTCCTTTGAGTTTTAGCCTTGCGGCCGTACTCCCCAGGCGGGGTACTTAATGCGTTAGCTACGGCACGGATCCCGTGGAAGGAAACCCACACCTAGTACCCACCGTTTACGGCGTGGACTACCAGGGTATCTAATCCTGTTCGCTACCCACGCTTTCGCTTCTCAGCGTCAGTTACTTCCCAGAGACCCGCCTTCGCCACCGGTGTTCCTCCTGATATCTGCGCATTTCACCGCTACACCAGGAATTCCAGTCTCCCCTGAAGTACTCAAGCCTGCCCGTATCGACCGCAAGCTTGGGGTTGAGCCCCAAGTTTTCACGATCGACGCGACAAGCCGCCTACAAGCTCTTTACGCCCAGTAATTCCGGACAACGCTCGCACCCTACGTATTACCGCGGCTGCTGGCACGTAGTTGGCCGGTGCTTCTTCTACAGGTACCGTCACTTGCGCTTCGTCCCTGTCGAAAGAGGTTTACAACCCGAAGGCCGTCATCCCTCACGCGGCGTCGCTGCATCAGGCTTTCGCCCATTGTGCAATATTCCCCACTGCTGCCTCCCGTAGGAGTCTGGGCCGTGTCTCAGTCCCAGTGTGGCCGGTCGCCCTCTCAGGCCGGCTACCCGTCGTCGCCTTGGTAGGCCATTACCCCACCAACAAGCTGATAGGCCGCGGGCCCATCTCGCACCGATAAATCTTTCCACCAAACACCATGCGATGTAAGGTCATATCCGGTATTAGACCCAGTTTCCCAGGCTTATCCCAGAGTGCGAGGCAGATCACCCACGTGTTACTCACCCGTTCGCCGCTCGTGTACCCCGAAGGGCCTTACCGCTCGACTTGCATGTGTTAAGCACGCCGCCAGCGTTCGTCCTGAGCCAGGATCAAACTCTCCGTTGAAGACTCACAATCACACCCGAAGGTGCAATCAGATCTAAACTAGAGTCCGAAAACCCAGCAAAACAAAACGCCAGCAAAAATGTTTGCTGACTAAATGTCCGACCCACAACACACGGGGGTATGAGGGGCCGGAACCAATAAAATATTGGCACTGACATTCATCGACACACTATTGAGTTCTCAAAGAACACACGCACACACTTCGACTCCAGGTACTAGCTGGGGCTTCTGTGAGGCAACTTTTCTATCTTAGCCAGTCCAAGACTCGGAGTCAAACACCGGCTGAACCTGCTTCGTCAGGCGCTCCTCGTCCTACCTCGTTTCCCAGGCCCTCGGGGCTCCGGGTCGGTGTCCGTGTCGCTCTGACGTTGAATAAGTTACGCGGCGGAGAACATCACGTCAAATCGCCACGTCAGCGGGCTGTTCGTGCAGGTCAGGGGCTCGCGGAAAGGCTTGGAAACGGCCTGAATCACACGGATGTGACTCAGGCCACCAAGATCAATTTCCGCCGGCCCGCAGGACGCCCGCGAAGTTGCGCTTGCCACGGCGCAGTACCAGCCACCGTTCGTGCAGGTAGTCGCCTGCTTCGGGAGTCCATTCGATGTCGGTGACGCGCTCGTTGTTCACCGAAGCACCACCCTCGTTCACCGCGCGACGGGCCGCGCCGCGGCTCTCGCACAGGCCGGAGGCCACCAGCAAGTCGACGATGGTGTTCGGCTGACCGGGGGCGATCTCGGCGACGGTGCCGTCGACGGCCGCTTCCCGCAGGGCCGCGGCGAGGGTCGATTCGTCGAGCTCGCGCAGGTCGGCGCGGCCGAACAGGGCCTGGCTGGCCAGTTGGACGGCGCGGGTGTGCTCGGGGCCGTGCACCAGATCGGTCATCTCTGCGGCCAGCCGGCGCTGCGCTTCCCTGGCATGCGGGCGTTCGGCGGTGGCCTGCTCGAGTTCGGCCAGTTCCTCGCGGTCGAGGAAGGTGAACCAGCGCAGGTACCGGATGACGTCGGCGTCGGCGGTGTTCACGAAGTACTGGTACCAGGCGTAGGGGCTGGTCATCTCCGGATCGAGCCAGAGGCTGCCGCCGCCGGTGGACTTGCCGAACTTCTTGCCGTCGGCCGAAGTCACCAGGGGGACGGTGAGCGCGTGCACGTGGGCTCCGTCGACGCGGCGGTTGAGTTCGACGCCGGCGATGATGTTGCCCCACTGGTCGGAACCGCCGACCTGGAGCAGGCAGCCGTGATTGCGGCGCAGCTGCAAGTAGTCGTTGGCTTGCAGCAGCATGTAGCTGAACTCGGTGTAGGAGATGCCTTCGCCGTCGAGGCGCCGTTTGACGGTGTCGCGGGCGAGCATGACGTTGACCGAGAAGTGCTTGCCGATATCGCGCAGGAAGTCCACCGCGGAGAGCTGCCCGGTCCAGGCCATGTTGTCGACGATCATCGCCCCGGTTGGCGAATCGTCGATGTCGACGAAGCGTTCGAGCTGGGAGCGGATGCGGCCGGCCCATTCGGCGACGGTGTCGGCGGAGTTCATGGTGCGCTCGCCGACATCACGCGGGTCGCCGATGAGGCCGGTGGCGCCACCGGCGAGCACGATCGGCCGATGCCCCGCCCGCTGGAACCGCTTCAGCGCCAGCAGCGGCACCAGGTGACCGGCGTGCAGGCTGGCCGCGGTGGGATCGAACCCGGCGTACAGGCTCTGCGGGCCCTCGGCCAGCGCGGCGCGCAGGGCGTCGAGGTCGGTGGACTGCGCGATCAAGCCGCGCCAGGTCAGTTCGTCGATGATGTGGCCGCTCACGCCGTCTCATCTTTCCGTACGCCGGTCATGCGGTGCTGCGCAGGTCCCGGGCGAATTGCGCGGCCCGGCCGGAGCCGATGACGGCGTGATCTCCGTTGGAGACGGCGACGGCCATCTGGTGCGAGGCCTCGGCGCATCGCGACCAGATGGCCGCCGGGACCGACCACCGCCAACCCGACAGGTGATCGATCACGCACAGCACTGTGCGGCGACCGGTGGCTACCGATCGCCGCGCAGTGCTCAGGGTCGAATCATCGGGACACCGCGTTGCGCAGGTCGGTGATGGTGGAGCGGCGCTCGTAGGCGATCCAGGCGAAGATCGCGGCCAGCACCAGCGGGAAGATCGCCATGCCGGGGACGCCGGCGATGAACGCCTGGGTGGCGGCGGCCAGCACGGTGAGCACGGACAGGCCGGCGGCGGCCAGGGCGCTCAGCTTCGGCACCATCAGCCCGATGCCGCCGGCAACCTCGACGATGCCGATGAAGATCAGCAGGCCGAACGGGATCGTCAGGTTTTCCGGGGCGTTGTCGACCAGGGTCTGCGGCATCACCAGCTTGGGTCCGCCGGAGGCGATGATGAAGAACAGGCCGAGCACGATCTGCAAGGTCCACAGGACGCGGTTGCGGACGGAGCCGGGGCGGTAGGTGACGGCGGGGGCGGTGGTGGCGATGTTGGCGGTCATGTCGATTCCTTCGGGTCGTGCGCGCCGGGTTGGTAGCGCGTTCACCAGACAAGACGGGGGTGTCTCGCGGAATTCATCGCATCGCCGGAGAATTTTTTCGCGCTGACTCGGACACGACCATCCGCGGCCGCCGAAAACCACAGTTCACGAGGCAAATTCGCGGCGGGATCCCATCGCTGCGCGAGGGCATCGGATACCGCGAACGCTCAGGCGCTGCGCTCCGCCCGTGGAGCTCGCGGGCTGCGTCGATAGGCCGATACCGCAGGCGAATCCGGTAGCCACAGCCGCCACGGCCGGTCGGCGGCCAGGCTCACGCCCACCCGCGGCCCGACGGCGATGGCGGACGGATCCAGCACCGGGCCCAGTTCGAGCCGGATCGGCGATTCGGGGTCGAACAGCCGAGTCCCGTAGTCGTCCAACGTGATTCCGAGCGCGCTGCCGAGATTGCCGGGCCCACGGGCCAGGTCGTGCCCGTTGCGGGCGGCGGCGCGGCGGCCGCGAGCCACGTCCTCGCCGGCGACGACCTCACCGGAGCGGATCAGCACGGCGCTGGCCACACCGTCGGGTCCGCTGGTCACGTTGACGCAGGTGTGCATCCCGTAGCTGAGGTAGACGTAGAGCATGCCGGGCGGGCCGAACATGACGGCGTTGCGTGGGGTGCGACCGCGTCCGGAGTGTGCCGCCGGGTCGTGCCAGGGGCCGGCCGGGTCTCCCCCGTAGGCCTCGACCTCGACGATGCGTACGCCCACCGGACCCGACCACAGCGTCGCGCCGAGTATCCGGCGCGCGGCCGCCAGCGGTTCGACGGCAAGTTCCTCGGCACTCACGTCAGGCATTCTCCCAGCACACCGACACCGCGGCGGCGGACGGCCCGGCGCCCGCCCGGACGATCACTCGGCGGAGCCGGAATCGTCGCGGTCCACCAGCCCGGCCAGCCCGGCGAGCTTGTCCGGGTTGACCTGGAACCGCACGTTCTGGATCCGGCCGTCGACCAGGTCGAAGGTGATGGCGCCGACGGGGTATTCGCCGAGCACACCGACGAGGCCGAGCTCGCCGTTGACGGTGGCCGCGCCGAGTTCGATGCCGGTGAGTATCGGTTTGGCGAGCACACCGAGCAGCCAGCGGGCGACGTGGTCGGGGCCGTGCAGCGGGCGGCGCGCCGCGGTGATCTTGCCGCCGCCGTCGTTCCACAGCGTGACGTCGGGGGCGAGCAATGCCATCAGGGCGTTCAGGTCGCCGCCACGGCAGGCGGCGAGGAACTGGCTGGTCACCGCCTCGCGGGCGGCCTTGTCGGTGTCGAAGCGCGGGCGCCGGGACTGCACGTGGGAGCGGGCCCGATGGGCGATCTGGCGCACGGTCGGCTCCGGTCGGTCGAGGAATTCGCCGATTTCGGCGTGGCTGTACCCGAAGACTTCGCGCAGCACGAAGACGGCGCGTTCGACCGGGCCGAGGGTTTCCAGGACGACCAGCATGGCCGTGGAGACGGTGTCGGCCATGTCGGTCTCCTCGGCAGGCGTGGTCAGCAGGGGTTCGGGCAGCCACGGGCCGATATAGGTCTCACGGGTGGCGCGGGCGGAGGTGAGCCGGTTCAAGGCCAGATTGGTGACGGTGCGGACCAGGTAGGCCTTCGGGTGGGTGACGGTGTGCTGCTCGGTCGCATGCCATTTCAGCCAGGTGTCCTGCAGCACGTCCTCGGCGTCGGTGACGCTGCCGAGCATCTGATAGGCGGTGCTGAACAGCAGTCGCCGATGTTCGGTGAACGGGTCGGCAGGCTCGGCGGCGGACGCAGGTTCGGTGTGCTCGCGGACCATGGTGTCATCCTTCCCGCCGATCGCGAACCTCATGCCCGGACTCGGGTAGCCCGGCCGCCCTTGGACAGGGTGACCGACACCGGCATCCGCTTGCTCATCCGGAAGACGGGGACCGGGCTGCTGCTGACGGCGGCTTTGTACCAGATCGCGGGCCTGCCCTTCAGGTACCACCGGCGCGGGGTGTCGTCGGCGTGGGTGAACTGGATGACGGCGTCGCGGCGGCCGAGGCTGACCGGCTGGTGGAAGTAGCCGAACCGGAACGGGCGCACCGGCTTGCCGCGCAATCTGCGGGCGATGGCATCGGCGACGTAGGCGGCGGTGGGCAGGCCGCTCTGGCAGGTGCCGTGGATGCGGCCCCAGGGCTGGTCGATCGCGGCGGCGTCACCGATGGCATAGATCTCCGGGTGCGACACCGATCGCAGCGTCGGGTCGACCAAAACCAGTCCGCGCTCGTCGGTGGCGATTCCGGACTCGGCTGCCAGGCCGGCGACCCGGACACCCGCGGTCCACAAGGTGAGGTCGGCGGGCAATAGTTCGCCGTCGGCGAGTTCGATCGCGTCGGGCAGCACCTTGGCCACGGGCGTCCCGATTCGACGGGTGATACCGAGCCGGTCCAGGGCGCGGTCGAGGTGAGCGCGGGCCCGGGCGCCCATCATCGCGCCGGGCTCGCCGGTGCTGATCAAACTCACGCGGGCACCCGCGTGGCTTTCGGCGATCTCGGTGGCGGCCTCGATGCCGGTCAGGCCGCCGCCGCAGACCGCGACGGTGCCGCCGTGTGCGGCGACGGTGGCGAGGCGTTCGGAGAAGGCGTGGGCGCGGCGGGGGTCGTCGAGGGTCCAGGCGTGTTCGGCCACGCCGGGTACGCGGTGGGTGTCGGCTCGGCTGCCGAGCGCGTAGATCAGTTCGTCGTAGGGCAGCTCGGTGGTGGCGTCGACGCTCACGCGGCGGGCCGCCGGGTCGATGGCGGTGACTCGGCCCCGCACGAAGTCGATGCCCGCGCCGTCGATCAGATCGGGGATCCGGTAGTCGGCGAGCTGTTGACCGGCGGCGATCTGATGCGAGCGCAGTCGCTCGGTGAAGCGATCCGACGGGTTGACCAGGGTGATGCGGACCCCGCGGCCTCGGGTGCGCCGGGCCAGCTGCACGGCGGCCAGCATGCCGGTGTAGCCGGCGCCGACGATGACGATGCGGTGTTCGGTGGTGGTCATGGCAGGGGCTCCTCGGTCCGGTCAGCCGGGGCTTGGATCGGCTGGTGACGACCATGAGACAAACGAGTCCCCGCAGACGTGACAGTCGATGATGTGATCTGGGTCACTACGCATGGGTGAACGCTTCAGGGTCGAACGGGGGCCAGGTCAGGGCCGTTCCCCGATGTGTGAATGCCCTGGTAATCCCTAGCGTCGGAGTATGTTTCGCAGAATCAGGGCCGGCACCGTGCGGCGGTTGATCGTGGTCGCCGCGTCCACGGTGACGGTGATCGCGCTCGCCGTCCTCGCTGGTGTGCTGGTGGTGTACCAGCGCGCCGATGTCACGACCGTCGGCGCGGTCGAATTCAGTGAAGAGCTGCCGATCCCGCCGCTGGCCCAATCGCGGATCGATGCAGAGGGCACCCGCGTGTTCGATCTGGAGATGCGCGCGGGGCGCAGGGAATTCCGGCCGGGGCAGTTCACCGAGACCTGGGGTTTCAACGGTGACTACCTCGGCCCCACATTGCGGGCGGCGCGCGGGGAGAAGGTGCGCGTCCAGGTACACAACGCGCTGCCCGAGGCGTCGACGGTGCATTGGCACGGTATGCATCTGCCGGCACGAATGGATGGCGGGCCGCATCAAATGGTCGAGCCGGACGCGGACTGGGCACCGGAGTGGACGATCGATCAGCCCGCCGCGACCCTCTGGTACCACCCGCATCCGCACGGCGAGACCGAATCCCACGTGCGGCGCGGGCTGGCCGGGGTGTTCCTGCTCGACGATCCGGCCGCGGCCGCGCTCCCGCTGCCGCAGACCTACGGTGTGGACGATCTGCCGATCATCGTGCAGGACGCGAAGTTTCGCGGCGATCGGCTCGACGGCGCGCACGCGATGTTCCGCGATGTCGGGTTTCTCGGAGATCAGACCATGGTCAACGGCTCGCTCGCGCCGTACCGGACGGTGACCGACGAACTGGTGCGGCTGCGGCTGCTCAACGCGTCCACCGCCCGCACCTACACCTTCGGTTTCTCCGACAACCGCGGTTTCGCGCTCATCGGCACCGACGGTGGGCTGCTGGAACGACCCGCCGAGCTGAACCGGATCCGCCTCTCACCCGGTGAGCGCGCCGAGATCGTCGTCCGATTCGCACCGGGCACGCCCACGGTGTTGCGCAGCTATCCGCTCGACGCCGGGCTGGGTTTCTGGACCCAGCGGTTCAGCGGAGGCGATGACACTTTCGACATCATGCAGTTCCGGCCGGCTGCCACCCTGCGACCGTCGCCGCCGCTACCCGCGACGCTCGTCCGGCACGATGATCTCGATATCGCGGGCGCCACCGAGCGGTCGTTCGACCTGAGTTTCGGCTCGATCAACGGGCAGGCCATGGCGATGGATCGGATCGATTTCGCGGTGACACGCGGGCGCACGGAGATCTGGACCGTCCGCAATATCGACGGGATGCCGCACAACTTCCATGTCCACGATGTGCAGTTCCGGGTGCTCGGCGTCGACGGAGCGCCGCCGCCGGTGGAGCTGTCGGGGCCGAAGGACACTGTGTTCCTACCGCCGGGCGCCGCGGTGCGGCTGGCCTTGCGGTTCGACGGACCGGCCGATCCGGATACGCCGTATATGTATCACTGCCATCTGCTCTGGCATGAGGACACCGGAATGATGGGCCAGTTCGTCGTCGTGGAGCCGGGTGGGGTGGCGGGTGAGCCGCCCGCACATGGGCATTGACCGGCATTTTCCTGGCCGGCATTGCGCATCTGCCCGAGTCGGCGCACAATTCATCGCACAGTGAATTCAACACTCGATGAATTGAGGCGACCATGTCGCAGACCCCGTCATCGCCGGCCGTCGAAGTGGACGGCCTCACCGTCCGCCGCGGCGGACGCGAAGTGCTGCACGGCGTGTCACTGACCATCCCGCGCGGATCGATCACCGGACTGCTCGGGCCGTCGGGCTGCGGGAAGACCACGCTGATGCGCTGCATCGTCGGCACCCAGATCGTCGCGGCCGGCACCGTCCAGGCCATGGGTCTGCCTGCCGGATCGGCGGCGCTGCGCCGGCGCATCGGTTACGTCACCCAGTCCCCCAGCATCTATTCCGATATCAGCGTGCGTGACAACGTCGCGTACTTCGCCGCGCTCTACGGCGCCGACCGCGGCGATATCGACGAAGCCCTCGGCGCGGTCGGGCTGCTGGACTATCAGCATCAGCGCGGCGACGAACTGTCCGGCGGTCAGCGCACCCGGGCGTCGCTGGCCTGCGCGCTGGTGGCGGCGCCGGAACTACTCGTCCTCGATGAGCCGACCGTCGGGCTGGATCCGGTGCTGCGGGTCGATCTGTGGAAACAGTTCCGTGAGCTCGCCGCCACCGGCACCACGCTGCTGGTGTCGAGTCATGTGATGGACGAAGCCGAGCATTGCGACCGGCTGCTGCTCATGCGTGAGGGCAACCTGCTGGCCCAGCTCAGCCCCGACGAACTGCGCTCGCGCACCGGCGAACAGAACCTCGAACAGGCCTTCCTCAGCCTCATCACGATGGGACAGACAGCATGAGCACCGTCGTCGACCGCGTCCCCGCCCGCCGGATGACGCTGCGCCCGTACCTGGCGACCACCGGCCGCATCCTGCGTCAGCTGCGCAACGACCATCGCACGGTGGCGATGATTCTCGTCGTCCCCGCGCTGTTGATGACGTTGCTGTACTTCATCTACAAAGACACCCCGAAGGCGCCGAACCAGGCCACGACGTTGTTCGACCGGGTGGGCATCAGCATGCTCGGCATCCTGCCGTTCATCGTGATGTTCCTGATCACCGCGATCGCCATGCAGCGCGAACGCACCTCCGGCACCTTGGAGCGGCTGCTCACCACCCCGCTGTCGAAACTGGATCTGCTCGGCGGTTACGGCACCGCGTTCTCGTCCGCGGCCGCGGCGCAGGCGGTGACGGCGTGCCTGGTGTCGTTCGGGCTGCTCGGGCTGAACGCGGCGGGCAATCCGGGCTGGGTGGTGCTGATCGCGGTGGTCGACGCGGTGCTCGGCGTCGCCCTCGGGCTGCTGGCCAGCGCGTTCGCCCGAACCGAATTCCAGGCGGTGCAGTTCATGCCGGTGGTGGTCGCACCGCAGATTTTCCTGTGCGGGCTGCTGGTGCCGCGCAATCAGCTGCCCGGCTGGCTCGAGGCGATCAGCAATGTGATGCCGTTGAGTTACGCCGTCGACGCATTGCAGCAGGTGTCGGTGCATGCCGAACCGACCGCGGCGATGTGGCGGGATCTGGCGGTGGTGGCCGGTTTCGCGGTAGTGGCGTTGGTGCTCGGGGCCGCGACCCTGCGGCGGCGCACCCCATGAACCGGGCCGCGGCCGCCGACGACACGCACCCGGACCGCGAAGCGCCGGCGAATCCGCGATCCACCCGGACCGGGCGACGCCCCGGGCAGTCCGGCGCCAAAGAGGCGATCTTGGAGGCGGCGCGGGCACGGTTCGCCGACGCCGGGTTCGGCAAGACCTCGATCCGGGCGATCGCGGCCGACGCCGGCGTGGATCCGGCGCTGGTGCACCACTATTTCGGGACCAAGCAGCAGCTGTTCGCGAAAGTCGTGGAGATGCCGGTGGATCCGGAGATCACCCTGCGGACGGTGGATGCGGCGCCGCTGAACCAGCTCGGCGAGACGATCGTGCGGGCGGTGGTGTCGGTGTGGGACTCCCCCGCCGGCGCCGGGGTGGTCGCGATGGTGCGCAGCTTCCTCGGCGGCTCCGGGCCGTCGCTGACTCGGACCTTCCTGCTCGAGGTGGTGCTCGAACGCATCCGTTCGCGCATCGCCACCCCCGACGACGACGGCAGGCTGCGGGTCGATCTGGCCGCTTCGCAGATGGTCGGGCTGCTGGTGGCGCGCAAGATCGCGCTGCTGGAACCGCTGGCCTCGATGCCGCTACCGCAGGTGGTGGCGCTGGTCGGGCCGACGGTGCAGCACTACCTCACCGGCGATCTCGGTGCGATTCAGGATTCGGTGAACTGAGCGCTGAACCGCTCGTGTTCGGCGTCGTCGACATCGCGGGCCTCGTCGATGAGCAGCACCGGGATGCCGTTGTCGATCGGGTAGGCGCGGCGCAGGCGCGGGTTGTAGAGCACGCTCGCGCCCTCGCCCGTGCGCACCAGATGCAGCGGGCCCTTGTCCTGCGGGCAGGCGAGCAGGCTCAGCAGGGTGGCGTCGACGGTGGTTTCCTCCGGCATGAGGGCTAACCTACCCGCCGCCGGAACGAGATATGACGGTGGCCGAAGAAGCTCACCACCGCAACGAATCCCATCACCACCACGGCGGCGGGTTTCTCCGGGAAACCGAGCACCGTCACGGCGAGTTCCAGAAGCACGACATTCATCAGCAGACCACCGGAATTGACCGCGACGAACGCCAGGAAATCGCGCAGCAGGTGTCCGCGCACCCGGAACACCAGCGTGCGATGCAGCACGAAGGCGACGACGACGCTCACGCAGTAGGCGGCGACGACCGCGACGGACGGCGGCACACCGTCGCCGAGGATCGTCAGCCAGGCCACGGTGAGCACGATGCCGAGCAGGGTGTTGAAGCCGCCGACCACGGCAAAGGCCAGCTCCTGGCGGCGGACCAGGCGCAGCAGCGGGCCGGGATCCGCGGGCGGCGAATCCGCGGACACCTGCCCCGCGGACCGGCTGTCGGATGGTGCGGAAGGGTCGACGGGTGCCGGCGATTCGGCATCGAAGGCTCGGCCAGAACCCTCGACCGAGATCGGCGGTTGCCGCTCGAAGGCCACACTCTCGGCGACCGGGGCTGCGACATCCGGCGAGACGTGCTCATGCGGGCCGTCGGCCAGGCCGGGCGGGCGACGATCCGGTGCGCCGGGAGCCCCACTCATGGCCGGGCTTCCACCAGATCGGGCTTGCCGGGTTCGGGCGCTTCCGTTTCCGCCGGCGAATCCCCGGTCGCCTCGCCGGTGTCGCGGCGACGGCTGCGCAGGTACGCCCACTCCATCACCGCGAGCCCCAGCAGCCCGGCGACGATGGCCGCGCCGCCGATCTTCCAGCCCGGCGGACGCCAGCTCAGCACCAGTTCGGCGCCCTGGGTGCCCGGCGGGATCTCGACCGCGACGAAGGTTTTCGCGACCACGCTGATCGGCACCTCACGGCCGTCGATACTGGCGCGGTAGCCGGGCCAGCCGAGCCGGGCGAAGACGACCTTGCCGCCGTCGGCGGAGTCGACCCGGACCCGGCTGGTCAGATCCGATTCGCCGAGGGAGGTGGCGGTGACGCCGTCGGTGTGGGCGATGCGGCCGTTGACGGTGGAGACCGGCCCGTTCTCGCGTTCGAGCACCCAGATGTAGTCCTCGTGGCCGGGGTAATCGACCCACTTCCAGCCGGTGGGCGCGGGCTGCGAGCGCGCGTCGGGGAACAGGGCCCGCTGCACCACGACCCGGTCGACCTTCATCAGGTCGACGATGGTGCGCCCGGTCGTCGGTTCGGTGGCGAAGGCGCGGCGGAAGGCGTCCGGGCAGACGCTGGTGTCCCAGCGCATGCACAGCAGTTCACCGAAGTAGAAGTGCCCGTTGGGGGTGTAGCCGCCGACGTAGGTCAGTTCCAGGTCCTTGGCGTAGTTGCCGAAGACCAGCGAGCCGTAGGCGCCGTCGACGGTGTTCTGCCCGGGCTGGATCAGGCCGCGTTCGCCCAGTTGCAGCGTGGTGCCGGCGAAATCCGGGAAGGCCGCCTTCGCCTCGTTGCGGTCGGACGGCAGGTTCCAGCTCATCGGCGTCGGTTGCGCGGCCCGCACCTGCAGATAGGCGATCGGCCCGACCGCCGCGATGCTGAGCGCGCAGGCCAGGGCGACGCCGCGGGTGCGGCCCAGCCACACCACGGCGGCGCCGAGCGCGGCAACCCCCAGCGCCGAGACGATGTGCCACACCGCTTCCGACGGCGCCGCCGCCAGCGACCGCAGCAACAGCAGCCCGATCAGCAGCCCGGCGCCGATACCGCGTCGCCGCCAACCCGCGACGGTCCCGTACCGGCCCAGCAGCACACACACCAGCAGCAACAGGCCCAGAGCCACCATCGGCAGCACCCGCGCAGGCCAGCGCAACGGCCCCATCGTGCCCGGACCGGCCGTCCACAGCAGGGCGACCACGGTGAAGATGCCGAGGGCACTCAGTTCCCTGGCCGCACCGGCCGCGCGACGCCAGTCGACGAACGCCAGCGCCGGAATCAGGAACCACGCGATGTAGACCATCGGCAGCGGCTGGACGAAGCCCCACCACGACGTGAACGCGGGCAGGGTGCTGGGCAGGCTGGCATTCAGCGACTCCGACCACGGCACCGTGAGGAACGGATCGTTCTTGATCTCGTCGGCGCCGCGCCAGGTGACGTCGGCGGTCAGCAGACTGGGCAGATAGGTCGCCAGACCCGCCAGTGCCGCGCATCCGGCCACCAGCGCCAGCCGCAGCGACGGCGCCCAGCGCCGCTGGTAGATCACCTCACCGATAACGACCGCGGCGATCATCACCCCTGCTTCGACCGCCGGGAAGATGTACTGCACCGAAATCGCCAGGTACAGGAACACGAAAACCGGGATCGGGCCGCTGCGGCCGCGCGCGTACCGGACGCCCGACGCCCACGCGTGCACCAGCCAGGCGGTTCCGGTGAAGGCGGTCATCCAGCTGGCAGCGTCGAAGAACAGCAGGAAACCGGTGAACGGGAACGACACACCCGCCACCGCCGACCACGCCGGACGGGCGCCGTAGACCAGGGCGACGCGGTACACGCCGAGCCCGAGGATCACCGCGAAGATCAGTTTGACGACGGTGGCGTACAGCCCGATATCGGGCACCGAGGGCGCGATCAGATCGATCAGCAGCTGCGGAGGATTGAGCAGCCCCGCTTCCTCGATGGTGTAGTTACCGGCCAGCCAGTGTTCGGGCACCATCGCCGGGAAACGGCCTTCCCGCAGGTAGCGGCCGGTCATCACCCACAGCGGGGCGTACTGGGATTCGGTGTCGTCGGTGTAGAAATGCCTGGCGTTGGCGGCGAGCACCGCGAGATAGGCCACGACCACGCCGGCCGCGGTGATGATGCCCCACCTGAACACGTCCGACCGGGTACCGGCTCGACTTTCCACCACGAGTTCCAGACCATACATGCCCGGCCTCGGCCGGTCGCGAATCCGATGACGCACCGGCGAATCGGGTCGGCGGCGCGGCCCCGACCCCGTGTTATTGTTCACGGCGGCTCGGGCTCACCCATCCGTGACGAGTACCGGCACGTGCACCGTCATCGAAAGTCGATCTCGCCAATGCCGATTCCTCCCCAGCCGGTTCCTTCCCAGCCGCCGGCGTCAGGTCCTGATACCGCCGTGCCGGCTCGGGACGCGGATTCGGCCAATGGCCGCGCCGCCGTGCGTTCGGTCTCGGTCGTGGTTCCGGTATACCGGGGCGAGCACACGATCGCCGCGCTGGTGCGCGAACTCGATCTGCTGTCACGACCGACGCTCACCCCGGAGGGCATCAGCTTCGTCGTCGACGACATCGTGCTGGTGCACGACCACGGCCCCGACCGCTCCGACGTCGTCCTCGAACAACTGCGCCGCGACTACCCGCAGGTGCGGGTGGTGTGGCTGAGCCGCAACTTCGGCCAGGACGCGGCCACCATCGCCGGAATGTCGGCCGCGCGTGGCGAATGGATCGTCACCATGGACGAGGACGGCCAGCACGATCCGGCCTGTATCGCGGCGTTTCTCGATGCCGCCCTGGCCGGGCGCGCCGACCTCGTCTATTCCAAACCCACCAACACCCGCCCGCACGGCTTCCTGCGCAACCTCACCTCCCGCGGCGCGAAGATCGTACTGGCGACGGTGTTCGCTTTCCCTGATTCCACCCGGTTCGAAAGCTTCCGGCTGATCCGCGGCGATATCGGCAGACAGCTCGCCGACGTCGCCGCCAACGGCGTGTACCTCGACGTCGCCCTGACCTGGGTAGTCGGCACCACGGTGACGGTCCCGGTGACGTTGCGCGCAGAGGGCCGCGAAGAATCCGGCTACAACTACCGGCGGCTGTTCTCGCTGTTCTGGAAGATGGTGCTGTGCACCGGCACCCGCGGGCTGCGATTGGTCAGCCTGCTCGGCATCACGCTCGCGCTGGCCGGCGGAATCCTCGCGGCCGTCATCATCTACACGGCCTTGACCAGCGACAACAACGATCCAGAAGGCTGGGCCTCGATCATCGTCGTGCTGCTGCTGTGCTCGGGTGCGGTGCTGTTCTCGCTCGGGTTGATCGCCGAATATCTCGGTGTCGCACTGCATATCCTGGTCGGCAAACCGCTGTACCTGACCGTCGCCTCGCCGCCGCCGCGCCGCGAGAAGGTCACCGCCGACGTCGGCGAGGGGGCAGCATCGTGAACGACCGGATCATCTTCAGCAGGCCCTACCGTGCGGCCGCCGAACTGGAGAACGTGCGCGCCGTGCTGGACTCCGACCACAGCCACGGCGACGGCCGGTTCACCAAGGCCGCGACCGCCAAGATCAAAGCCATCACCGGCAGCCCGCACGCACTGCTGACCACCTCCTGCACGCACGCCCTCGAATTGGGCGCGCTGCTGCTGGAACTGGGCCCCGACGACGAGGTGATCGTCCCCAGCTTCGCCTTCACCTCCGCCGCGACCTCCATCGCCCTGCGCGGAGCGACCTGCGTGTTCGTCGATATCGACCCCGAGACCGGCAATATCGACCCGGCCGCGGTCGCCGATGCCGTCACCGCCCGCACCAAGGCGGTGCTGGTGATGCATTACGGCGGGGTCGCCGCGGAGATGGGGCCGCTGCTCGCTGTCGCCGCCGAGCACGGGCTGGAAATCATCGAAGACAACGCGCACGGTCTCGGTGGGACCTGGCGTGGTCGCGCGCTCGGCACCATCGGCACCCTCGGCACACAGAGCTTCCACGACACCAAGAACGTGCACTGCGGTGAAGGCGGGGCGCTGCTGCTCTCGGACGACATCCTGATGGGCCGCGCGGAGATCGTCCGGGAGAAGGGCACCGACCGGGCCCGGTTCCTGCGCGGGCAGGTCGACAAATACTCCTGGCAGGACATCGGATCCAGTTATCTGCCCAGCGAACTCAATGCCGCCGTGCTCGACGCCCAACTGGCCGAATTCGATCGCATCCAGGCCGGGCGGCATCGGGTGTGGAACGCCTACGCTGCCGCGCTGCCGGACTGGGCGCGGCGCAACGACGTCCGGTTGATGCACGTGCCCGGCGACCGCGAGCACACCGCGCATCTGTTCTACCTGCGGCTGCCCACCGAAGACGCCCGCGACGCCATGATCGGGCAGCTGGCCGAACGCGGCATCGTCGCACCATTCCACTACGTGCCGCTGGATTCCAGCCCGGCCGGTCTCAAATACGGCCGCACGCCGGTGCCGTGTGTGCGCAGTGCCGAATTCTCCGCGACCATCGTGCGGTTGCCGCTGTGGCCGATGCTCGAGACCGCCCAGATCGAGCGGGTGGTCGACGCGGTGACAGCCTTCACCGCCTGACCAACCCGGGGCCGCACGACCGGCCCCGGGCATCGTGGCTCAGCCCAGCAATTCGCGTGCCGCGGCCTCCGTCAGCACCTCATACGACTCGGTGTCTGCGTTGTACCACCAGGTGTCCGGCCCCGGCTGCGGGCGGCCCGCCGCCTGCACCGCGCGGGTGGACGGCCGGTAGGAGGAGCTGCGCGGAATCTCGTCCACCACGTACACCAGATCGGGCCGCCGCTGCGGATCCAGCGCCCGCAAGCCCTCGGTGACGTCCTTGGGCTCCAACCGGAAACCGGCGCGCACGCTCACCGCCGCGACCGCCAGCGTCCGGTCACCGGCCGGCAGCCCGTAGGCGACCTCCATGTCGACGGCGGTGATGTCGTTGAGCGCGTCGACGATCGGCTGGGTGAACACCGGCCCCCGCGGGGTGAGCATGACGGTGTCGGTGCGGTCGACCAGCCAGTAGTCGCCGTCGGAGTCGCGACGGAACAGATTCTCCGTCGGCATCCACGAATCGCCTGCGGCGAACACACCGCGCAGGCCGCCGCTCGACAGGTCCACACCTTCGGAAGCGGAACCGATCAACAGACCGACCTCGTTGTCGGCGCAGCGCCGCGCGAAACCGGACTCGTCGACCTCGATCTGCTCGGTCACCGGGTCGTAGGCCACCAACTCCACCCGCGCGGTGCCCGGCACCGGCCTGCCCTTGCAACCGGGCTTGTTGCCCGACACGTGCGCCAGCACCACATCGCCTTCGATGGAGGCGTAGAACTCCAGCACCCGGGCCGGCGCGAACTGTTCGGTGGTGCGCCGCCACAGACCGGCGGGCATACCGGAGCCGATGAACAGCCGGATCGGATGCTGATGGCCGGCCGGGAAGACCTGGGCGTCGAGGATGTCGCGCAGCATCGTCCAGGTGTAGGTGACCACGGTGACGCCGTAGCGGTGCACCTCCTCGGCGAAGCGCGCCGGATCCAGCGACCGCGCCAGCGCGATCCGGCTGCCGCCGGCGATCGCACCGCCCAGGCTGACCAGCAGCCCCGACGAATGATGCAGCGGCGCCAGGCAGTAGACGGTGTCGCGGCGGTCGAGGTCGGCCGCCGAGGCGGTGCCGAACGCCGACAGCGCCCAGCGGTGATTGGTGATGTATTTGATGTCGAGCCGGTCGCCGGTGCCGGTGACCAGCACGAAGGCCAGCTCACGTGCCAGCCCCGGGTTCGGGCGGTACCAGGCGGGCATCCGCACCTTCGCGGGGTCGACCTGCTCGAGGTCGATGACGTCATCGCCGAGCGGGATGTCGAGCCCGCGGGTGTCGCCGCCGCCGAGCACCAGCACCCGATGGCCGGTCGCGGCCGCATGCCGCAGGTTCTCCGGGTCGGAGAGGAGGATCTTGGTGCCGGTCTGCTCGAGCGCCCCGCGCAGCTCACTGCCCGGCGCCAGCAGCACCACGACGGCGCCGAGCCGCGACAGCGCGGCCACGGCGACCAGCGCGCTGGGGCGGGTCTCCATCACCACGCCGACGCGGGTCGCGGGCCGGATGCCGACCGAGATCAGGCCGCGCACCACATTGTCGATGCGGACGTCGACAGCGGCGTTGGTGTGCACCCGGTCGTCGAACAGGAAGCATTCGCGCAGCGGCGCCCGCTTGGCCTGTTCGGCCATGAGCTTGCCGAGCGAGATGCGGGTGTGCGGCTGGATCATGCCGAGTCGGGTCAGCCGGGGCAGGGCGCGCGCGGCTTCGCCCGCCAGCTCCAGCGAACCGCGCATCGTGTTGCCCGCGATCTCTTCGAGCGCGCGGCCCATGCCGGTCCCGGCCTCGGCCAGCGCGGCCGCGGTGTGCACGACGCGGGTGGCGGCGGTGCGTGGACGTTTGCTGTCCACGTGCTCGGTCATCGGGGTGATCTCCTCGGGCAGCGCGGAACTGCCCTCCACCCAGCCGATCCAGTCCCGCACCATCGGCCAGGTGTGGTTGGTGGCGACGCTGCCCGCGACCAGTCCGAAGTGCCCGGCCAGCAGCGTCGCCTCGTACACCTCGGCGTTCGGCGCGGCCCGGACGATGCCGCGCACGGCGGCGGGCTGGCCGATATCGTCGACCTCGCCGACGAACGCCAGGATCGGGCATTTCAATTCGGCGAGGGAGATCGGCTGATCGCGGATGACGAATCCGCCGAGCATCATCCGGTTGTGCGCGACGAACTGCTTGAGCAGATCAGCCGCCGCCGGCCCCGCGTAGCCCACCCAGCCGTCGCTGTTGAGGAACCGGCGCTGACGCTCCTTGGGCAGCAGTGCCTCACGGTCGTGCAGCTGGCGCAGGAAATCGATCCGCGATTTGGCCGTCTTCACCGGATCGAGCATCTGAAAGCCGATGCGCACCATGGAATCGGTGATCGGCAGCCGGGTCACCACGTGGTCGGCCAGGAAATCGGCCACATCGGAGGCCAGGCCGTAGGGCAGGCCGAACGGCATGCCCGCGACGATGTCGACCGGGCTGCCGAAGGTCACGATGCTGGACACGCCCTTGCCGTAGCGGAAGGCGGTGGTCTGATAGGCGAACATGCCGCCCTGCGAGTACCCCATCAGGTGCACGCCGGATCCGGTGGCCTCGCAGACGGTGTCGATGGCGCTGTCCACGGCGAGGACGTGATCGGCGAGATCGCGTTCCCAGCCACCCTCCTCGATCGCCGGCGAACCGAAATCGACCACCCAGCAATCGATTCCGGCGTTGTGCAGGATGCCGACGGCACCGCCTTCGGCGTTTACGTCCCAGATGTCGGCATTGACCATCAGCGGCGGCACCAGCACCGCCACCGGGCGCCCCGGCGTGGTGTCGTCGGGGAAGTAATGGCGCAGCCGGTACATGCGGCGTCGCTCGACCACCTCGAACGGCGAGGACTCCACATCATGACTCAGCCCGCCGAAACGGATCACCTCCAGACCGTTCTGCGCGGTCGCCATCAACCGCTGCACCGATCCGGCCATCTCTTGCACACTCAACTTCACGATCCGCTCCCAGCCCTACCCTGAAACGTGACGCCCATCACACACCCCGATGTGTTCGAACGAGCTTCCCATATCGCGCCTCGCTCATGTGGCCGCTGTGACATGTTCCATCATGGCCCGCCGCGGGCGCGAACGGCGAAAATGCCGAAGATAAGCTGATGCCGTGGCCGATACCCTGACCCAACCGCTGCTCGACCGCGAGACCATGGAGGTCGAGCTGGTCGACGATGCCGGACGCGCGGTGGGGTCGTGTCAGGTCGCCCAGGCCCATCGTTCACCCGGCTTGCTACACCGGGCGTTCTCGGTGTTGCTGTTCGATCGCCGCGGCCACGTGCTGCTCCAGCAGCGCGCCCAGATCAAGACCCGCTTCCCCGGCCGCTGGGCGAACACCTGCTGCGGCCATCCGGCACCGGGTGAATCCGTCATCGACGCCGCCAATGTGCGCATGCTCGAGGAAATGGGCCTGCGCGCCACCCTCAGTGAGGCCGGCGTGTTCCGGTACCAGGCCGAGGACCCGGACACCGGCCGAGTCGAGCACGAATGGGATCACGTCCTCATCGGCCGCCTCGATGACGCCACTCCCCACCCGCACCCGGCCGAGGTCGCCGATTACGCCTGGGTCGATCCGAGCGAATTGCGGACCGCACTGGCCGCGAACCCGCAGCGGTACAGCCCGTGGTTGAGCGGGGTGCTCGAGGTGGCGACCGGCGCCGAGTCGCGCTGAGTCCCGGCCGTCCTTGCGTTCAGACCGTCGCTGAGCCACCGCCCCGGCACACTCTATGAGTGCTGACATAGTCTGATGCGCATATCTACGTATGGTAATGATCTCAACCCGTTTCCCGATAAGGCAGATCGCCGCAGACCACTGCCGGAATCCCGCTCGCTTTCATCCCGCGGCACCGCGGGCGCCCGCACCCCGAGCCCGAATCTCAGTGCGCCCCACCCAGTTCCAGCGCCACCACACCCAAGATCACCAGCGCGATCCCACCGAACTGCACCGGGGTCAGCCGCTCGTCCAGGAACAACGCCCCGATGAGCGCCACCGCCGCCACGCCCACCGCCGACCAGATCCCGTAGGCCACCCCGACCGCCATCCCCCGTTTCAACGCCTGCGACAGGAAAACGAAAGCCGCGGCGTACCCGACGACGACCACGATCGACGGGACCAATTTGGTGAAGCCCTCGGACAGTTTGAGCGAAACAGTCGCCGAGATCTCGGACACGATCGCCAGCGCCAGGAACAGGAAGGTCATGGCCGCAGACTAGCGAACGGCCACTCCCCTCCCCCAGCCACGAAAGCGGTTCGACCGCACGGCCATCGGCGGAGTGAGTACCTACCCAACCGTCTTACCGGGTAACTGGCTCAGGAAACCCAGCTACGCGCCTCAGCCGCGGCGGCACGCACCTCGTCCAACTGCTCGGCGACCCGCACGCCGGCCGTACCACCGCGCGAGTTGCGCGAGGCGATGGACCCGGCGACCGTCAGCACCTCGCGGACCTGCGGGGTGAGCGCGGGGTCGATGGCGGCGAACTCGTCATCGGTGAGTTCGTCCAGGCCGACGCCCCTGGCCTCGGCGGCGCGCACGCAGGCACCGGCCGCTTCGTGCGCCACCCGGAACGGAACACCTTGGCGCACCAGCCATTCGGCGATATCGGTGGCGAGAGTGAAGCCGGCGGGCGCGAGTTCGGCCATGCGGTCGGGATGGAAGGTCAGCGTCGAGACCAGGCCGGCGATGGCGGGCAGCAGCAGCTCGAGCTGGGCCACCGAATCGAACAGCGGCTCCTTGTCTTCCTGGAGATCGCGGTTGTAGGCCAGCGGCTGCGCCTTGAGGGTGGCGAGCAGGCCGGTGAGGTTGCCGATCAGGCGGCCGGCCTTGCCGCGGGTGAGTTCGGACACGTCCGGGTTCTTCTTCTGCGGCATGATCGACGAGCCGGTGGACCAGGCGTCGGCGAGGGTGATGTAACCGAATTCCGGTGTGCTCCAGATGATCACCTCTTCGGCCATCCGGCTCAGGTCCACCCCGATCATGGCGAGCACGAAGGCGGCCTCGGCCGCGAAATCGCGGGCGGAAGTGGCGTCGATGGAGTTCGCGGCGGCGGCATCGAAATCGAGTTCGGCGGCGATCTGCTCGGGATCGAGGCCCAGCGACGAGCCCGCGAGGGCGCCGGAGCCGTAGGGTGAGATCGCGGCCCGCTTGTCGAAGTCCCGCAGCCGATCGATATCGCGCAGCAGCGGATGCGCGTGTGCGAGCAGCTGATGCGCCAGCAGCACCGGCTGGGCGGCCTGCAGATGAGTCTTGCCTGGCATCACCGCGTCCGGATGCGCCGCCGCCTGCGCCACCAGTGCGTCGACCACCTCGAGCAGTCCGGCCGCCACCCGGCGCACGGCGTCGCGCAGCCACATCCGGAACAGGGTCGCCACCTGATCGTTGCGGGAACGACCGGCGCGCAACCGCCCGCCCAGCTCGGTGCCTGCGCGTTCGATCAGGCCGCGCTCGAGCGCGCCGTGCACGTCCTCGTCGGATTCGGCCGGGCCGAAGGCACCCGAGGCCACATCGGCGGCCAGCTGGTCGAGGGCGGTGAGCATGCCGTCGAGATCACCGTCGGAGAGCAGACCGGCCTTGTGCAGCACCCGGGCGTGCGCCTTGGACGCACGGATGTCGTAGGGCGCGAGCGCCCAGTCGAAGTGCGTCGACTTGCTCAGCGCCGCCATCGCCTCGGCCGGACCGGAGGCGAACCGGCCGCCCCAGAGCGCACCTTCGTTGGTCGCACCGCTCTGCGTCATGGTGTGCTGTCTCCTCCGGGTTCTGGTAACGGGTGTGTGGCAGGGTTTCGACCGCGCCGGGCACATCGGGCACTACGGTAATCGGCCGGATCCGGTGCGGACCCGGCGGCCGACACGGCGATGCCGGGCCTCGCTGTCGGCAGCCGGCCCGGCATCACACGGTCAGGGGTTTACTTCTGGTTGAGGTCCCGGCGCGCGGCGACCTTCGACGACAGGCCGTGGATCTGCACGAAGCCCTTGGCCAGCGACTGGTCGAAGGTGTCGCCCTCGTCGTAGGTGGCCAGGTTGAAGTCGTAGAGCGACTGCTCGCTACGGCGGCCGTTGACGACGACGTTGCCGCCGTGCAGCACCATCCGGATGTCGCCGGACACGTGCTCCTGGGTCTCGCCGACGAAGGCGTCCAGGGCGCGCTTGAGCGGGGAGAACCACAGGCCGTCGTAGACCAGCTCGCCCCAGCGCTGCTCGACCTGGCGCTTGTAGCGGCCCAGCTCGCGCTCGATGGTGACCGCTTCCAGCTCCTGGTGCGCGGCGATCAGGGCGATGGCGCCGGGCGCCTCGTAGATCTCGCGGCTCTTGATGCCGACGAGCCGGTCCTCGACCATGTCCAGGCGGCCCACACCCTGGCGGCCGGCCCGCTTGTTCAGCTCGACGATCGCCTCGAGCACGCTGACCTGGCGGCCGTCGATGGCGACCGGCACACCGCGTTCGAAGGTGACGATCAGCTCGTCGGGCGCCTCGAAGTTGACCGTCGGGTCGGAGGTGTAGTCGTAGACGTCCTTGGTGGGCGCGTTCCACAGGTCCTCGAGGAAGCCGGTCTCGACCGCGCGGCCCCACACGTTCTGGTCGATGGAGAACGGCGACTTCTTGGTGACGTTGATCGGCAGCGCGTTCTCCTCGGCGAATGCGATGGCCTTCTCGCGGGTCCAGGCGTAGTCGCGGACCGGCGCGATGACGTTGAGATCCGGCGCCAGCGCGCCGATGCCGACCTCGAAGCGCACCTGGTCGTTGCCCTTGCCGGTGCAGCCGTGCGCGACGGTGCTCGCGCCGTGGAACTTGGCCGCCTCGACCAGGTGCTTGACGATGAGCGGGCGGCTGATCGCCGACACCAGCGGGTAGCGGCCCATGTAGAGGGCGTTGGCCTGGATGGTGGGCAGGCAGTAGTCGTCGGCGAACTCGTCGCGGGCGTCGACCACGATGGCCTCGACGGCGCCGCAGTCGAGGGCACGCTGGCGCACCACGTTCATGTCCTCGCCGCCCTGACCCAGGTCGATGGCCACGGCCACGACCTCGGCGCCGGTCTCCTTGCCGATCCAGCTGATGGCCACGGAGGTGTCCAGCCCACCGGAGTAGGCGAGTACGACGCGATCGGACATGATCTGGTGCTCCTAAGTCTGTGTGGGTCTGCGCGGCTGCCCTGGGCAGCATGCTGGTCGCCGGTTCGGCTCGCGCCTGGAAATGATTATGCATGACGATGCAATCTCATTCACCACCGGGGTTGCGGTGGCCGCTGCCTGCGGCGATTGTGCCGCAAGCCTTGGCAGCGCATCCAGCGTGTGGGACTCTGGCGGTACCCATCCGAACCGGATGCCGAAGGACCGACACCATGTTCACCAACATCATCGAACCACTGCGGGACCTGGCCGAACAGAACCGCGACGTCATCGGTTTCGTCGTCATCAACCTCGGCAATGCGGCGCTCGGCCTGGCCAAACACGGTCTCGACGTGGCGACTCCGCTGCTGCAGCAGTTCTTCTCCGAGTATCCGCCGGGCCGCAACTACTGATCCGGCCGAGGCTGTTTCGCCGACCGTTGCCACCCGGTGAGTCCGGGGACGACTGGTCGCCGTCCCCGTCTGTCACCGTGGGCAGTAGGCCGCGGTCGCCATCGCGGCGAACCGCAGGAATCCGTCGTCCGTGCCCGACACCTCGAGCAAGGTGAAGCTGCGGCCGTCGTCGCGGCGGTAGGCATAGGTGACGTATCCGAGCAGCTGCCCGCCGTGCCCCCAGAGCTGGCCGCCGCAGGGCAGATCGAATCGTTCGAGGCCCAGGCCGTAGTGGAACCCCGACCCCATCGGGACGGTGCGGCGCATCTCGGCCAGGGTTGCGGCCGAGAGCAGGCGGCCGCCGAGCAGGGCGTCGAAGAAGGTGGCCAGGTCGGTCTGAGTGGAGATCATTTCGCCGGCGGCCCAGTCGAGGGATTCGTTCTGCTCGGTGACCTCCACCGTGCGGCCCTCGACGTCCGCGGTGGCGCGCAGGGCCGGTTCGGGTAGACGCGGGTTCGTGCCGGGCAGCGAAGTGCCGTTCAGGTCCAGCGGTCGCAGGATGCGTCGTTCGATCTCGCTGCCGTACGGGTTGCCGGTGACCGCCTCGATCAGCAGGCCCGCGACGATGTAGTTGCTGTTGGAGTACCGGAACTTCGCGCCAGGGGCGAAATCCGCCGGACGGGTGAAGGCCTGCTCGAGGAGTTGGCGCGGGCGGTAGTCACGGAACCGGTCGTCACCGCGCCAGCGGTTGGTCGACCAGCCGGGCGTCTTCATGTAGTCGGGGATGCCGCTGGTGTGCTGGAGGATCTGGCGGACGGTGATCCGGTCGCCGTCCCGGACGACGCCCGGCAGGTATTTCTCGATCGGAGCGTCCAGCTCGACGCGGTGTTCGTCGACCAGTTGCAGGACGACGGTGGCGACGAAGGTCTTGGTGATGCTGCCGATGCGGAAATGCTCGGATCCGGTGACGGGGTCGGAGGTGCCGGGTGTGCGGGCGCCGGCGGTCCGGGTGGTGTCGTCGACGGTGAGGATGGTGGCCGAGGCCTCGGTGGGTGCATTGACGAGTATGTCCAGCGTCTGATCGTGGGCGGAGGCCGCGCCGGTCGTCAGCATTGCCGAGGTCATCACAAGCGCCGCGACGGCGAGCCATCGGGCTGGTCGAATCACTGTGTTCACACCGGAAACGCTAGGAACGCATGCCGTGCTGCGCGCTGCGGTCGGCCGCCGGATCGGATGCGGTTTTCCGCAGGGTCCGGGCCGGCTACTCACGTCGTCAGCCGCGATCGACCCGGCTCGAGTCCATGCTCTCGAGGTACAACAGCACCGCGCCCACTCGCCGGCTGCGCTCGGTGTCCTTGGGCAGCTCGAGTTTCCCGAAGATCGCGTTGACGTGCTTTTCCACCGCACTCACCGACATGTGCAGACGATCGGCGATGCCGGTGTTCGTCAGCCCCTGCGCCAGCGCTTCGAGGACCTCGCGTTCGCGGTCGGTGAGGGCGGCGATCGGGTCGGCGCGGCGCATCTTGGTGAACAGCTGCCGCACCACCTCGGGGTCGAACGCGGTGCCGCCCGCCGCGACCCGCTCGAGGTCGGTGAGGAAGGCGTCGACATCCGACACCCGGTCCTTCAGCAGATAGCCGATACCGCCCAGCCCGCTGGTGAGCAGGCTGGTGGCGTTGCGATGTTCCACATATTGCGAGAGCACGAGCACGGCGAGATCCGGGTGCTCGTCCTTCAGGCGACGGGCGGCGTCGATGCCCTCGGTGGAGAAGGTCGGTGGCATCCGCACATCCAGCAGGACGAGGTCGGGCAGTTCGGCGGCCACGGCGTGCTGGAGTTCGACCGCGTTGCCGACGGCGGCCACCACCTCGTGCCCCTCGTCGGCCAGCAGTCGGGACAGGCCCTCGCGCAGCAGGGTCGAGTCCTCGGCGATCACGATGCGCACGGAATCCTCGCTTCCACAACGGTCGGCCCGCCCGGCGGGCTCTGGACCGACAGGGTGCCGTCGAGCGCCGCGACCCGGCGGCGCAGACCGGTCAGACCCGATCCCGATGGCTCGGCTCCGCCGCAGCCGTCATCGGTGGCGGTGATGGTGACGGCGTGCGCGTCGGCGGCCACCCGCACCGTGACGCGGTCGGCCCCGGAATGTTTGGTGGCGTTCGTGACAGCTTCGGCGGCAACGTAATACACCGCTGCGGCAACATCGTGCGGCGGGTCATTCTCGAGATGCAGGTCGAGATCGACCGGCAGGAAGGTGTGCGCGGACAGCCCTTCCAAGGCCGCGACGAGACCGTGCTCGTCGAGCACCGCCGGGTAGATGCGCCAGGCCACCTCACGTAGCTCGGTCAGCAGGGTCTGTGCCTGCTCGACGGCGCGGTCGAGTTGGTTCGCCAGCCGCTCGTCCGCGCGTTCAGCGGTGCGCCGGGCCCGGCCGATCTCCAGGGCGAGCGCGACGACACGCTGTTGGATGCCATCGTGCAGGGCGCGCTCGATGCGACGCCGCTCGTCATCGATCGCGGTGACGACGTCCGCGCGGGTGCGTTGCAGCTCGTGCAGCCGGTACTGGGCCGGATCGCTGCCGAGGGTGCGCAGGGCCAGCCGGATATCCCACTGGCCGGTGATCATCGCCAGGCGAATCGCGAGGTAGAACGCGATCGCGGCGACGACGAGCGCGGCGAGACCGTCGGCGGCCGGGATGCTGCCGCGAATCAGCAGGACGAGCCCCCACCCGGCGTACCCGGTGCTCGCAATCAGCACCGCCGCGACGGCGAGACCGGACAGCGGACCGTAGGCCAGGCGCACCAGCAGGTACCCCGACGGGTCGCGGTCCGGCAGATCGCGGACGATATCGGCGCCGTACCAGCGCAGCAACCGTCCGCGATCACGCCGCGCCGCCGCACGCAACGCTTCCCGTCCACCGCCCGCCAGCACCGCGACGCCCGCGAGGGCGGCCACCGCACCGACGACCACGCCCGCCACGGCACGGCCCGAACTCTGCAACGAGTGCCGAAGGTGCGCGATCACGATCCGACCCTAACGGGCACGCACGGACCGCACGCGACGCAGCACGAACAGCCCAGCGGCCGCGACCACGGCGACGATCACCAGCTTCTGCAAGAAGTCCGCGTACGGTTCGATGCGAGTCCAGTTCTCTCCCAGCGCATAACCGGCGAGCACGAACGTCGAATTCCACAGCGCGCTTCCGGCGGCGGTCAATACCAGGAAACGTCCCACCGGCATCGCCTCCAGGCCCGCGGGCACCGACACCAGGCTGCGCACCAGCGGCACCATCCGCCCGAGGAATACCGCCTTGGTGCCGTGCCGGGCGAACCAGTCCTCGCTGCGCGCGAGGTCGGCGGTGTTCACCAAGGGCAGCCGGTCGAACAGCGCATACATCCGCCTGCGCCCGAAGGCCTGCCCGATCAGATACAGCAGCAGCGCGCCGAACACCGACCCGATCGTGGTCCACACAATCGCCCCCACGAGCGAGATCTCACCGCGCGAGGCCGAGAACCCCGCCAGCGGCAGGATCACCTCACTCGGAATCGGCGGAAACAGATTCTCGGCCGCCACCGCGAGCCCCGCCCCCGGCGCACCCAACTGCTCCATCAGCCGCACCGCGGCCCCCGCGAGCCCGTCCAGATCACCGGTCTCGGTCTGTGTCATGGCGTGTACGAAGTTCATACCCGCAACGTTATGAACGACGAACACGCAGGTCACTGCGGTTTTCCGCCGGTTTCGGCGGGTTCGGGGTGCGGATTACCGCACCCCTGGCAGTTACGTAGTCGGCGGCGTATAGGTGACGTCTCGCGCCACGGCTTGATCCACCTGCTCGGGCGTCAGCAGCGGCACCGTATGCGATATCGCCGCCCCGGACGCAGCGGTCCGGATCGCGAGCGCGGCCGCCGACACTTCATCCGGCGCATCCCCGATCACGAACAGATCGTCCTCGCCGAACGCGAAATAACAGGCCTCCACGTGCCCGCCCACGCTCTCGACCATCTCGGTGATCGCCGCCCGCCGCACACTCCCGCCCTGCGCAAGCAACCCCGACGCCCCATCCTGGGTGTAGCTGACCCGCCACAAGTACTTCGGCATAACGCGACGCCTCCTTCTCGCAGGACGATCTCGGCCAGTCCCGACCCTAGGTCTCGGCCTCTGCCCTCGGTGGAGTTGCGACGACGCCGTCACACCACTGATGCGGCACCGTGATGGCGGTGATACTCACGCCGGATCTCGGCAGCCGGCAGTGTCATCGTGTCGTGCCGCTGCCCTGTCGGCCGGTGCACCGCACTGCGGAATAGGTAAGGCCGCCGGTGCTCAGGCCAGGCGTTCGATCTCGGCGGCGAGTTCGGCTCCGGTCATCGGTTCTCGCGCGATGACCGCAATCGTGTCATCACCGGCGATGGTGCCGACGACGTAGGGCAGCGACGCCCGGTCCAGGGCGCTCGCGAGGAAGTGCGCCGCGCCGGGTGGAGTGCGCAGGACGGCCAGGTTGCCGCTGGCGTCGGTGGAGACCAGCAGGTCGCCGAGGAGTTTCGACAGGCGGCCGGTGCCGCCGGTGACGCCGCGGACGGGGCTGCCGTCCTCGGGGACGACGTAGACGCCGGCGCCGCCGTCGGCTGCACGCAGTTTCACGGCGCCGAGTTCGTCCAAGTCACGCGAGAGGGTGGCCTGGGTGGTTTCGATGCCCTCGGCCGCGAGCAGGGCGGCGAGTTCGGTTTGGCTGCGCACGGAATGGGCCGACAGCAGTGCCACGATGCGCGACTGGCGGCCGGCCCGGGTCGCGGCGGTGGCCGGACCCGGGGCGCCGGTGTCGGAGCTGGGCACACTCATCGTCGGCCGTTCTGTCTGTCGAGCAGCCACACCAGCAGCGCCTTCTGGGCGTGCAGGCGGTTTTCGGCCTCGTCCCAGACCACGCTCTGCGGGCCGTCGAGCACCTCGTCGGTGATCTCCTCACCGCGATGAGCCGGCAGGCAGTGCAGCACAACGGCATTCGGCCGCGCCTTGGCGAGCAGGCCGGCGTTGATCTGGAAGCGGCGGAACGGGCCGACCCGGTCGAGACCGTCGTTCTCCTGGCCCATCGACGTCCAAGTATCGGTGACCAGGGCGTCGGCGCCCTCGGCGGCGATGCGCGGATCGTCGGTAAGGGTGATGCTCGCACCGGTCTCGGCGGCGCGGGCCTGCGCGGCCTCGACGACCCACGGCAGCGGCGCGAAACCCTCCGGCGCGGCGATGGTGACGTGCAGGCCCGCGGTGACACCGCCGAGCAGCAGCGAATGCGCCATATTGTTGGCACCGTCGCCGAAGTAGGCGAGCTTGCGTCCGGGCAGCGGGCCGAGGTGCTCGGTGAGGGTGAGCAGATCGGCGAGCACCTGGCACGGATGGAACTCGTCCGACAGCGCGTTCACCACGGGAACCGTTGCGGTGGCGGCCATCTCGTCGAGCCGAGTCTGTTCGAAGGTGCGCCAGACGATGGCGTCGACATAACGCGAGAGCACCCGCCCGGTATCGCCGAGGGTTTCCTCGCGGCCCAGCTGGGTGTCACGTCCATCGACGACGACGGCGTGCCCGGCGAGCTGGGCGATCCCCAACTCGAAGGAGAACCGGGTGCGGGTGGAGTTCTTCTCGAAGATCACCCCGACCCCGCGCGGACCCTCCAGCGGACGCCGCGCGAACGGCGCGCCCTTGAGTTCGGCGGCCAGCGCCAGCACCTCGGCCTGCTCCGATGGCGTCAAGTCGTCGTCGCGCAGGAAATGCCGCACGGCGGTGGCCGGGGTCGAGCCGTTCACGGGGGTGGAATCGGACAGCGTCATGCGGAGGCTCCCTTCGCGTCGGCTGCGGCGAGATCGAGGATCTCGGGCAGATCGGCGACGAAGTTGTCGGATTGGGTTTCGGCGAGCACCAGCGGCGGCGCCAACCGGATGACGTTCGGCTTGGCCGGATTCACCAGGTAGCCGGCCTCCCGCGCGCGTGCTTCCACCTGCGGCGCCACCTCGTCGGTGAGGACGATGCCGATCAGCAGCCCGGCGCCGCGCACGTGATCGATCAGCGGATGCTCGAGCAGCGCGATGCCGTCGCTGAGCCGCTTGCCCAGCGATTCCACATGAGCCAGCAGGCCCTGCTCGTCGATGGTGCGCAGCACCGCGAGCGCCGCCGCCGCGCAGACCGGGTTGCCGCCGAAGGTCGTGCCGTGCAGCCCGGGGGTGAGCAGTTCGGCGGCCTTACCGGTGGCCAGGACAGCACCGATCGGCAGACCACCGCCGAGGCCCTTGGCCAGGGTGATCACATCGGGGACGATGCCGAAGGCCTGGTGGGCGTAGAACTTTCCGGTGCGTCCGATGCCGGTCTGCACCTCGTCCAGGATCAGCAGGGCACCGTGCTTCGCGGTGATCTCGCGGGCCCGCACCAGGTAGTCCAGCGGCGGCACGACCACACCGCTCTCCCCCATCATCGGTTCGAGGAAGACCGCGGCGGTGTCGGCGTCGACCACCCGCTCCAGCGCGGCGGCGTCACCGTAGGGCACGTGCACCACGCCGGGTGGCATCGGTTCGAACGGCGCCCGCTTGGACGGCTGCCCGGTGAGCGCGAGCGCGCCCATGGTGCGGCCGTGGAAGGCTTCGTCGCAGGCGATGATCTTGCGCCGGCCGGTGAGCCGGGCGATCTTGAACGCGGCCTCGTTGGCCTCGGTGCCTGAATTGCAGAAGAAGGCCTTGCTGTCGCCGGTGCGGCCGTCGCCGAAGTGGTCGAGCAGGCGTTCGGCCAGTTCGATCACCGGCTCGTTGCCGTAGATGTTGGAGACGTGCCCGAGCGTGCCGAGCTGGTGGGTGACCGCCTCCAGGATCGCCGGATGGGCGTGGCCGAGACTGTTGACGGCGATCCCGCCGAGGAAGTCGACATAGCGTTTGCCGTCGGCGTCGTAGACCACCGCGCCGGCGCCGCGCACCAGCACGATGTCGGGGGTCTTGTAGTTGTGCATCAGCGCGGCCGACCACCGCTGCTGAAGTTCCGCTGTGCTCATGCTCCGGCTCCGTTTTCGTTCGTCTGCCCGGGCGCCGCGGGAGTGACCATGGTCCCGATGCCCTCTCCGGTGAACAGTTCCAGCAGCACCGAATGCGGGACGCGCCCGTCGATGACGTGCGCGCTCGGCACCCCGCCGCGGACCGCGCGCAGGCAGGCTTCCATCTTGGGCACCATGCCCGCATCCAGGCGCGGGAGCAACTCCGCCAGCGCGTCGGCGTCGATCGCCGAGGTCAGCGACGAGCGGTCGGGCCAGTCGGTGTAGAGGCCCTCGACATCGGTGAGGACCACCAGTTTCTCCGCGCCGATGCCTTCGGCCAGTGCGGCCGCGGCGGTGTCGGCGTTGATGTTGTGCACGATGCCGTCGGCGTCGGGGGCGATGGTGGATACGACCGGGATGCGGCCCGCGCCGATGAGGTCGAGCACGGCGGCGGGGTTCACCTCGGTGACGTCGCCGACCAGGCCGATATCGGTGGCCTCGCCGTCGACGTCGACGGTGCGGCGGGTGGCGGTGAACAAGTGCGCGTCTTCACCGGAGATGCCGACCGCGTACGGGCCGTGCGCGTTGATCAGCCCGACCAGCTCGCGCCCGACCTGGCCGAACAGCACCATCCGCACCACATCCATGATCTCCGGTGTGGTGACGCGGAACCCGCCGCGGAACTCACCGGTGAGCCCGAGCCGCTTCAGCATGGCGTTGATCTGCGGGCCGCCGCCGTGCACCACCACCGGGTGCACGCCGACGGTGCGCAGGAACGCCATGTCGGCGGCGAAATCGCGCTTGAGCCGGTCGTCGATCATGGCGTTGCCGCCGTACTTCACCACCACGATCTTGTCGTGGAACTTTTGCAACCACGGCAGCGCGCCGGCGAGGACGTGGGCCTTGTCCAGCGCCGAGAGGCTGTGCAGGATGTCGCCGGTCATGAGCTGTAGGCCGAATTCTCTTCGACGTAGCCGTGCGAGAGGTCGGTGGTGCGGATGCTCGCGGTGCCCTCGCCGAGCCGCAGGTCGATGAGCACCTCGATATCGGCGCCGGACAGGTCGATCTCGCGCGCTCCCGGTGCGCCCATGCCGTCCACGCACACCGGCTGCCTGTTGAACGACACCGAGATCACGTTCGGGTCCAAGGTGATCGGGGCGATGCCGACGGCGGCGAGCACCCGTCCCCAGTTCGGGTCCGAGCCGAACAGCGCGGTCTTGACCAGGCTGTCGCGGGCCACCGCGCGGGCGGCGATCAACGCCTCGTCCTCGGTGACGGCGCCGGTGACGGTGACGACCACCCGCTTGGTAACACCCTCCGCGTCGGCCATCAGCTGGGCGGCCAGATCGTCACAGACCGCGAGCACGGCGGCGTCGAGTTCGTCCTGGGTGGGGGTGACCTCGCTGGCGCCGTTGGCCAGCAGCAGCACGGTGTCGTTGGTGGAGCAGGACCCGTCCACGTCGAGCCGGTCGAAGGTGAGGCGGGTGGCCTTGCGCAGCGCCTGATCCAGCTGTTCGGCGGTGGCGTGGGCGTCGGTGGTGAGCACGACCAGCATGGTGGCCAGCGACGGGGCGAGCATGCCCGCACCCTTGGCCATCCCGCCGACGTTCCACTTGTTCTTGTGATGGAACGACGCCTCTTTCGGCACGGTGTCGGTGGTCATGATGGCATAGGCGGCGTCGGTGCCGCCGGACATGCCGCCGCCCATCTCGTGCACGATCTCGGTGACGGCCGGGATGAGCTTGTCCATCGGCAGCCGGTCACCGATCAGTCCGGTGGAGCAGACCGCGATCTCGCCCGCGCCGGTCTCGGTACCCCAATTGCTCAACGCGGTGGCCAGTTCCTCGGCGGTGCGGTGCGCATCCTGGAAGCCCCCGGGCCCGGTGCAGGCGTTGGCACCACCGGAATTGAGGATGACCGCGCGCAGCGCACCGGACTTCAGCACCTGCTGCGACCACAGCACCGGCGCGGCCTTCACCTTGTTGCGGGTGAACACGCCCGCCGCGGCGTATTCGGGTCCCTCGTTGAACACCAGCGCCAGATCGGGGTTGCCGTTGGCCTTGATCCCGGCGGCGATGCCCGCGGCGCGGAAACCGAGCGGCGCCGTCACACCCTGGGTGCGGATCAGCTTGCCGTCGGCGGTGTCGGTTGTCGTCACGGTGCCACTCCTACGGTGGAAAGTCCTGCGGTCTCCTCGATCCCGAGGGCCAGATTCATCGATTGCACCGCGGCGCCCGCGGTGCCCTTGGTCAGGTTGTCGACCGCGCCGATCACCACGAGCAGGCCCGCGGCCTCGTCGACGGCGACCTGGAGTGCGACGGCATTGGAGCCGAGCACGGCACCGGTCTGCGGCAGCACGCCTTCGGGCAGCAGATGCACGAAAGGTTCGTCGGCGTAGGCCTTGTCGTAGACGGCGCGCGCTTCGGCGGCATCGGCCCGCAGCGGCGCGGTGCAGGTGGCGAGAATGCCGCGGGGCATCGGCGCGAGCACCGGGGTGAACGAGACCGTCACCTCGGTGCCACCGGCGGCACTGAGGTTCTGCGCGATCTCCGGGGTATGCCGGTGCGCGCCCGCGATGTTGTAGGCGCGCACCGAGCCCATGACCTCCGAGCCGAGCAGGCCCACGTCGAGCTTGCGGCCCGCGCCGGAGGTGCCGCTGACCGCGACGACGTTGACGTTCGGTTCGATGATCCCCGCCGCGATGGCGGGCGCCAGGGCCAGGCTGGCCACGGTCGGATAGCAGCCGGGGACGGCGATCCGGGTGGCGCCGCGCAGCCGCTCGCGACCGCCGGGCAGTTCCGGCAGACCGTAGGGCCAGCTGCCTGCGTGCGGGGTGCCGTAGTACTTCTCCCAGGCCTCGGCGTCGGTGAGCCGGAAATCGGCGCCGCAGTCGATGATGACCGTCGAGTCCGGCAGCTGCTCGGCGATCGCGGCGGACTGCCCGTGCGGCAGACCGAGGAAGACGACGTCGTGACCGGCCAGTTCCTCGACGGTGGTGGGCGCGAGCACCCGGTCCGCGAGTGGCAGCAGATGCGGCTGGAGCGCTCCCAGCCGGGTGCCGGCATTGGATCCCGCGGTCAGCGCCCCGATGACGAGGCGCCCGGTTCGGTACTCCGGATGACCGAGCAGCAGGCGCAACACCTCACCGCCCGCGTATCCGCTGGCACCAGCAACCGCGACCCGCACGACGGGCCCGTCCGAGGAATCAACCATGTGATGATTATGCACGACAATGCAATCTCATTCACGGGTGGCCCAGGAATTTCCCCGCTCCATAGTAGCCGCGGATGCGCTAGGCTTAGAACATGCGTTCGAATCGAGTGTTCGCCGATCGGTTGAAAGCCCTGGACAGGGCCACCGACGGCCTGCTCGCGCTCGACCTCACCCAAGCCTCCGACGCCGACTTGGCCGAACTCCAGCGGCGAGTGGAATCGCGCACGCGGAATCTCGCGGGATTCGTCGCGCGGGTGGCAGGGCATCGTCAGCGGGGTGATCGCGGGGAGTAGACGGGGGTTGTCCTGAAGCCGCCGTAGCCGCTCGCCCCGGGCCCCCGCGCCAGCCGGTCGAGTCGCGGTCGGCCGCTTCGCTGCATTCGGTCAATGCGTCGCGCCGGGGCACTCGTCACGCTTGGTCACTCATCGCTCGCCGGCACCTCGCCCGAACCCGCCGCGTCGCCCCGCCCGGAAACCTCATCGCCGGTCACTTCGTCGTGCCCGGTCACATCTGGCGAAACGTCGCCGCGGGTACCCACCCACCGCGCCAGCAACGGAAACACCAGCACCGTCGTCGCGCCTGCGGCGACCATGGTGGACGCCAATTGCTGCTCCATCAGGCCCGTGCTCGTGGCGACCTGCGTGACGGCGACGATGATCGGCAGGCCGGTGGCGGCGTAGAGGGCCAGCTGTACGCGCTCGCGGGGTGTGGCGAGGTTGGCGCCGTGCTGGACGAAGCGCTCGCTGAACCACACCGGCACCCCGCGCGCCACCGCGATCGACAGCACGAACAGGGCCCAGGTGACGGGTTCGGCGGCGACGGCGGCGACGTCGATGCCCATTCCGGAGACGACGAAGAAGATCGGGATGAGCACGCCGTAACCGATGGTCTCGAGCGAGGACCCGATCTCCGGTCGTTCACCGCCGATCAGTTTGCGCAGGATGATGCCGGCGGCGAAGGCGCCGAGCACCACATCGAGCCCGAACTCCTCGGCCAGCGTCATCAACACCAACAGCAGCAGGAACACCACCCGCACCGGCAGTTGCGCGGTACCGGCCGACAGCTCGGTCAGCAACCGCCCGAACGCCGGCACCCGGTCCAGGATGTGCTGGTGCATCAGGCCGATCAGCCCGGCCGCGACCGCGAACAACAGCAGCACCACGATCGCGGCGCCCACGTTGCGGCTGGTCAGCAGAATCGACATGGCGACGACCGGACCGAGTTCCCCGACGGCGCCGTGGGCCAGCACCGCGCGGCCGAGGCCGGTGTCGAGGATGCCGCGCGCCTTGATGATGGGCAGCAGGGTGCCGAGCGCGGTCGAGGTCATCGCGATCGCGACGGCGGCGACGGCGGTGAACTTCGCGTCGCGGGCGACCAGCGCCACGAACAACATCGCCATCAGCAGGCACGCGAGCCAGGTGAACCAGGCGGTGCGCCCGGACTTGCCGCCGAGCAGCTGCGGATCGAGTTCGTAGCCGGCCAGCAGGAACAGCATGCCGAGTCCGAGCTCGCTGAGCAGTTCCACCCCGCCCCCGGTGTCGGCGAGCCCGAGCGCGTGCTGGCCGAGCAGCACCCCGGACACCAGCAGGATCACCACGTCCGGCACGTAGCCGCGCAGCAGCCGGGCGAGCAGCGGCGCCGCGACAGCCGCGGTGGCGATCCAGAACAGCGACACGATCGGTGCCACGGTCGCGGTCTCGCCCGCCTCGGCCAGGTTCACCATCCGGTCATGGTGGCACGCGCGAACGGCCGTTCACGGGTACGACACCGGTCGGTATCGGCCCGCTTCTGCTCATCTCGCGAGAAATTTCTTCCTCGCGGTGTCGATTCCGGGCCGGCCCGTTCGTGTAGGTGATGAGACCGGGCATCGGCCGGTCCGGAAAGGAGCCGGAAAATGAGCAAGATCATCGCCGTGGTGAGCCTGACCCTGGACGGAGTCATGCAGGCGCCGGGCCGTGCCGAGGAGGATCCGCGCGACGGATTCGCCCACGGCGGCTGGGCGTACCGATTCACCGACGAGGTGCAGGGCCGCGTCATGGCCGAACACATGTCCGGGCATTCGGGCGCCCTGCTGCTGGGCCGGCGCACCTACCTGGATTTCGCGGGGTACTGGCCGCACCAGTCCGGCAACCCGTTCACCGAGGTGCTGAACAAGACCGACAAGTACGTCGCGTCGTTCACCCTGTCCGAACCGCTGCCCTGGCAGAACTCGATCCTGCTCGACGGGGACGCGGTGGCCGCGGTCACCCGGTTGCGGCGGGAGCGCCCCGAGCTGGATCTGGTGGTGCTCGGCAGCGGCAATCTGCTGCAATCGCTGATGGCGCACGACCTGGTCGACGAGTATCTGCTGCAGATCCATCCGCTGGTGCTCGGATCCGGCCGGCGGCTGTTCGACGGGCGCACCACGCTCGGCGATCTCCAGCTCGTCGACTGTGTGCCGACCACGACGGGTGTGCTGATCGCGACCTACCGCACCGCCGAGAGGAGCTGACCATGCCGCAGTACCTGCTGGGGATCTATCAACCCGATACCGATGAGGTGCCCGACAATCTCGACGAGATCATGCGCGACCTCGACGCCCTCAATACCGAGATCCAGGAGGCCGGTGCGTGGGTGTTCGCGGCCGGGTTGCACGCGCCGAGCGCGTCGACGGTGGTGCGGGCGGAGGGAGCGCAGACGCTGATCACCGACGGGCCCTACATCGAGGCGAAGGAACACATCGGCGGCTTCACCATTATCGAGGTGGCCGATCTGGACGAGGCGCTGCGCTGGGCGAGCCGGCTGGCGGGGGTGGTGACGTTGCCGATCGAGGTGCGGCCGCTGGCCGGGGGGTAGTGGTGCGATCCGGCGAGCAGGATCGCGGCCGGGCCGACCGGGCGGCACCGGCGGTGACCGACGCGCACATCCGGGAAGTGTTCCGCGACAACTACGGTCGCGCGGTGGCCTCGCTGACCCGCGTCTTCGGCGATATCGGCCTCGCCGAAGACGCGGTGCAGGACGCGTTCACCGCCGCGGTGGCGCGCTGGCCGGCCGATGGGCTGCCGCCGAGCCCGCCCGGCTGGATCATCACCACCGCGCGCAACCGGGCGATCGACCGGCTGCGTCGCGACGCCTCCCGCGCCGACCGGTATGCCCAGGCCGCACTGCTGCATGCCCGCGACGAACCGGCGGCGCCGGAATCGGTACCCGACGACCGGCTGCGGCTGATCTTCACCTGCTGCCACCCGGCACTGGCGATGAACGCCCGGGTGGCGTTGACGTTGCGGTTGCTCGGCGGGCTGAGCACCGCCCAGATCGCCCGCGCCTTCCTGGTGTCGGAACAGACCATGGCGCAACGAATTGTGCGGGCCAAGAACAAGATTCGCGACGCACACATCCCGTATCGGGTGCCCGGCGCCGATGAGCTGCCGCAACGCGTGAACTCCGTGCTCGCGGTGATCTATCTGATCTTCACCGAAGGCCACACCGCCACCGACGGTGCGGAACTGGTGCGCGGCGAGCTGTGCGCCGAGGCGATCCGGTTGGGCCGGCTGATGCGCGAGCTACTGCCCGACGACCCGGAGGTGCTCGGCCTGCTGGCGCTGATGCTGCTCACCGACGCCCGCCGCGCGGCCCGCACCGACGCCGACGGAACACCGATCGCCCTGGCCGATCAGGACCGCAGCCGGTGGGACCGGGCGCTCATCGCCGAGGGCCACGCACTGGTCCGGGAATGCTTGCGCCGCAATACTCCCGGTCCCTATCAGATCCAGGCCGCGATCAATGCCGTGCACACCGACGCCGCGACCGCCGAGGCCACGCAGTGGTCGCAGATCGTGCGGCTCTACGACCAGCTGACGGCGATCGCGCCCAGCCCGGTCGTCGCCCTCAATCGGGCGGTGGCCGTCGCCGAAACCGACGGACCGGCCACCGCGCTGGCGCTGCTGGAGGATCTGCCGCTCGCGGACCAGCACCGGTTCCATGCCGTGCGCGCCGAGCTGCTGCGCCGGCTCGGCCGCATCGACGAGGCGCGGGCCGCGTTCGAGGAAGCGATCCGCCGCACCGTCAACGACGCCGAACGCCGCTTCCTGACCCGCCGCCGCGACCGGCTGTCAGGCTTCGGGCGATGAGGGGCGCGTGCCGACGTGCCGGCGCAGAAACGTCTCCATCGGCGTGAGCACCGCCTGCGGATCGTCGACGAACGGCCAGTGCCCCAAGCCTTCGAGAATGTGGATCTCGGCGTCGGGGAAGAAGGTTCGCTGCTGGTCGGCGAAGCGCACCGGGATGTAGGGGTCGCCGTCGCCCCAGATCACGCACACCGGCAGGCCCGCGGCGGACAGTCCGGAGTCCTTCTCCGGGAACGCGCCGCTGGGGTCGCGTGAGTTGCGGTAGAGCCGCAGCACGGCCCGCTTGTGCGGCCAGTCGGCGTAGCGGCTGACGCGCTCGACGTAGGACCGCGGGATCGGGCGCGGATTGTCGCGGCTGAGCGCGATCCGCATGGCGCGGGGGCTGCTCATCAGCTGGAACAGCTCGCCGAGCACCGGGGTCTGCCAGATCTTGGCGTAGCGGTGCCAGCGGTAGCCGTCGAGGACACCGCAGTTGATCACCGTCAGGCTCGCCAGTTTGTCGGGGTGGTCGAGCATCCAGCGCATACCCCACGGACCGCCGAAGTCGTGCAGCACCAGATGCACCCGGTTCACACCCAGTTGGCCGAGCAGCAGGCCCAGGAACCGGGCGTGCCCGACGACGCTGTGATCGAACGATCGCGGACGTTCCGACCGCCCGAAACCGGGCATGTCCATGGCGATCACCCGCGCGAATCGGGCGATCGCGGGAGCCAGCTCGGCCCAGTCGTCCATGGGCCCGGGGTTGCCGTGCACGAACACCACGGCTTCGGCGCTGCCGCCGGGATCGCTGTCGTAGACGGCGCAACGCACGCCGTCGACCGTGTGATGGGTGATCTCGAGTGCCGGTGTGGTGTCGGTCAATTGCGCAGCTTCCTTGTTCGTTGCCCCCGCCAGCTGCGATTCCACTGGCTGTGCGGCGAATCCTACCGCCGCCGCACGCGGGTGGGCCGGGTTCGACGGAACGGGGTGTGACACTCAGGCCTTCTGCACCACGCGCTCCCCTTCCCCCGGCTTCCAGATGGTGATCTCGAGATGATCGTCGACCACCTCGACCGACGACGCCGTCGTGAGGTCGGCGACGAAGAAATGGTCGAACTCCTGATCGCGGATATCGAACCCGCTGTCGTCGAACAGTTTCTGCGCGAACCGGGCGTGCACGGCGCGGTCGGTGATGTCGGCGACCCGGCCGAAGATCTTGGCATCACCGTCGGAGACATTGGTGTCGACGGTCGCGGTGTGCAGGCAGAACCTGGGGTCGCGGGCGAGGTCGTTGAACTTCGTGGTGTTCGGCATGCCGGCGATCACCAGCTGGTCTTCGAAGATGATCGGCTCGACCGGACTGATCCGGGGGAACCCGTCGGAGCGGAGCGTGCCGAGCATGCAGAGGTTGCCGGTGGCCTTGTGCCGGCGCAGAAAGATCGTCGCGATCCGGGGCGCTTCTTCGGTGAACTGGCTCCAAGTGGTCATATTCCGACGGTACGAGCAATTGCTGACATCTGCTGTCAAGGTTTGCGGCTAGTCTTCGGATGTGCGGGCGAGTCGATTGGTGCAGTTGTTGTTGCTGCTACAGACCCGGGGCCGGTCCACGGCGCCGCAACTGGCGCGGGAGCTGGAGGTCTCGGTGCGCACGGTCTACCGCGATATCGAGGCGCTGTCGGCGGCCGGGGTGCCGGTGTACACCGAGCCCGGACGGGCCGGCGGGATCGAGTTGGTCGACGGCTACCGCACCCGCCTCACCGGCCTGACCAGCGATGAAGCCGATGCGGTCTTGCTGGCCGGCCTGCCGGGCGCCGCCGCCGACCTGGGCCTGGGCACGGTGCTGGCCACCGCACAGCTCAAGGTGCTCGCCGCGCTGCCGCCGGAGCTGCGCGGGCGAGCCACCCGGGTCGCCGAACGGGTGCACATCGACGCGCCAGGCTGGTTCCATCGCCCCGAGGAAACCCCGACCCTGGCGACGGTCGCCGACGCGCTGTGGCACGACCGCAGGCTCACGATCCGCTATGCGCGCAAGGACCGCACGGTCGAGCGCACTTTGGACCCGCTCGGGCTGGTCTCGAAGGCGGGCACCTGGTATCTGGTGGCGCGCGAGGGCCGCGCGGTGCGGTCCTACCGGGTCGGCCGCATCGTTTCCGCGACGCCGACCGGCGAAACCTTCCAGCGGCCAGACGATTTCGACCTGGCCGCGCATTGGGCGGCGTCGGCGCAGGAGTTCGCGCGGTCGATGCTGCGAGTGCGGGCGAGGTGCCGGATCGCGCAGTCGCACCTGGGTCTGCTGCGGTTGATGAACGATCCGGCGGTCGTCACCGAGGCGCTGGCCTCGGCAGGCCCACCGGACGCCGACGGCTGGGTGGAGCTGACTGTCCCCTCCGAATCCTGGGACGTCCTGACCACCGGCCTGCTCCCGCTGGGCGAATTCGCCGAGGTGCTGGACCCACCGGAACTGCGCGCCCGATTCGCCGCCACGGCGGCGGGGATGCACGCGCTGTACCGGTAGTGCCGGATCAATGGGGGCGACTGCCAGGTCAGCGGCGGATTGCGCGGGCCGCTGGCGATCAGCGCCCGATCACGCGAGAGGCCGCCAGGTCAGCGTGGGCCACGCGAGCGGCCGCCGAGCCGGCACCAGATCACGCGAGCGACGGGTGCCGGATCAGCGCCGGATCATGCGGGCGGCTGCCAGGTGAGTGCCGGCGCGAACGAGCCGAGCATCGCCTTACCCGGCGTCAGCCGCAACACCGTGTCGCGCAGCAGCACCGCAGGCGCCGAGGACAGCTGGGCGAGCACACCGATGCGATGTGAGCGGCGGGCGATGTCCTGGGTGCGGGGGCGGCGCACTTGGTCGTACTCCGCCAAAGCCGCGGGAACGGAGGCGTTTCGGTCGAGCAGGGCGGCGAGGGTGACGGCGTCTTCGAGGCCCTGGTTGGCGCCCTGGCCCATATTCGGCGTCATCGCGTGAGCCGCGTCGCCGAGCAGGGCGATGCGGCCGAGGACATAGCTCGACAGCGGTGGCAGCTCGCAGATGTCGTGGCGCAGCACCGTCGCCGGGTCGACAGCATCGAGCAGCGCCGGAATCGGATCGTGCCAGGTGCCGAAACGCCGCCGGACTTCGGCATATTCGCCGTCGGGGCCGCGCAGCCCTGGTGCCGAATCGGCGACGCCGAACATGTAGACGCGGTCGTCGGGCAGCGCGATGATGCCGAAACGCTCACCGCGGCCCCAGCTCTGGCCGCCGTCGTGCAGTGCGGGCACCGGATGCGCGGTGATCATCCGCCAGGCGGTGTAGCCGGCGTAGCGGGGTGTGGGCGCGCCGGGGAACACCGCCTGCCGTACCGCGCTATGGATCCCGTCCGCGCCCACGACGAGATCCGCGGTCGACACTCCACCGCTGTGGGTGACCTCGACACCGTCGCTGAGGTGTTCGACGCCGGTCACGGCGCAGCCCAGCCGCACCGAATCCGGTGGCAGCGCGCCGTGCAGGATCTCGAACAGGTCGGTGCGCGGGATCATCACCACCTCGCCGAAGCGGCGCGCCAGTTCGTCGGTATCGGTGCGGGTCAGCCAGCGTCCGGCCGGGTTGCGGATGCCGGCGTCGGTGTCGGCCATGGCCCGCTCGCGTACCCGGGCGCCGATGCCGAGCACATCGAGGGCGCGTAAACCGTTGGCCCACAACGTCAGACCCGAACCGGCCTCACCGACCTCCGCGGCGCGCTCGAGAATCTCCACCTGCCAGCCACGCCGGGCCAGCGCGATGCCGGTCGCCAAGCCACCGATTCCGGCGCCGACGATGATCGCGCGCCGCCCGCTGTGCGTTGTCTCCGCCATCGAACCCTCCACTACATCCGTAGTAACCGTTACTACAAATGTAGTATGGATCGCGTGGAAGAGAAATATCAGGTGGCCGAGAACACAGCGAGTGGCGCGAGGACGCCCGCCGCCGGTTCGACGCCCAGCAGACGCGAGCACGTGATCGATGCCGCGATCGAGGTGCTCGGCACCCGCGGACCACGCGCGCTCACCCACCGCGCGGTCGACGACGCGGCGGGTGTGCCCACCGGAACCACCTCCAACTACTTCCGCACCCGCGATGCGCTGCTGATCGGCGTCACCGAGCGGTTGGAGCAGCGCGATTACGCCGACTGGGCGGCCTCGAGCAGCGCACCGGCACCGGAAACGCTGGACCGGCTCGCCGCCGGTCTGGCGGAATTCGTGACCCGCGCCGTCACCACCGACCGTGCCCGCACGCTCGCCCGCTACGCGCTGTTCCTGGAGGCGCAGAGCGCACCGGCGGTGCTGGAGTCGTTGCAGCGCGGTCACGCACGGCTGACGGACTGGGCGGCCACGATGGTGCGCGCCGTCGGCGTGCACCATCGGGCGACGCGGCCGCTGGTCGACTACCTCGAAGGCGCGATCATGCACCGCCTGGCCGCACCGCACCCGCTCGACGATCCGGAACCGGAGCTGCGCCGCATGTTGCGGGTGCTGATCAGCGAATGAGCGGCCCTACCCGGAGTTGCGCAAGGCCGTGGCCAGGCCGTTCATGGTGAGCAGGATCCCGCGCTTCACCAGTTCCGAATCGTCACCCGCGCGCAGCCGGCGCAGCAGCTCCACCTGCATCTGATTGAGCGGTTCCAGGTACGGGAAGCGGTTGCGGATGGATTCGGCCAGCGACGGGTTGTCCGAGAGCAGATGATCGTTGCCGGTGATGGCGGCGTGCATGCGGATCGTGCGGGCGTGCTCGTCGCGGATCATGCCGAAGATGTGCTCGCGCAATGCCGTGTCCTCGACGAGTTCGGCGTAGCGGGCGGCGATGGCGAGATCGCTCTTGGCCATCACCTGCGCCAGATTCGACAGCACCGTGCGGAAGAACGGCCATCGCCGGTACAGGTCGGCCAGCGTCGCCAGCCGCTGCGGATCGTCGTCCACCCATTCCTCGAGCGCGGTGCCGGTGCCGTACCAGCCGGGCAGCATCACCCGCGCCTGGCTCCACGACATCACCCACGGGATGGCCCGCAGATCGGCAACCGAATTGGTGGGCTTGCGAGAGGCGGGCCTGCTGCCGATATTCAGGTCACCGACCTCGGCGACCGGGGTGGATTGGCGGAAGTATTCGACGAAACCCGGTGTCTCGTGGACCAACCGAGCGTATGCGGCGCGGGCGCGGGCGGCCAGTTCGTCCATCAGCTGGTACGAGGGTTCGGCATCGGCGCCCAGGCCCTCCATGTCGAGCAGCGTCGACTCCAGGGTGCCTGCGATCAATGACTCCAGATTCCGGTGCGCGGAACCGGATTCGGCGTACTTGGCCGCGATCACCTCACCCTGTTCGGTGAGCCGCAGCGAGCCGTGTACCGCACCGGCGGGCTGGGCCAGGATTGCGTCGTAGCTGCGGCCACCACCGCGGCCGACGGTGCCGCCGCGACCGTGGAACAGCCGCAACCGGATCCCGGTCTTGCGCGCCACCTCCACCAGATCCAGCTCGGCCCGGTAGAGCGCCCAATTGGCAGCCAGATAGCCGCCGTCCTTGTTGGAATCGGAGTAGCCGAGCATCACTTCCTGGCGCATACCCTTGGCCGCCACCAGCTCCCGGTACACCGGCACCTCCAGCACCGCCGCCAGCGTCGCCGCGCCCGCACCGAGATCCTCGATCGTCTCGAACAACGGCACGATCCCCGCCGCGCAACTCGGTGAGCCGTCAGGCGCGCCCGGGTCGAGCAGTCCGCCCTCTTTCAACAGCAGCGCCGCCTCGAGCATGTCGCTGACCGAGGTGCACATGCTGATGATGTAGTTCGGGATGGCGGGCTCGCCGAAGGTGGCGACCACATCGGCCGCGGCCCGGACGATGCCGAGTTCCTTGGCGGCAAGCTCGCTCAACCGCGCGTGCGGGCCGAGCAGTGGACGGCGGGTGCTCAGCTCGGTCGACAGGATCCGCACCCGTTCCGGCTCGGGCAGGCTCGCATAGTCGGGATGCACGCCCGCCCAGGCCAGCAGTTCGGCCACGACCTGTTCGTGCACCTCGGAGTTCTGCCGCATATCCAGGCCCTGGAGGTGGAAGCCGAAGGTTTCCACGGCGTGGCGCAGGGCGGCGAGGCGGTCGTCGGCGAGTAGGCCGTCACCGGAGTCGCGCAGGGAGGCGTCGATCGCGTCGAGATCGTCGAGCAGCGCTTGCGGGCCGGGGTAGGCGGGTGCGGGGGTCGCCGTCGTCGTGTCGGGCGCGCCGAGAGCTGGGACGGCGGGGATCGGTGTCGCCCCGAGCTCGGCAGCTGCGCCGAGCGCGGGAGCGCCGGTCGAGCGGATCGGGACGCCGAGGGCCTGCTCCGCGGTGGTGGTCAATCGCTCCCGGATACGGTGCAGCGCACGGCGATACGGCTCGTCGGCGTGCACGTTCGGGTCGGCGTATCCGGCGGCGGCCAGTTCCGCGACGGTCGCGCTGACCTGCACCAACCGGCCCGACTGCGACAGCGTCTTCTCCAGCTCCACCAGGTCGCGCAGGTACCGCCCGAACGCGACGCCCGCCGCCTGCCCCGCCGCGGTGCGCACCACCTCGGCGGTGACGTACGGGTTGCCGTCACGGTCACCGCCGATCCAGGAACCCGGGCGCAGGATCGGCCGCGGCAGCAGATCGGCATCGGGCCAGCGCGACCGCAGCGCCGCGCGCACTTCGGCATTGATGGCCGGGATCACGTCGAAGAGGGTCAGCTCGTAGTAGCGCAGGCCGACGGCGATCTCGTCCTGAATCCGCAAGCGCGCCAACCGGATCAGCGCCGTCCGCCACAGCGTGAGCACCTGACGGCGGATCTCGAGTTCCAGGCCCGCGCGATCGCGTTCGGGATAGTGCCTGCGCCTGCGCATCAGTTCGGTGATCTTGGTCTGCACATCGAAGACCGTGCGGCGCCGGGTCTCGGTGGGGTGCGCGGTGATCACCGGCGAGACCAGCGCGTCGGTGAGCAGCTCGGCGACCTTGGCTTCGGGCAGCGCGGCCGCGTCGAGTTTGCGGTAGGTGGCGGCCAGCGACGAATCCTGCGGCGGCTCCCCCGCCGCCTCGTGCGCCTCGCGGCGGCGGTCACGTTGCAGATCCTCGGCCAGATTCGCCAGCAGGACGAAATAGCTGAACGCGCGGATCAGCGGCAACGCCACCGTGATGTCGACACCGTCGAGCATGTCGGCGACGGCGCTGCGCCCGACCTCCTCCCGGCGCACCCGGAAGGCCTCCACCCGGACCCGTTCGATGAGGTCGAACACCTCCGGGCCCTCGTGATCCCGGATGGTGTCGCCGAGTACGCCGCCGAGGAATCGGATGTCCTCGCGCAGCGGCCGGGTCGCGTCCTGCTCGGTCTCGATCCGCGGTTCGGTCATGTTCCGACAGTACTGCCGCAGGTTGCCGAACATCTGCTCGGTCGAACGGTGGGTCGGCGGTGCCCGTGACCGCCGGTTATCAGAGTTCGCGGATGACGCGCGCGGGGTTGCCTGCGGCGAATACCCGGCCCGGCAGATCCCGGGTGACGACACTGCCTGCGCCGACCACGGTGTCGTCGCCGATGGTGACGCCGGGGCAGACGATCACCCCGCCACCGAACCACACGTTGTTGCCGATGGCGATAGGCGCGGCCGACTCCCACCGCTGCCTGCGCAACTCGTGGTCCTCCATCGGATGCAGGGCGGTCAGCAGTTGGCAGCGCGGGCCGATGGAGACGTCGTCGCCGATGGTGATGGGCGCGCAGTCCAGCAGGATCGCGTCGTAGTTGAGGAAACTGTTGGCGCCGATCTCGATCAGGTAGCCGTAATCGCATTGGAAGCGCGGCATGATCCAGGAACCCTCGCCGAGCTTGCCGAGCAGCCGGCGCAGGACGTCGTCGCGGCGGTCGGTTTCGTCGGGGCCGGTGCGGTTGAACTCGTCGCACAATGCCTGCGCGCGCCGGCGTTCGGCTACCAGTTCGGGATCGTTGTCCCGGTACAACTGCCCGGACAGCATGCGTTGCTTCTGTTCACCCATCAGCCCAACGGTAGCGGCGCCCGGTGCGACCGTATCCGCTCGAGGCCCGCGCAGCCGTCTCGCCGGATGCGGGCAGGCTGTGCGCTTCCGCTGAACCGGGCGGGGTCATTCGATATCCTGCGGCGGGCTGGTCACCTCTACGGTGAACCGGCGAGCTTCGGGAGGGCGTAATGGTGGACGGGGCGGTTTTCGGCCGGTACCGGTTGTGCCGAATCATCGGCGAGGGCGGCATGGGGCGGGTGTACGAGGCCTTCGACACGGTGACCGACCGGACGGTGGCGCTGAAGGTGCTGCCCGAAGCGCTGGCCGCCAACAGCGAATTCCGCGAACGCTTCCGGCGTGAGGCGCACGCCGCGGCCAGGCTGAGCGAACCGCATATCGTGCCGATCCACGACTACGGCGAGATCGACGGGCGCCTGTTCCTGGACATGCGCCTGATCGACGGAATGGATCTGGGTACCGTGCTGGCGCAGGACGGGCCGCTGCCACCGGCGCGGGCGGTGCACGTCATCGAGCAGGTCGCCGCCGCACTCGATGCCGCGCACGCCGCCGGACTGGTGCACCGGGACGTGAAACCGTCCAATATCGTGCTCGGCGCCCGCGATTTCGCGTACCTGATCGATTTCGGCATCGCCCGCGATGATTCCGCGACCGCGATGACCAGCGTCGGCACCACCCTCGGCACCTTCGCCTATATGGCGCCGGAACGAATCACCCCCGGACAGCCGACCGACGCCCGCGCCGACACGTACTCCCTGGCCTGCGTGTTCTACGAATGCCTCACCGGTACGCGGCCTTTCCCCGGCACCGTGGTGGCCGAACAGATCGCCGCGCACCTCACCGCCGAACCCCCACGGCCCAGCCAGGCCCGCGAGGGTGTGCCTGCCGCGTTCGACGAGGTGATCGCGCGCGGGATGGCGAAGCCGGCGGACCAGCGCTTTCGCAGTGCCGGTGAGTTCGCGGCAGCCGCACGGGCAGCGCTGGAATCGATGGCAGGGCGGCCGGGCCCACGCGGCACCGAAACTGCGATCGGGGCTGTGGGCCACGGCTCGGGGGGCGGTGGATCGGCACCTGGCATGGCGGCAGCACCGGCGCACGGCGCATCTGCCCCAGGCACGGGATCACCACCAGCGCCCCGACAGGCGGCACCGGCCGGGTGGCACCCCGGAGGAAACGCGGTCGGCGAGGCAGCTCCGGACGGGTCGATGGCGACGACTGTGAGGGCGAAAGACCCGGGCATCGGTGGTCTCGCCGTGGCCTGCTTGGTGGTGGTCTGTGGGCTGGCGGTGACCCGGCTGATCGCGGCCGCCGCGGGTTACGGCGATCTGCATTCGATCAGTTTTCCGGACTATTGGCTGCCGGTTCTCGCATTGGCGACGGTGCTGGCGCTCGCGGTCCGCGCGTTGGTCGTGCGGCGGCGCTCCGCGGTCGTCGTGGTCGCGTGCGCGCTGCTGGTCGCGTCGTTCCCGATGGCGTTGGGCGACTGGGGAGGCGATGTCACGGCCACGATGCTGACGGCGTTGGGAGCGCCGAGTCGGGCGCTGGGGCTGCTGGTCGTCTTCGTGACTCTGGCGGTGCTGATGGGTATCGGCGTCGCCGCGAACGCACCGCGCCGCCCTGCCGGGGCAAGCGAGGGCGAGGGCCCCGGATTCGGCGGGTACGCCTCATGGGGTTCGCGCGTCGGCGCCGCGCTGTTGGACGGTCTGCCTGCCGGGGTGCTCATGGGGCTCGGAATGGGCATGCTGCGGGCCGCGGGCCCGTCGCCCGGCGACCATTCCGGCGGGGGTTCCGTCGGCGGCATCGCGGTCATGGTGCTGTGTTACGCCGCCGCGTTCGCCTACCTGGTCTGGAATGTCGGCTTCCGCCAAGGCATTACCGGCCAGACATGGGGAAAGAAGGTCATCGGCATCTCGGTGATCGGGGCGCATACAGGGCGGTCGCTCGGCATCGGGATGTCGATCAGCCGGCAGCTGGCGCATATCGTCGACGCGTTGCCGTGCTATCTGGGTTTCCTGTCCCCGCTCTGGGATGCCAAGGCGCAGACCTTCGCCGACAAGTTGATCGGCTCGGTCGTGGTCCAGGGCGCGGCCGCCGGCGTGAAGTCACCGGCCGCACATCCTGCCGATACGCAGAGCCCAGTGCCGAATCACCGGGCAACCGAGGTCGATCCGAACGGGGCCGCGAACGCACCGATCCCGCACCCGACGGACGACGCGCGCACGGCTGTCGATCCCCGAATGGCCACCACACACATCGCGCAGCCCGTGGCCTCTGTCGACGAGCGAGTGACCACGTCAGGCGAGGCTGCACACCTGGCCAACCGCAGGGCCGATTCAGGACCGGACGCCACGGGCATGGACCCGCGCCTGGCCGTGACCCAGCTCGCCCAGACCCCGACGGCCGCACCACAGTCCGGGTCCCAACCGGACCGGGGCCGCACCGAACTCCTGGTGGGTGGTGCGGTGCTCGCTGTGGTGGCGGTCGTGGGCGTCGCGGTTGCCGTCACGCAGGCCGAATCGAAATCCGACGCCGCGTCGCGCCTGCCCGACATCGTCGCCACTATCGCGGTACCCGGCGGAGCGCACGAGATCGCAGTCGATCCGGGCAACCGCCGGGCCTACGTCACCGGGCGCACCGGTGGACCGGTGTCGGTGATCGATACGAAGACGAACACCGTCGTCGGGACGATCCCCGCCGTGCCCGAGCCCGGGGGCGTGGCGGTCGACCCCGCCCGCGGCATGCTCTACCTGACCGACCGCGAAAACCGGACCGTGACGCTGATCGACACCGGCACCCGCGAGGCCGTCGCCACGATTCCGGTCGGCTACGACCCGCAGTCGGTGATCGTCGACCCCGACTCCCCAACGATCTACGTCATCGGCGGCAGCGAGGTCTCGGTCGTCGACACCGCCGCCCGTGCGGTGACCGCGACGATCCCGGTCGACAGCGGGACTCGGAAAGCAGCCCTCGATCCGGCCGCCGACACCCTCTACGTCATCGCGGACAAAGACCTCATGATGATCGACACCAGCACCGATACCGTCACCGGCAGCCTGGCCATCCCCGCCTACGACTATCCGAACCCGCTCGACGTGGCGGTCGATCCGGCCACACACACCGTCTATGTGACGGCGTACGGCGAGGACAGCTCCGACAGCCGGACGCTCACGATCATCGATCCGCGCACTCGCACCGTCCTGGCCACCGTCCCGGCCGAGGGCAACGCCCTCGATGTTGCGCTGGACTCTGACGAGCGCACCGTCTACATCGCCAACTACAACGACGTTGCGATGGTCGATACACAGACGCGCGCCAGGGCCGGCACCATTGAGATCCCTTCGGCCAGCGATGCGGTGGACATCGAGGTGGATACCGACACGCATATCGCCTATGTGAGCACCGGCGGGTCGGTGCTGGTGATCAGTCGCTGACTCGCGCCGCGGCGGTGAACCTGCTCCGGTACCGCCGCGGTGAGATCCCGACCTCCTGCGTGAACACCGCGCGGAACGTGACCGGGGAACCGAAGCCGACGTCGAAGGCGATCCGCTCGATCGGCTGATCGGTCGTTTCGAGCAGCTCGCGCGCCGCCGCGATCCGTTCGCTCGCCACCCACCGCATCGGGGTGATGCCGGCATCGCGCTCGAACCGCCGGGCCAGAGTTCGCGGCGACATCTTGGCCGCGCGGCCGAGTTCGGCGAGGGTGATCGGCCGGGGCAGCTGCCCGCGCAGCCAGGTGCGGAGTTCGTCGAGCCAGGAGGCGGCGTCGTCGAGCGGTTCCGCGGACACGTATTGGGCCTGGTCGCCGTCGCGGTGCGCGGCAATGACGAGGTTGCGGGCGATGGTGTTCGCCGCGCGCTCGCCGTGATCGTGGCGGACCAGGTGCAGGCACAGGTCGAGTCCGGCCGCGGATCCCGCGCTGGTGAAGATGCCGTCGTCCTCGACGTAGATGGCGCGGGCGTCGACCTCGACGTCCGGGTACATCCGTTGCAGCAGCGACGCGTGCCGCCAATGCGTGGTGGCCCGGCGTCCGTCGAGCAACCCGGCCTCGGCCAGGGCGAAGGCGCCGGTGCACAGGGCGGCGATCCGGGCTCCGCGCCGGGCGGCCCGGCGCAGTTCCCGCACCAGCGGCGCGCCGACCGAGCGGCCCGGCGGTACGGCCGGCACCAGCACGGTGTCGCCGGCCGACAGGGCGCTCAGCGGGCGTTGCGGGTGCAGCCGGGCGCCGGTGCGGGTGCGGACGCCACGCAGGTCACCGCAGAGTGTGACGTCGTAGAGCGGCGGCGCGCCCGGATCCCAGTCGTAGCCGAGGGCTTCGAGCGGCATACCGATCTCGAACAGCGTCATGCCGTCGACGAGCGGGACCGCGATGGTCGGGCGCGGCGGCGAATCGGCACGATCTCCCATGTGGCAAAATCCCATCGTTTTCTGTCGATTCTGCCACTCGTCTCGACGGCGGTCGACTGCGATCGTCGAGACATGCCCACATCGACTTCACCGACCGACCCCCGATGCACCACCGGTATGGACCCGAGCCGAATTCGCCGTGCCGGCAACTCCGTCCGCGGGCTGGCACGCCAGATCGCCGGTGGCGTGGACGCGTTCTCCCGCCTCCGGCACGGCCGCCCCGTCCCGCCCGGCCACCCCGCCCGACAGCCCGGCGCGTGCGGCTAGTCGAGCGGCCAACGGCAGCCGTCGCCGCGATCGCCTCCCCTGGTTGAGCGCCGGCTTACCGGTTATTCCGCCGGTATGAGACGCGGAATACCCCTTGCGGCCCTTGCCGCGCTGCTGCTGGTGGCCGGGTGCGGGGCCGATGACGCCCCTGGAGATTCGAGTTCGCATGCGGCCGGCAGTGAGGCGCGCACCGGCGACATCACCCTGCGCAATGTGCACATCGTGCCCGCGGTGGTGCCCGGTCAATGCGTCATCCAGGCCGACGCACCGGCGATGCTGGCGTTCGCGGCGGTGAACAACAACCCGACCGAATCCGACCGCCTGGTCTCCATCGACACCCCGGCGGCCGAATCGGTGCGGATCGAGGCCACCCCTGAGCAGCTGACGCTGCGTCCGGAGACCATGCTCACGGCGGGTCAGCCGGTCGAGCAGGTGCGGCCGCCGTCGGCGCCGGATCAGCCGATCCGGGTGCTGCTGATGGATCCGGCCGAGTCGGTACGCCCCGGTAAGCATGTCGAGCTCACCTTCGCCTTCGAGCACTCGGGTGAAGTAACCTTCGCGGCCCCGATCGACTCCTGCCCGACCCAGCTCTCCGAGTAACCCCGGGTCAGCTCGCCGCGCCGCCCAGGATCGCCAGCACCTGATCGGAGAGGTAGAACGGCTCCAGCCGCTCCCGGATCAGCCCCGCCAGCACGCCGTTCTTCTTGGCCGCCTCGATCACCGCGGGACCGTAGCGCAGGATTTCGGTGCTGACGTCCTCGGCGGTGAGGCCGAGTTCGGGCAGCATCGCGCCCAGGGTGTAGTCGCCGTACTTGCTGAAGAACACCTGCACGCATTCGTCGACGAGCAGGCCGAAGTACTCCTTCTCCCGCGTGGTGACGGCGATCTCGTAGCAGATCAGCACGAGTTCGCGCAGGTCCTTCTGGGTGAGGTAGTCGCGGAGTCCGCTGACCGGTTCGTCGGCGTGCAGGTCCCAGAATTCCATCGCCGCACCGTGTACGGGGGCATCGCGCAGCATCTCGCGGATGGCGTTGTTGGTGCGGCGCAGCGCGAACAGCGCGCCTTTGCCCGCCATATCGCCGATGAAGGTGTTGTCGGCGGCGACCTTCTTGGCCCGGTTGGCCGCCGACTGACCCAGCGACATCAGCGAGGAAACGCCGGGGATCTTCTCGGCGCGTTCCCGGTTGGCCTGCATGAAATCGTTGATCAGCTTGTCGACGAACTTCGACGCGACCGTGGCCACCAGCGGGCTCTCCGTCAGCCGGTCCAGGATGCGTTCCTGGGCCTGGTGCATGGCGAAGATCTTCTCCAGCAGCGCCTCCACCGGCTCCCGCTCGACCACCTGGCCGAGGGTGTAGTCGTGGCTGCCTGCGATGTTGTCGTAGATGGCGTCGGCGAAGACGCCGACCATATCGGCGATCACCGGACTGCCGCCGATCAGGTCGATGACGGTGGCCACGGTCTGCTCGGCCTGGTCGATCGACACCACGTCCCGGAAGACGATCGTGTCGGCCACCTCGAGCACCGCCGCCACATCGCGGGCGACGACCTCGGTGAATCGCTCACCACTCACCTCGGCGAGCAGGTATTCCACCTGGGCGTCGAGCAGCCGTTCGGCGATCTCGCGCGGCTCGGTCATCTGGTCCACCCATTCGTTGTCCGGCGCCGGCCAGACCACGGAGCGGGTTACTCGTCGTCGTTGTCGCGCAACGATTTCCGGATCTGTTCCAGGCGCTCACGCGCGGCCTCTTCGCGCGCCTGCCACTGTTCGTCCACGCTGCGGCCCACCGGAGTCTGCCGATCGAGTTCGCCCATCCCCTGCGCGGTGCCGTAGCGCTGCTCGACCTTATCCCGAACTGACTCGAAAGTAGGTACACCGTGGGTGGAATATCCGGCGGCCGACGCACCGCCTGCCGAACCCGGTACCGGCGGTACCGCCGAAACGTCTCCGACCTGGCCCGATACCGGAGCCGACGGAGCCGATTCATAGTCGGCGTCTATCACAGTGGGAGGAGACACATCCGGATGCGGATGGATATGACCGGTTTCGGCGGGCATGTTCACCGCGGCCTCGTGCACCGGAGCCAGCGCGACCCGGCCCGCGGTGGCGGTACGGATGACGGCCAGCAGGTCGGCATCGGACAGCTCGGCCAGTCGCGCGGAGATCTCGGTGAACTCGCTCATACCGACAGGCTACGCAGTCCGGCCCGGATCGCCGCAGGTTCGGCGGCGGTGCATCCGATCAGGTCGGGCAGACCGCGCGGGCCCAGCGCGCAATGGTGCCGATCCAGCGTCCGGCGGCCAGCGCGAGGATGTCGTTGTGACCCGCGCCGGGATAGACGACCAGCTCTTTCGGTTCCGGAGCCGCCTCATACAGCCGCTGCGCGTGCCGCAACGGCAGCAGTTCGTCGCGGTCGCCGTGCATGATCAGCAGCGGCGCGCGCAGCTGCCGGATCCGGCGCAGGCTCGGATACGCGTCCGGGACCAGCGGTGCCGGCAGGAATGGATACACCGCCCGCGCCGCGTCCCGCAGACCAGTGAAGGTGGACATCAGGATCAGGCCGGCGGGCGGGTGGGCGAGCGCGAGTTCGAGCATGACCGCCCCACCCAGCGACTCCCCCAGGTACAGCACCCGCTCGGCATCGACACCGGGCTGGTCGAGCAGGATTGTGCGCGCGGCTCGGGCATCGAGTGCGGTGCCGCGTTCGCTGGGACGCCCGGTGCTGCGGCCGTACCCGCGGTAGTCGAAGGCCAGCACATCGAAGCCCGCCTCGGTCAGCAGCGCGAACATCGGCACCCGGTCGCCGATAGTGCCGCCGTTGCCGTGCGCGATCAGCACATGCCCGATCGAGCGCGGCGCGCGCACCCACCAGCCGTGCAGGGTCTCGCCGTCGGCGGTGGGGATGGACAGCTCCGCGTAGTCCAGCCCGAGCCGTGCCGGGGTCTGCTCGATGCGGCGGGGGTGCGGCTGGAAGGTCAGCGCATTGAGCACGGGTGTCGCGGGGTGTCGCATGTGTCTTTCCTACCGCATGCGGCGGCGCTGACGGAGCGTGCCGGGGACGCTTCCGGCCCGCGCCGGGAATGCAGGCGCGGGCCGGAACTCAGCGTGCTCGCGCTACCCGCGCAGCACCGCGCCGACAGCCTCCGACGCGGCCGAGACCGCGGCATCGCGGGCAGCGCTGGCCTCGTCTTCGGTCAGGGTGCGATCCGGCGCGCGGAACCGCAGTGCGTAGGTCAGCGATTTGCGGCCCTCACCGGCCTGGGCGCCCTCGTAGACGTCGAACAGCGTGATGTCCTCGAGCAGCTCACCGCCACCGGAGCGCAGCGCCGTCTCGACCTGAGCGGCGGGCACGGCCTTTTCGACGCTGACCGACACGTCCTGCAGCACCGCCGGGAACGGCGAGACCACCGGCACCGGACGATCCTCGCGCAACGGCAGCGCGTCCAGGTTCAGCTCGAACGCGCAGGTGCGCGGCGGCAGACCGGACCGCTCGAGCACGGCCGGATGCAGTTCACCGGCATGGCCGACGACCATGCCGTCCACGACCAGTTCGGCGCAGCGACCCGGATGCCACGGCAGGTAGGCGCCCGCACGGCGCTCGATGACCACGCCCGCGGCGTCGGCGACGGCATCGGCCAGCGCGAAGGCATCGGCGGCCTCGGCCGGACGGCCGTCGCCCCACGGTCCGCGCGGCTCACGACGACCGCTCAGCACGGCGGCGACATGCACCGGCTGGTCCGGCAGCGAGGCCAGCAGTTCGGCGACCTCGTCGTCGGTGGGCCGCCGGTCCACCGGCAGCGGATCGATCGGGCGGGTGTCCGGGCCGGGGAGTACGACCTGCGCGATGCCGTAGATCGCCAGGTCCTTGGCGCCGCGGGAGATATTGCGGCCCGCGACCTCGAGCAGACCGGGCAGCAGTGTGGTGGCCAGCTCGGGACGCTCCACGTCGAGCGGATTGAGCACCCGGGTGGTGGTGCGGCGCGGATCGTCGGCGTCCAGGCCCCAGGTGTCGAACACTCCGGCGGGCAGGAACACCGGCGGCGGCACCTCGGCGCAGCCGGCGAAGGCCAGTGCCCGGCTCACCGCGCGCCGGCGTCGCTGGGTGGGGGTCAGACCGCGACCGGCGGGAGCCGCGGGCAGCACCGACGGGATCTGCTCGAGCCCCTCCAGCCGCAGCACCTCCTCCACCAGGTCGGCGGGCTGGGCCAGGTCCGGCCGCCAGCTCGGCGGGGTGACCACCAGCTGGCCGTGCCCGGTCTCGGGCACATCGACCTCGACGGTGCAGCCGATCTGCGCCAGCCGCCGCGCGGAGGTGCCGGTCGGGTAGGTCACGCCGGCCACCCGGTCGGCCAGATCGATGTCCATGTGGATCGGCTCGGTCGCCGGCAGCGGCACCCGGATGTCGGTGAGCGCGGATTCGATGGTGCCACCGGCGATTTCGGCCAGCAGGGTGGCGGCCCGGTCGAGCGCTGCAACGTTGATCTCCGGATCGACCACCCGCTCGTAACGCTTGCTCGCCTCGGAGACCAGCTTGTGCCTGCGGGCGGTGCGGTAGACCAGCAGTGGGTTCCAGGTCGCGGCCTCGAGCACGATATCGGTGGATTCGGCCGACACCTCGGTGCTGGCACCGCCCATCACGCCGGCCAGCGAGATCACGCCGGAATCGTCGGCGATCACCACGTCTTCGGCGTCGAGGGTGCGCTCGGTGTCGTCGAGGGTGCGCAGCGTCTCCCCCGCGTTCGCCGGGCGCACCACCAGGCCGCCGCTGAGCTTGGCGGCGTCGAAGGCGTGCAGCGGCTGACCGAGTTCGAGCATCACATAATTGGTGACGTCGACCGCGGGCGAGATCGGCCGCACCCCCGACAGCAGCAGCCGCCGCTGCAACCACCACGGGCTCACCGCGTCCGGGTCGATCCCGGTGACCCGGCGCACCGCGAACCGGGTGCACTGCGAGGCCGGCTCCAGCCGCACCGGCCAGGCGTCGGCCTCGTCGTCGGGCAGGGTGCGCACCGCCGGATCGGCGTACTCCAGGTCGAAGCCGCAGGCCAGCTCGCGCGCCAGGCCGCGCACCGAGAAGCAGTAGCCGCGGTCGGGGGTGATGTTGAGTTCGATGACGGTGTCGTCGAGACCGAGCAGCTCATTGGCGTCGGCCCCGGGCTCGGCGGTGCCGGGCTCGAGCACCAGGATGCCGGAATGATCCTTGCCGATACCGAGTTCGGCGACCGAGCAGATCATGCCGTTGGAGACGTGGCCGTAGGTCTTGCGCGAGGAGATGGCGAAACCGCCGGGCAACACACCGCCGGGCAGCACCACGACCACCAGATCGCCGACGGCGAAATTGCGGGCACCGCAGACGATTTCCTGCGGCTCGGGATTGCCGACGTCGACCTTGCAGAAGCGGATCGGCTTCTTGAACTCGGTCAGCTCGGTGATCTCCAGGACGCGGCCGACCACCAGCGGCTTGTCGATCTCACCGCCGACCCGCTCCAGCGTGTCGACTTCCTCGACCTCGAGGCCGACGCGGACGAATCCGGCGTCGAGTTCCTCGGGCGTCACCGACCAGTCGGGGGTGGTGCGCGCGATGATGTCGGTCAGCCAGGACTGCGCTACTCGCACTTGACGTTTCGCTCTCTCGATCGAAGGGGGTCAGGACCGGATACCGAAGGGCAGCGTGAACCGCACGTCGCCCTCGACGATGTCGCGCATATCCGGAATGCCGTTGCGGAACTGGAGGGTTCGCTCCAGGCCCATGCCGAACGCGAAACCGCTGTATTCCTCGGGGTCGATCCCGCTGGCGATGAGCACCTTGGGGTTGACCATGCCGCAGCCACCCCATTCGACCCAGCCGGCGCCGCCCTTCTTGTCCGGGAACCACACGTCGACCTCGGCCGACGGTTCGGTGAAGGGGAAGTAGTTGGGGCGCATGCGGGTTCGCGTCTGCGGCCCGAACAGGGCGCGGGCGAACGCGTCCAGGGTGCCGCGCAGATGCGCCATGGTCAGGCCCTTGTCCACCGCCAGTCCTTCGACCTGCGAGAAGACCGGGGTGTGGGTGGCGTCGAGCTCATCGGTGCGGAAGGTGCGGCCCGGGCACACCACATAGATCGGTAGGTCGCGCTCCAGCATCGACCGCACCTGCACCGGCGAGGTGTGCGTGCGCAGCACCTGCCGCGAGCCCTCGGGCGCGATGTGGAAGGTGTCCTGCATGGTGCGCGCCGGATGATCGGGCAGGAAGTTGAGCGCGTCGAAGTTGAAGTGCTCGGTCTCCACCTCCGGCCCCTCGGCGACCTCCCAGCCCATCGCCACGAACACGTCGGCGATCTGCTCGGAGATGACGGTGATCGGATGCCGCGCACCGACCGGCTGCCGCCGCGCGGGCAGGGTGACGTCGATGCTCTCGGCCACCAGCACCGCGGCGTCGCGTTCGGCCAGCAGCGCCGCACGCCGGGCCTCGAAGGCCTCCGAGACCCGGGTGCGCGCCACGTTCACGCGCTTGCCGGCGTCGGCCTTCTCGGTCTTGGGCAGCGCGCCGACGGCCCGCTGGGCCAGCGCGATGGGCGACTTGCCGCCGATGTGCTCGGTCTTGGCGACCGCGAGCGCATCCAGGTCGGCGGCCGCCGCGAACGCCTTCTCGGCCGCCGCCGCGGCCGCGGCCAATGCCTCCTCGGTCAGCGAGGCGTTCTGCTCGACTGCGCTGTTGTCGTCGCCCACGATCGTTCGTCTCTCCCCTGGGGATCGGTTCTCCGGGTGCGGACCATTCCTTACCCACATTGCTGCTGGTCGAATCGTATGCGATGCGGATCGGGTGATTCATCCGGATTACCCCGCGCCGGACCCGTGCGCTGTGCCGTAGCGGCTCGAGTGCTGGTCGCCGCACCCACCCGAACGCCACATGTGGCCCAGCAGACTCGCTGCCCGCTTCGGGTATCAGCGCAGCGGCCCGGCGGTCTTCGCGGACCACCGGGCCGGTGCGGAGCGCAGTCAGGAGGTGCAGACGGCAGCCTCGCCCACCGGCTCGATCGTCCGCGGCAGCAGCAGCGACACCAGCACACCGACGGCGACGATGGCGGCGCCGACCCAGACCGCGGGGACCAGCCCGTCGACATAGCTCTGCGGGTCGGAGTAGGAGCCGTGCGAGGCGAAGACCGAGGCCAGCACCGCGATACCCATGGCCACACCCACCTCACGCAGGGTGCTGTTGGTGCCCGAGGCCATGGCCCGATCCTCGGGCGCCGCACTGGCCATCACCACGGTGGCGCTGGGGGCGAAAGTCAGCCCCATGCCCACGCCGCCGAGCAACATGGCGCCGAGGAACGCACTGTAGGGCGCGTCGATGGTGCTCACCGCCGCCATCCAGACCAGCGAGACGGCCAGCATCGCCTGCCCGGTCGAGAGCACCACGCGCGCACCGACCCGGTTGACGATCAGCCCGGCCAGCGGCGCCACCACCATCGGCGCGGCGGTCCAGGGCAGGGTGCGCAGACCGGATTCGAGCGGGCTGTAGCCCTGCACCACCTGGAAGTACTGCGAGATCAGGAAGATCGAACCGAACACACCGACCGCGAAGGTGAAGCTGGTCGTATTGCTCACCCGGAAGGCCCTGGACCGGAACAGCCGCAGCGGCAGCATCGGATCCGGGGTGCGCAGTTCCCAGCCGATCAGCGCGGCCAGCAGGGCGGCACCGGCGATCAACGCCGCCAGCACCGGACCGGAGGTCCAGCCGTCCTCGGCGCCGTGCATGATGCCCCACACGATCGCCAGCACCCCGCCCGCCGACAGCAGCAATCCCGGCAGATCGAGGCGGCGGCTGCCACCGAAGGATTCGTCGAGCATGCGTGCCGCGAACGGCAGCGCCAGCAGTCCGATCGGCACGTTCAGCCAGAAGATCCACTGCCAGCTGAATCCGTCCACCACGGCACCGCCGACCACCGGCCCGACCGCGATCCCCATCCCGGAGATCCCGCCCCAGATACCGATCGCGGCATTGCGCATCCGCTCCGGCACCGCGCTCGACAGCAGGGTCAGCGACAGCGGCATGACGGCCGCGCCGCCGAGGCCCTGCAAGGCCCGGGCCGCGATCAGCATCCACGGTTCGGTGGCCAGCGCGCAGGCCGCCGACGCGACGGTGAACACCGCGATGCCGGCGAGGAAGACCCGGCGCCGGCCCAGCCGGTCACCGAGGGCCGACGCGGTGAGCAGCAGCGCGGCGAAGGAGAGCGTGTAGGCGTTGACGAACCACTGCAGGTCGGTGAGGGAGGCGCCCAGTTCGGTGCGGATGACCGGCAGCGCATTGGTCACCACCAGGTTGTCCAGCGTGACCATGAACATCGGGATGCCGACCGCCGCCAGCACGGCGGCCAGTGGGCGTTTGCCCGATTCACGGGTGGGTTTCGGAGGCGCCGCGATCGGCGCGGTGGTGAGAGTCTCGGTCATGTCCAGCCCTTGTTGTAATTGACTGATAACTAACGCCGAGAAGAGTATGCATCGACTGATAACATGTCAATGCGTGGCGGGCCCGAGACGATTTCAGGAGCATCATTGACGACGAAAACCCGGATGAGCGCGACCGAACGCGGTGAGCAGGTGCTGACCGCGGCGGTCCAGGCGTTCGCCGAAACCGGTTACGCGGCAACGAAAACCGATGACATCGCGCGCCGCGCCGGCGTATCCCAGCCGTATGTGATCCGATTGTTCGGCACCAAGCAGCAGCTGTTCCTGGCCGCGCTGAACCGGGTATGCGACCGCATCGAGGCGGTGTTCCGGCAGGCGGCGGCGACCGATCCGAACCCGACGGCGGCGACGCTGGGCCGCGGCTACACCACGTTTCTTGCCGAACGCGAGCTGCTCCAGGTGCTCCTGCACGGCTTCGCCGCCAGCGCCGACCCCGTCATCGGCGAGCAGACCCGGGCCCGCTTCGGGCGGATCTACGAACTGGCCCGCGAACTGACCGGCGCACCGGCCACCGAGGTCCGCCGGTTCATGGCCACCGGCATGCTGCTGACGGTGATGACGTCGATGCAGGTGGCAGGACCGAACGCGGTGCCCGCGCCGTGGGCGGCCGAGATCCTGGAGGATCTGGGGAAGTTCGGCGACTGAGGCCGCACCCGCCGGCCTCGCGGCCCGGAATCCACGCGCTCACGTCTGCCGGTAACGCACCCGCGAGTTCGCGTAGAGGCAGATCGAGGCGGCGGTGGCCAGGTTGAGGCTTTCCGCGCGCCCCCGGATGGGGATGCGGATGCGGTGGTCGGCGCGGGCGGCGACGGCCGGGCCCAGGCCGTGGGCCTCGTTACCGAACAGCCAGGCGACAGGTCCGGTGAACAGCGCGTCGGCGTCGTCGAGTTCGACCTCGCCTTTGGCCGCGGTGGCCAGGATCGTGATGCCGGCGGCGGCGAGGTTGTCGAGCGTCGCACCCACATCCCGGCTGCGGGCGATCGGCACATGGAACAGGCTGCCCGCCGCGGCACGCACACATTTGCCGTTGTGCGGGTCGACGGAATCGCCTGCCAGGATCACCCCGTCGCCGCCGACCGCGTCGACCACGCGGATCAGCGTGCCCGCATTACCCGGGTCGGCCATCTCCACCGGCACGGCCAGGATCCGCGGCCCGGCGCCGAAGATCGCACCCGGTTCGACATCGAGCGTCTCGCACACGGCGACCAACCCCGGCGGCGTCACGGTCTCCCCCAGCGCCTGCGCGGCGCGATCGCTCACCAGCGTGGTCCGCACGCCCGACGCGGCGGCGCCGGCGACGAGTTCATGCTCCCGAGTCGCGGCGGCGGCCGAGTAGAACAGCTCACGTACCCGCCCGGTCTCCAGCGCCGCGGTCACCGAATTGGCACCTTCGGCCAGGAACAGACCGGCCTTGCGGCGATGCGCGGAGCGATGGAGCTTGACAGCGGAAACGACCCGTGGATTGCGCTCGGAGAGCGCGTCCACGGGTCGTTCCGAATGAGGTCCGCGAGTCACGGCACCGGGCTCAGGCGGCCGGGGCGTTGACGTCCTGCGGCAGCGCGGCCTTGGCGATGGCGACCAGACCGGCGAAGGCTTCGGCGTCGGAGACGGCCAGCTCGGCGAGGTTCTTGCGGTCGACCTCCACACCGGCGGCCTTGAGGCCCTGGATGAAGCGGTTGTAGGTGATGTCGTTCAGCCGCGCCGCGGCGTTGATGCGGGCGATCCACAGCTTGCGGAAGTCACCCTTGCGCGCCCGGCGGTCCCGGTAGGCGTAGGTGAGCGAGTGCAGCTGCTGTTCCTTGGCCTTGCGGTACAGCCGCGAGCGCTGGCCGCGGTAGCCCTTGGAGGCCTCGAGGATGGAACGGCGCTTCTTCTGAGCGTTGACGGCCCTTTTGACGCGTGCCACTGGTCAGTCCTGTTCGATCGGGGGGCGCGTGCGGGCGCCCGGGTGTTGTCGGATTGGTCGGCGTCCGTGATCGGAACGCGCGAGCGTGCCTGTGCGGCGGTATCAGATACCGAGCAGCTTCTTCACGCGAGCGACGTCGGCGGGCGCGACGACCTCCTTGCCGTCCAGACGACGAGTACGGCGCGTGGGCTTGTGCTCGAGCAAGTGACGACGGTTCGCCTGCTGACGCAGCAGCTTGCCCTTGCCGGACACCTTGAATCGCTTCGAGGCGCCGCTGTGGCTCTTCATCTTCGGCATGGATTCCTCAATCTGTCTCGTGCCCGTGGTCGCGCGTGGACCACCGGCGTTCTGATCGGTCTTACTGCGGGCCGGCCTGCTCGGCCTGCTCCGCTTGTCCCGCGGCGCTCGGCTGCGGGCGGGCGGCCGAGTCCTGCTGCGCCTTGGCGCGCGTCTTCGCGCCCTTGTGCGGCGCGAGGACCATGGTCATGTTCCGGCCGTCCTGCTTGGCCGAGGTCTCGACGAAACCCAACTCCGCGACGTCGGAGGCCAGCCGCTGCAACAACCGGAAACCGAGCTCGGGCCTGGACTGTTCACGACCCCGGAACATGATCGTGACCTTGACCTTGGACCCGGCTTCGAGGAAGCGAACCACGTTGCGCTTCTTGGTCTCGTAGTCGTGGTCGTCGATCTTGGGACGGAGCTTCTGCTCCTTGATGACGGTCTGGACCTGGTTCTTACGGGACTCGCGCGCCTTCTGCGCGGTCTCGTACTTGAACTTGCCGTAGTCCATGATCTTGCAGACCGGCGGTCTGGCATCCGGGGCCACCTCGACCAGGTCGAGGTCGGCTTCGAGAGCGACGCGTAGTGCATCTTCAACACGCACGATCCCAACCTGTTCACCGCCGGGTCCGATGAGGCGGACTTCGGGAACGCGGATGCGATCGTTGATGCGGGTCTCAGTGCTGATGGGGCCTCCTAGGTCAAGCGGTGTCGTCGGACGACCGCAGGCAATAACTGCAACCCCTTGTTCAACACAAAGGCCCCGTTGCGGTATTTCCCGCGACGAGGCCCGAGGTCGACCGATCATCGCAGGTGATCACACCTGCGATCCCACATCGACAGCCGATGCGGGAACCCGCCGCGGAGGGCGGGCGACCGGACCGTTGAACCGTACGAATACTCGTCGGCAACGGTGGGAGTCGGGCTCCACTTATCTGCCCCGGCATCGTCGTCCGCGTACCGTTTCCGGTGACACGCACGAACCACCCAGGGCGGTCGTCGCAGAACAGCGTAGCAGCTGCGCCGCCCGGAACCCAATCGGGCCGGCCGGCCCGCCCACACCGGCGAAAACGGGTTGCTCACGCGCGGGCCTCATGCCACTGTCCCCCGGTGCCCGATTCTCGTCGCAACCTATTGACCTGGCAATTCGAGCTGACCTGGGCTCTCGCCGCGTATCACCTCGACGCCTTGGCCGAGGACGACTTCCTCGCCGAGTCCGGTCCCCTCTGCTGGACCGTGCACCGGGACGCCGACGGCCGCTGGCGACCCGATTGGGCCGATACCGAGCCCGATCCGATCCCCGTCCCGACCATCGCGTGGCTGAGCTGGCATATCGACTGGTGGTGGAGCACCGCCCTCGACCAACTGAGCGGGCGGCCGCTGCGCACCCGCGAGAGCGTGCTCTGGGCGGGGAGCGGCGCCGGCGCCGTCGACCGGATCCGGCAACTGCGCGGCGAATGGGCGGCGGGGCTGAGCGCGCTCGACGACGCCGGCCTGGACGCGCCGGTCGCCTACCCGTGGCCCGCGGAGGCCGGGCTGACGGTGGCGCACCTGGCCGCGTGGGTGAACGCGGAACTCATGAAGAACATCGCCGAGATCGGGCAGCTGCGCCTGGCGCGGGCGGCAGGGTGAAGGCGCGGCGCGCGCGGGTTCTAGCCTGGTAGCCATGACTGAACAGCCCGACAGCTCTGTGCGCGAACTGGCCGATATCCCCGCGGTGGAGGTGATCAGCCGGGCCGCGGTGATGTTGATGAGCTCGGCGGCGGAGAAGCTGGGGCTGGCCGATGAGGATCCGGAGACCAGCAGCAGGCGCGATCTGGACGAGGCACGGCGGGTGATCACCGCGCTGGCCGGCCTGGTGACGGCGTCGGTGGAGTACCTGGGCCCGCACGCCGGACCGATCCGGGAGGGGTTGCAGTCGTTGCAGAAGGCGTTCCGGGAGTCGTCGGCGCATCCGGATGAGCCGGGCAAGGGTCCGGGCGAGAAGTACACCGGTCCGGTGTACTGACCGGGACGACATCGAACAGACAGAAGGCCGGGCCCGCGGATGTGCGGGCCCGGCCTTCTGCGTGTCGATCACATCCCGGGCGTCACCGAGATGGCCGAACCGGTGCTCAGCATGTTGGCGATGGCGGTGAAGATGTCGCCGAGGCCCGCGCTTCCGGAGTTCATGGTGGGTGGTTCCTTTCGGTGGATCCGCGCTCAGGCAGGCGTACCGGGGGTGTAGTTGATAGACGAGCCGCTGCTCAGAAATCCGAGGATCTGAGTGATCAGGGCCCCGATGTCGACGCCTTCCATGGCGGGCTTTCCTTTCGTTCTCACCGGCTGCCGCGGCCGGGCGCCGCATACTCGATGCGCCGCCGGCCGGGCCGGTTGTCATTCGCCGCGCCCAACCCTCTGGGACACGGTGCCGCCGATCCTACACACGCATGTTTCACTTTTAGGGCGGATTTCCGGCAAAATCGTCCACCCGCCACCGGCGAGACCGATCAGGCCAGGACGACGCCCGCCTCGGCGGCCACAGCTTGGCCGAAATTCCGTGTCGCACACCACATTTCATTGATTTCTCCGGCACCGCGCGTCTTCCCACCGGACCGGCATGCGATGCTCTCCGGATGGCACGCATACTTCTGGTTCCCGGTTTCTGGTTGGGCGCATGGGCGTGGGACGAGGTGGCCGACGATCTGCGCCGCCACGGTGACGACGTGCTGGCGCTGACGCTGCCCGGTCTCGACCCAGACGACGAGAACCGGCTCGACGCCACACTCGAACGGCAGGCCCGTGCCATCGTCGACGCCGCGGGCGAGCAGCCCGCGGTGCTGGTCGCGCACTCCGGCGGCGGTGCGGCCGCGTATCTGGCCTGCGATCTGGCGCCGGAGCGGTTCTCCCGGGCGATCTATGTCGACAGCGCGCCACTGCCCAACGGCTTCGTGCTCAATTCCGAACTCGACCTCGCCGCCCGCGAATACCCGTTACCGGAATGGCGGGACCTGGACGCCGACGGCGACAACCTGGCCGGACTCGACGAGGCAGCGCTGGACAGGTTCCGGGACCGCGCGGTCTCCGAACCGACCGCCGTGGCCGCCGCGCCGCTGCGACTGAGCGACCAGCCCGCGGGCCGGCGCATCCCGACCACGATCATCTGCAATACCTTCACCGCCGAAGTGGTGGCCAAGCTGCGCGACGAAGGCCAGATGCCGATGTTCGCGGAGCTGGCTCGCCTCGACGCCGACTACGTCGACCTGCCCACCGGTCACTGGCCCATGTGGTCCAAGCCGCACGAGCTCGCCGACCTGATCCACACCATCGCGCAGCGCTGAGCGGTCGGTCCGGGAACCCCGGTTCCGCGGCGACAGCACGGTCACCCGCCGCGGAACCGGTGTCAAGGCCCGGCGGTCAGCCGACGGCGGCGGCCTTCTTGGCGACCCGCTTGGCGGCTCGCTTCGGCTTCACCGCTGCGGGGGCACTGGATTTGTCCAGCACCTCGCGCAGGAACTGGCCGGTGTAGCTGCCGGGCACGGCCGCGACGTCTTCGGGCGTGCCCTGGGCGACGACGGTGCCGCCGCCGGAACCGCCCTCCGGGCCCATGTCGATCACCCAGTCCGAGGTCTTGATGACGTCGAGGTTGTGCTCGATGACGATCACCGTGTTGCCCTTGTCGACCAGGCCGTTGATGACGCCGAGCAGTTTGCGGATGTCCTCGAAATGCAGGCCGGTGGTCGGCTCGTCCAGGATGTAGACCGTGCGCCCGGTGGAGCGTTTCTGCAGTTCGGCGGCCAGCTTGACGCGCTGGGCCTCACCACCGGAGAGCGTGGGCGCGCTCTGGCCCAGCCGCACATAGCCCAGGCCCACATCGACGAGGGTCTTGAGATAGCGGTGGATCGAGGTGACCGGCTCGAAGAACTCCGCGGCCTCCTCGATCGGCATGTCCAGCACCTCGGCGATGGTCTTGCCCTTGTAGTGCACCTCGAGGGTTTCCCGGTTGTAGCGGGCGCCGTGGCACACCTCGCACGGGACGTAGACGTCCGGCAGGAAGTTCATCTCGATCTTGAGGGTGCCGTCGCCGGAGCAGGCTTCGCAGCGCCCGCCCTTGACGTTGAACGAGAACCGGCCCGGCTGATATCCGCGCACCTTGGCTTCGGTGGTGGCGGCGAACAGGGTGCGGATCTTGTCGAACACCCCGGTGTAGGTGGCCGGATTGGAGCGCGGGGTGCGCCCGATCGGCGACTGGTCCACCTGCACCAGCTTGTCCAGATGATCCAGCCCGTTGACCCGGGTATGCCGGCCCGGCACCTGCCGCGCACCGTTGAGCCGGTTGGCCAGCACGGTGGCGAGGATGTCGTTGACCAGGGTGGATTTACCGGAGCCGGAGACACCGGTGACGGCGGTGAGCACACCGAGCGGGAACGCGACGTCGATGCCCCGCAGATTGTGCTCGTTCGCGCCGACCACGGTGACCTGGCGCTTCTTGCTGACCGGGCGGCGCACCAGCGGCACCTCGATCTGCTCGCGGCCGGACAGGTAGGCCCCGGTCAGTGAGTTCGGGTCGGTGAGCAGCTCCTGATAGGGCCCGCTGTGCACCACCCGGCCGCCGTGCTCACCGGCCAGCGGGCCGATATCGACCACCCAGTCCGAGGCGCGAATGGTGTCCTCGTCGTGTTCGACCACGATCAGGGTGTTGCCGAGCTTCTTGAGCCGGGTCAGGGTCTCGATGAGCCTGCGGTTGTCGCGCTGATGCAGGCCGATGGACGGCTCGTCGAGCACGTACAGCACGCCGACCAGGCCGGACCCGATCTGGGTGGCGAGCCGGATGCGCTGCGCCTCACCACCGGAGAGCGTCGCCGCGGCGCGCGAGAGCGTCAGGTATTCCAGGCCGACGTCGAGCAGGAAGCCCAGCCGCGCCTGCACCTCCTTGAGCACCTGCCCGGCGATAGCGGCCTCACGCTCGCCCAGGGTGAGCGCGTTCAGGAACGCCGAGCAGTCGCCGATGGACAGATCGCAGACCTCGGCGATGGACTTGCGGTCGCCGTCGGCGGCGATGGTGACCGCGAGGATCTCCGGGCGCAGCCGGGCCCCGTTGCAGACCGGGCACGGCACATCGCGCATGTACCCGTCGTAGTGCTCCTTCATCTGCTCGGACTCGGTGTTCTCCATGCGCCGCTGCAGGAACGGCATCACGCCCTCGAAATCGGCGTAATAGGAGCGCTTGCGCCCGTACCGGTTGGTGTAGGACACATGCACCTGGTCGGAGCTGCCCTCGAGCACCGCCTTGCGTGCCTTCACCGGCAGCTCACGCCAGGGCGTGTCCATGGAGAAACCGATGGATTCGGCCAGGCCGGACAGTAGCCGGGTGAAGTACTCGGCGGTCTGCCCGCGCGACCACGGTGCGATCGCGCCCTCGGCCAGGCTCAGGTCCGGATCGGGCACGACCAGTTCCGGGTCGACCTCCTTGCGGATGCCGAGGCCGGTGCAGTCGGGGCAGGCGCCGTAGGGCGAGTTGAACGAGAACGAGCGCGGCTCCAGATCCTCGATATCGAGCGGATGGCCGTTCGGGCAGGCCAGCCGCTCGGAGAAACGGCGCTCGCGGTCGTGGGCGTGTTCGTCGCGGTCGACGAAGTCGAGCACCACGATGCCGTCGGCCAGCCGCAGCGCGGTCTCGATGGAGTCGGTGAGCCGCTGCTTGGAGCTCGGCTTGACGGCCAAGCGGTCGACGACCACCTCGACGTCGTGCTTTTCCTGCTTCTTCAGCTTCGGCGGATCGGTGAGCGGATACACCACGCCGTCGACCCGGACCCGGGCGTAGCCCTGGCTGTTGAGCTGGTCGAACAGGTCGACGAACTCGCCCTTGCGGGTGCGCACCACCGGGGCCAGCACCTGGAACTTGATGCCCGGCTCCATGGCCAGCACCTGGTCGACGATCTGCTGCGGGGTCTGCTTGGCGATGAGTTCACCGCAGACCGGGCAGTGCGGGGTGCCCGCGCGCGCATAGAGCAGCCGCAGATAGTCGTAGACCTCGGTGATGGTGCCGACGGTCGAGCGCGGGTTGCGGTTGGTCGATTTCTGGTCGATCGAGACCGCGGGCGAAAGGCCCTCGATGAAATCGACGTCGGGCTTGTCCATCTGCCCGAGGAACTGGCGCGCGTACGCCGACAGCGACTCCACATAGCGCCGCTGACCTTCGGCGAAGATGGTGTCGAAGGCCAGGCTCGACTTGCCCGAACCCGACAGCCCGGTGAACACGATCAGGCTGTCGCGGGGCAGGTCGAGATCGACCCCTTTGAGGTTGTGCTCCCGAGCTCCGCGCACGGTGAGGCGTTCCGCCACCAGGTGGGTCCCTTCTCTTCTTCGATATCCCGCGTTCGGCGGTTCTGGCATGCCGATATGTCCCCGGCGGCCATGCTAGGCGGGACCACCGACAAGTTTTCCCGGGCGAGGGTCGAGGCCCGCCAGATGACTTTCGGCCATCCCCCACGGCCGTTCGGCGAGCTACCTTGACCAGGGTAGACAAACGAACAGGAGTCGGCTGTGCTCGAGGTGTTCCTGGTCGACGATCACGAGATCGTCCGCCGCGGTCTGATCGACCTGCTGGAGAGCGATCCGGATCTCACCGTCGTCGGCCAGGCCGGCGATGTGGCGAGCGCGATGATCGGCATCCGGGCGCTGCGGCCCCGAGTTGCCGTGCTGGACGTGCGATTACCCGACGGCAACGGCATCGAGCTGTGCCGCGATCTGCTCGCCGAGTTCGACGATCTGCGCTGCCTGATCCTGACCTCCTACACCGACGATCAGGCCATGCTGGACGCGATCCTCGCCGGCGCCAGCGGATATGTGGTGAAGAACATCAAAGGCATGGAGCTCGCCGACGCCGTCAAGGAGGTCGGCGCGGGCCGTTCGCTGCTCGATACCCGCGCGGCCGCCGCGCTGCGGACCCGGCTGCGGCGCAGCACCGAGGACGACGGCCCGCTGGCCGGGCTCACCGAACAGGAACGCAAACTGCTCACCCTGCTCGGTGAGGGGCTGACCAACCGGCAGATCGCCGCGCGCATGTTCCTGGCCGAGAAGACGGTGAAGAACTACGTCTCCCGGCTGCTCGCCAAGCTCGGGGTGGAGCGGCGCACCCAGGCCGCGGTGCTGGCCACCAAGCTCGGCGAACGCTAGCGGGCCGGCCGGACCAGCGCCAGGTCGCCGTCGTAGCGGCGGTAGAGCAGATGCCCGCGTCCGGTGCGGGCATCGGTATAGAACAGGAACGGCAAGCCCCGCCAGCACAGCTGGGTGGCGGCATCGCCTTCGTCGAGCCGCGGCGCCGGCGCCGGGTCGACGGTCAGCGCCATCGGGGCGGGTGAGGATTCGATGGGGTCGGTGGTGTGCTGGCGGATCATGTGCACCCCGTCCGGGTCGATCCAGTGCACCACCGCGTCCTCACCGGTCTCGGCGTCGGTGAACAGGTGCACGTCGTAGTCCATCGCGTCGAGCACCTCGATCGCCTGGGCCGGGCTGCCCTCGAGCAGCACATAGTCCTTGCGCCGGGTGATCGGGCGCTGTTCGGTGACCCGCGCCAGCGGCGGCCGAGCGGGATCCGGCCACATCCGCGGCATCGGCTCGGCGCCGAGCCGGGCGATCTGGCGGTCCAGGCGCTCGGCGGCGAAGGTCACCGCGAAACCGCGTGGACCAGGCACCTGCACCCGGGTCCGGGTCTCGCGGCAATGGATGTTGGCCTGCACGACCGTCGGCTGATCGGCGTCGGCGGGCGCGGTGACCCGCACATGCGCGGCCGCGTCGAGATGATGACGGCGCAGCACCCGTCCGATGGCCCGCACCGCACGGGTCACGTCGGCCGGCGGTACCGCGCCACGGGTGGTGACCGCGAGATCGGGCTCGGTCGCGGTGGCCCACAGCTCCAGCGAATTCATAGGAAACCCCTGCTTTCTATTCTCGCCGTGCGGATATGCCACCATCACGCGGAGATCACGAACAGGGCCGAAAGTCCCCGATCGCGCCATAGCATGGGTTCGACGCCGCATCGGGCCGCCGCTGGGGACCGGCCCGCATCGCGCGCAGACGACAAGGAAGCCGACATGGCCGAGCAGACCGGAGCCCACCGCCGCAGGTCCCCGGCCGCGCCTGGTCCGCATTCGGTGCACCACCCTGCCGCAGCGCGGGAGCCGGCGCAGACCGAGCGCAGCAGCCCACCCGCCGTGCGCGGCGCGCTCTACCAGCAGCGATTGCGCGAACTGCTGGCCGAGGTCAGCGACCGGGTGGAGGTCTCGGCCGATTCACGCGGCCGGATGGACGGGCTGATCGAGGCCATGCTGACGGTCACCTCCGGCCTCGACCTCGACGACACCCTGCGCGCCATCGTCCGCACCGCGACCACCCTGATCGATGCCCGCTACGGCGCGCTCGGCGTGCGCGAGCACAGCGGCAAGGTTTTCCAGTTCGTCGCCGAGGGCATCGACGAGCGGACCCGCGCCAGAATCGGCCGGCTACCCGCGGGCCACGGCGTGCTCGGCGCGGTGTTCGCCCAGCCCACGCCATTGCGCCTAGACGATTTGACCGAGCATCCGGCCTCGGTCGGGTTCCCGGCTCACCATCCGCCCATGCGCAGTTTCCTCGGTGTGCCGGTGCGCATCCGCGATGAGGTGTTCGGCAGCCTCTACCTCTGCGAAAAGGCCGGTGACCAGCCGTTCACCGCCGAGGACGAGGTACTGGTGCAGGCGCTGGCGGCCGCCGCGGGCATCGCGGTCGACAATGCCCGGCTCTACGAGTCGGCACGCACCCGGCAGGAGTGGATCGAGGCGACCCGGGACGTGGCCACCGAATTCCTCGCCGTCGGCACTCCCGGGCGGGCGTTGGAGCGGGTGGTCGAGCACGCGCGGGCCTTGACCGGCTCGCAGCTGTGTTTCCTCGCCGCGGCCGGGCCGGGTGACGTCAGCGAACTACTGGTCACGCACTGGTCCGGCCCGGACGCGCGCCGGGCCGGCCATCCGATCCCGCTGACCGGCACCGCGGTCGGTGAGGCGTTCGGCCGGCGCACTCCGCTGCGTTTCGACGACGCCGGCCAGGTCGCCCTCGGTATCACCCTGCCCTCCCCCGGGCCCGCGCTGATCCTGCCGTTGTGCACGCCCGATGCCACCCACGGCACGCTGGTCACCGTGCGCCGCGCCGGCGCCGCCCCCTATTCCGACGAGCTGGTCGAGCTCACCGCCGCGTTCACCGATCAGGCCGCGCTGGCGATGCAGCTGGCCGACGCGCAACGCCGGATGCGTGAGGTCGACATCCTCGCCGACCGCGACCGCATCGCCCGTGACCTGCACGATCATGTGATCCAGCGGCTGTTCGCGATCGGGCTGACGTTGCAGGGCGCGGTACCGCGCGCCACCGTGCCCGACGTGCGCGATCGGCTCTCGCGGGTGATCAACGACTTACAAGAGGTGGTGCAGGAGATCCGCACGACGATCTTCGACCTGCACGGCGGCGCCGACAGCGCCCGGCTTCAGCAACGCATCGAACACGCCATCCGGCAGCAGACCGCCGACACCACCATCCGCGCCACCGTCCAGTTCTCCGGGCCGCTGTCGGTGCTCGAACCCGAACTGGCCGACCACGCCGAGGCGGTGGTGCGGGAGGCGGTGAGCAATGCGGTGCGCCATTCCGGCGGCGATACCGTCACCGTCGATATCGGGGTCTCCGACGACCTGACCATCGTGGTCACCGACAATGGCTGGGGCGTGCCCAATCACGTCATCCGCAGCGGCCTGCGCAATCTCGAACAGCGCGCCGAGGAGGCCGCGGGCCGGTTCACCATCACCGCCGCCGTCGCCCGGCACGCCCGCGCCGACACCGAGGACGCGCTACCGGGCACCCGGCTGTGCTGGACCGCCCCACTGCCCTAGCCGCGGCTCACTCCGGCGGCGCCAGCACCACCATCGCGTTGTTGCCGCCCATTCCCAGCGACAGCTTCGCCGTGATGCCGCCCGTACTCGGCACCGGTCCGTCCAGCAACCGCGGATGCGGTGCCGACACGATGGGTGCGGCCGGCACGATCGCCCGTTCGAAGCCCATCGCCGTCGCGGCGATCTCCACCGCCGCGGCCGCGCCCTGACAGTGGCCGGTCAGCGGTTTGAGGGCGTAGATATCGGGCCGGTCGTCGAACACTTCGGCCAATAGGGCGCGCTCGGCGTTGTCGCATTGGCGGGTGCCGGTGCCGTGCGCGTTGAAGTACCGCACCTGATCCGCGGACACGCCCGCCGCCGCCAGGGCCCGGCGCGCGCAGTCGATGATCCGGCCGTGCCCGGGATCCACCGACACCACGTGATAGCCGTCGTTGGTCATCGCGCCGCCAAGCACCCGGGCATACGGGCGCGGCGCCGTGCGGCTGAGCACGAAACCCACCGACGCCTCCCCCATGCTGAAACCGCGGCTGCCCTCCTGGAACGGGCGGCAGGCCTGCAGTGGTTCGGCATCGGTGACGGCGGCGCCGAGCCGCACGAAATGCTCGACCATTTCCGGGGTCGCCGACAGATCGCTCACCACGCACACCACGTCGTCGGCCAGTCCGCTGTCGAGCCACAGCTTCGCCGTGATCAGCGCGGCATTGCCGGAACTGCACGCCGCGGAGACGTTCATCGCCGGGCCGTGGAAACCGAACTCCTGCATCACCACCGAGATCGGGGTGGACGGCAGCAGCGGCAGGTACTCGCGGGAACGGCGATGGCCGCCGTCGACGGTGTAGAAGTCGCGCCAGTTCACCACATCGCCGAGCACGATCGCGTGCAGCAGACCCACCGTGCGGCCCGGCCGCCAGCCGCGCGCGCCCGCGTCCTCGATGGCCTCGCGCGCCGCCCCGTGCACGGCCCGCCCGTAGCGACTCGGACTCACCCGCGGATCACCACCGGGCGGCACCAGCGACACCCAGGCCGGCTCGTCGCGGCGCGCCCCGTATCCGGGTTGCACATCGGCCGCCGACTTGCCGCTCAGCAGCCCGCGCCACAGCGCCTCGCGGCCCCATCCGTACCCGGTGACAGCACCCACACCGCAGATGGACATATGATGATCAGGTTCGGACATGGCATCGCTCCTCGGCCCGATCCTCACCGGCCGCTCGCGCCGGCCCGCCGTCGTGAAGTACCGGTTCTTTTCATGATCACCGGATCGAGCCCGGGCGCAGTACCCGACACACGGATGACGGCAATCGCGTCGATCATGTGAACGGCGCACATGTCGAAGCCAGAATAATCCCGTGCTCCAATGACCAGCTATCGGTGGACGATCGGGGGTTCGAGGTGGGAGAGGACAGGCTCAGCGCCGCCGAGCAGCTGGCGCAGCGGTACCGGTCACTGGTCGAACACACCCCGGACGGTATCTGCGTGCACGAACGCGGAATCATCGTCTACGTCAATCCGGCGACGGTGCGGATGCTGGCCGCCTCCGGTCCGGAGGAACTCGTCGGCAGGCCGCTGGTGCAGTTCGTGCATCCGGATTCGGTGCCGGGCATGCTGGACCGGATCTCGCGGCTCACCCGGGCGGGGGCGGCCTCCCAGCCCGCGGAGATGACGCTGTTGCGGCTGGACGGCACCCAGGTTCCGGTGGAAACCGTCTCGGTACTCACCGTCTGGCAGGACCAGGCCGCCTATCAGGTGGTGATCCACGATCTCAGCGCCCAGCGCGCGGCCGAGGCTGCCCAGCGCCGGGCCGAACAGCATTTCACCACCGTGGTGTCGCAGCTCGAGGAGGGGGTGGCCGTCATCGATCGGGACGGCCGGATCGAATCGGTCAATCCGGCGGCGCGGCGGATCTTCGGCATCGAGGAGGCCGGCGACCTGTCCGGGGTGACCATCGCCGACCTGCCGTTGACGCTGCTCGACACCAATGCCCAGCCGATGTCCACCGCCCGGCATCCGGTGGCGCGCACGCTGGCCACCGGCGAAACCATCACCGGCTACGTCTTCGGTGTCGACCGCTCCGATGGGCAGCGGCGCTGGCTGTCGGGCTCGAGCCGGCTGCTCAATCCGGGCGATCCGGATTCCTCGGCGGTGTCCTCGTTCGCCGATATCACCGAGTACCGGGCCAGCCGCCGGCACCTGGAGTATCAGGCCACCCACGATTCGCTGACCGGGCTGGCCAACCGGTCGCTGATCCTGTCGCAGCTGGCCGGTGCGCTGGCCGCGAGTGAGGATCTGCCGGTCTCGGTGGTGATGTTCATCGATCTGGACGGGTTCAAGGCGATCAACGACACCCTCGGCCACGCCATCGGCGACACCGTGCTGCAGATCGTGGCCCAGCGGTTGCAGCGGGCGCTGCGTGCCGACGACATCGTGGGCCGCCTCGGCGGCGACGAATTCCTGGTGCTGCTGTCCGGGCGCACCCGTCAGGCCGATCTGGACGCGCTGGTGCTGCGGTTGCAGCGCACCATGGCCGAGCCGATCGTCGCGCGCGGGCATCGCATCGAGGTCAATGCCTCGATCGGCGTCACCGCGCTGCGTCCGGGCGATCGCCGCACCCCCGAAGCGGTACTGCACGACGCCGACCTGGCGATGTATCGCGCGAAACCCTCCGGCCACCGGGAGGGCCACATCGGACCGGCGCGCCGGCCGAACAACACCCACGCCTCCTGAGCGCGGCGGCGACCACGCCGAACGCGCAGTAGACTGGACGATTCCGTTTTCCGATCGTCCGCGCCCGCCACCACGCTGTCGTCTGCCTGCCCACTGGTGCCTGTTCACCGGGTGACAAGGAGTTCGTTTTGCCCGACCGCCTCACTCAGGATCACCGCTCCCCCATCCCGGACGCCGCACCCGCACCGCAGCCGGGCGCCGACACCGAGATCGCCCGGGAACAGTCGCACCTGAACGTGCTCTACGACCGCCTCGACGGCATGCGCAAGTACGCCACCGAACGCCTGCGCACCGTGCTGCTCGAGACCGGCGGCACCCCGCAGGCCCGCAGCGAACGCGAGTCGTTCACCCAGCTCTACACCGAGGACCTGGCCAAATACGACGCCGCCGAACACGGACTGTGCTTCGGCCGCATCGACCTCGACGGCGACGGGTCCGAGGACGAGGCCGGAGCCGAGCGCCGCTACATCGGCCGCCTCGGCATCCTCGACGAACACAACGACTACGAGACCCTGCTACTGGACTGGCGCGCGCCCTTGGCCCGGCCGTTCTACCTGGCCACCACCGCGGCACCCGACGGTGTGCTGCGGCGGCGCCACATCCGTTCCCGCAATCGCCGGGTCACCGCGATCAACGACGAATACCTGGATCTGGATGCGGCCCGGCGCGCCGGCGTCACCGAGGACGACGGCGGCGTCGGCAGCGAGAGCGCCCTGCTATCGGCGTTGAACGCCGCCCGCACCGGCCACATGAACGACATCGTCGAGACCATCCAGAGCGAGCAGGACGCCATCATCCGCGCCGAGCACAAGAGCGTGCTGGTGGTGCAGGGCGGTCCGGGTACCGGCAAGACCGCGGTCGCGCTGCATCGCGCCGCCTACCTGCTCTACACCTATCGTCAGCAGCTGGCCAAGGCCGGTGTGCTGATCATCGGGCCGAACGCGACCTTCCTCGACTACATCGGCCAGGTGCTGCCGTCGCTGGGTGAGACCGGTGTGCTGCTGTCGACCATCGGCGACCTGTATCCCGGGGTGAAGGCGACCCGCGAGGATTCGCTGCGCGCCGGGGAGATCAAGGGCTCGCTGAACATCCTGGAAGTGCTCAAACAGGCGGTGCGGGACCGGCAGGAAGTGCCGTCCGAGCCGATCGCGCTGAGCTTCGACGGATACCCGCTGACGCTCAACCGCAAGATCGTCACCAAGGCCAGGGGCCGGGCCCGCTCCTCTCGGCGCCCGCACAACCTGGCCCGCCCGATCTTCGCCTCTTCGGTCATCGACGCGCTCACCGAGCAGCTGGCCGCCACCATGGGCGCCGATCCCATCGACGGTGGCCGCAGCCTGCTCAGCAGCACCGACCTGGCCGAGATCGCCGACGAGATGCGGTCGGACCCGCAGATCCAGCGCGCGATCAGCGCGCTGTGGCCGATCCTCACCCCACAGCAGGTCCTGGCCGATCTGCTCGCCGATCCGGCCCGGCTGGATCGGGTCGCGAGCTCGCTGGATCCGGCCGACCGGGCCGAATTGCTGCGCCCGGACACCGGGGAGTTCAGCGCCGCCGACGCCCCGCTGCTCGACGAGTTGGCCGAACTGCTCGGCATCGATGACGCCGAGGAACGCGAACGCGCCCGCCGCCGCTGGCGCGCCCAACTGGCCGAGGCCCAGGATGCGCTCGACATCCTCACCGGTTCCGCGCCACAGGATCTCGAAGACGAACTCGACCCGGAGATCCTGATGGCCTACGACCTGATCGATGCCAGTCAGCTGGCCGAACGCCAGCAGGTGCGTACCCGCCAGACCACTGCCGAACGCGCGGCCGGCGACCGGACCTGGACCTACGGCCACGTCATCGTGGACGAGGCGCAGGAGCTGTCGGAGATGGCGTGGCGGATGGTGATGCGCCGGATCCCGAACCGCTGGATGACGGTGGTCGGCGACGTCGCCCAGACCGGCGATCCGGCGGGCGCGTCCACCTGGCAGGCGGTGCTGGAACCGTATGTGGCCAAACGCTGGAAGCGCACCGAGCTGACCGTGAACTACCGCACGCCCGCCGAGATCATGGCGGTGGCGGCGCCGGTCCTGGCGGCCATCGACCCGCAAGCGCAGGTGCCGCGGTCGGTCCGCGAGACCGGGCATCCGCCGCAGGCACATCGATGCGAGGGAGCGGAGCTGGGCACCGAACTCGCGCGACTACTCGCGGCCGAGCGCGGGCCGGGAACCACGGCGGTGATCGTGCCGCACGAGTTGTCCACCGAGCTGGCCGAGGTGGCGGCGGAATCGGTGCGCGTGCTGACGGTGCACGAGGTGAAGGGCCTGGAATTCGACGCGGTGTATCTGATCGAGCCGGACCGGATCATCGGCGAATCACCGCGCGGGCTCAATGATCTCTACGTCGCGCTCACCCGCGCGACGCAGCGGCTGACGGTGCTGCACAGCACGGATCTGCCCGAGGTACTCAGCGCCCTCGAGGCGTGAGGCGGCGCGTGGTCGCCGCCGGTGCGGCGGCGACCACGCGGAGCCGGTTATCAGCGAACGGTGTGCACGATGAGGACGTCCGAGCGCGACTTGCGCGCGACGTCCGAGGGCACCGAGCCGAGCAGGCGCCCGGTCAGGGTGTTGAGGCCGCGGTTACCGACCACGAGCAGATCGGCCTGGGTCTCCTTGACCAGGTCGAGCAGCGATTCGACCGGCTCGCCGACGATGGCGCGCTCGACGATCTCCTTGGCTCCCGCGGCGGTGGCCCGGTCGCGGGCGGTGCGCAGGATCTCGTTGGTCGGCGCGGAACCGCGCACCTGGTAGGCCTCGTCCTTGAGCACATCGGCGGCCGCGGCGACCTCACGGTCATCGGTCGGGTAGTAGGCGCAGGCCACGATCAGGGTCGAGCCGGCGGCCCCGGCCAGTGCGGCGGCCTTGTCGACGGCGACATACGACGAGTCCGAGCCATCGGTACCGACGACAATGGTCCGGTAGGCGGTCATCTCTCCTCCAACTGTGCGGGTCGGACGCCTGCGTCAGGTTTTCGTCCCGGCGTGTCGGGGCTTCGGCGCGGCGACTGGGTCGACCATAGCGGCAATACGCCCGGAATTATCAGAATTCGCAACACATCACATTCGGAGTGTTCGCGCCGGCGGCAGCGGCCCGGCCTGCGCGAATACCGCAGGGCCCGCGCTACCTGGGCGGACCCAAACAAGCGCGCGGTGTTCTGTGATCTGCCACAACATCGGTGAACGGCGTTGCCGCCCTGGGAGATTCATCACATCATCGGCGTCGGAAACGCCTGCGGCCCGTTCGCGCTCACGAACGGGCCGCATGGTCTGGCGGGTACAGGGCTCAGGGCCACTGCCGGTAGTCGGCCCAGAAAATACCCAGAATCGCGCCGATGATGTCCATGCGTTCCCTTTCAACTGCGAGGCGAACGGCAATATTAGCGCGTGCCCGGCGTCACATGCTGAAAAGTGGCCCGGTGATGGTCAATCCCAGTTCGTCGGTGTGGGCGAAGAAGGCGAACAGCATCAGCGACGCGCCCGCCAGCGCGAGATCCTTGTTGAACTGGATCATCTCGGTCTGCTTGGCCTGCTCATCGGTCTCGGACCAGAACGCGTGCATCAGCACGGCCGTGGGCAGCAGCATGATGAACAGCAGCAGCGCACCGAGATCGGCCCAGATGCCGAGCAGCACACTCAGCGCACCGAGCACCATCAGCACGCCCGAGGCGAGCACGCCGGCCTTGGGTGAGGGCACACCCCGGCTCTGCGCATAGCCGGTCATCGCCTCGGTCTGGGTGAAGTGACCGAAGGCCGAACCGAGAAAGAGCACCACGAACAACACCCGGCCGATCAACACCACGACATCCATGTCCAGCTCCTCAATTCGCCGGTGGGTAGATGGTGCGTTATTCAACCACTCCCCCGGCCGGAATCCGGCCGGAAATGATCTATCGGAACTGATCCGGTATCTCTTCGCCGCGCGGCAGCATTTTCGCGGTGACCTCGTTGCGGGCCCGCACCGAATGCTTGGCGTATTCCAGCGGCGCCATTCCCACTTCCGCGGTGAATTCCCGGGTGAAATGGGCCTGGTCGTAATAGCCCAACTCGGCCGACAGCGCGGCGAGATCCTCGACCCGGCCGCGGGCGAGCAGATCGGCGGCGTCCTGCAGCCGGTAGCGGCGCAGCACCCACTTCGGGCCCGCGCCGACGTAGCGGCGGAACAGCCGTTGCAGGGTGCGGATGGAGACCGCGAACCGTTCGGTGACCTGATCGACCCGGGTCAGTTCCGGATCGGCGGCCATCGCCTCGACGATGCGTAGCACCAGATCGTAGTTCGGGTCCGGCGCGGCGGGGCCACGGGCGAAGAAGGATTCGACGATATCGCGGCGGCCCGCGTCGGAGGACTCAGCCAGCACCGCCCCGGTGAGACGGTCGGCCTCGGGCAACACCTCGGCCAGCGCGACGGTCCGGTCGCGGAATTCGCCGACATCGAGGCCGGTGAAGGCGCCGAATCCGCCCGCCCGGAACCGGATCCCGAAAGTCTCCCCGGCGCCGGACAATTCGCGGACGAACTTGGTGGTGCAGACCCCGTTGACGAAGCCGCCGGTCTTGATCTCCGATTGCTCGAAGGTGACGTTCACGCACGGAAACGGCAGCACCTGCGCCAGATACGGTGCCCGGCCGCGCAGGTCCCAGCGCACCGACCAGTACCAGTCGATGACCTCGGCCACCGCTGGTCCGGCCGGCAGCCGGTTCAGCGTGCGGTAGCGGGCCTGCTCGTCCGGATGCAGGATCCCTTTGCGCCCGGTGAGGGCGCCGCGATCACCGCGCTCGGCCATGGTGTCGCTTTCTTACAAGATCACCGCGCCCGCGCGGCCGAGGATGAAAGACATGACAAGCACCGTGAACCCGATTCCCGCCGGCTACCACTCCATCACCTGTTTCCTGGCCGTCGCCGACGCCAACAAGGCCATCGATTTCTATACCGAGGTCTTCGGCGCCGAGCTGATCACCCGCAACGATCTGCCCGACGGTCAGGCCGCGCACGCGGAACTGAAGATCGGCGATTCCACGCTCCAGGTGGGCATGCCGATTCCGGACAACGGGGTGCTCGCACCGAACGGCGAATGGGTGCACACCTCCATCGTGCACTACTGCCCCGATGCCGACGCGGCCGTCGCCCGGGCGGTCGAGCGCGGCGCCCGCTGCGTCGAAGAACCGCAGACCTTCGTCACCGGGGACCGCTTCGGCGTGCTCATCGACCCGTTCGGCCACCGGTGGGCGGTGATGACCAAGGTCGAGGACGTGTCGAGGGAAGAGGCCGAGCGCCGCGTCAACGAGTGGCTGGCCACCCAGGGCTGAGCCGGTGCGACTCAGCCCGCGTCGGGTATCCAGCTGCCGTGGAAGCCGGCCGGGACCCGGCGCGGGAGTCGCACCGACGCCACCGGTGACATGTCGGTGGCGTCGAGCACCCGCAGCTCGTCGGCGACGAGGGACAGCAGCCAGCCCTCGTCTTCGGCTCGGCGTCCGTCGGCCGGGACGAACACCGCCTCGCCGGGATGCTCGGCATCCACCGCCGCCGAACGGCCGGTGTCTAGGTCGTATTTCACGATCGCATCGGAGCTCACCGTGTAGAGATAGCGGTGGCCACAGCCGGTGAGAGTGTCGTTATGAGTAGGGAATTCGACGATGCGGTCGTCAATGCTCGTCTCGGCGACAGCACCGGTGGCCGGATCGAGGGTCCAGCGATGCATGCGCGCCCCGGCTGCTGCCCGGTCGATCGCACTGGTCGGCGTACCGCCGATTCCGGACCAGATGGCGGCGAAATCCTCGGGACGGTAACGCGCGCCGTCGACGACGATCCGGCCGTCGTGTTCGTAGGCGTTGCCGACGTGAAATATGTAGCAGGGCTCGATATCGAACCACCGGACCGGGCCGCCCGCGCGCGGCATCACGCCGAGCCGCGCACCGTAGCCGGCGTCCCAGCGATAGGGCATCCCGCCCGCTCCGGCCGCGAGCTCGATGTCGAAGACCACCGGGAGGTCGAGCCAGATGACGTGGTTCTCGGTGATCGCGAAGTCGTGCATCATCGTCGGGCCCGGCACCGGTACCTCGCGGCTCTCGACCAGTTCCCCCGCCGCCGACAACCGGTGATAGGTCAGATAGGGCGGCCGGAACCCGTAACCGAAGAACAGCAGGTCGCCGGAGACCGGATCCTGCTTGGGGTGAGCGGTCATCGCGGTGGTAAGCCGGCCCCCGAAGTCACAGGGTCCGATGGTGTCCAGGTCCGGCGTCACCTCGTACGGGAAACCGGCTTCGACCAGCGCGAAGATCCGGTCGGCGTGCGGGATTACGTGCGTATTGGCACTCACCGCGGTCCGGTCGACGCTGAAATCCTCGCGCAAGAAGGGCGCACCGTCGGTGAAGGCCGTGGTGCGCACCCAGCGGTTGCGGTACCACTCGGCGCGACCGTCGCGCAGCCGGATGCCGTGCAGCATGCCGGGGCCGGTGAACCAATGGCCGCTCACCTGGCCTGGTGCCGGATTCGGTCCGTTGCGGAGGTAGCGGCCGGTCAGTTCCGCGGGGAGCGCACCGGTCACCTCCAGCGCGACAGCGTCGATCTCGTCCGGCACGGGTGCCATGTGTCCGGTCAGCCAGGCAGGTCGGGTGCTGGTCATCGTAGGTTCCTCACAGCCGCCTAATATTCCACTTCAGACAGGTCGAAACTAGACCCTCCTTTTTAGACATGTCAATGCCGGGTCGTAGGATCGCGATATGAGTCTGCGCTATGCCGTCCTGGGACTGGTCGCTGAATTGGACGGCGCCAGTGGATACGACCTGGTGCGGTTGTTCGAGATGTCGCTGGGCAACGTCTGGTCGGCCACCCAGAGTCAGATCTACGCCGAACTGGGCAAACTGACCGACGACGGCTTGATCGAGGTCGCCGCGGTGGGTCCGCGGGGTCGCAAGGAATACGCCGTCACCGAGCCGGGGCGGGTGCAACTGCATCGCTGGCTCGCCGAGACCACCCCCAAGCCCATCGGCCGCGACGAGGCCATGATGCGGATCTTCCTGCTCGGACGCCTCGGACCGGAGGCTGCGATGCGTTTCCTGGACGAACAGGCCGCAGCTCTCGAGGCGGAGCGGGCGGACACGATCGAGCTGGAGCAGTCGATCCCCTGGGGCGAGGACGACTTCTCCTTCTACGGCCATCTGGTGCTGGACTACGGCAAGCAGTTCATCGCTTTCCGGCGCGACTGGTATCGCCGCGCCCGGGAGCAGGTCGAGGCGCGCGAGAAGTCGCGTTCAGCCGAGTAGTCGAGTCCGGCTGCCGGCCCCCGGTTCCGGCCCGGATACCCGCCGATCCGCCGCCTGTGGCGCTCAGCTCAGCCCGGCCGCATCCATCCCACGCAGTTCCTTCTTCAGATCCGCGATCTCATCGCGCAGGCGACCGGCCAGCTCGAATTGCAGTTCCCGTGCCGCGTTCATCATCTGGTCGGTCAGTTCCTTCACCAGATCGGCCAGCTCGGCGCGCGGCATCGACTTGACGTCGCGCCCCTCGATGACGCCCGCGCTCACCGCCCGCCCCGGCTCACCCTGGGCGCGCCGGCCGCGACTGGCATTGCGGCCCGACCCGCCGACGGCCACCTCGTCGTCGGCCTCCTGGTACACCTGATCGAGGATGTCGGCGATCTTCTTGCGCAGCGGCTGCGGGTCGATGCCCATTTCCTCGTTGTAGGCGATCTGCTTGGCCCGGCGGCGTTCGGTCTCGTCGATGGCGTGCTGCATCGAATCGGTGATCTTGTCCGCGTACATGTGCACCTCACCGGACACATTGCGGGCCGCGCGGCCGATGGTCTGGATCAGGCTGGTGCTGCTGCGCAGGAAGCCTTCCTTGTCCGCGTCGAGGATCGCCACCAGCGAGACCTCGGGCAGGTCCAGGCCCTCACGCAGCAGGTTGATGCCGACCAGCACGTCGTATTCGCCGAGGCGCAGCTGGCGCAGCAACTCCACCCGGCGCAAGGTGTCGATCTCCGAATGCAGATACCGCACCCGCACCCCGAGCCCGAGCAGATAGTCGGTGAGATCCTCGGCCATCTTCTTGGTGAGCGTGGTGACCAGGACTCGTTCGTCGCGGTCGGTGCGCTGGCGGATCTCGTGCACCAGATCGTCGATCTGGCCCTTGGTCGGTTTGACGATCACCTTCGGATCCACCAGACCCGTCGGGCGGATGACCTGCTCGACCACCTCACCACCGGACTGGCCCAGCTCGTAATTGCCGGGCGTGGCGGACAGATACACCGTCTGACCGATGCGTTCGGCGAACTCTTCCCAGGTGAGCGGGCGGTTGTCGATGGCCGACGGCAGCCGGAATCCGTATTCGACGAGATTGCGCTTGCGCGACATATCGCCTTCGTACATGCCGCCGATCTGCGGCACCGTGACATGCGACTCGTCGATGACCAGCAGGAAATCCTCGGGGAAATAGTCGAGCAGAGTGGCCGGCGCCGACCCGGCCGGCCGGCCGTCGATATGGCGCGAATAGTTCTCGATACCGGAGCAGAACCCGACCTGGCGGATCATCTCCAGGTCGTACTGGGTGCGCATACGCAGGCGCTGGGCCTCGAGCAATTTGCCCTGACGCTCGAATTCGGCCAGCCGCTGCTCGAGTTCGGCCTCGATATCGTGGACGGCGCGCTCCATCCGGTCGGGGCCGGCCACATAATGGGTGGCCGGGAAGATGCGCAGCATATCGACCTGCCGCACCACATCGCCGGTGAGCGGATGCAGGTAGTACAGCGCCTCGATCTCGTCGCCGAAGAATTCGATGCGGACCGCCAGCTCCTCATAGGAGGGGATGATCTCGACGGTATCGCCGCGCACCCGGAACGAGCCACGGGTGAAGGCCATATCGTTGCGGGTGTACTGCACGTCGACCAGCATGCGCAGCAGCGCGTCGCGGTCGACCTCGGTGCCCACCTCCAGCTGCACCGATCGATCGAGGTAGGACTGCGGGGTGCCGAGGCCGTAGATGCACGACACCGAGGCGACCACCACCACATCGCGGCGCGAGAGCAGGCTCGACGTCGCCGAATGGCGCAACCGCTCGACATCGTCGTTGATCGAGCTGTCCTTCTCGATATAGGTATCGGTCTGCGCGATATAGGCCTCGGGCTGGTAGTAGTCGTAGTACGAAACGAAGTACTCGACCGCGTTGTTCGGCAGCATCTCGCGCAATTCATTGGCCAGCTGCGCCGCCAGCGTCTTGTTCGGCGCCATCACCAGCGTGGGCCGCTGCACCCGCTCGATCAGCCAAGCGGTGGTGGCCGATTTACCGGTACCGGTGGCGCCCAGCAGCACCACATCGCGCTCCCCCGCCTTGATGCGGCGTTCCAGCTCGTCGATGGCGGCCGGCTGATCGCCCGCCGGCTGATGCGGGCTGACGACCTCGAACCGGCCACCGGTACGCGCGATCTCGCCCACCGGGCGGAACTCCGAATGCGCCAGCGGCGTGCGGCCCTGTTCGTCGGCCGGGATCTCGGTTGCGAATGCCATGTTCACCAGGGTAGGCGTAGCCACCGACAGATTTCGGCCGCCGGCTCGCGCCGCCGGAGCGGCCTGGACAACGGCACCGTCGACGGTAGATTCTCGAGACATGACTCAGGCACCATCCGTGGACGTGCACCGGCCGAAGGTGGAGTACTTCAACGTCGCCGAACTCACCAATACCGATCCCAAGGGGTTCGTGCGGCCGGTCGAGAGTTACCGCGTCGAACCATGGGGCCTGTACATGGCGCGCACCGCCGATCATCCGTCGTTCCATTACATGGAGTCGTGGCTGCTGCCCGAGCTGTCGATCCGGGCCACGGTCTTCCACTACACCGCCGCCCACCTGCGCAACCAGGACTACTACATCGACATCGGCGAATTCGCCGAGGTCGAGCCGAAGAAATGGCGGTCGGTGGACCACTACCTGGACCTGCTGGTGCGCACCGGTCGCGATACCCGGCTGCTCGATGTCGATGAGCTGCTAGCGGCGCTGCAAGCCGGTCTGGTGGACGCGCCCACCGCGGAACGGGCGATCGCCACCGCCACCGCCGCCATCGACGGCATCGCCGCGCACGGTCACGACCTGCTGGCCTGGACCGCCTCCCGCGGTATGCCGCTCACCTGGCTGTAGCCGGCGCCTCAGGCCTCGTGCTCGCCGGCCGCGCGCATGGCCCGCGAGTACGCCTGGTCGAACCACGGTTCCTTGACCGCCAGGTAGGCCACCATCGCCTCGTCGCCGGACAGGCCCGCCGCCTTGGCCGCACCGTCCCGCTTGACCTGCGCGTACTCCTCGCGCGCGGCGGCATCGGCGCGCAGCCAGTCGCGGAAGGCCAGCGCGAACTGCTGGCCGGGCGAGCCGGCGACCCGCACGTGCACATTGGCGGGACGGCCGGGGTCGGCGCTGCCGTGCAGCCGTTTGGCCCACAGTTCGGTGTCGATGCCCTCGGGGTCGGCCGCGGTCGGCTTCGGGTTGTCGTGCACGATGTGGGTCTTCGCCGGGAACCCGGCTGCGGCGAGTGCGTCGCGCAGACCGTCGGCGGCGGCGAGATCGGCCACGGTGATCTGGATATCGATGACGTCCTTGGCGAGCAACCCCGGCACCGCGGTGGACCCGATGTGGTCGATGCGCGAGGCGGCGTTTCCCGCGGCCACCCACAGCCGGGCGATCAATCGCTGTGCCTGGGCGTCCCAATCCGGATCCGGCGCCACCAACCGCAGTTCGCGCTCGGCCACCAAGCCCGCGCGCAGATTGTGTTCGAACGGCACCAGCCGCTCGTCCCACAGCCGGTGCACCTCGGCTTCGACGGCCTCGGCCGGCCCATTGTTATCCAGCAGCACATCGGCGACCGCGCGGCGCTGTTCATCGGTGGCCTGGGCCGAAATACGGGCGCGCGCATCGACTTCGGCAACACCACGGAATTGCACGAGCCGCTGAATTCGGGTCTCGGCGGCCACATCCACCACGAGCACCAGATTCATCAACGGCGCCAGACCGTTTTCCACCAGCAGCGGAATATCCTGCACCACAATGGCATCCGGCGCGGCCGCGGCCAGCAGTTCCCCGGTGCGGCGGCCGACCAGCGGATGGGTGATCGCGTTCAAGCGAGCGCGGGACTCGTCGTCGCCGAAGGCCTTGGCCGCCAGCGCCGGCCGGTCCAGGCTGCCGTCGGCGGCGAGAATATCGGCGCCGAATGCCTCGACCAACGCGGCGAGACCCTCGGTGCCCGGTGCGACGACCTCACGCGCGATCGCGTCGGAGTCGATCACCACCGCGCCGCGTTCGGCGAGGATTCGCGCCACGGTGGACTTGCCGGCGCCCATACCTCCGGTGAGGCCGATTCGTAACATTCGACCAGTCTCGCATCCGGCCCGCCGAGCCCGCACCCGGCACCCATCCACCGGCCGCGCAGCGACGAACCATTGGATGCGGGTCGACGACGCCCCGCGTGAATCGGGTCCGGGAATCGCGCAGCCCCGGCCGCGGAATCGGCGACCGTTTTTTCGCGAGAAACGCCGACCCTGCCGGTTACCCACTCCCGCATCCCTTTTCACCACCCCGCGTGGCAATTGCCCGTTCCGTGACGCGGCCGAGACCATCTCGCAACATTTCCTGCCGATGACGGTTTCCAAGCGATAACTTTCCGACACGCCGGGCAATTACTTCGGCAAAATACACTGCGGACCACTTCGGTTCCGCTAATCTTCGCCGTGGCGATCCAGGCCAGAGAACCATCAAGCAAAGGAAGACCATTGGGCACCAGTAACAACCAGACGGGTCGCCACCGCCTGGGAATGGCGGGAGGCGTGCACTGCATCGAAATCCCCGCCGTCGCGGCTGCGCTCGCCGAGCATCGCCGCACATGGTTCACCTCGTTGATCAGCCCGGCTCGGCATAGTTTCGCCGCCATGCGCCGGCGTTCGGCGACGCCCTCGGTGCGCTGGGTCCCCGCCACCGCGGGCTGACGCCCACTTCCACGTCAGTGGCCCGGTCCTCGCGACCGGGCCACTGTCGTACGCGCGAGCGGCTAACCGCGCGGCGGCTGATAGCCCGGCACCGAAATCTCGGACCGGCGGTGGACGTATCCGAGCCCGCCATCGGGGCGGTTCCTGCAACGCCGGTTCACCGTCGCGGCGGCGTAGGGCGGCACCTCCCCGGAACAGCCCGAAGGCCCCGGTCCTGGGTGGACCGGGGCCTTCGGTGTTGCTCTACCCGTATCAGGCGTTGCCGGAGAGCTTCTCCCGCAGAGCCGCGAGCTGGGCGTCGCTGGCGAGCGAGCCGCCGGCGGACTCGGGCTGGCTGGAGGTGGACTGCGAACCGCTCTCGGAGGAGTAGTTCGACGAGCCGCCACCGTTGGCAGCCTCGGCCGCGGCGTCGGCCGCCATCTTCTCCATTTGCGCGGTGTGCATCTTGTGGCGACGCTCCGCCTCGGCGTAGCGGCCTTCCCACTCCTCGCGCTGCTTGTCGAAGCCCTCGAGCCATTCGTTGGTCTCGGGATCGAAGCCCTCGGGGAAGATGTAGTTGCCCTGCTCGTCGTAGCTGTCGGCCATGCCGTACTTCGACGGGTCGAACTCGGCGTGGTAGTCCTCGTTGGCCTGCTTCAGCGACAGCGAGATCCGGCGACGCTCCAGGTCGATGTCGATGACCTTGACCATCGCGTCGTCGCCGACCGCGACGACCTGGTCCGGCACCTCGACGTGGCGCTCGGCCAGCTCGGAGATGTGCACCAGGCCCTCGATGCCCTCTTCGACGCGCACGAACGCACCGAACGGAACCAGCTTGGTGACCTTGCCCGGCACGATCTGGCCGATCGCGTGGGTGCGGGCGAACTGACGCCACGGGTCTTCCTGGGTGGCCTTCAGCGACAGCGAGACGCGCTCGCGGTCCAGGTCGACGTCGAGCACCTCGACGGTGACCTCGGTGCCCACCTCGACGACCTCGGACGGGTGGTCGATGTGCTTCCAGGACAGCTCGGACACGTGCACCAGACCGTCGACGCCGCCCAGGTCCACGAAGGCACCGAAGTTGACGATCGAGGAGACCACACCCTTGCGGACCTGGCCCTTCTGCAGCTGGTGCAGGAACTCGCTGCGGACCTCGGACTGGGTCTGCTCCAGCCAGGCGCGACGCGAGAGAACCACGTTGTTGCGGTTCTTGTCGAGCTCGATGATCTTGGCCTCGATCTCCTTGCCGACGTACGGCTGCAGATCGCGGACGCGACGCATCTCGACCAGCGAGGCGGGCAGGAAGCCACGCAGCCCGATGTCGAGGATCAGGCCACCCTTGACGACCTCGATGACGGTGCCCTTGACGGCCTCGTCCTTCTCCTTGAGCTCCTCGATCGTGCCCCACGCGCGCTCGTACTGCGCCCGCTTCTTCGACAGGATCAGGCGGCCTTCCTTGTCCTCCTTGGTGAGAACCAGGGCCTCGACCTCATCGCCCACGGAAACGACCTCGTTGGGATCGACATCGTGTTTGATGGAGAGCTCGCGGGAGGGGATGACGCCTTCGGTCTTGTAACCGATGTCGAGCAGGACCTCGTCACGATCGACCTTGACGATGGTTCCCTCGACGATGTCGCCATCGTTGAAGTACTTGATCGTGGCGTCGATGGCGGCGAGGAAATCCTCGGCGGAGCCGATGTCGTTGACGGCTACCTGCGGCGAGGTGACGGTGGTGGGCATATGTGGATTTGCTCCGGACGGATTGTGGTCGGTTGCGGACATTGGATCTTTCGGTACTGTGCGACACACCGAAATTGGGCGCGGTGTGATCACTCGCGCGTTCAGCGTACGCGACCTGCATCGGGCCGGGCAAACCGGTCCCGTCGCCACGCCGATACTCTTACGGCGTGTCGGACGATCGCCATGCACAAGCAAACGAACTGCTCGGAACCGTGGGTCCGGCACGTGCCCGAATCGATTCCACGGACAGTGAACGTGCCAGCCGGCGCTGGTGGGATGCCGACGCCGGCCAGTACCACGATACCCATGCCGAATTTCTCGGTGTCGACTCCCCCGGCGGTGAATTCGTCTGGTGTCCCGAGGGACTGCACGAGGGCGATTGGCATCTGCTCGGCGATATTGCCGGACAGCGCATTCTGGAGATCGGCTGTGGTTCGGCGCCGTGTTCGCGCTGGCTGGCGAGCAATGGCGCGCATCCGGTCGGCCTGGACCTGTCGGCGGGCATGCTCGCGCGCGGGGTGGCGGCGATGGCGCGCGGTGGGCCGCGGGTGCCGCTGGTGCAGGCCGGCGCCGAGGCGTTGCCCTTCGCCGACGCATCCTTCGATGCCGCCTGCTCGGCGTTCGGAGCGATCCCGTTCGTCGCCGATTCGGCGCAGGTCATGCGTGAGGTCGAGCGGGTGTTGCGGCCGGGTGGGCGCTGGGTGTTCTCGGTGAACCATCCGATGCGCTGGATCTTCCCCGACGATCCGGGTCCGGCCGGGCTGGTCGCCACCACGCCGTATTTCGACCGCACCCCCTATATAGAGGTCGACGTCGACGGCGAACCCACCTACGTCGAACATCACCGGACCATCGGCGATCGTGTCCGCGAGATCGTCGCGGCAGGGCTGGTCCTGGAGGACATCATCGAACCGGACTGGCCGGAGTGGCTGGACCGGGAGTGGGGTCAGTGGAGCCCGCTGCGCGGCGCCCTGTTCCCGGGTACGGCGATCTTCGTGGCGCGTAAACCGGGCGGGACGAACTGAACGACCGGACCGGACGCTCGCGGGAGCGTGCGGTCCGGTTCTCAGTCATCGCCGTTGTCCGATCTGCCCGGTCGCGGTTTCCGGCCGGCGTTGTCGAGGGCCAGCCGTAGTGCGTATTCGATCTGGGCGTTGACGCTGCGCAGGTCGTCGGCGGCCCAGCGGGCCACCGCCTCGTAGACCGCCGGATCGAGCCGCAGCAGGATCTTTTTGCGTTCGGCCATCGGCTCGCCGGTCAGGAGTACAGCGATCCGGCGTTGACCACGGGCTGGGTCGGTCGATCACCGCACAGCACCACCAGCAGGTTCGACACCATGCTCGCTTTCCGCTCCTCGTCGAGTTCCACCATGCCCTCGGCGGTGAGCCGCTCCAGCGCCAGGCCGACCATGCCGACCGCGCCCTCCACGATGTGGGTGCGCGCGGCGACCACCTGCGCGGCCTGCTGACGCACCAGCATCGCCTGGGCGATCTCGGGGGCGTAGGCGAGATGGGTGATGCGGGCCTCGAGCACCTCGATACCGGCGAGTTCGGTGCGTTCGCGCAGTTCGACGGTGAGTTCTTCGGCGACTTCGGTGCCGTCGCGCAGGCTGGTGCGCTCGGCGTCGTGAGCGTCGTAGGGGTGGGTGGTGGCCAGGTGCCGGACCGCGGCCTCGGACTGGGTCTCCACGTACTCCTCGTAATCGTCGACGGCGAAGGCTGCTTTGTAGCTGTCGACCACCCGGTAGACGACCACCGCCGCGATCTCGACCGGATTGCCGTCGGCGTCGTTGACCTTGAGCTTCTGGGTCTCGAAGTTACGCACCCGCAGCGAGATGCTGCGCCGGTCGGTGAGCGGGAGCACCGAGTAGAAGCCGGGTTCGCTCACCGAGCCGATGTAGCGGCCGAAGAACTGCACCACCTTCGCCTCGTTCGGGTTGACCACGATCAGCCCGGTGATCGCGAGCAGGAGCACGACCAGCACCACGGCTCCCGCGATACCGATCCCGAGCGCGGCGCCGTTGCCGTCCTTGGCGCCGACGACGAAGGCGAGCGCGGTGCCGCCGCCGACGGCCAGCGTCAGCACCAGCCACGTCAGTAACACCACGAACCCATTGGCGTGGACAGCGGCGCGAAGCTTCATGACATCCTCCCGGTATCAAAGTGATATCACGACAATAGCATGACGCTGCCGTCGCGCGCCCGGTTCGACCGGAGGTCAGCCGGCCGGACGGATATTGCGGTTGAAGCGGAACATGTTGTGCGGGTCGTACTTCGACTTCAGGGCGGCCAGCCGCTGATAGGTGCCGGCCCGATATCCGGCCTTGGTCTGCGCTTCATCGGCCGCCTCCCCGGCGCCGTAGAGGAAGTTGAGACTGTGGCCGATGGTCCACGGCGCCAGGGCGGCCCGCACCCGTGCACCGGGCTCCACCGGGCCCGCGGCCGGATTCGGTGCGGTGATGACCCGGACGACGTAGCGGGCGTCGCGATGATCGAGTGCCGACTCCTCGTAGCCCGCACTGAGCGCGCCGCCCAGCTGCCGGATGTCGATGACGGCGCCGAGCCCGGACTCGGGGCCGGCCACCGCGAGCAGCGCCGTCAGCGCTTCGGGAGTGAGGTCGTCCAGCAGGGCATTGGTGGCGGCGTAGGCGTGCGGATCGGCCGGGTCGGAGTGGATCGTGTGCGATTCGGTGTAGGGCATGACGCGCAGGTCATCCTTCAGCGGGGTGCCGATCGCCCGCAGCGGCGCGACCAGGCGATCGCCGTCCTCGACGTCGGTGCAGGCCACCCGGATGGAGGCGACGAACCGCCCGCGCAGCGGTTGCGGCACCGGTGGGATGTCGGGGAAGGCGAACATGGCCACGGTGGAGGTGACCGAGTCGGGCACGGTGGCGGTCCACTCCCGCCAGACCTCGAGCGCCCGCGGCACCAGGGCGGTGTCGAACATGAGCTGGCCGCCGTAGACGGTGGTGACCGGCACCAGGCCCAGTTCCAGCGCCGTGACGACGCCGAAATTGCCGCCGCTGCCGAGCACGGCGCCGAACAGTTCGTCGCCGGGCCGCAGCGTGCGTACCCGGCCATCGGCGGTGACCAGTTCGATCATCCGGACGTGGTCGGCGGCGTATCCATAGGTACGGCCCAGCAGCCCGAGGCCACCGCCGAGGACATAGCCGACCACGCCCACCGACGGCGATGACCCGTTCAGCGGTGCCAGTCCGTGCCCGGCAGCCGCCTCGATCAAGGCGCCGGCCTGCACGCCCGCGCCGATCCGCGCGGTTGCGGCATCGGCGTCGATCTCGATGGCGGTCATCCGCCGGGTGCTGATCAGCACGCCTGCGTCGGCGGCGACCGACAGGCCGTGCCCGGTGGCCTGCACGGCGACCGGCAGTGCGTGCCGAGCGGCGAATTCGATGGCGGCGCGCACGTCTTCGGTGTGCCGGGCGGTGACCACCACGGCGGGACGGTGCTGGTAGGCGGTCTGGAATCCGGCGACTTCGGTGGCGTAGTCCGCGTCGCCGGGGCGGAGCACGGGCGCGGGGAAGGACGGCAATTCCGCCTCGGCGGCGGGCGTCAGAGCGATGTAGTCGGCTGCGATGTTTCCCATGCGTTCGACGATGCCGCCCGCTGAGCGATAAGGGAAACAGTTAGTTCGTCTCGCTGCCATAATCATCAGTTATGGAATTGCGGCAACTGCGCTACTTCGTCACCGTGGTCGAGGAAGGCGGTTTCACCCGGGCCGCGCAACGGCTGCATCTGACCCAGCCGGGGCTCAGCGCGCAGATCCGTCAGCTGGAACGCGAGCTGGGGCAGCCACTGCTGGAACGGGGCGCGCGCCGGGTCACGCCGACCGAGGTGGGGGCCGCGGTGCTGGCCGACGCCCGGGCCGCGCTGGCGGCCGCCGAACGGATCGCGCACACCGTCGACGAATTCACCGGGCTGCTGCGCGGCCAAGTGCGGGTCGGGCTCATCTCCGGCGCGGCGACCGAAGAGTTCGATGTGCCCGCCGCGCTGGCCGCCTTCCACGACGATCACCCGCAGGTCGGCATCTCCCTCACCGAAGCCACCTCGGAGGACATGCTGGCCGCGGTGAGTCGCGGCGAGCTCGATATCGCGCTGATCGGGCTGACCGGCGCCGAGCTGGATCCGGCCATCGCCCTCGACGTCATCCTCGACACCGCCGTGGTCGCCGCCGTCGCCGCCGAGGACCCCAGCGTCGGCGAGGTCATGCCGCTGCCCGAATTGCGCGAGCGGCCCCTGATCTGCCTGCCATCGGGCACAGGTATTCACGGCGTCTTCCAGCGAGCCTGCGCCGCAGCGGGTTTCGCTCCGAACATCGCCTTCGAGGCCGCGGCGCCACCGCTACTGCTGCGACTGGCCGCGCACGGCCTGGGCGTGGCGGTGGTGCCGGAACTCACCGACGCCGAAGCGGCGGCGTTCGGGGTGCGGACACTACCGATCGTGGCGCCGGAGTTGCGCGGGCAGCTGGCCATCGCCTGGCGCACCGACCGGCCCCTCGCGCCGGCCGCGAAAGTGCTGCTCGGCCAGTTGCGCATCGCGCTGGGGAAGCCGGTGCGCTGACACCGCCGCGGCCGCGCTCAGAGCAGTCGCGACAAGAACGCCTGGGTGCGTTCGTGTTTCGGCTGCGCCAGCACCTCACGCGGCGGCCCGGCCTCGACCACCACTCCCCCGTCCATGAACACCAGCTGGTCGGCGACCTCACGAGCGAAACCCATCTCATGGGTGACCACGACCATGGTCATGCCGTCGTCGGCCAGCTCGCGCATCACGGTGAGCACCTCACCGACGAGCTCCGGGTCCAGCGCGGAGGTCGGCTCATCGAACAGCATCAGCTTCGGATCCATCGCCAGCGCCCGGGCGATCGCCACCCGCTGCTGCTGCCCGCCGGACAGTTGCGCGGGATAGGCATTGGCCTTGTCGGCCAGCCCCACCCGGTCCAGCAGTTCCTTGGCCCGGCTCACCGCGTCGGCCTTGCGCAGCTTCTTGACCTGCGTGGGCGCCTCGATGATGTTGGCCAGCGCGGTGCGGTGCGGGAACAGGTTGAAATGCTGGAACACCATGCCGATCTCGCGGCGCTGCCGGGCCGCTTCCCGCGGATGCAGCTCGTAGAGCTTGTCGCCCTTCTCGCGGTAGCCGACCAGCTCGCCGTCGACGTAGAGCCGCCCGGCATTGACCTGCTCGAGATGGTTGATGCAGCGCAGGAATGTCGATTTGCCCGAACCCGACGGACCGACCAGGCACAGCACCTGGCCGCGCTGCACCTCGAGCGAGATCCCCTTGAGCACCTGCAACGCGCCGAAGGATTTGCACACCCGGTCGGCGACGATCATCGGCGTGGCCGCCGACCCGGAACCGTCTTTCGCCTGCTCGCTCATTTCGCCTTCACCACATTCTGCGCATCGGCCAGTTCCTGCAACTGTTTGGCGGTCAGCTGCCGCGAGACCCCGCGGGAGAAGTAGCGCTCCAGGTAGTACTGGCCGACCATCAGCACGCTGGTGATCGCCAGGTACCAGGTCGCGATGACCAGCAGCAGCGGGATCGGCAGGAAGTTGACGCCGTAGATGTCACGGGCGCGGCCGAACAGGTCGGTGCTGAGCGGGATCGCGGTCACCAGCGAGGTGGTCTTGAGCATGCCGATCAGCTCGTTGCCGGTGGGCGGGATGATCACCCGCATCGCCTGCGGCAGCACCGTACGTCGCATGGTCTGCGACCAGGTCATCCCCAGCGCGACCGACGCCTCCCGCTGCCCCTCACCCACCGAATTGATGCCCGCGCGCACGATTTCGGCCATATACGCGGCCTCGTTGAGACCGAGGCCGATCACCGCGAACGCGAACGCCGCCTGCAAGCCCTGCACATCCAGTTCCACCAGCTGCGGCCCGAACGGCACACCCAGACTGATCTGCTTGTACAGCGAGGGCACCAGTCCCCAGAACACCAACTGCACGAACACCGGCGTGCCGCGGAAGATCCACAGATAGACCCACGCCGTGGAGCGCAGCACCGGATTCGGCGACAGCCGCATGACCGCGAGCAGTGCGCCGAGCACCACCGCGATCGCCATGGACAGCACCGTCAGCTCCAGCGTGACGACCGCGCCCTCGGCGATGCGGCTGTCGCGCAGGTACCGCCAGTAGACGTCCCAGCGGTAGGCCGGGTTGGTCGCGGCGCCGTAGATGAACAGCCCGACCAGCACCAGGATGGCGGTCGCGGCCAGCCAGCGCCCCGGCCTGCGCAGCGGGACGGCCTTGATCGGCTCCGGCTCGGTCTGTGATTCGCTCATGTCATCCCTTCGCCGCTCCGTTGATCACGGACTCGGTGATCGCGCCATCCTGCACACCCCAGTTCTCGGTGATCTGGCGGTACTTGCCGTTGTCGATCAGATGTTGCAGGGCCTTCTGCAAGACCGGCCCCAACGGCGAGCCCTTGGCGACCGCCCACCCGTACGGGGCGGCGTCGAACACCGGACCGGCAGGTTCGATCTTGCCTTCGGTCAGTTTGATGGCGTACGCGGTGACCGGGGAGTCGGCCGACATGGCGTCCACCTGGCCGAGCACCAGCGCGTTGGTCGCCGCGCTCTGTTCGTCGAAACTCTGGATGATGATCGGGTCCTTACCCGCATCCACGCAGGCCTGGCTCTTGGCGGGCAGCTCTTCCAGATGCTCGAACGTGGTGGCCTGCACGGCGACTCGCTTGCCGCAGGCGTTGTTCGGGTCGACCGGGCGGTCGGACCGCTGGGCCCACTGCACGCCCGCGCTGAAGTAGGTGACGAAATCGACCTGCTTCTCCCGCTCCAGGGAGTCGGTGATCGAGGACATGCCCACGTGGTAGGTGCCGGCCTGGACGGCGGGAATGATCTTCTCGAATGCCGACTCGATGTATTCGGCCCGCAGCCCGAGCACGGTGGTCACCGCGTCCATCAGGTCGACGTCGAAGCCGGCGATATTGCCGTCGCTGTCGCGGTACTCGTTGGGCTGATACGGCACGTTCACCCCCACCTTCAGCACGCCGGACTGCCGGATCTCCGGCGGCACCAGTGCCGCGAGTTCGGGCACCTCGCTCACCGGCACCTTCGACACATCGGGCAGGTCCTCGGTGTTGTGGGTGCAGCCGGCCACCGCGAGCACGAGCGCGCCCAGCACGGCGGCCACCAGCATCGCCCAACGTCCGCGCCCGCCGGATCCGGTTCGATCAGCCACCGCAGCCTCCACCTTCCGACCCGCCCTGCTCGCAATGTAGGCGACCGGGCACTCGCGTACCGGACAGTAGCGGAGAATCCGGCCGCCGCGGTCCAGTACACACCGAGCCGGCCCTCGGTCCGTGGCCCGCGCTCATCGGCGGTGTACCCGTGCGCTCACCTGCTCGGTGAACTCACTCGTCGAGGCCAGTCCGCCCAGATCGGCGGTCGCGATACCGGCTTCCAGCGTCGTCGCGACGGCCCGCTCGATCCGCTCGGCGGCCTGGGTGAGCGTCGGCTCGGCGCGCCGAATTCCCAGCCAGTGCAACAACATCGCCGACGACAATTGCAGCGCCGCCGGATTGGCCCGGTTGCGGCCGGCCAGCGTCGGCGCCGCGCCGTGCACCGCTTGGGCCATGGCGCGGTCGGCCGAACAGTTCAGCGAGGCCGCGAGCCCGAGCGAGCCACTGAGCTCGGCCGCCAGGTCCGAGAGGATGTCGCCGAAGAGGTTCTCGGTGACCAGCACGTCGAAGTCGCCGGGCGCACGCACCAGGTGCGCGGCGGTCGCATCGACATGCTCGTCGTCGACCTGGACACCGGGATACTGGTGCGCCACCTCGTAACAGACGTCGCGGAACAGGCCCATCGTCATCGGCAGCACATTGGCCTTGTGCACGATCGTGACCCGTTTGCGCCGGGTGCTCGCCAGCCGCAGCGCCTCGTGCGCGATCAGCTCGCAGGCGCGGCGGGTGACCACGCCGACCGACATGGCCACGTCCTCGGTGGGCCGGAACTCCCCCGATCCGGCGAACATATTGCGATCGGCGTAAAAGCCTTCGCTGTTCTCCCGCACGATCACCAGATCGATATCGGGGGCCGCCGCGCGCACGCCGGGAAAGGCGCGGGCCGGGCGGATATTGGCGTAGAGCCCGAAGTGCTTACGGATCGCCCCGCCCGGAGCCACCCGGTGTTCGGCCGGATACGAGGCGTTGTCGTGCGGGCCGAGGATCCAGCCGTCCAGCTCGGCGAGCGCATCGAGGGTCTGGCGCGGCAGCGCGGTGCCGAACTCCGCGAGGGCCCGGTGACCGATGGACAGCGGCACCCAGTCCACCCCGGCCGCGCCGGCGGCCGCGAGTGCCTCGTCCACCACCGCGCGCGCCGAGCCGACCACTTCGGGCCCGATGCCGTCGCCATCGATGAGCCCCAACCGCAGCCGTTCACCGTCGGTTCGCTTCGCCTCGTGCACTCCGACATCCTCCCGTCGCGGTGGAACCGGCCCGCGCGCGGGTCCGCGGCGGCTAGTTTCTGCAGATCATGGTGCAGTCGGTGGAACTGGTGCTCGACGACACGGCCGAGGAGTACATCCGGCAGCAGTGGGCGTCGCTGGCCGAGGCCGGCCTACCGGGCGTCATCCGCAGGCCGGCGGCGGGCGATCCGCCCAAACGCCCGCACATCACCCTGGCGGTGGCCAAGCAGATCTGGCCGCGCATCGACCACGACCTGGAGAAATTGCCGTTCCACCCGTTCCCGGTGCGACTGGGCGGTGTCCTCGTCTTCGGGTCCCGCCGGCCCATTCTGGTGCGGCTGGTGGTGCCGTCGGAACAGTTGCTGGCCTGGCAGCGCCGGGTGCACGCGCTGGTGACGCCGTGTCCCGGGGTTCCGGGCAACATGCATCCGGATCAGTGGACCCCGCATGTCACACTGGCCAGACGCGTGCCACCACCGCAGCTCGGCGCGGCAATTCTCGCCGTCGCGTCGGATCGTGATTTCCCCGCGACCGCGGTGGGTATCCGGAGGTGGGACGGCGACGAACGGCGGGCCTGGCCGGTCGCCGGTGGAAGATAACCCCGGTGCCCGGCGTTGGACCCGGAAAACCACACGAGAGGACGCCCATGGCAACGCAGACGCTGACCCAGCAGAACTTCGATGAGATCGTCACCGGAAACGACGTGGTACTCGTCGATTTCTGGGCCGAGTGGTGCGGACCGTGCAAGAGCTTCGCCCCGACCTTCGAGAAGTCCTCGGAGCAGCACCCCGACGTGGTGCACGGCAAGGTCGACACCGAGGCCGAACAGGGTCTCGCGGCGGCCGCCAACATCCGGTCGATCCCGACCATCATGGCTTTCCGCGAAGGTGTGCTGGTCTTCGCCCAGCCCGGTGCTCTGCCCCCGGCCGCGCTCGAGGACCTGGTCACCCAGGTGAAGGCGCTGGATATGGACGAGGTGCGCAAGCAGCTGGCCGAGCAGCAGGCCTCCGCGGAGTAGGTCCGCAGCCACCACAACACGGGTCCTGCCCCTCCCGATCCGGGAAGGGCAGGACCCGTGGTGCTGTCAGGCTCCGAGGCGGTTGAGCCCGGCGATCATGGCGCGGACGGTGGATTCGGCACCGTCGCCGGCCAGTGCGGCACCCCAGCCACGACGGCCGTTGAACTCGCACTGGATGAACGTCGCGGTGGCCGAGCCGGTGCGGCGCTGATGGAATTGCAGGATTTCGACCGGATAGCCCTCGTCGTAGAGGGCCGAGGTCATGGCGGCGACCGGGTTGCCGGTGGCCACGACGGTGCGCAGATGCCCGGCGAATTCGAGGGTCGCGGTGAAGGTCGCGTTCCGGTTCCCGGCGGGCGACCAGTCACCGAGGCGGATGGGCCCGGTGCCTTCGCCGTAGCGGTCGCGGAACTGGTCGGGGGTCAGGCCGGCGCTTTCGGAGCGCAGGCTCCGTGGGGCGGCGGCGATCAGGTCATGGCTGTCGAGGGTGAGCATGGTCACGTAGGTCTTCCCGAGAATGCTTGAAGGCGGCAGAGGGGACCAGCAACTAACGTCAAACGGCCCGCAGCGAGGGGGCCGGTCCGAATCAGACCCCGCTGCGGCGGGTTACTACGAGCAGTAGCCGACGCGCCACCATCGCGGTGTGCGGAACTAGCGCAGCGCTGTCGCGGTCGGCGACATGCAGCGCGGCGCTGTGGCGGTCGGAGGGATTCGGCACGCGTCCGAGGATAGAGAGTCGATGCGGCGAAGGCAACCACATTCGCATGCTGTTTCCTTTCGCGCCGGACGCTGTTCGCCCAGGTCATCGGGTGTGCGGGGTTACGCGCGAGTAGCAGGGATCACCGTGGGGCGGTGCGGGGTCGCAGTCGCGGCCGACCCGCACCGTCCGACGGCGTCAGGATCCGTAGAACGTGCCGCCGAGAAGCGAGAGCCGGTGGCCTTTGGCATCGCAGCTGAGGCTGGCGCGGAAGCCGATGGCGCAGGTGGCGCCCGCGTGGCTGACGCTGCCGCCGAGCTGCTCGATCGGCGGGTTGCCACCGGGCAGCGTGTACGGCTTCCCGGGCGCGAAGCCTGGGTGTGCGGGTGCCCAGCCGAGGTCGATGACGGCCTCGTCGACCGGGAACGGCAGCACGATTTCGGCTCCGGCGATCTTCATGGTCATCGTCACCGGAGCGTCGGCGTTGCAGCCGACGCTGCCGTCGGGGCCGATGGCGCAGTCGGCGAAGCCGTAGGAGAAGTACACGGTGCCGTCGGCGGCGGGTGCGGCCTGGGCCGGTCCGCTACAGAGAATCGGGGCGAGCGCGGCCGCACCGAGGGCCGCCGCGGTTTTGAGCAGTGCACGCATCAAGTCTCTCCTGACGTCGGAAAGCATTGTCTGGCAACTAGATACGCCGACCACGTGGCGAACGTCGAACAGTGCCGCGGAGATCGGACGTCTTTGGTGTCGTCGGACGACACCGGCCGGACGTTACACCCGCGGTCGCGGCGGCGCGGCGCAACGGCACGGGCGGGCTGCCGCGCCTGTGGTCTAAAACGACGGCACAGACCGCTGCTCTCCGGCGGGTGTTCAACCGTAATGTGACCCGCCACCGAATACACAGCAGACAGACATCGCGAACACCGAATCCGCTGTGCAGCACTGCGTGTCGCGACGGACGCACGGTACCGTGAGCCCGGCTCGGAGCCGCTCCGAGCCGGGCGACGGTTCAGTGTGCGGCCGAGTCCCAGCTGCGCCCGGTGCCCACGGACACATCGAGCGGGACCGACAGGTCGATCGCTGCGGCCATTTCGCGCCGGGCCAGCTCTTCGAGGGCTTCCCGTTCCCCCGGAGCCACCTCGAACAGCAGTTCGTCGTGGATCTGCAGCAGCATCCGCGACTGCAAGCCCGCATCCTGAATCGCCTTGTGCACGTTGATCATCGCGACCTTGATGATGTCGGCGGCGGTGCCCTGGATCGGCGCGTTCAACGCCATGCGCTCGGCAGCTTCACGACGCTGGCGGTTGCTGGAATCGAGGTCCGGCAGATAGCGGCGGCGGCCGAACAGCGTCTGGGTGTAGCCGACCTTGCGGGCCTGTTCCACAACCTCGTGCAGGTAATCGCGGATACCGCCGAACCGGGCGAAGTAGACCTCCATCTGATCCTTGGCCTCCTGCGTGCTGATCTTCAGCTGCGCGGACAGACCGTAGGAGCTCAAACCGTAGGCCAGACCGTACGACATGGCCTTGATCCGGCGCCGCATCTCCGGATTGACTTCCGAGATCGGGATGTCGAAGGCCTTGGACGCGACGAAGGTGTGCAGGTCCTCCCCGGAGTTGAAGGCCTCGATCAGGCCGGCGTCGCCGGACAGATGCGCCATGATCCGCATCTCGATCTGGCTGTAGTCGGCCGTCATCAGCGATTCGTAACCGGGGCCGACGACGAAGGTGTCGCGAATCTGCCTGCCGGTGTCGGTGCGGATGGGAATGTTCTGCAAGTTCGGCTCGGTCGACGACAACCGGCCGGTGGCGGCGATGGTCTGGTTGAACGTGGTGTGGATGCGGCCGTCGTCGGCGACGGATTTGAGCAGCCCGTCCACGGTGACCTTGAGCCGGGTGGCGTCGCGGTGGGCCAGCAGATGCGCCAGGAACGGGTGCTCGGTCTTCTCGTAGAGCGATTCCAGCGCGTCGGCGTCGGTGGTGTAGCCGGTCTTGGTGCGTTTGGTCTTGGGCATGTCGAGCTCGTCGAACAGCACCACCTGCAACTGCTTGGGCGAGCCGAGGTTGATCTGCTTGCCGATCACCCCGTAGGCCGCCTCGGCCGCCTCGTTCACCTTGTCGGCGAACTGGCGTTGCAGCGTCTCGAGCTGGTCGACGTCGACGGCGATGCCCGCGTCTTCGAGGGTGGCCAGCACTTCCAGTAGCGGCAGCTCCATTTCGCCGAGCAGCGCGGTGGATTCGATGCCGGCCAGCTCGCCGTCGAGGGCCTCGGCCAGGTCGGCGACGGCGCGGGCCCGCAGCATCTCGGTCTGCGCGAGTTCGGTATCGACGGCGTCTTCGTCGTCGAGCAACGACAGCTGCGGGGTCTCGTCGGTCTCGGCGCGCAGCTCGCGGTGCAGGTAGCGCAACGACAGATCGTCGAGGTTGAAGCTGCGCTGCCCCGGCCGCACCAGGTAGGCGGCCAGCGCGGTATCGCTGGTGAGCCCGGCCAGCGACCACCCGCGCCCGCGCAGGGCGTGGATGGCGGACTTGGCTTCGTGCAGGGCCTTGGGCCGGGCCGGGTCGGCCAGCCAGGCACCGAGGCGGGCCTCGTCCTCCGGCGTCATCCCGGTGACGTCGATATAGGCGCCCTCACCGTCGGCCGCGGCGATGGCGATCGCCTTGACGTCGCCGTGCGCGGGCGCACCCGACCCCACCACCGACACACCGTGGCGCACGCCGACCGGCGCGTGATCGGTGAGCCAGTCGCCGACGCTGCCCGGCGCCAGCGAGGAGCCGCTGATCTCGAAACCGGATTCGGCCTCCGGGCTCGGCGGGGCGAGGGTCTCGAACAGCCGATCGCGCAGCACCCGGAATTCCAGGTCGTCGAAGAGCCGGTGGATGCGTTCGCGGTCCCACGGGGCCTGAGCGAGCTGGTCGGGGGTGTAGGGCAGCGGCACATCGCGCACCATCTCGGTGAGCTGACGGTTGAGCACCACGCTGCTGAGGTTGGCGCGCAGCGCGTCGCCGACCTTGCCGCGCACCTCGTCGACCTTGTCGACCAGGGTGGCCAGATCACCGTATTCGCGGATCCACTTGGCAGCCGTCTTCTCCCCCACCCCGGGGATGCCGGGCAAGTTGTCGCTCGGGTCGCCGCGCAGCGCCGCGTAGTCGGGGTACTGCGCCGGGCTGAGGCCGTATTTGGCCTGCACTTCCTCGGGGGTGAAGCGGGTCAGGTCGGAGACGCCCTTGCGCGGGTAGAGCACGGTGACGTCGTCGTTGACCAGCTGAATCGAGTCGCGGTCGCCGGTGACGATGAGTACCCGGTAGCCCTGCGGCACCGCCTGGGTGGTGAGCGTGGCGATGACGTCGTCGGCCTCGTAGCCGTCGATGGCCATCACCGGGATGCCGAGCGCGCCGAGCACCTCCTTGGCGAGCTCGACCTGGCCGCGGAACTCGTCGGGCGTGCTGGTGCGGTTGGCCTTGTATTCCGGGTAGGCCTCGGTGCGGAAGGTCTGGCGCGAGACGTCGAACGCCGCCGCGATATGGGTGGGCTTCTCATCGCGCAGCAGGTTGATCAGCATGGCGGTGAACCCGTACACCGCGTTGGTGGTCTGCCCGGTGACGGTCTTGAAGTTCTCCGCCGGTAGCGCGTAGAACGCGCGGTAGGCCACCGAGTGGCCGTCGATCAGCAATAGCGTCGGCCGCTCCCCCGTGGCCGTCGCGGCGGCACTCGACGCGGTGCTCGGTGCCGTGCCGGATCCGGAAGAGGCAGAACGCGGGGCTGTCGTCGGTGAACTCACCCCCCAGAGTCTAGGGACAGCCACCGACAAGTCGAACGGCCGACACCCGGGCGCGAGCGCTCACCCCACGCCCAGGTACGCCGACTTCACCGCGGGGTCGACGAGCAGGTCGGCCCCGGTGCCGGTTTTGGTCACCGCACCGGTCTCCAGGATGTAGCCGCGGTCGCTGCGTTTGAGTGCCTGCCTGGCGTTCTGCTCGACCAGCAGGACCGTGGTGCCCTGCTGGTTGATCTCGCTGATGATGCGGAAGATCTGCTGGATCACCATGGGCGCCAACCCCATCGACGGTTCGTCGAGCAGCAGCAGCCGCGGGCGCGCCATCAGCGATCGGCCGATGGCCAGCATCTGCTGTTCACCACCGGAGAGGGTGCCGCCGACCTGTTTGCGTCGTTCTTGCAGCCGCGGGAACAGGTCGAACACCCGGTCCAAGGTGGCGGCGTACTCGGTCTTCTGTTTGAAAGGCCGTGCATAGCAACCCATGTCGAGGTTTTCCTGCACCGACATGCCGGGGAAGATGCCGCGGCCTTCCGGTGCCTGGATCAATCCGGCGACGACGCGTTCATGGGCCTTCATCCGGCTGATGTCGCGGCCTTCGAACACGATGCGGCCCTTGGTCAGCGGCAGCAGCCCCGACAGCGCCCGCATGGTGGTGGTCTTGCCCGCACCGTTGGCGCCGAGCAGGGTGACCAACTCCCCTTCGGCCACCCGCAGCGAGATACCGTGCAGCGCTTGGATTCTGCCGTAGTTGACGTAGATCTCGTCGACTTCGAGCATCGGTTCGGCTGTGCTCATGCGTCCTGTCCGTCCTCGTCGTCGGGCACCCCGAGGTAGGCGGCGATCACCGCCGGATCGGCCCGGATATCGGCGGGCAGGCCGTCGGCGATCTTGCGGCCGAATTCGAGCACCACGATCCGGTCGGTCACCCCCATCACCAGCCGCATATCGTGCTCGATCAGCAGCACCGTGAACCCGTCGTCACGGATCTTGCGGATCAGATCCATCAACGCCGATTTCTCGCTCGGATTGAACCCGGCGGCCGGCTCGTCCAGGCACAGCAGTTTCGGTTCGGTGGCCAGCGCACGAGCGATCTCCAGACGCCGCTGATCGCCGTAGGAGAGGTTGCGGGCCTTCTCCACCGCGCGCGGTGCGATACCGACGAACTCGAGCAATGCCATGCCGCGTTCGATGGCGTCGCGTTCCTCGCGCCGATGCCGGGCGGTGCGGAAGATCGCGCCCGGCACCGAGGTCTTGTGCCGGGCGTCGGTGCCGACCACCACGTTCTCCAGCGCTGTCATCTCCCCGAACAACCGCACGTTCTGGAAGGTGCGGGCGATGCCGAGCCGGGTGATGGCGTTGCGTTTGGTCTTGGTCAGCGGTTTGCCGTCGAAATAGACCGTGCCCGCCGACGGGCGGTACACGCCGGTGATGGCGTTGAAGCAGGTGGTCTTGCCTGCACCATTGGGGCCGATCAATCCGAGGATCTCACCGCGGCGGATCTCGAAGCTCACCGCGTCCAGGGCGGTCAGGCCACCGAACTTCACCGTCAACCCCTCGGTGCGCAGCAGCGGCGCGCCGACCTCGGTCTCGATCTCGCGATGCGGGGCGACCACCTCGGCGACCGCGGCCGCATCCGCCAGGGCCGGATCGACGGCCTCGACGTCGACGGTGCCCGCCGATTCCACCTCCGGTTCCGGGGCATACCCGGCCGCCATGTCCTCGTTGTCGAACAGCGCGTCACCCGCGCCCGGCCCGGTCATCGCTTCGCTCCCACCAGCTCGCCGGACAGCGGTCTGCGCACCGCGAGATAGATCTGCCTGCCGTAGGCCAGCAATTTCTGCCGCACCGGGAACAGGCCCTGTGGCCGCAGGATCATCATCACCACCAGCGCGATGCCGAAATACAGGTACTTGAGGTCGCCGAGGGTCTGCGCGCCCTGCGGCCGGAACAGCAGCACGCTGCCGAGCAGGATCAGCCAGTACACCCCGAGCACCACCGTGGCGGTGACGAACAGTCTGCGCACCCAGGCGCCGCGATCGTGCAGCCACAGCTTCCACGCCACCGCCGCCCCGGCGAAGACCGCCGCGAGCACACCGAGCTGGATGTAGCCGGCGGTTTCGTCGGTGACCAGCTGCACCGACATCAACCGGTTGGGCAGGTACACGATGAGGAACGCCCCGACGATGACGCCGAGTTTATTGCCCTGACCGCCGATCACCACCGCGCACAGGAACAGCATCGAATTGATGATGTTGAACCCGGTCGGGTTGATGAACTGCACCTGGCCGGCGTACAGCGCACCGGAGAGCCCGCCGACGGCGGCGCCGATCATGAAGGCCCACAGCTTGAATTTGAACGCGGGCACGCCCATGATCTCGGCGGCGTCCTCGTCCTCGCGGATGGCGACCCAGGCCCGGCCTACCCGGCTGCGTTCCAGGTTGCCGACGATGAGCAGCACCAGAATCACGAAGATCATGCCCAGCCAGTACCACCAGGTACCGGAGTTGGCGCGGTCGAGCAGATTCGCGCTGTCGCTGTCGCCGACATTGCCCGCCGAGAACACCCCGGTCGGGCGCTCCTCGGATTCGCCGACGCGCGGGTAGGCGATACCGGACAGGCCCAGGCTGCCATTGGTCAGATCGCCGAGATTGTCGGCGAGCAGCCGCACGATCTCACCGAACCCGAGGGTGACGATGGCCAAGTAATCGCCGCGCAACCGCAGCGTGGGCGAGCCGAGAATCAGGCCCGATACCGCAGTCACCGCGATCGCCAGCGGCACGCAGGCCAGCCAGGCCCAGTCGGAGTCGAGCCAGCCGCCGTCGGTCTGGTTCCACGGGCTGTTCGGGCTGGTCAGCAGGCCGACGGTATAGGCGCCGACGGCGTAGAAACCGACATAGCCGAGGTCGAGCAGCCCCGCCTGGCCGACCACCACATTGAGTCCGATGGCGATCAGCGCGTACATCGCGAACTGGGCCATCACGCCGCCGAAACTGGTGCCGGGGGTGTCCAGCAGCGGCGGCGGGAACAGCGGAAGCAGCGCCAGCGCGACGATCGCCGGAACCCCGACCGCCCACTGCGCGGGCCGGCTCAGGCCTTCCCACCAGCCGCGCAGCGCGTCGCCGACACCGTGCATGGGCCGCGGCGGTGGCTTCGGCGCTTCGATCGGCGTGGTCTTCTCACTCATGCGCGGGCCCTCCCGAGACTTTCACCGAGGATGCCCGTCGGCCGGAACATCAGCACCAGCACCAGCACCACGAACGCCACCACATCGCGCCATTCGGTGCCGAACAGGATCTGCCCGTAGTTCTCGGCCAGCCCGAGCAGCAGCCCGCCCAGCAGCGCGCCGCGCAGATTGCCGATACCGCCGAGCACCGCCGCGCTGAACGCCTTGATGCCGAGCACGAAGCCGCCGGAGTAGATGATGCCGTTGGGAATTTTCAACGCGTACAACAGCGCCGCCGCACCGGCCAGCACACCGCCGATGAGGAAGGTCAGCATGATGACCCGTTCCCGCGAGACGCCCATCAGCGTCGCGGTGTCGGGATCCTGGGCCACCGCCCGGATACCGCGGCCGAACTTGGTGCGGTTGATCAGCATCTCGGCCGCCGCCGCCAGCACCACCGCGGCCACCACGATCACGATGGTCACATTGGTGACGTCGGCGCCACCGAAGCTGAACTGCACCGTCGGCTCGACCAGGATGATCGGTTGCTGGGCATTGGTGCCACCTAGGTCCGGCCACAGCTTCGGCAGGATGAAGTGCACGAATTCCTGCAGTACGAACGACATTCCGATCGCGGTGATCAAGAAGATCAGCGGTTTGGCGCCGCGGCGGCGCAGCGGCCGATACGCCACCCGCTCCAATCCGACCGCCGCCGCGCCCGAGACCGCCATACCGAACAGCATCGCCAGGCCCAGATAGGTGACGGTCAGGATGACGCCCTGGGAGTACACATCACCGCTGGGCGAGAACCCCAGCAGCATCAATCCGACGTACTGCCCGAACATACCGAGCATGAACACTTCCGAATGGGCGAAGTTGATCAGCCGCAGCACGCCGTACACCAGCGTGTAGCCCACCGCCACCAGGGCGTAGATCGCGCCGTAGGACAGCCCGTCGACGGTCAGCCGCCAGAATTGATCGATCACCCCCTCGTAGTTGAAGTCGATCGAACCGTCGGCAAGCGGTAACGCGCCGACATACACGCTAGGAGTCATCCCTGCCAAGCCCTCATCGCTGTCGCCCCTGATGGATCGGCGCGTACCCCGACCCTCCGGCAGGGTCGTGGGTACGCGCCGGTGCCGCTCCCGCTACTTGACCTCGTACACCCAGATCAGCGCGTTGGACAGCTCGCCGTCGGGGTTCCACTTGTACTGACGGGCCAGGCCGGCGCCGTCATAGGTGCGCACGAATTCCAGCAGGTCGGGCCGGGTGATCTTGCCGGAGTCGATGCCCTTGGCCAGGATGGTGGCCAAGTCGTAGGCCTCCACCGAGTAGACGCCGGGGGCCTGGCCGTTGAGTGCCTCGTACTCGGTGGTGAATTCCTTCGGCGCCGGGCCGCACGGGCACGACAGCACCGCGCCCTTGGCCGAGCTGCCGGCCTGGGAGACGAACTGCGGATCGTTGCTGCCATCGGCGGAGACGAAGGTCGCGTCCACGCCGCCGGACTTCAACTGCTGGGCCAGCGGTGCGGCCTCGGCGTAGTAGCCGGAGTAGAAGATGGCGTCCGGCTGCACGGCCGCGATCTTGGTGACGGTGGCGGAGAAGTCCTTGTCGCCTTCCTTGATGCCGGCCGCGCAGGCCGGATCGGCCACCGGGCCCAGCGCGGCGGTGACGCTGGCGGCCAGGCCGGTGCCGTAGTCGGTGTTGTCCTGGACGACGCACACCTTCTTGTAGCCGGCGGTGTTGATCATGTAGTTGGCCACCGACGGGCCCTGCACGTCGTCGTTGGCCAAGCCGCGGAAGAAGCTGCGCCAGCCGTTCTGGGTGAGCGAGGCGTTGGTCGCCGACGACGACACCGCCACCAGACCGGCGTCGCTGAGGATCTGGCCGGTGGCCTTGGTCTCGCCGGAGAAGGCCGGGCCGACCAGGCCGATGATCGTGGGGTCGTTGACGATCTGCGGGATGACCTGCGTCGCCTTCTGCGGGTTGCCCTCGGTGTCGAACTGCTTCAGCACGATCTGGCAGCCCGGATTCGCCTTGTTGTGTTGCTCGATGGCCAGCTTCGCGCCGTTGACGATATTGATGCCCAGTGCCGCGTTCGGCCCGGTCAGCGCGCCCGCCATAGCGATGGAGGTGCCCGCCGGGCAGGTCGCCGAACCGTCACCGGCGGGGTCGGCGGCGGTCGCGGTATCGGCCGAGGGCACTTCCTTGCCCTGAGCGTCGATCTGCATCACCGGCTGAATGGACAGGCCCCCGGTGTCGGTCCCGGTGGCCTCCGAATCCCCCGTCGATTTGTCGCTGCATCCGGTCAGCACCAGGGCTGCGGCCGCGCCGACCCCCAGCACTCGCACCGTACGGTTTCGCCACGTCGAACTAAGCACGATTCACCTCTGCGTTCCTGTGCTCCCCCGGCCAACCGAGGAGGCCGACCACTCAGCCTGCGCAGAAACATAGCGTCGGCACGTTAGATCCGCATCACATTCGGATCATGCAGATGACATCGTGTCGAATTCTTTTTCGCGTTTATGTTTCCTCGACGTAAAACGCACTGTGAGTGCCGCCGCGGAACCCGATCACTGCGGCGTGAGGTTCTCCAGCACCACTTCCGCGACCGCCTTCATGGTGGTGCGGCGATCCATCGCGGTGCGCTGAATCCACTTGAAGGCCTGCGGCTCCGACAGCCCCTGGGTCTGCATCAGCACGCCCTTGGCGCGCTCGACCAGCTTGCGCGTCTCCAGCCGCTCCGACAGGCTCGCGACCTCACCCTCCAGCGCGGTGATCTCATGGAACCGGCTCGCCGCCAGCTCGATCGCGGGCACCAGATCCGACTTCGTGAACGGCTTCACCAGGTAGGCCATCGCCCCCGCGTCGCGGGCCCGCTCGACCAGATCGCGCTGACTGAACGCGGTCAGGATCACCACCGGCGCAACACGTTTCGAGGCGATCTCGGCGGCCGCGTCGATCCCGTCGCGGCGCGGCATCTTCACGTCCATGATCACCAGATCCGGGCGATGCTCCACCGCCAGATCCACCGCCTGCTGCCCATCGCCGGCCTCACCGACCACCTGATAGCCCTCTTCGGTGAGCATCTCCACCAGATCCATGCGAATCAAGGCCTCGTCCTCGGCGACGACGACGCGCTTGGCCCCGGCGCCGGCCTTGGCGTCCGCGCCCGCAGTAGTGCTCATAGAAGACCCCTCTGGTTCGATGCTCGAGCCCCGACGCTCGACCGCGGCCACCGCCGGACCAATCCGGCCGAAGAGCCACCGCCACGCCATCGAGTGATGTAAAGAGTACCTTTCACTTCGGCATAGAACGCATATACCCAGCGCAAACCTCACCCAGGTCACAACGAGGGCAGCCGGTTCGCCGAAATCCCCACCCACCCGCTATGCTTTCCCTCCGGTGCGCCGAGTTGGCGGAACTGGCAGACGCGACGGTCTCAAAAACCGTTGTCCTCACGGACGTGTGGGTTCGAGTCCCACACTCGGCACCAGGTCAGGCGGTATTTTTGCCGTCGTTTGCCCTCTTGTCATCTCGCGCAGTCCGCAATCAGTCCGCAGTAGTCCTGGCGCCCGCGTCCGACCCGACGCCACAGCGTCGAGATTGTCCGGGAACAGGTGCCCCAGGTCCAGCGTCAGCGTGGCCGTCTCGTGGCCCAGCATCCGCTGAACCACCTTGATATTCGCCCCCGCGCTGATCGCCAGCGATGCCGCTCGATGTATTCATGCACGCGCTACACATGGCCCCGAGAGGGCAATTCTCTACGCGGCGGCAGCGCTGCGTGCGGAAGGTGGATTCACGGCCGTGCTGGTCCGTCCCGTCGCGGCGCGGGGCGAGATGACCAATGCCGGGCCATCCATCACATCGGCGATCGTGATGGTCTGCTCGCCGAACTGCTGCGCCACAACGGCCGGCAACTACGGACGGCACTCGAGACATTGGTCTCGGCCTGGTCGAACACGGCACCGAGCTGCGCAAGCTGGCCGTATCCCCGAAACCGTGGCGGAAACGGCCACGTAACCGCGCTGGGCCGGCATATGGCGGGCCTGTGCGACTGCGGCTCAGGCATGTTCGATCCGGGTCGTGGACGCGTTGCACCGGCGCGCCACGGCTGCTCCTCGAAGGCCCCCGGCTCTACCGCCGCCGCCCTGCACCATACAACGGCCACTGACCCGTTGTATGGGAACGCATTCCGCCGGAGTGCGAGCATCGGCGGTGCGGCGAACAGTTCCTCCGGCCAGGCGCTCTGGTGGTTCCGTCAACTTCGGCTCGCCCCTCGAAATCACTGACTGACGCATAGAGCCACCGCTAGATCACGTGGTGGACAGATTCTCGAATGCGTCCGCGAACGCGGGGTGTGCTATCAGCACAACCACCTGCGCGTCGCTTCGGATCGGACGGACACGGACGTATCGTGTCGCCCGCTCGTGCGCGGCGTAGGCGGCGATCAGAAGGGCCGGGAACCAGCCGGGCATGAACGCCAGCGCCACGAATGGCGACAACGGCGCGCTCAGGAGCCCCAGGTATCCACCCAGCAACAACCCGATCATCGGTACCAGGCCAACTGCTACCAGGGCGGCGCTGATCACACGCAACCATCGCCGTTGGCGCACGCATCGCCGGCACAGGGGCCACTCACCATAGAGTTCTGACGTCGTCGATGGCGGCACCCTACGAAGGCGGCGCCAGCCCTGCCACAGGACCGACCAGATGGTGGTCTGGACGCGAACCTCGTTGTGCCGGTGGAACTGTATGGTCGCGTGTCGACGCTCTACTTCCGCCTCGCCATGCCGGCTACACAGAGGTGGGATCGGGCTGACTACATGCATCGACAGATGTGTCGGTTCGACGTCGGCCCGAACAGCCACCGTCACCTCGCGAGCTATTCCAACCATCCGCGCTGCCGACGTTCTTGGAAGTACAGGTCGTCCTCGTCTGGCTCGTCGGGTGTGACAATGACGTCGCGGTTGGGTTTGCGTGTGCCGGGGATCAGCTGGCCGGCGCCGGCGGTGGTGGTAGACGCCGCTTCCGGCGGTCCGGGGGATTGCGGGCGCTGGCTGTGGTTCATCGGTTCGGCCGGTGGCGTCGGCTCGCGCAGTTCGGCCCGGTACCGCTCCAGTTCGGCCTCGCCTTGCTCGGCCAGCCGTTGGCGCTGGTCCTCCGGCATCGACTCGAACTCCTCCAGGGCGGCGGGCATGACACGGTCGAGTGTCTGATTGAACGCCTCCGCCCGAACGAAGTCACGAACTGCAAGCTTCCCTTCCAGGACCGCACCGATCTGATCTTTCACAGCTGGATCGGTCGTGTTCGCGGCGATTGCACGAAGGGCATCCGACAGCTGGCGCGAGACCGCGGGGTCACCACCGGCGACGTCCAGAATGGGTTCCTGAGCACTCATACGTAGGCTCCGGGGTGGTCGTAGCCGCTGGCGTTGATGGCGGGCAGTTCGGCGGATTCGACGACGCCGTTGATTCCGGCAGAGATCAGGCCGATCGCGCCTTCCGACCCGGCGAACATCAGACCGAGCTTTCCCCAGATATCAATCCAGGTCTTGATCATTCGCGCCGCGTCGAACGCTGCCGCTGCTTGCATCGCTGCCGCCGCCGGGGCACCGGCTACCGTGGCACTCAACGCGGCTACCGCCGCCTGCTTGATCGCATACATCGCAGCGAGATCGAACAGAGTCTGCACCAAGCCGGACACTGTCTGCGCCAACCCGTAGGACGAGAGCGCGAAGGCCTTGATCTCATCGGCAATCTGTTGCAGGGGATCAACCTGCTTGTTCAATCCATCGGTGAGCGAGGCGAAATAGGTGCGGGAGTTCTCCGCGGCGTTTCCGCGCCACGATGCCTCGAACTCTTTGACCGCCGAATCTATGCCGACGGCGTAGGCGGCGTTGTATTTCGCGAGGTTCTCGATCGCGGTTCCCGCCTTCTGCATAGCCGCCCAATCGCCGGCCACGTAATCGGTGATGATCGTCAAGGCGTCGAACCCGGTGATGGTCTTGATGATGCCGTTCAACCAATACGCCGGGGACACAGCGTTCGCGTTGGTGGCCAGTTCGACCATGTCCGGGACGGGATCGTCGGGCTCCGGGGCGGTCAGACTATCGGTCGGCGACTGGCTCATTTCTCGCCGTCCTTGGCATATGTGCGGTCCAGCGCCTCGGCTATACCGCGGTCCGTCGTCCGGTACATCTGTGCCGCGCTGGACAGCTCGGCAGCAGATTCGCTGGTCACACGCCCAAGGCGCGCATAGTTCGATTGCAGGCTGGTCAGCGCGTCCCGGATGACATCGATCACGCCGCGCAGCACCAAGCCACCTTCCGAACTCGGAAGGTCCAGCCATTCCTTCAAGTATGTCTCGGTCTGCGTGTTGCCGTCGGCCAGCTCGACCAGCTTGGCAGATGCCCCGTCCAAATGATCGGGCTCGACTTCGAGCTTGTCGTTCACCACTCCCCCGTCGGTTCGTTTCCTCGTTCGACCATAACCCAGGTGCTTTACGCGCGTGGGCCTGGATGCTCGGCGTCTGGAAGGCTGGTCCGAAGCCGGAGCCGCCGCCACCCGCTCCTTCTGGGCGACCTTCGTGCGCAGCCTCGCCGAACACGGCACCTTGCGGCCGGACATCGATGCCGAGACCGCGGCCGACAGCTTGTTCGCCCTCGGCTCACCACACGTGTTCCGGTTATTACGCCGCGAGAGTGGCTGGCCGGCAAGGAAATACCGCGACTGGCTGGCAGATGCGGTGGCAGCGCACCTGCTTGCGCGGTAGCCACCAGCTTGTGCGCCGCTCGGCGCATCCGCTCATCCCTCGTCGTCCGGCGCCTCGGGGAAACGCCGCAACAGCAGAATGGACGCCGCCAGGCCACCCCACACCACCGTGACCGCGATGATCATCATGATGATCGCACCCGTCGACATCAGTCCTCCGCCTTCCGCATCTGCGGCAGGTCGCCACCAGTTTCGGTGGCCATCGCCGGGTCGGCCGAATCGACGTCGCGCCACGGGATCATCGCGAGCACGACGCCAACGACCACCGCCCCGATCGCAACCCCCCAACCCGCGATGATCAGGAACCCCGTCGAGTATCCGCCGTAGTTCTCGGTGAATTCGGCGCGCAGTGTGTCGATCATCATCCAGCCGAGCACAATAGGAGTGATCACTCCGAGGGTCAGGGTCCACACTCGGCCGAGCCTGATCGCCGAGATATCGTCTACGTGCTCTTGCAGCAATGGCAGTTTACGCAGCAACCACACCACGACGATCAACGCGATCAATCCGGCGAGCGCGATGCCGTAGGAGTTGATGAAGTGATCGGCCACGTCGAGCAGGAACAGCCCACCTTCGGTCGGGAACAGCGCGATCGAGACCGCGGCGGTGGCGCCGCCGACGATGAGAACCGCAGGCACTCGCGCCATTCCGGTGCGGTCTTGGACAGCGGCGATGATGACCTGCACGATACTGATCAATGACGTCAGACCGGCGATAACCAGCGAGCCGAAGAACAGCAGTCCGAACCAGCCCGCACCGAAACTCAGTTGCGAGATGATCTCGGGGAAGGCAACGAACGCCAACCCGATGCCACTGGTCGCTACCTCGTTGACGCCGACACCGGACTGGGTGGCCATGAACCCGAGCGCTGCGAAGACGCCGATGCCGGCCAGGATCTCGAACGAGCTGTTGGCGAACCCGGCAACGAGCGCAGAACCGGTCAGGTCCGCGCGCCGGCGCAGATATGAGGAGTAGGTGATCATGATGCCGAAGCCGACCGACAGCGAGAAGAAGATCTGCCCGTAGGCTGCCACCCAGACACTGCCGTCGGTGATCGCCGACCAGTCGGGCGAGAAGAACGCGTCCAGCCCCTTGTCCGCCCCGGGCAGGAACAAAGCCCGTACGACCAGGATCACGAACAGCACCGCCAACAGCGGGATGAAGATCTTGCTGGCGGTCTCGATCCCGCGCCGCACACCGAAGGCGAGCACTCCCAGCGTGACCGCCCAGACGAGGATGAGTGGGATCGCCACACCGGCCACGTAGGTTGTGCTGAATCCGGGCTCGTCGGCCTGCTGGACGAAGCCCGAGAAGAAGGCGTCGGGATCATCACCCCACTGCTGGCCGACCGAGAATCCGACGTAACGCACGGCCCAGGCGATGATCACCGCGTAATAGGTGGCGATGACGAAACAGATGGCGACCTGCCACCACCCGATGGCCGCCGCCGGCCGGGACAACCGCAGGAATGCCCGCGGCGGCGAGCCGCGGAACTTATGGCCGATGGCGTATTCGAACACCAGTACCGGAATGCCGGCCGTCAACAGCGCGATCAGGTACGGGAGGAGAAAAGCGCCACCTCCGTTGTCGTAGGCGACATACGGAAACCGCCAGATATTGCCGAGGCCGACCGCCGACCCGATCGCGGCCAACAGGAAGCCGGCCCGCGAACCCCACTGCTCCCTCGCCTGCACCTCTCGCATCGGGCCCTCCGTCCGTCCGGTCACCGAACCACCGCTGCGTGAATGTAACGCGAAACCGGTGTGCGTGTGCCTGCTTCACCGAGCACTGTCATCGAAGCGCAAACCACGGCCGGTGGTCTGTCAGCGACCGGGTGATCAGGTCCTGCGGTCGTTGGTGCCGCGTAAGTAGATGAGGTGGTCGCCGGGCTGGATCTCTTGGGCCTCCGGTGAGTCGAGGCGGCGCGGTCGGCCATCGCGAACGAGGCTCAGCACGACGTCGCCGAGAGTGCGGGGGTCACGGCCCACCTCCTGAGGCCGCACGGGGCGTTGGGCGAGCGCGATACCCGATTCGGGGATCAGCAGATTTTCCATGAGCTCCACGGCCTTCGGCTTGGTGGTCGCAAGGCCCAGCAACCGTCCTGCCGTCGCCGACGACGCCACGACGGTATCTGCGCCCGACCGACGCAGCAGCTCGATATTGTCGGTCTCCCGGACTGCGACGATGATCTCAGCGGTCGGTGATAAGCGCCGTGCGGCCAGGGTGATCAACATGGCGGTGTCGTCACGATTGGTGGCGACGACAACCGAGCGGCAACGCTGAACCCCGGCCAGCCGCAGGACATCTGCTGTGGTCGCGGAGCCACGTAACGTCACAAGCCCTTCGCCGGACGCGATCTCGAGCGCGGCGGCATCGGTATCGACGACGAGGAGGGGCCGTCTGGCTCCTTCGCCGAGCATTGCTCGGACGGCAGCACGTCCCTTCGTGCCATAGCCGATGACAACGGTGTGGTCACGGATGCGGCGGCGCCAGCGTTGGATTCGGAACGCTTGACGCGAGTCCTCGGTCAGAGCCGCGAGGGTGGTACCGACCAAGACGATGAGGAAGAACACCCGCAACGGAGTGACCACGAAGGTGTTGGCCACTCGGGCGCGGTCGGTGAGCGGGACGATGTCGCCGTAGCCGGTGGTCGACAGCGACACCGTCGCGTAGTAGGCGCTGTCCAGCAGTGAGACCTGGCCGTCGACGGCGTCGGTGTAGCCCTCGCGATCCGAGTAGACCACCACCACGGCCAACCCGAGCGCAGCGATCGCGCTGCCGATGCGCACCCCGATCGCCCTGGCGGGGCTGCGCGCGTGTCGGGGTATGCGCACGATTCCGGCTACCCGGTACGGCACGTCCGCAAGCCGGGTACTCGGCCGTCGCCGGAACACGGGGCTCAACCTCGCGCTCCGAGCATTCCCCGATCGGATGCCGCCGAGCAGCGGTGTCGCGAGGCAGGATGGCTCACGGAAATCTCCCTGGTCGCAGGACTCGGTCACCTCGCCGACCAGGCTTCCCGGCACACCGACGGCTACGGTAGCAGCCGAGCAGGCCTGGCGGCACAAGCGACTCTCGGTGCCTTCACTGATTGCAGGCACGTGAGGGCGGGTCGCCGTCGGCGCGGAGCCGCGTGCACCGCCGCAGGTTCGGGCAGTACTGTGGGAGCGGGGAGGGCATCCGTGATCTCGCTCGTGGTTGTCCCGCAACAACACTGGAGGGAGATCCCTTGTTCGACTTGGCCGATGCTGCACGCGGTCCGGCACTGGAATTCGTCACGATGGCGCTGGGTTGGGATCCCGCGCCCGGTCGTTTCGACCCCGGCCGCGCGGTCGCCGACATCGACCTCAACGCCTCCGCGTTTCTGTTCTCAGACCAGGTCCTGTTCGATGTCGTTTTCCATGAGCAGCTAACATCCAAGGATGGAGCGGTGCGCCATCTCGGTGACAGCACCACCGGTCAAGGCGATGGCGACAATGAGGTGATCGTCGCCGATCTAGGTCGTCTATCCGGCGACGTCACCTCGATCGTGTATGTGGTGACCTCCTATACCGGCCAGCCCTTGCATGTCATAGACAATGCCTTCTGCCGCATGGTCGACGGTGTCGCCGGAACCGAGATCGTCCGCGTCGACCTCGGTCATTATGCGAGCACGGGATTCGTGGTTGGCGCTGTCGCGCTGGGCGACGACGGTTGGCGTGTGCATCCGATCGGCGAAGACATTTCCGCTCGGCACCCGAGCGAGGCCTTGGCGCACCTTGCGCGTTTGATGGCTTGATAGTCCAGCGCGGGATGCGCATGGGTCCCGGCCGTCCCATCGGTCGTGTGCGAGAGCACCGGATCGCCGCCGTCTTGCCGCGCACTCGGAGCCGTTCTCGGAGTGGGCGTCACGGGCGCGAAACGCACATCCGGAATCGCCCACTCCTCGGCGCTACTTCATGTCGAGGTCGCGGCGGCGGAACGCTACTGAACCCGCTGCCGCGAGGGCGAACGCCAGCACGACCATCACCACCAGCGGAACCCAGCCGATGTCATCCATCGGCAACCGCGCCACGTGTTCGAACGGTGAGAGGTTGTGCACCCAGCGCGGCAGGTCCATGATCGGGCCGAAGAACCCGATGACCATGGAGAACCCGAGCAACGCCCAGGTGAGTCCGATGACACGGGGCGCGACACCATACAGCAGCACCGCGACGGCGATCACCACGAGGACGGCGGGCGCGAACGCCAGGTGACCGGCCAAGACGTCGCCGAGGTAATGTCCCTCGCCCACCGAGAGCGCCATCGCCGCGCCGAGCACGGTCCCGGACAGCGCCAGCAGCCCCACGGCGCCGCCCGCGAGCACCAGCGAATAGCTGCCCAGCCACGCCGTGCGGCCGGTGGCGGTCGCCAGGACCGGCTCGGTGCGGCCGCCGGTCTCTTCACCGCGCAGCGTCTGCACGCCGAGGACGCCGAAGACGGCCACCAGCAAGGCGTTGAACAACGCCATCGTGCCGGCGTAGCCGTCCAGCATGCGGGTGGGATCACCGCCCATCACGTCGATGACCTGGTCGGGCAGGTCGTCGAACGACTCCACGATCTGCTTGCCGATCCCGCCGTACAGTGCCCCGGCCGCGGCCAGCGCGCAGGCCCAGCCGATCAAGCCGCCGCGTTGGAGCCGCAACGCCAATGCTGGCGGCGTCCGCAGCCACTCCGCCGCGACCGGGCTGCCGCGACGCGCGGCCACCAGTCCGGCACCGACATCGCGGCGCACCGACAAGGCGTAGCCGATCGCACTTGCCGCGAGCACTGCCGCGATCGACAACGCCAGCGGCCACCACCGGCCATCGGCGTAAGCGCGAGTCTGCTGCGACCAGGCCAGCGGCGACAACCAGGACAGCGCGCTTCCGCCCTCACGCAAGCTGTCGCCCGCAGCGCGGATCACGTAGGCGATGCCGAGCGCCGCGCCGGCCATCCCGGATGCTGCCCGCGAGTAGGTGCTGATCTGCGCGGTGATGGTGGCGATGGCGGCGAAAACCAGCCCGGCCGCGCCGACGCTGCAGCCGAACAGCAGGGCGTCGCTGGTGTCCAGGCCCGCGATCGCGAAAGACGCGGCGATCAGCAGCGACAGGATCACGTTGGCGGCTACGGCGACCAGCAGCGCGGCGGTGAGCTGGGCGTGCCTGCCGACGACGTTGGCGCGCACGAGTTCGGCACGCCCGGTCTGTTCCTCGACTCTGGTGTGGCGTGAGATCAGCAGGATGTTCATCAGCGCCGCCAGCAGCAGGAAGTACAGGCCGTAGACGGCGACGATCACCGACTCCACTGTGGGCTCGGCGAGCCCGTAGCCGGGGCCGGAGATGAGGGCGCCGACCGTGCCTTCGGAGAACTGGCTGACCGCTCGCAGATCCTCGGTCGACTTGTATATCTGCGGCAACGCACTCGCGTAATAGAGCCCCATCACGGTGATGCCGAGAATCCAGGCGGGCAATTTGATCCGGTCGCGGCGCAGGATGAATCGAATCAAGGTGCCGGTGCCGGTCAATGCATCGGCTCGACTCGCCTCGGGCTGCTGCGTCCTGTCCCCGATTGGGCGGGGCTCGGTTGTCGTGGTCATGTCCGATCAGCCCCGTTGCCACTGGCAGCGAGCTCGTCACCGTAATGACGCAGCATCAGCTCTTCGAGCGTCGGCGGATGGCTGGTCAACGAGCGCAATCCGGCACGGTTGAGCCGCTCGACGGCCGCACCGAGAGCGTCGGTATCGACGTCGAATCGCACCCGTCCGTCCTCGGTGACGACGTGGTGCACCCCCTGGATGTCACCGAGTTCGGTCACCGGTTCGGTGGTGACCGCCTCGATGCTGGTGCGGGTCAGGTGGCGCAGCTCGGTCAGCGTTCCCGACTGCACGATCCGGCCGAGCCGGATGATGCTGACCCGGTCGGCGAGCTTCTCCACCTGGGCCAGGATGTGACTCGACAACAGGACGGTGGCACCGGCTGCCTTCACCTCGGCGACCACCTCCTGGAAAACGACCTCCATCAACGGATCCAGGCCAGCGGTGGGTTCGTCGAGCAGGAAGACCTCGACATCGGAGGCGAACGCCGAGATCAAGGCGACCTTCTGGCGGTTGCCTTTGGAATAGGTGCGCCCCTTCTTCGTCGGGTCGAGGTCGAACCGCTCGATCAGCTCGTCCCGTCGCCGTTTGTTCAGCCCGCCACGCAGGCGCGCGAACAGGTCGATCGCCTCACCGCCGGTGAGGTTCGGCCACAGCTCGACGTCGCCGGGTACATAGGCCAGGCGCCGATGCAAAGCCACCGCATCCAGCCACGGATCTCCCCCCAGTAGCCGCACATCGCCGTCATCGGCGCGAAGTAGCCCGAGTAGCACCCGGATGGTGGTCGTTTTCCCCGCACCGTTGGGGCCGAGGAAGCCGTGCACCTCACCTCGAGCGACATCGAGGTCGAGGCCATCGAGCGCTGTGGTGGGCCCAAATGTTTTGCGCAGACCCGAGATTGCGATGGCGTTGTCCATACCAGCCAGCGTACACATTTTTCACACTTTTGTGAATGTTGTGAACGCTAATATGTAGCTGTACATCAGGTCATGCCGTGGAGGAGGTGAGGGTTGGCCGATCCGGACCCCCAGGAGGAAGCGGTCCTGCGGTTCGCCGAACAGTTCGCGCTGATGCTCACCGAGTCGGGCATGCCGCGGATGTCGGCGCGAGTGTTCGCCTTCGTCCTGGCCGACGATGCCGACCGCTACACCGCCCAAGAACTCGCACAGGGGCTGCGGGTGAGCTCGGCCGCCATTTCGGGCGCGGTTCGCCATCTGGTCCGGATCGGACTGCTCGGCCGTGAACGCGAGCCCGGCGCGCGCCACGACACCTACCGGGTCTACGACGACGATGTCTGGTACGCGATCACCATGCAACGCAAGGACGCGCTCGATCGCTCGATCAAGTTCCTCACCGACGGCGTCGAGTTGCTCGACCATGCACGTCCGGGCGGACAGCGAGTCCGCGAAACCCTCGAGTACTACCGATTCATGCGGGCCGAACTACCCGAAACGATGAAACGCTGGCAAGAACACCGCAACGCGTTGTTCCCCGACGCCGAAACCAGTGGCCGAGGAACTCGATGACCGCCGACTCCGGGGATTCCGCTACCGCCATCGACAGGGCCCGGTTCGCCGAGAAGCTCGCGCTGGGATTAGTCGAGATGGGCTGGCCACGAATGCCCGCTCGCGTCTTCGCGACGTTACAGACCTGCGATGCGGGCCGGATGACGGCCGGCGAGCTGGCCGAGACACTCTCGATCAGCCCGGCCGCGGTGTCGGGAGCGGTGAAGTACCTCGACCAGGTGGGAATGGTCGCCAAGGAACGGCTGCCCGGTCACCGCCGCGATACCTATCGCCTCTACGACGATCTCTGGTATGCGAGCTTCCTCAAACGCGACAGAATGATGAAAATGTGGGCGGAGACGGCTGGCGAAGGCATCGACCTCCTGGGCGCCGACACCCCGGCCGGGCGGCGACTGGCCGAGATGCGCGACTTCTTCGAGTTCTTCGCCGCCGAACTACCCGTGCTGTTCGACCGGTGGCACGCACAGCGCACCTCCAAAGACATGCGCTGACGCTTCCGATCAGCGGACACCCTCACTCTTTGATCTTCTCCAGCGGATAACCGGCCACAGCGCAGACCACGATGCCGTAGACGGCGAGCGCCACCAGCGCCGGAAGCCCCAGCGCCCGTTCGGTATCCATCGCCGCCGCCAACGCGTAGCCGATCGCGGGAAGGCACAGCAGGGCAGCGGCCGAGCCACAGTAGGCGAAGATGCGGTTCGCCCGCGCTCGGCCGACGGGATCGGTCAGCGATCGCTCCGGCATGCGCTCACCCCATCCATCGGTCAGGTTGGTGGCAGTGCCGCGCCACCCTCGCACCGCCATGTAGACAGAGACCGCACAAATTGCGGAAAAAATCAGCGCGACAAGGAATTCACGCACTCCGACCTCCCCCAGACCCTGGTTGTAGCGTCTTAACCTCAGTCTAGGCGCGCCACCCGCGATTCCGACCGATCCACACCGGCTATCCCGCGTGCATTTCCACCACGGGGAAGGCCGGCAACGAACTTGCCGTCGCATATCGTACCGTTACCCAACGGCATGTTGTCGTCGTCACACCCGACCGGTCGTGGCTATCCACGCGAACGACGAAAGTAGGTATCCCGGTGTCTCCGAACGTGATCGGATTCGCGCTACTGCTGATCGGCGTCATGATGCTGATCTCGAAAATCATCCGAGTGCGCTGGCGACTGGCACAGAAACTGTTCATCCCCAGCTCCATCCTCGGCGGCGGGCTGGCCTTGCTCATCGGCCCGGATGTGTTCGGACGGATCGCGTCAGCACTGGGCACCGACCGGTTCGCCGAGGCAGGGCTGTTCACGCCAGAAGTCCTCGAGGTGTGGAAAACGCTGCCAGGGCTGCTGATTTCGCTTGTGTTCGCCGGCCTGCTGATGGGGCACAAGCTGCCGTCGCCGCGCGCGGCCTTCCGCATCGCCGGCCCGCAGATCGCGTTCGGGATCACCGTCGCCAGTGGCCAATACGTCTTCGGACTGCTGCTGGCGATCCTGGTCCTCGGGCCGCTGTTCGGGCTGCCCGCGATGGCGGGCACGCTGATCGAGATCGGCTTCGAGGGCGGCCACGGCACGGCCGCAGGCATGAGCGGCACCTTCGAAGAGTTCGGCTTCCCCGAAGGACAGGACCTGGCGCTCGGATTGGCCACAGTCGGCATCCTGTCCGGCGTCATCTGCGGCATCGCCCTCATCAACTGGGGTGTGCGCACCGGCAAGACCGCCGAATTGCGGTCAGATGCTTCACCTTCGGTGTCCGAGCAAGCAGGTCTGGTCGAGAAGGAGCGCCGCCGTTCGGCCGGAACCCTCACCGTGAATCCCTCCTCCATCGAACCGCTGACCCTGCACTTCGGGCTGCTGGCGGTGGCGGTGTTGATCGGTTGGCTGATCCTCGAGGCGCTGCAATGGATCGAGTCGAGGCTGTGGGCCGACAGTTTCGAACTCTTCGCCCATGTACCGCTGTTCCCGATCGCGATGGTCGGCGGCATCCTCGTCCAGATCGCGATCCAAGCGTTCGACCGTGATGAGATCGTCGACGTCCAGCTGATCGAACGCATCCAGGGATTCAGCCTCGACGTGCTCGTCATCGCCGCCCTCGGCACCCTGTCGCTGCAGGCCATCGCCGCCAACATCGGCCCCTTCCTGCTGCTGGCCGGCACCGGCCTGATCTGGACACTCGGCGCCTTCATCTTCCTGGCCCGACGGATGCTGCCCGACTTCTGGTTCGAGCGTGGCATCGCCGACGTCGGCCAGGCCATGGGTGTCACCTCGACCGGCCTGATCCTGCTCCGCGTCGTCGATCCGGACCTGAAGACACCCGCCTACCAGGCCTTCGGCTACAAGCAACTGATCCTCGAGCCCTTCTTCGGCGGTGGCCTCGTCACCGCGGGTGCCATCCCGATCATCGCGAGTTTCGGCGCCGGATGGTTGCTGGCCGGGATGCTCGCCCTGTTCCTCGGTGCGTTGTCGGCCGGGCTGTTCTACTTCGGCCGTCAGAAAGCACCCGAGCCACAGCGACCAGCGCATACCTCGGCATAGCCGTCCGCAGGCGCACCACCGGACGCTCACAATCGTGGTGGTGCGCCTGCGCAGCGCGGACCGGGCCTGCCCGGCCGCCGCGTTTGCGCCCGGCGGCCGTTTACGGCATCTTTACAGGTAGGTGCGCCGGGAAGTCTGGTCGGCAACCCGACCCGAGTGGGGTCGGGTCGGGACCAGTGATGGGTGGGTGCGCAGTGCAGATTCGAGCCGCCACCAGCCCCGCTTCCACAGAATCGAAGCGCACGTCCTCGTCCGGCGTCGTCACTGCGGTCCACAACACCCCGTTCACCTGCGCGCGTCGACGCCGCCACCGGGTGCGTCGACGCCCTCCCGATCCGGCGGCCGGAAATTCCGAGCTGCGTCGCGCCGAAACCTCCCGACCGCCCCCCTGTGCGGACTCGCCGGCGTAGCGCTCTTGCCTGAACCAGCCGACGATCGGAAAGACGCCTCCGATGAACACACCGCAAACCCGCCAACGCCTGTTCGCCCCCGGATCCTGGCCGGAAGCCCGACGCATCGCCTCGATCCTGCGGACCGAAACCGCGGGCGGCATCTTGCTGATCATCGCCGCGGCCATTGGCTTGATCTGGGCCAACACCCCCTGGTCGGACGTCTACGAGAACGTGCGCCACTTCGAGCTCGGCCCCGACGCCCTGCACCTGCATCTGCCCCTGGAAACCTGGGCGGCCGATGGACTGCTAGCGATCTTCTTCTTCGTCGTCGGACTCGAGCTCAAACGCGAGTTCGTCGCCGGTGACCTGCGCGATCCGCGCCGAGCCGCGCTGCCGGTCGTCGCCGCCGTCGGCGGCATGATCGGCCCGGCCCTGATCTTCGTCGCCTTCAACCTCGGCGGCGACGCCCTCAACGGCTGGGCAATACCCACCGCCACCGACATCGCCTTCGCCCTCGCCGTCCTCGCCGTCGTCAGCTCACACCTGCCGACCGCCCTGCGCACCTTCCTGCTCACCCTCGCCGTCGTCGACGACCTCCTCGCCGTCACCGTCATCGCCGTCTTCTACACCGACGAACTCCACCTCGGATACCTGGCACTGGCCGCGCTCCCACTGGCCGCGTTCGGCCTCGCCGTGCAGCGGAAGGTGCACTCGGTCTGGATCCTGGTACCGCTGGCCGTCCTCACCTGGTGGCTCGTGCACCAGTCCGGCGTCCACGCCACCGTCGCCGGCGTCCTGCTGGGATTCACCGTTCCAGTCCTCACCAAGCCGTCCACCGCCAACCACCCCGACGACCCGGGACTCGCCGAACGCTTCGAACACCTGCTGCGCCCGATCTCCGCCGGCTTCGCCGTCCCGGTCTTCGCCTTCTTCGCCGCAGGCGTCACCATCGGCGGAATCACCGGGCTCACCGATTCACTCACCGACCGTCTTACCCTCGGCATCATCGTCGGACTCGTCTGCGGTAAAGCCATCGGCATCACCGCCACCACATTCCTCACCGCCAAACTCACCCGCGCCGAACTCGACTCCGACCTCAGCTGGATCGACGTCATCGGCGTCGCGCTCTTGGGCGGGATCGGTTTCACCGTCTCACTGCTGATCGGCGAACTCGCCTTCGCCGAACACCCCGGCAGCATCGACGCCGCCCGAATCGGCGTCCTGGTCGGCACCCTGACCGCCGCGGTCCTCGCCACCGCCCTGCTCACCCTGCGCAACCGCACCTACCGTCGCATCGCCGAACAGGAACAACGCGACGACGACAACGACGGCATCCCCGACATCTATCAACAGACACCGTGAGGCTGTCGGTGTCCCCGCTGGATCAGGGCAGATCTCCAGCCCGGACCTCGATTAGATTCAGCGGCAGCAGCCATGAAGCGTGCGCCTCCGGCAGGTGCCCGCCCAAATGCCGCTGCCTTACAGGTTCAGTTCGCTTCCGTCGTGTACGACGCCCCGTCCCGCCCAGGTGATGCCCGCGACGCCGCGCAGAAGTCGGGATGCGCCGTGACATTCAACAGCAGACCATCATCGACGCACTGGAACTTCGCAGGCCGGCCGCACTTCCTGAGGCACCAGAGTGCTACAACCAACCCGATCGGCAGAGAACCCGGGAAGAACGCAAACACCAGGACCATGGCCACCGCAATCGGAACCTTTGCCCCCGCCCATCCCGCCGCGACCACGACCACAAAGGCCGCGAAAATCGCAGCCATCGCCCACAGCAGGGCGACACCGATACGGCGCCACCATCGAGCGGAATGCTCGCATCGTGCGCACACCGGCCATGCACCCACCAGGACTGTCGACACCGGCGGGATAGTGTTCAGGTTCCTCCCGGCCAAGAACGAGCGGGCAGCTCGCGGATGTTTCCGTGTGTCGAAGAACTGCGTTCTGAACGGCCTCAGCGTGACTGCCGCACGTCCGTGGTTGCTGCATACCTCGGGAACGCCACCGGCGATCTCCAACTCGAGCGGTTCGACAACCCGATCCGGCCGTTTCAGATAGAGCAGCCGGGTGTCCGGCAGCGGCTGTCGGCATCGACGTAGCTTGATCTGGGCGTGAGATCGGTCAGTTAGCTTTCTATTCATTCCAACCGGATCTCCTCAGGCGTTTCGCGCGATCTTCTTCGGCGACCTTGCAGCAGAGGGTCGGTGAATCGTGCAAACGAATCGCTATGGGCCAGATCGCGCCAACTTCCCCGGCCTCTGAGCTCGTGGATCTGCTGCGACACGTCATCGGCGACGATCGCGCCGTCGGTGAGAACTTTCAGCGCCTTTCGCGGTCACCACCAGCCCAGCACGGGTCCGAGGCGACGTTTCAACTCGGCCGCGAGCGAGCGCGAATAGGTGGCGGTGAGGTGGTGCTCGTCGTGGTAGATCAGGATGTTGCCCTCCGCGACCGAGCAGATCTCCGGGCCGCAGACCGCGTCGTTGAGATCGAGCGGGTAGACGTTCGGGAAGGCAGTCGCGGGCTCGTCGGCGGGATTGACCGGCGCGAGAGCATCCGATCGGCTCATTCCACAAGCGATGCGATCGCCTCGGCCGGCGAGGCAGTCCGGCGCGCTGTAGCGAACGCCCCCACGGCGCAACCAGGGGGTGTCCCGCACGGCAACCACGTTGAGCCCGCGTTCCGACAGCGCCGTCCACACATCGAGGTATTCGGCCGGGGTTTCATCGCCTCCGCTGTCGACCGGACGGGTCCCGACTGTGAACACCCAGTCCGGTTGTTCCTCGGCCAGCAGATCGATCACCTCACGCGACCAATCCCGGCAATCGGGGTTGGCCTCGCCTTTGTAGCTGATGTCGTCGGACAGCGTGAGCGGACAACCCATCTTCAGATGGACCAGGATCCGGAAATGCTCTTGCTCGGCGATCACCTGTAATGCGGGCACCCAGTGCTCGGAATGGGAACTGCCGACTACGGCGATGGTCCGCTCGGCGTCGGCCGATCCGTAGATGCAGGTCACCACATCACGGGTGTCCCAGTCCGCGATGCAGCCGTCGACGGTCGGCGGGGGCAGCTCGGCCGCCGCCTCGAACACCGTCGGCCGCATCCGGCGAGGGGGCACCTCGACTCCACTCACGAGTGCCTCGGCGCCCGGATAGTCGACGGGATCCAGCGCGCCGACCGGGCGTGGCGGATTCGCGGCCATATACAACTGCCAGCCCGCCGCCGACGCGAATACCAACGCCATAGTGGCGGCGACAAGGGCTCCGGCGATGCGCGGATGCCCTGGGGAGCGAACAGACGACGAGGCTCGGTGACCGCTCTGCATTCGAAGCGGCTGTTCGACGAATCTGTATGTCACATAAGCCAATACCAGCGAGGCCGCGATGACCAGCACTCCTCCACGCCATCCGGCCTCGGCTGTACCGCGCTCGGCGAGGTAGAAAATCAGTAGCGGCCAATGCCACAGGTACAGCCCGTAGGAGAGGTCGCCGAGCCGGACAAGCGGTGGCGAAGCGAGGACCCTGGACACCCACGGGCGTTGCGCCGGATCGATACCGCTCGCCGCGACGATAAGAGCGACAGTTGCGATCACCGGCAACAGTGCGGCCGGGCCCGGGAATCTATTAGCGCCATCGACCAACCACCCACATGCCGAGATCGCCACCAGACCACCAACCGCCAGCACCGATCGGACCGCACGCGGGGCCACCACAGATCGGATCAGCAGCGCCGCACCCGCACCCGCCAACAGCTCCCACGACCGGGCGAAAGTGTCGTAGTAATTCCAGCCCTGCTGAGTCTCGGCACCGACCGCGGCGTAGATGAACGACGCCACACCCACCGACACCACAACCGTGCCGACACCGAAACGCAGAGCCGCCGGACGGCCCGCCACGCGGCACAACCAGGCGACGGCCGCGACGACCAGCACGGCCGCCAGATAGTACTGCCCCTGAATCGCCATCGACCAGATATGTTGCAGCGGGCTGACCGACGGGTCCGCGGCCAGGTAATCCGCCCACGACAGCGCCAACTGCCAGTTCTGGAAGTACAGCAGCGACGCCACTATTTGCCCGGCGACATCCGACCACTGGGTATACGGCCGTATCAGCACCGTCGCGGCCGCGACAGCGGCGAGCACGACGGCCAGCGCCGGCAACAATCTGCGCGCCGTCCGCACCATCGTGTACCTGACGGCTACCGCGCCGGTCGATTCGGCGCGACGCAGCAGTGACCCGGTGAAGAAATAGCCCGACAGCACCAGAAACACGTCCACGCCACCGGACACCCGCCCGAACCAGACATGGAACACCACCACCAGTGCGATCGCCAAACCGCGCAACCCATCCAGGTCGCGGCGGTAGGCAGCGGGCTTCGGCATCGACGGCGGCGCTGCGACGGCGGTCGAGCTCACCATGTCGAATTCGATGACCCGATCACGCGACACGGACCGATACCTACTGTCATCGACACGACTTCCTCACCTACCACAGACTCGATCACGCACCTCGGCCGGCGCGACCTGAATCGTAATCTGTGCGGGCCACGCCACGAGCATGGAGACCGCTCGTCCCGCGCCGATGCCCAACTCGATTCTGAGGTTGCCTGTCGCGACAGCTGCCCGCACCGACCGATCCACGATGGTCTGCGCGGACGGCTTCACTCCGATGGCGGAATCGACATGAGCCCAGGGCTATCTGGGACCTGAGCTCATCCTGTGTCCTCGGTATACCGCAGCGCTGCCGGTCGGCTCGCAATCCGTCGGTGGTGTGAGTCGGCCTTGGACGAATGGCCGGTCCCCCATTCCCGGTCGATCGTCGCCACTTCCGCGGGCGGGGTCCATATGTTGTCCGCGGGGGTGGGCGGTCGGCAGCGGCGATGCCACCCCGCGGGTCCCGGAAGCGGCCGAATTCGCCTACCCCCATCGCGACTCTGGAAGCAGCCTAGCGGCTACGGTCGACACTCTTCGACACCCCCACGACCGCACCGGTGACCGTGATCGGCGGCAGCCCGACCGGCATCGAAACCGCCGCGGAGCTGGCCGAACAAGGCCGCAACGTCACCTTGGTCTGCGGCAAGGTCCTCGGCCCCTACCTGCACCCCAAGGCACGGCGCACGGCCCGCAAGTACTTCACCAAGCTAGGGGTCAACGTCATCGAGGGTTCCGAAGCCATGGTCACCGCCGTGACCCGTCAGACCGTGGAACTCGCCGACGGGCAGACGATGCCCAGTGCGGTCACGATCTGGACAGCAGACTTCGACGTCCCCGACCTGGCCGCGCGCAGCGGATTGAGCACCGACAGCACCGGACGACTGCTCACCGACGAAACCCTGACAAGCGTCGACGACGAACGCATCGTCGCCGCGGGCGACTGCTCGGCACCGTCGGACCTCCCCTTCCGAATGGCCGCCTATACCGCCTACTGCCTGGGCGCACACGCCGCCGACACCCTCCTGCACCGCATCGCCGGCGAGCAGCCCACCCCGATCGACCTGTCGTTCCCCGCCATGTGCCTCAGCTTCGGCCGCGACGCCGGGATCTACCAGCTCGGCCACAAAAACGACACCCCGATGCGGCTGTACTTCAGTGGCTTCGCCGGCAAGAAACTCAAGGAATTCGCCTGCACGGCCGGCATCAAACACCTGGCGACCGAAGCCCACAAGCCCGGCTCCCACCACTGGTTCACCAACGGAAAGCACCGGCCGATGCTGCTGGAAACCAAGCGCGACAGCGAATCAGCGCCGGTCGCCTGAGGCCATAGCAATCATCGACCGCCGGTGCCCCGGACACCGGCGGTCGCCCCAACTTCGAGGAGTAGACATGAATCTCCCGGCGCCACCCGCTACCGATGTCTCGACCTCCCGATGGCCGACCGTGGCGGGAACCGTCGCCGCGCTCACGGCGGTCCACGACACCGCGGCAGCCGAACAACTCATCGGCGACCGGGAAGTGTACGGGGCAATCGACCTCAGCTCCGGCACACCGCAGGTCCTCATCGCCTCGGCCGCAAGCACCGCCGTCGCCCAGACGCTGCAAGCAATGGCAGCCGGCCTCGGCCAGGCCGGCGGGCCCGACACTCCGATCGCTGTCCGCGAACTCGCCGCGACACCCGCCTCGACCACGCTCACGAGCAGATCTCGAGACGCGGTCAACAGCTGGGTGGATATCGCTGCTGCCGCCGCCGACTCGCACGTGTGTAGATCACTCAGTGCTTTTGAGAGACGGTCGCCAGTCCGATCGCGTGATCATCAGCTGGCCCTGATCGTGAAACCTGCTGTCGCTTGGTCGCGAATCTCGACATCGTTCAGGGGCCTGCGTGCCGATTTTGTGCGTGAAAGTAGCACCACCGAAGCTCCGTGCCGCGGCGGCCGAGTTCCAGGTAGCCGAGTTCTTCGATTCGCCGACGACCCCATGGTGTTCTCGACAGGTCGACGCAGGATCGGCCGGCTTTTTCCGGCCGGGCATCCGGTTAGATCGCGCCTTGTTCGCGGGCTCGGGCTACCGCTGAGGTTCGGGAGCGGACGCCGAGTTTCGCGTAGATATGCACCAGGTGGGATTTGACGGTGGTTTCGCTGAGGAACAGTTCGCGCGCGATATCGCGATTGGAGCGGCCGTCGGCGACCAGGCGCAGGACTTCGATCTCGCGTGGGCTGAGGGTGGTGTCGGGGCGGCGGACGCGGGTCATCAGGCGGGAGGCGACGGTGGGTGAGAGGACGCTCTCACCGGCCGCGGCCGAGCGGACGGCGGCGAGGAGTTCGGCAGGCGGGGTGTCTTTGAGGATGTATCCGCAGGCACCGGCTTCGATCGCGCCGAGGATATCGGCGTCGGTGTCGTAGTTGGTGACCACGAGGACGTTCGGCGGATCGGGCAGGGCACGGAGTTCGGCCGTCGCGTCCGCACCGGAGCGGCCGGGGCCGAAGCTGAGGTCCATCAAGACGACGTCGACGGCTTCGGTCGCGCAGAAGGCGACCGCGGCCTCCGCGGTCGGTACATCGCCGACGACTCCGATGTCTTCGGCCCCCTCGAGCAGGGCGCGCAAGCCGGCCCGGACGATGGCGTGATCGTCGGCAAGTAGCAGTCGGATCACGGGACCTCCTCGGCGTTATCGGAGTTCACCGCGCCCGCACGCCGCGGCGGCAACGGGAACGACACCGTCACGGCGGTATGGCCGGGCTCGGATTCGACGGTCATCGTGCCACCGTGCTGCTCGACCCGGCGGCGGGTGGCGGCCAGACCGAACGACCCTGGTGGCGGTTGGTCGAGAATGCCAGGGGCGATGCCGGCCCCGTCGTCGACCACGTCGAGCAGGACCTCGGATTCGGCGTAGGTGAGGGTGAGCCGCATGCGGGAGGCGTGCGCGTGCTGGACGACGTTGGACACCGCGCCCTGCGCGATGCGGACGAGCGCGGCTTCGATCGGCATCGGCAGCCGTTCGGGTGTCCCTTCGACCACCACCTGCGCGGCCAGAGCTGGACTCTCGGCTCGACGGCAGACCCGCGCCAAGGCCTCGGCCAACGATGTGCCGACCAGCGCAGCGGGGGTCAATTCGGCGATGAGCCTTCGTGTTTCGGCCAGGTCTTCGGCGGCAGTCGCGCGGGCGAGCTGGATCTGCGGCAGGGCGGGGTGATCCGGTGCGGCCTGTTCTGCCGCGTGCAACAGCAGCTGGATGCTGCTCAGCCCCTGCGCGACGGTGTCGTGGATTTCCTGGGCCAGGCGTTCGCGTTCGGCGAGTTTGCCCGCGGTGCGTTCCTGTTCGGCGAGTGAGGCCCGGGTGCTGAGTAGTTCGGTGATGAGGCGTTCGCGTTCGGCCGATTCCCGAAACAGCGTCCGGTAGCCGGCCGCGATTCCGACGGCGACGGCCGCGCCGAGCACCGGGCCGATCACACCGGCCACCGACCAGCCGCGATGCAGGCCGAATCCGGCGACGGCCACACCGGTGGCAGCGGCGACGGCCAGGTAGTTCACCGGCCGCGGCAGCAGGTGCAGGAACAGGAAGAACAGACCGAAAGCGAGATAGATCGCGTCGGCGGAGAACGCGACGAGCAGCAGCCACAGGACCGTCAGCACACCGAGCCAGCACAGCATCCCGCCGCGCCGATCTCCCACCGCGGCGCCGGCGAAATAGACGGCGAGCAACGCCACACTCAGCCCGATCACCGCGGCCGGATAACTGGCGCCGGGCAGCAACGCCCGGATCACCACCACCGCGACCAGCGCCGTCACCAGCACATGCAACCCCAGTCGCAGGGCGGTGACGACAGGGGTGAGCGGCGACGGATGCACGGTGCCAGCTTATGCCCGGCTACCTGGGCGGCATCCATCGAAAGGTGTAAAGACGGCACCGACCTTCGATCGTCGGCGGTTGGTTCGCGCGCGCGATGGTTCGCGCGCCCGATCCCGGCATCGTGGGGCTCATGTTCGTCGCACTCCGAGATCTTCGCGCCGCCCGTGGCCGCTTCGCGCTCATCACGTCGGTCGTCACATTGGTCGCGCTGCTGGTTAGTTTTCTGAGCGGGCTCACCGCGGGCCTCGCGCACCAGAACATTTCAGCCATCGAGCGAATCGACGCCGACGCGGTCGTCTTCGCCGACACCGGCGCGGCCGCGTCCTTCGACACCTCCGCCCTGACCGGACAACAGATCGCCACCTGGCAGCAGTCGGGTGCAACGGTCGAACCGATCGGAATCAGCCGCGCCCGTGCCACGCCGGCGACCGGCTCGGCCGCCCCCAGCCAGGTGGCGCTGTTCGGGACGGACGGAACCGCGTTCGGCAATCGCACTGCAACCGATCCTGGCGCCGTGATCCTCAGTGCCGGAGCAGCCGCGGCGCTGGGTGCGTCCCCCGGCGACGAGGTCGACCTCGGCGGCCGCGGTTTCACCGTGTCGGCGGTCCGCGGGGACGAGTGGTACAGCCACACGCCCGTGGTCTGGATGACGTTGTCCGATTGGCAGTCGGTGAGTCCGCGTTCGGGCGCGGCAACGGTGCTGGCGGTCTCCGGAGTGCCGGATCGCGACGCCGTGGACGACGCCGCCGCCACCGTCTCGGCCACGCCCGCCGATGCGCTGGAAGCGATCGGTTCCTACCAGGCCGAAAACGGTTCGCTGACCTTGATGACGCTGCTGCTGCTGACCATCTCCGCCCTGGTGATCGGCGCGTTCTTCACCGTGTGGACGATCCAGCGGCTGCCGGATATCGCGACGCTGAAGGCCCTCGGCGCCACCTCGGCCGCGCTGGTACGCGACGCCGTGGCGCAGGCGGCGATGGTGCTGGTGGCCGGCGTCACGGCAGGACTGGGGATCACGGTGGCCTCGGCGAGCCTGATGGGCGATGCGGTGCCGTTCGTCATCGCGCCCGCGACCACCCTGCTGCCCGCGGGCGCGTTGATCCTGCTCGGACTCGGCGGAGCCGCGTTCGCACTGCGTTTCCTGTTCACCACCGACCCGCTCACCGCGCTCGGCGCGGCCCGCTGATGTTTGGAGGAACTGCCATGACCACGGGTTTGTCCGTCGACGACGTCACCCTCACCTACCCCGATGGCGCGGACCGGATCACGGCGCTCGACCGGGTGAGCCTGGACGTGCCCGCCGGGACGATCGCGGCCGTCACCGGCCCGTCGGGGTCTGGGAAGTCGAGCCTGCTCGCCGTCGTCTCCACTCTGATCCGCCCCGATTCCGGGCAGGTTCGCCTCGACACCGCCTCGGGACGGGTGGATCTGGCGGCATTGTCGCGCCGCGACGCTGCCGCGATGCGCCGTTCGTCCATCGGCATCGTGTTCCAGCAGGCCAACCTGGTTCCGGCGCTCACCGCCGTCGAACAGCTCGAGGCAATGGGTCACCTCGGGCAGCGCTGGTACAGCTCCACTGCCCGGCGCCGCCGAACCCACACCAGGGCAATGGAATTGCTCGACTCGGTGGGGCTGGCCGCCCACGCCGGTAAACGGCCCGCGCAGCTGTCCGGCGGGCAGCGTCAACGGGTGAACATCGCCCGCGCGTTGATGAACGAACCCGCGCTGCTGGTGATCGATGAACCGACCAGCGCGCTCGATTCCGAACGCGGTGCGGCCGTCATCGATCTCATCCTGGAGATGGTGCGTACGCACCGGGCCCCCACCGTGCTGGTCACGCACGACCGCACCCACCTGTCCCGAATGGACGCCGTGTACCGCATGGTCGACGGACGGCTCGACACCATGTTCACGAATACCCGGCCAGGCGAAATCGTCCTGGCGTAGTGCTCGCGGGGCACCAGCCGCGACGATCTTCGGATCGCCATGACACAGGCCCATTGGTATCAGGTGGCGACACCAGAGTAGTGATGTGCGCCGGGCCGGTCGACCAGGCCATTCATCGCCGGACACCGCGATGTGTCTCCGGGCGGATCAGTCGCCTGGTCGGCTGTCTCCGGCGCGGGAAGCGAGCTGTTCGATCGACCGTTGAATTCCGTGCGCAAGGACGTCGATATCGCAGGTGGTTCACCCCGCGGTTCAGACCGCAACCAGTCCGCAGCAGCATCTGAGCGTGCCGATATCGACCAACGAGACCAACAAACAAATCCGCTGGTCAGCGCGATAACACCATGGAAGCCAACACTGACCCACCACTGCGAACGTCGAAAGCGACCGCCTCAAAAACCGTTGTCCTCACGGACGTGTGGGTTCGAGTCCCACACTCGGCACCAGGTCAGGCGGTGTTTTTGCCGTCGCTTTCGACGTTGTCATCTCACGCAGTCCGCAATCGGTCCGCAGCAGTCCTGGCCCCCGCGTCCATCCCGACCGCCACAGCGTCGAGATCGTCCGCAAACAGGTGCCCATACAGGTCCAGCGTCAGCGTGGCCGTCTTGTGCCCCAGCATCCGCTGAACCACCTTGATATTCGCCCCGGCACTGATCGCCAACGACGCTGCGGTGTGGCGCAGACCATGCGGAGCGATCTTGCTCAACCCCGCCGCCTTGGCGGCCTGGTCGAACACCCACCGGAACTCCGTCGACTCGAGGTAGCCGCCCTTCCAGCTCGGGAACACCAGCGCGTCGAGCCGACGCCCCTGCATGAGGTTGGCGAGCTCCTTCGCCAACGTCTCCGGGACCGGGACAGCACGGGCCGTGTGGTTCTTAGTGTCGGTCACTACCGTGCCCGCACCACGGACGTAGGTAGCCGACCGCGTCACCCGGATGCGGCGGGCGTCGAGATCGACGTCCATCACCCGAAGCGCCGTCGCCTCACCGAACCGGAGACCGGTGTAGGCCAGCGTCAGCACCAACGGCCGGAACCGACCAGCCGCCATCGCCAGCTTCAACACCTGAAGGTGAGACAGGTACGGCCGCTCCCCCGCCATCATCGACGGCAACTCGACATCCTCGGCCGGATTGGAAGCCAACCGCTTCGACTTCACCGCGAACCGAAGAATCTGCCCCAACACCTGATACGACTGAATGACCCGCGACGCCGACAGACCACGACCCTCGAACCGCGTGCTACCCGACTCCGACAGACTGACGACCCATTCCTGGATGTCCTCGAACTCGATGTCGCGCAGCGGGACCGACTCCCACCTCGGCAGCACAACCGTATCCAGAAGCGATCGATAACCTGCCACGGTCTTCGGTTTCCGGAACTTCTTTGTGGCGAACCACTTCTCGGCAACAACACCGAACAACACCCCACTGCGATCGGGATCAACCCACGCGCCCGTTGTGACTTTTGTCGTCACCTCGGCGTCGAGAAAGGCCTGCGCCGCAATCTTGGTGTCGAACGATCGCGACCGCTCGACACCATTCGGATCGACGTACCGGGCCCGCCAACGTTTTCCCTTTCCGAAACGCTCCGCGGACTTGACCTTCTTCTTGGTTATCTTCCCGGTCACCGGATCCACGTTGACCACCGTCGGATACCAGCGATCCTCGATCCCCGACCGCGGGTTCCGAGTCGCCGCCATCACGCAGCCTCACCACGTCGGCTCGCCTGCTCCTGCTCCTGCTCCGCAATCCAGGCCAGCACCGCAGACCTCCGCCATACCCGGCGGCGGGGCCCCAGCTTGAAACTGATCGGACCGTATCCGATATGTGCCCACCATCGCCAGGTGGCCTCCGGAATTCCCGTCAATTTCTCGCAGTCCTTCGCCCGCAAGTAACCTTCGTTCTCATTCATAAGATGTCTCCTGCTCGATCTCTCGGACTCCGACACCGAAATCAGCGCTGCCCCAGACGGTTACGATCGACTGAGACGTCCAGCTGAATACGGGTCGTCAATCAACGCTCTGTGGGACCGGAGTCGTCAAGCGATCAATCCCACCCATTTCCTGTTGCCCGCTATTCGGGCAATCCCCGCTGCGGCAATCGGGTTCGGCGCACACGGCGGCCTCCGCGAGAGAATGTGATCTGGCTCGTGCGCCGAACGTGGTAATGCGATCCAGCAGTGGACAATCAGCAATCACCTGCCGCGGCAAGCAGCTTCTGCCGTTGATTCAACTGTGCAATCGGGACCGACTCATTTGCGCTTGAAGACGACCGCACACCAGACGCGAGGTCAGTCCATAACGCCGCACGAAGCTATGCGTCGTATGTGGCCGACTGGGACACCCCAGTGGACCAGGTTTAGGTCTCGCAACCGGTTGAGCTATAGCGCGGTGAACGAATGTGCACGGATGAGGGCATGGGGAACGCTCCTGACATCGAGTGAGGCGGGTACATTCCTTCAACTCCGTCGGCGACGGCCGTTTTCAACACCGCATAACAAACGACATACCGGAGGAGCCGGCAACCGCAGTTGTCCTCCACGCCCAACCGGCCGTCGATCCGGATGTCGACGCAGAAGCTGAAGCCGATCACACCGACGACGCCTGTGGACCGCGTCCCGGAGGGGGAGTTTCCCGTGGCTCTAGTTTCTGCGAACCAGCCCTTGGCTTCGACCGCCGCGCGATTGACTTGCATGCGCCATGTGCGTCTAGTGTCCGCCTTCTCCGGTTCCTGACGTGTCGAGTTCCAGAAGGTGTCCACGAGCGAGTTCTTCGATCCAGCCGACAGTGTCAGGCACCGAAGCCGCATCCAGGCTGGCAGTCTCGGTGTAGCCATTCTCGGCGGCGATGGCGCACGCTGGAGCCATCGGCACGCCCGCGCTTCGCCATCGCGCGATGACGGCTTGCTCGACGGCGAGCGCATCGACCCGCCGAAGAAGCCACCAACATTGCTCGCCGTTCAATTCGACGACGCGCCAACCACGTCGGCCATGAACTCGCAGCCGACTGGACGTTCTTCGGGCCACACCGATCTTGAGAGCTCGACGGCGTTCTGACTTGACCAGATACAGCGTCGTTGGTTCGCTGGCGCGGCATTGACGGGCACAATCCGGGCACCGCGTCCGCGTTTCGTCATTCAGGTCATAATCGCTTGGCAAATACCAGCCCATGGCGTGCGCGATGGCGCGCAGGGCGGCGCGAGCAGTGCGGTCTGCAGCGGCTTGGCCCCCGACATGGTTCACACGGAATCGCACTTCTGCCTCGGGAAACTCGCGGCCGCAGATGCCGCAGCCCGCCAGCCATGCCACCAAATATCTAGCCACGGTCTACCTATCGGTCCTTGCAAACTGGCAGGCTGAGCCAAGTTCAGTTCGCCGTCGTGTACCCCAGAGGCTTGCACACAAGTCGTGACACCATCGTGGCGTACCTCCGATGCCGGCCGGGCAGGCGTTCTGCAGTCGGCGGCCTACTGATGTTCGCGCGCCATCCATTCGCGCCGATGTCCCCGCCACACCGCGAGCAGCAGCGGACTGTCCTCAGGCGCTCGCCTCGCGGGACACACGTCGAAGTGGGTAATCCGACACTCGTCGGTCGGGTTCGCTCCTCCGAGATTCACAGCCGTGCCATCACCGGCGACCCGCCAACGCCTTCCTGGCGGGACCTGAAAGGTTGGGTAGGCGCCGCATTCCAGCAGTATCCAACGGCCATTCAACGTCCGGTGCCACAAAGCTTCCATATCACAATACTTACAGAAAGTAGGCGAACCTTCTCTCGGATCAACCACCGGCGCTGTACGGAGTTGGTCGGCGACTAATTCGACGTCGGGGCGCGCTGGTTCACGCTCGGGAAACTGAGCCGCCTTGTCCCAGCATTCATCACACGCCACCGTGCGTAGCGGCACAGGCCTTTCTCGCGCCCCTTCCTGGCACCGCACACCATGCACGCAACGATCTCCACAACGGAAGACAGTACGCTATGTTGACGTTGTTGCGGCGGGAATTCTCCTGTAGTCCTTAGCATTTCATGTAGAGCCACACCTGGAGGTGGGCCGAATGGTCAGACCTCGCAGCGCGAGGGTGCCCATCCCCGGAAACCGCGGTGGGATCGCCTCCGCTCGAACTGACCAACACTTCATGCAATGGGCCGCCAGCCTCGCCATGGTCTCGGGCCGCATTTGCCTCGGAGGCAGGCGATTCGGTGGTCGGCCTGTTCACGATGGGTGGGGTTTTCGGTGGCGCTTTGGGCGGCCATGCAGGTCATGCGGAATTCGCGCAGGTCGCGCAGTAGTTCGTAGCCTGCCCAGACGGTGACGTCGTGGCCGTAGGCGTCGCAGAATGCACGGTAGTCGGTGTTGGTGATGGAGCCGAAGGTGTGGTGTTTGATGGCGGTGTGGACGGTGTCCCATTCGGGTGGGCCGAGGGAGGTGCGTTCGAGGTCGAGGAGGTAGACCTCGCCGTTGTCGGTGGCGACGACGTTGCCGCCCCAGGCGTCGCCGTGGACGACGCACCAAGGCAGCCCGGCCGGCACGTTGCGCCAGCGCTCGCGTAGTTCGGCGAGGTGGTCACGCATCCATGCGCGGTCGTCGTCGGAGATGGTGGTGGCGGTGGCGATGCGGTGGTCGAGGCGGACGAATGGGTCGATGGTGCCGAGGTCGAGTTCGGGTGGTGGGAGGTTGTGGAGTCGGCGTAGTGCGGTCGCGATTTCGGCGGGGCGGCCGTGCCGGTGTGGGGGTAGTTCGCGCCAGAAGGTGACCGCGCGGTCGTCGACGACGACGGGTTGGTCGATGCCCGGCCAGGTTTGCACCGCCGGCACACCGGAAGCTTCGAGCCAGTCGGCGACGGCGGCTTCCCGGCGGGCTGCAGCTTGCTGGCCCGGGCGCGTCACGCGGGCGACGATTCCTACTTCGAGCCGGTAGAGCACGTTTTCGCTGCGGCTCAGCACGATCGCGCCGTCGAGCGTCAGCCCGGCCTTGATGCATGCGACCTGCAGCGTTTCCAGGGCAGCGTCGTGAGTGTCAGTAGTCATGGATTGAGCAGCTCGTCGATACGGGCAGACAGTGGAGCGACCTCAGGCTGGTCGGCACGCTGGGTGGCGGCGCGGCGCAGGGCATGCAGGTCGTCGGTGGCGCGGCGGGACCGTAGATGACCGGCGTCCGTGAGGGCGCGTTGTCCGATGAGGGCGGCCTCGGCGGGGTCACCGACGGTCATCACCAGGGTCGCCAGTTTGGTGCCCGAGATCGCACGGGATCGGACGTACTGGTCGGTATGTCCGTCGACGGCGATGGCCAGCCGAGTGCGTGCCTCTTCGATGAATCGGCCGGCGGTGGCCAGGTCGAACTGTGCGTGTCCGGTGTCGCCGGCGTGTTGTGCGTGGTCGTAATAGGCCATCCAGACGGGGTCGTTGCTAGGGCTGGCGTGGTCGAATTCGTCGTCGGCGCTGCCGACGGCGGCCATGGTGTCCTGCACGCGCCCCATTTTGGCGAACGCGCGGGCGCGGGTGGTGTGCAGCATGGCGCGCTGGGTTGCGGTGAGGCGATCGGCGCGGACGAGGGCCAGTTCCGCGAAGGTGAGTCCGGCGTCGGGGTTCTCGCACCAGATGGATTGGCGTGCCATCGAAGACAGGATTTTGGCGCGTAGTTGCCAGTCGTCGACTTCTTCGGCGCAGGACAGGGCGAGTTTGAACATGGTGCGGGCGTCGGTGTGGGCGTAGGCGTCGAAGGCCATGAACGCAGCGGTGTGGCTGAGGACACCGACGGCGGAGAACAACTCGCCGCGGTGGCGGTCGGCGCAGCGGGCTTCGAGGAGCCGGACGGCGTAGCGGAGCTGGGCGGCGACGGCGTCGCGGACAACGCTGCCGCCGTAGGCGTGGTCCCAGAAATGGAACATGCTCGCCGCCTCGCGCAGCTGCGCGGTCTCGTGCGGCCCGACCATCGACGGCACCGGTGTCGGTTCCAGCGCGCCGATCAGGTCGGTCATCGCGGCGGGGGCGACCGCGATCGACGCTGCGGCGCGCAGGAAGTCTTGGCGGTTCACCTGGTCGAGGGTATCGGTGTCGTGTGGCGGGAGGGAGAACCACAGCAGGTCGGCGGGGATGCGCAGGGTTTGTGCCCAGCGGATGAGTTTGCTCAGCTGTTCGGGGGCTCGACCGGATTCGAGCTTGCTGAGCTGGCCTTGGGTGAGGCCGAGCCAGCCAGCGACTGTCTCCTGGCCGAACGGGCGTCCATGGTGTGGGTGGGTTCGGTAGGCGTAGACGACGCGGCCCATATGCCAGGTGGCCAGGGCCTCCCGCATCCGTTCGGTTTCCCAGAACGCTCGGGGTAGGTCGGGTGGTTCCAGCACGCCGGAGTCACAGGGGCCGCAGACGGTGCCGGTGTTGTACCGGTTGAGTCGTGCGCCGCACCTCGTACAGGCCCGTCCCGGCTGTGGATTCCGTGTCACCCCGCCGCTCCCGAATCAGTCGCGGGACCAATCGCCCCCTCAGACTCCATGATCGAGCGACGCTATCACGCTGCCGCACAACACGTTACGCCTTCGACGCATACCTCGTTATGCGCCGCCGTGATGGTTTCACGGTCTGCCCCGCCGCACGCTTGCCGCAGTCGGTTTCGGCATTTCGACGAGGAGGAGCGAGATGGGTCTGTCGCTGATAGTTGCGTTGTTCGGGCCACCCGCAGCCGGGAAGACGACCCTGACGACCCTGCTCGGAGGGGCACCAGGCCGGCGGGTGTTCCGGCTGCGTGAGCATGTCCCGCGCGAGGTGCTGGCCGCGACCGCGACTGACAGCCGTCACCTCGGCTGGATCGACGACTACACCGTATCGGCCGCACTACGAGCCTTCTTCACCGCGACAGCCGAAGACCCGCACCTCCACACGGTGCTGTTGGACAACTTCCCCGGCGCCGCACGACAAGTCGATCAACTACTCGCCGAACGACAAGCCCTCGTTCCGGAGGCGCGCATCGAGGCGGTCGAGGTGTCGACCGACGCCAAGACGCTGCAGCAGCGGGCCAAGAACAGGAAGGTCTGCCACCGCTGTGAACCCGATCCGATCGGCGACCCACGGCTGCCCGCCATTCCGCGCGCCGACGACGCCTGGGCGTGCGCGAGGTGCGGCGGGTTACTGCATCCGCGGCGCGGGACGCCCCGCGGCTGTTGAAGGCACGCATTCGCCGCTACCAGCACGCCGCCGAGGGCATCCGAGCCGCGTTCGTGGACTCGGGCGTGCCCGTCACCCAGCTCGACACCACCACCAGTATCAACGGCGCGGCGAACTTGCTTGCCCCGCTTCTCATCTCCCGGAGTGTTGCCCAATGACTTCCACCCCTTTGCCGATCCCGACACCGCGGACCGACGGCTACGGCCACGCGCGGATGCCGCGCAACATCGACATGCCCGAACCCGAACGCGTCGACCGCGTCCCCTATGGCCGGTTCCGCAACGTCTACCTCTACATCACCGAAGCCTGCCAACTGCGATGCGAACACTGCTACATGGCGAACGCCTCGACCGCGCGCTCAAACTGCCGCTACCGGCGATCGTGAACACCTTGAGCACCTGGCGCAAGCTCGGCGGCAGCAAAGTCACCCTCCTCGGCGGGGAGCCAACCCTGCACCCCTACTTCTGCGACGCGATCCGCGCGGCCGGCAAGCTCGGCTACGAGCACGTCATCACCACCACCAACGCACAAACCCCTGCAGTCAAGAAGTTCCGGCAACTCGAACCATCGGACTTCGCCTACATCCAGGTCAGCCTCGACGGCGGCAGCGCCGCCACCCATGACGCGGTCCGCGGCACCGGGACCTTCGACACCGCCATGGCCACCACCGCCGAACTCACCGAACGCGGCTTCGACACCCGCATCATCTGCACCGACAACAAAGCCAACGAAGCCGACGTCCTGCACCTGCTCGACATCAGCGACCAACTCGGCGTCAGCCTGCTCAAATTCCACGTCTTCTCCACCATCGGCACCGGCCACGGCAACCCCGACATGGCCATGACACCGCCGGAATGGATCGACTTCTGCGACACCCTCAACACCATCGCCCCGCACTACCAGACACGCGTCTGGTATCAGCCCACCTACGCCCGCCGCGACCAGATGGACCGCTACGCCCGCGAGGGCTACCAAGGCTGCATCGGCCGCACCCTCGACCGCATCTCCATCTTCCCCGACGGCCGCGCCTATGTCTGCTCCTACCTGTTCGACACCGACCTGCACTTCGCCCACATGGTCGACGGCCACGTCCAGCTCAACCACGGCGCCAACGAATTCGACCTGTTCACCAGCGCCCTCACCACCAGCAGCTGCGGCGGCTGCAAAGCCAGCTCCTGCATGGGCGGCTGCCCCGCCGAAGAACTCGTCATGGGCGCCTCGTCATGCTCGGCCTACGACGACATCGTGCCCGTCTGCCGACTGTGGAAATCCAGCGCCAAACCCGAGGAATGAGAAAGATGACCAACCCCACCACGCGCAGCCTCGACACCGTCGCACACAAGCTCTCCGGGATCGACTGGCACGACATCGACCAGGTCGAAAACCACGCCGCCCAGTTCTTCGACGACCTGGCCGCCGAACCCGACCTCGTCCGCAACCGCCTCGACGAACTCCCCGACCGACCCGAGCTGTGGAACCTGTGCGAGCACTACGACATCCTCGACAAGATCGTCCTGCACGACAACCCCGACACCGGCGTCCGCGTACGCTTGCACATCTTCCTGCCCGGCTACTTCGACCGTCCACACAACCACCGCTGGAGCTACGCCAGCCGCATCCTGCGCGGCCACTACCGCCACTACCTGTTCGGCAACACCGACATCGACGAACACATCGACCCCGCGAAACTGCCCGTACTCCAAGCACGCACCGAACCAGTCGGGGCGACCTACGCACTGCACCACTCGATGGTCCACGCTGTCGTCGCCGAACCACACACCGTCTCACTGGTCGTCCGCGGACCCGCACTCAAGGACCGCTTCCTCGTCTCCGACCGCAAGACCGGAGAAGTCTGGTGGCAATACGGCGCCGCCCGAGAAGCCTCCGAAGACGCACTCCGCAAACGCATGACACGCGAACAACTGGCCGAGGTCATCCAAGCCTCCGGAAATGGAAGCTGTTCTGAACGCCCACGAACAGATCCGTCCCAGCAACGAAGCAGTACAGCCGTGCGGCTCGGCATCGGGGCTCGTCTGCATGTCCTGAAGCTGCGCTTCTAGCCGCGCATCTTGGCGGGACACAGCGCGTGGGACTCACCGCGCGCGACGGCCGCGCGGATATGCATCCGACGAATACCAGCGCGTGGACCAGTGACCTACGCTCTGTCCTCGCGGTACCAAACACCACTTGAAGGAGCGCTGTCCCTTGGAAGCCACCACACGTCCTGCCCAAACGACGAAACCTCAGCGGCACAAAGTGACTGGAGACGTTCACCTGCTACTGCGCCGTGGTGACGAGGTGTTGTTTCGGCCAGCGGCAGAACACCGGCTACGAGGACGGCGCATGGCACCTGCCCTCGGGCCACCTCGAGGCCGACGAATCCGTGATCGACGCCCTCATTCGGGAAGCCGACGAAGAGATCGGTGTCCGGATCCGCCCGGCCGACATCGAGTTCACTCACGTCATGCACAACTCATCCACCGGCGGACGCATCGCCTTCTTCTTCACCGTCGACACCTGGGCAGGCGAACCCACCAACCGGGAACTCGATAAATGCGCCGAACTGCGCTGGTTCCCTATCAACGCGCGCCCCGATCACATGATCAACTACTGCCAGACAGCGTTAGACCACATCGCAGAGGACAGAGCCTTTTCCATATACGGCTGGTAATCAGATCTGGCACCGCAGCCATTCTTCGAGCACGACCTCTTCGCGCCCGCACAGCCATGGACAGGCCATCTGACGATGCTTACGGCTTCGCACGGCGGATGAGCTCACAATGGCTGAGGTCATCCGCGGGCACGACATAGCGCATCAGACTGATCTCCGCCACCGGTGTGCTCGCAGTCGCCCAGGAGCGGCCCGATCCTGCCCGGCTCCGTCTGGCCCGTCAGCGCCTCGCATATCCGCAGTATCGTAACCACGGTCCCGCGCCCAGCTGAGCGAGATCATCGATGCCGAGCTACACACGGAAGTCAAACCCCCACACTGCGACAGATGGTAACTGGAGGGCTTGATCCGGTCGCCATCCCTGCTGGGCGGTTCTGCCACAGACCGGCATGCTCCTAAGACCGGACCTCCACACTGTGCGGGAGAGGCAACCGCGATGTCCTAGGGGCAGACTTGAGGCGATACGAGATGCCGTAACCACTTCCTCAGAACAGAGCATTCTGAGACGCTCAAGGCTGCTGCAAGGCGATCCGTCGAGTGCACGCAGTGTTGCCCCACAAGAGCTCTGGGGCCATGCACTACTGCGCGGCTTTCCCATCCCGCCATCCTGCTTCGCGTTCGCCCAACATGCCGCCTACTGCTCGGCAGCGCTGGCGGTCATCCCACCACGCATCGTTAGCTGAGGATCAGCTCGTAGCCGATTGCACCGACCAGGAACAGCTCGCCTGATTTCGCTGCGGCGCCGCCGTTTACGAGTACGATCCGAAGAACCTAGGTCTCAGATGACAGGCGGGGAGGACGTACGTGCCGGCAACCATCGGGCTGATTACGGTACACGGGATACTGTCGAGCAGCCGCACGTGGCAACCCATGATCGAGCTCTTGCGCGCGGATCCGGAGATATTTGGGCGCGTGAGCGTACTGCCCTTCGAGTATCCGACCCGTCTTGTCAACATGAGCGTTCAGCGGAAGATACCCGACTTCGACGAATTGGCTCGATATCTCGACACAGCGTTGCGTGAGGAGTTCGACCCGGATCAGCCGGTTATGGTGCTCGCCCACAGTCAAGGTGGTCTGATCGTCCAGCGATATCTGGCACAGCAACTGGACCAAGGACGGGCCGAACGACTCCAGCGCATACGACGTATCATGATGTTCGCCACGCCGAACTCAGGTTCCGAGTTCATGCTTTCTGCCCGGAAATGGCTGTTGCGGAACCCGCAGGAAAGAGACCTCCGCCCGCTGTCTTCGAAGATTCTCGAGACTCAGCAGAAGGTTCTCCAGCAGATCGTCTATTGCCAGGAGCCGACCAGCAATTCGGTCCCGATCGAAATCGAGACATTCGCCGGACTGGAGGACAGGATCGTCCTCCCACAGTCTGCCGCGAGTGTCTTCCGGTTCAGCGGTACGCTTCCGGGTGACCACTCGTCGATTATCAAACCGACTGCATCTACCGACCTCGTATACAGAATCGTGAAGTCCCGGATTCAATCGGAATTGGATCACCACGATGGGGCCGGCGCATCCAAATCAGGAGCACGCGACGAGCTTCCGCTCCTGGAGTCCTCACACGACAGCGTGACCGAACCCGCTACAGGATGTTCCGCAGAGTCGGCGCGTCGTATCGCGTCCGCCCTTGCTGAGGTACCGACATTACGAAACCCTGTGGCGCGGGTACAACTGGGTATGGAACTCCCCCCTACATCCAAGAGCGAGCACCGGTTGGATCCGGAAACGCGCGGCTGGACCTGGTGACACTTGTCCGGGTCTGCGCCGAATTCGGCCAAACCGGGCGGGAAGCGTTGGTGGTGTCTCTCGAATTCGGCTTCCCCGACGATCCCATGCTCCGGCAAGCCCTCAAGGTCATACGAGCCGAATGGCCACAGCCCCACGACGAGGACACGATGACACGGACGGAACCGTGACAGATTTCCATCCATCAGGAAACCCCATTAACGAACGCCGATCCGAAGCACGAGCGGCCGCCCCTCAAACCAACGTCGTAGCAAGGCGACGTCTCGTCGATGCTCTGTCCAGCATCGGCGACCTCAGGAGCCCTATCGCGCGTCAGCAGTTCGCCGGGCTGCTGCCCGGATACATTCGGGACAGAACCCCGATTTCAGGCAAACCTGGACTTGACGTTGCCACACTCGTCGATGTCTGCATCGAGTTCGGTGAGGACGGACGTTCCGCGCTGCGTTACGCACTACAGAGCACCCTGCCGATACAAGACCCAGCTGTAGCCGCCGCAATCGAACTGATCGATCACCACTGGCCCGAGGGCACTTTGGCACCGCCACCACGGAACCCGCCGCAGCGCCACGCAAGCAGAACGAACATTGCAATCCTGATCGGCATGCCGGCCCTGGCGCTTGCCATCATAGTTACCTACGCCTTACTGCGACCAGACAGAAGCCCCAACACAACTGGGGCCGGGAACCCGACCACACAGGAATCAGGTCCCGGCTTGACCGTCTCCATTGCCTACGACGACAACAACGCCGACAGCGGAGATCCTGGCTGCGGGAACATGTGGACCTTTCGAAAGCCGCCGGACGAGATACCTGTACCAGACCCCAGTGAGATGGATTACACGTGGGCCCACGCCGCAGGGGGGATAGATCTAAACGAGACTTACATGAAATTGTCGATACAAGGGAGAAGTTCGGACGCGGTAAATATCCAGAGTATGAGAGTGATCGAGGTCAGCCGAACCCCGATGGACGCCGAAACAGCTGTGCTCGACGAGCCCTGCGGCGGCAGTACCAATGTCCGCAATTTTACGATCATCCTCAATGATTCTCCGCCACGCATCAGTTACAACAATGGCATGAGCTTTGCCTTCACCGTGAGCAATACTGAGATCGAACAATTCGACATCAAGGCCACTTTCGACCCGCGAGCGGCATGCGATTGTATCGTGAATTGGAAACTGGCCGTCGAGTGGTCTTCCATGGGACAGCACCACAGCACAACCATCGACAACGACGGCGCACCATTTCAAACGGCCACCACAGCAAACAGCCTTCCAACCTATACCGTAAACAACGGGAAGTGGGTGAAATGGTAAGTGGATGAAAGGAATCCTCAGCCATTCCTCACCCGACGTCGCGCGATCCTCGGAGGCACTGCACTGACCCTGGCAGTGACCGGTGCCGGAGCCCTCGGCATCGACCTCACCGACCCCGGAGTCGGCGCGGCCGAAGAGGCCGCGCCAGCCTCTCCGTCAGCTACCCCCGCCGGACAAACAGGGTCCTGGCTCAGCATGTCGCCTCGCGACGACAAACCGCTGCGGGCAATTCTCTTCGCCTACGGCAACGGATTCAGGCGCGCACACCTCGCGTTCTCCAACGACGGGTCGACCCTCACGATGGCACGATTACCGACCCACGGCACCGCCATCGATGTGCAAGTGTGGAACCTGGAACAGGAATCCCGAATAAAGGCGGGTACGCTGGAGCTGGGCAGATTCGGCGCCTTCGCCGTCGGCGCCGAAGGAGTCGCCTACCGCGACGAGCGCTGCATAGGAGTCTGGCAGAGAACGAAGCCGATCTCCACATCACCCTCGGTACGGTGCGGACAGAAGAACGGCTCCACCACCGTAGCCCTGAGCGACGACGGAACCCGACTCGCTGCATCAGTGACATACGCCCCCGGCGGAACCGGCGGGCCCAATAGAAATTACCTCGACGTATGGCGAGTCGACCCCCCTGAATTACTCCACTCGACACACCTCCCCTATCAGCCTCATACCCTCAAGTTCTCCGACGCCAACCGGATTCTCGCCCATGCCGGCCGCTCCGGCGAGTACGGAGAAGCCGGAACTCACCCGTTAGTAGGTTTCATCGACATCACACAGAAATCGGCACGGCCCGAGTTGACCGATATCGCTGCAGACAACCCTAATAGACACGCACGGAACGTGGACGATTTCGACATCTCGGCGGATGGCTCGATGATCGCGATCAGCCTCAGCGATCCACTCAGCAATCCTATGGGAAACCCGCTATTCGACGAAGTGCAAGTATGGGATGTCAACGCTCGGAGCCTGATATCAATCCTGCGAGGTAAGGGCGGAGCGGTCGAGTTCACCCGACAGGGCGATCTGCTCGCTACCGGCACCTTCGATGGGTATGGGCTTGACATCTGGGACGTCCAACGCCGCACAGCTCGTAGGTCGTTAAACCTCACGACCGCGCCAGAGGCCGCCCGCGGGTTGAACGGCTCCGTTGCCTTCAGCCCAGATGGGCGCCACCTCGCAGTTCCTGTCGGACGTACGGTGCAACTGTGGGACGTCTCGCTGATGTAGAGCAGAGGCCGACTACGTACAGGCGGGCCGTCGACGATCGACCCGAATTCGACCGCTGTAGAGCAGAGTCTGCGACCGACTGCGGAACGATTGCCAGCCATGATTCGTTGTCGTCAGTATGGCCGGAGGAGAGCAGCCGATGATCAACACGCTGCGTTTCGTGATTGTCGCGCCGGACGGGCGGCGATCCGCAGAGTGGCGAGCGTGGACCGGCAGCGGCAACAGGGTCACCAACGAACTTTACCTAGCTCCACGACGGAGGGCCGGGGAGTTCAAATTCAGCCTGCACAGCAACAACTACGCGCAATTCGGTTACGTAGACCGGGCACGCGATGCACTACGGCCAGGCGATCGGCACGCAATCGACCGCTGGGAACTGCAGCCGTCGCCGATCCTGGAAGGCTGGCGAGCCGCCCTGTGCCTCTGGTTCCCCGAATCCGAGCTACGAGAAGTCAGCGGCACCTCCTTATCGGCTTCGGCCATCAAGGTCCCCAGCGCGCCGCCGGGGCAAGCCACCGCAGTGATGGCCATGATCGGCACTGACGCTGCATCCACCGACGGACTCGAGCTGGTAGGCGTGCTCGACCAAGAATCGGGAGGCAAAGTCGCGCTCGTGCACCTACCGATCCACGTCGACCCCCTGCTGGTCCCCGCACTGCACGCACGCGAAGCGGGCCGAATTCCGCTGCAAATCCCAGGCTTCGCGCGGACCGAACCATTCACCTGGGAACTCGTTCCTGGCGCAGACGGCAGCCGACTGGTGGTCGAGTTCGCTCCACCGGAACGCACCGAGACCCTGCCACCCCTGCCACCGTTCCGCGGCACGGTGCTGCCGTGGACCGAAGTCCCCGCCGCGTTCTGGGAGGTCATCCCGGCTCAGTTCCGGGACTTCAACTTGGCCTGCGGCATCCTCATCTATGGCCCGAACAACGGCAGTCGGCTCTATGTGGATCAGCACGCCCGCTGCGACCACAGCACGCTCGGCATCGAATGCCAACGACTATGCGACGACGTGGACATCGGCCAGATCGACCAGATCTGGAAGCCGCTGCCCACCGGCGAACTTCACCGGATCATCTCGTCACGTCGATACCTCGAGGAGGCAGGCATCGATCCGGACAACCCCTGGCTTCCGCCGACCCCGGTCTAACACGTCGCCGACCATTCACTTCGTGGCTGACGAGAACTCGCAGCCGGCTACCGGCATGCGGGGCGGATAAGTGCGAGTATTCGCCAGTGGCCCCCAGACCGCGGCATACGCCATCGATGGCGAAGCGAGAGGTGAGACCGGGATCTTTCGGCTGCAGAACTAAGGGGCACGGTGTCGATCAACACCGGTGAGGTGTCCGCGCACGAGGTCACTCGCGTGGTCTCCCATGACGGCCGCCCGACCGCGTTTGGCGAAGCGATCGCACACTATGGGCGGATCTTCAAAACCTTGCACATCCTGCGGCTGGCCGACGACGAAACGTGCCGGCGGGCGGGCAAACGCCAGTCCAACCTCACCGAAGGCCGTCCGACCTGGCTCGGACGGTGTATCACGGCCGCAAGAGTGAGATGCGCCAGGCATACTACGAGGGCATGGAGAGAAGATTCACGCGCTCAGCCTAGTCCTGAACTGCGACAACGAAATTCAGCGGCACGCCCGGGTATTCGGTCAGGTCAATCCGCCGTCGGCGCGGATGTTCTGGCCAGTGACCCAGCGGCTGTCAGGGTGAACGAGGAGCGCCACGAGGTCGGCGATATCGGTGGGTTGGCCGATGCGACCGAGTGCGGTCATCGCAGCGGCCCCCTCCACGGTGCCTGGTTGCGCGCTGGCACGCACCCGCAGCCGTCCAGCGCCCATGAGGTCAGCGCGGCATCGACGCCGATGATCGAATATTCGGGGCCAGACCGACCCTGCTCGCCAGGGTCGACACGATCGCCATGCCCGATCGCGGCACCACGCACGGCTGCCGAGTCGGCGTTCCCCCGCATCACCCACTACGGGTGATGCGGGGAACGCCGACTCGGCGTGGGTGCACGCGCGGCCAAGGAGTTGTCGCTGCTACTCCATGGCCTTGACCAGGATCGTCACGCTCGGATCCACGTCGGGAGCCCACTTCAGGGTCGGCAGGTCGGCGCCGCGCAACCCTGCGAGTTCGAGGGCTGATCGTCCGGACAGGTGAGCGGAGTTGATCGACTGACCGTCGGTGATCGAGGCATAGAACTGGGCAGCATAGTTGATCGCGTCGCCGTCGTCGATCTCGTCGGCCATGCCGATCGCGAACGGCACGACTTCGACAAGACCATCGATCTGAGCTGCGGAGTTGCACGAGTTCAACAGCACCAGCAGCGGCGGAGTGTCGGTCGCCTGGATCGCGCGGGCGAACGCGCCAGCGGCGACATCCATACCCGAGTTGAGTTCGTCGGTGTCCTGCTCGAACACCAGGAAATCGTCACCACTATGACCGGAGAAATGGATCACGTGAGGGCGGAACCCGCTGAGCCCGTTGAGCAGGTCCGCGGGGGTCGCCGCGGGGCGGACATCGAAGTCGATCTGGTCGCGATGAAGAGCTGCATCCACGGCCATGCGGATCCGCTTCTGCTCGCGGCCCACCCGGAGATCACCCTCGCCGGAAGCCCCGAGGATCAGCACTCGCAGCTTCTCTGGTTTGGGCGCCGGCAGCTTGCGAAGCACGTGCTCGACCGCGGATTCGGTCGACGCGACCCGGGATTCGAGTTCAGCCCGCTGGCCCGCCGCGAGGCGCTGAGTCCGCTGCTCCTCTCGTTTGCGCTTGAGCTCGGCGGCATCGGCTTCGGACTTTTCGGCCTTGGCCAATTTGGTCTGGAGGTCGACCTCGCTCTTGGCATAGGTGCTAGCCCGCAGCTGCCACTGACCGGCTTCCTTCCCGGCGGTTTCGGCTTCCTTGTCCTTGCGCTCGGCCTCGCGGAGTTTGCTTTTCACGGTCGAGTCGGTCTTGGATTTCGAGGCCGCCAATCGCGCTGCCGCAGCTTCGGCGCGCTTCTTCGACTCCTTGGTCCGAAACTCACCGGCCTTCTTCTCGGCGTCAATGCGCTGCTTGCGCTTGTTGTTCAGCTGGCTTCGATACTGGTTCGCGCTCAATGAATGGCTCCTCGCCCCAAGACGTTCTGCCCGGCAACCTCCGAGCGGTACCAGGATACTGCGACGCTCCGACATGTCCTGGCCCTCGCCACGACGCCACATTCCTGGAACCACCGGACCAACGCGCAACGAACGAACCTTCACCTCGCTAATAACCCGCAACATCCACGTCGATTACAAGTTCGCGTTGACGGCTCGCACGTCAGGGCATTCGGATACTCAGCCCAGGTCGGAAAACTGGACGAGGACTTCTGGGCGATGGAGGTCCTGCGGGCCACACGATCGACCGACCGCCGCGATCAACCAAAATGCCGAACCCACCCATCCCCTGCCGCCCGTCCAGGACCCAGGGCTACGGCGGGTCACGCTGCCACCTCGCCGCCCCACACTGCCGTGCCCCGCTTGTCGGTGGGACCGCCATGCACGTCTGGTTGTGACTCTCTGGACTCCGCGGTGTTCGGATGGTGGATGGCCGCTGGAGAACGATCACGTCTTCGTGCGTGATGAGGTGCAGGGGTAGTCCGGCGGTGCGTTGTTTGGTGATGAAGTCGCGTTGGAAGAACCGGAATCTCCCGGCCCAGCGCCATTTTCGGCTATTCCCAGGGCGGCGGTGCCGCGGCTGCGGCCGCCGAACTCCAGGGCGAATACGCACCCGAAGTGGACCTGCGCGGGACATACGCCGGTGCCCCGCCCGCCGATCTGCGCAAAGTCATGCTCACTGCCCCCGCCATCAACGGGTTCGTCCCCGGCGTGATCGGCGGCTTCGCGACCGGGCTGCTGGGTTACGTGCTCAACGGCATCGTCGCAAACCACCCCGAAACCGCGCCGATCATCGACGCCGCCACCAACCCCGCCGGCAAGCAGATGATGGCCGAGCTGGCCAATACCTGCATCGGCGAAGCAGTCCTGCGCACCATGCTGCGACCGGCGACCTGGTACACCGCCGGTGGCCGCACCCCCGCCCAGATCATCGACAGCTCACCGGAATTGTCGGCCATCATCGACGAGCAGCGCATCGGCCGCCGCAAGCCCGTCGCGCCGGTCCTGATCGCCGCAGGCACCAACGACGACGTCCTGACCTACCCGCAGGTTCATCAGCTCGCCGTCGACTGGTGCGCACAAGGTGCGACCGTGCAACTGGACAAAACAGCCTGGCTGCCACCGCTGTTCCCCAGTACCGCGATCGGCCACTTGCTGGCATACTTGCCCGCCACGTTCGCCGCCCACGACTGGCTCACCCAGCGCCTCGCCGGTACACCGGCGCCGAGCAACTGCGCCGCGCTGCCCTGAGCCGGCCACCGGCGAGACGTCGATCGGTCACCGGCGTGTCAGCACTGCTTCGGTAGGGCTGTCACGCCGGTGACGGTGTAGCCGCAAGTAGATTCACGCCACCACGAGCGAGAGCGACTCGACCACGCAGACCGGTTTGCCGCCGCCCTCGCGCTCGACGGTGACTTTGGCGGTGACCAGGTGCCCGGCGGGGCCGGCCGCGACCGAGATCAGCTCGACGCCGGCGCGCACCCGAGAGTCCACGGGTACCGGGGCCGGGAACCGCAATTTATTGGAGCCGTAGTTGACTGCCATCTTCACGCCTTCGACCCGGTAGATCTGCCCGACCAGCAGCGGGAGCAGCGACAAGGTCAGGTATCCGTGGGCGATGGTGGTGCCGAACGGGCCGTGCGCGGCCTCGCCGGCGTCGATGTGGATCCACTGGTGGTCGCCGGTGGCGTCGGCGAAGGCGTTGATCTGCGACTGGGTGATGGTGTGCCACTCGGAGTAGCCGAGGTGCGAACCCACCGCGGCCTCGAGTTCGGCCACTCCCTGGAACGTCCTCATACCGTCGGCCCTCCTGCGACGTAGAGTACCTGGCCGGAGACGAAGCCGGCGCCTTCGCTGACGAAGAACGACACGGCATGGGCGATATCGTCGGGCACACCGGTGCGCGCGACGGGGATCTCCTTGGCCGCACCGGCTTTGAAATCCTCGAACGGAATGCCGACTCGCGCGGCGGTGGCGGCGGTCATCTCGGTCTCGATGAAGCCGGGCGCAACGGCATTGGCGGTGACCCCGAATTTCCCGAGTTCGAACGCCAGGGTCTTGGTGAAGCCCTGCAGCCCGGCTTTGGCTGCCGCGTAGTTGGCCTGGCCGCGATTGCCGAGGGCCGAGGTGCTCGACAGGTTGACGATGCGCCCGAATCCGGCTTCCACCATGTATTTCTGGACCCCGCGGGTCATCAGGAACGACCCGCGCAGGTGCACGTTCATCACCGCGTCCCAGTCGTCGGTGGTCATCTTGAACAGCATGTTGTCGCGGATGATGCCGGCGTTGTTGACGAGAACGGTCGGTGCGCCCAGCTCAGCGGTGACCCGCTCGACGGCAGCGAGGACGGCGGCTTCGTCCGATACGTCCGCGCCGACGGCGATCGCGCGGCCGCCCGCGGACTCGATCTGTTCGACGACAGGCTTGCAGGCGACCTCGTCGAGGTCGATCACGGCCACGGCCATACCGTCCGCGGCGAGCCGGCGAGCCACGCCGGCGCCGATGCCACGGGCGGCGCCGGTGACGATCGCGGTCTTGGTCAGGGTGCTCATGAGAATTCTCCTGGAATCGAAAGTTGTTGTCAGACGCCGCCGGTCAGCATGACGCCGCCGTCGAGGATCAAAAGCTGACCGGTGACCCAGGCAGCATCATCGGAGAGCAGGAACGCCACCGCGCCCGCGATGTCCTCGGGCACACCGAGTCGCTTGAGCGGGTAGGTCTCGGCGAGTTCGTGTTCCCGGCCCTCGTACAGTGCGGTGGCGAACTTCGTCTTCACCACGGCCGGGGCGACCGCGTTGATCCGCAGCCGCGGACCGAGCTCCACCGCCAGCTCCTGGGTGATGTAGGTCAGCATCGCCTTGCTCGCGCCGTAGAAGCCGATTCCGGGCGCGGGCCGGATCCCGGCCACCGAGGACACATTGACCACCGCGCCACCGTGCTCGCCCATCCACGCCTTGTGCACCTGCTGGGTCCACGACAACGCGGCCAGGCAGTTGACCTCGATGATCTTGCGGGCGGCCGCCATATCCATGTCGATCATCGGGCCGTACACCGGATTGATGCCGGTGTTGTTGACCAGTAGATCGGCGCTGCCGAAGGTCGCGATGGCGCGGGCGACGGTGTCTTCCTGGTGCGCGGCATCGTCGGCGCGCCCGGCCACGCCGAGCGCGTGCTCGGACCCGCCCAGCTGCTCGACCGCCGCGTCGAGGGCGTCTTGTTTGCGGGCGGTGATGACGACCTTCGCGCCGTCGTCCACCAGCCGTTGCGCGATACCCAGTCCGATACCGCGGCTCGCGCCGGTGACGATCGCGGTCTTGCCCGCGAATCGGCCGGTCACGACAGACGCTCCAGCACCATGGCCATACCCTGGCCGCCGCCCACGCACATGGTCTCCAAACCGAACTGCTTGTCGTGGTAGCGCAGCGAGTTGATCAGCGTGGAGGTGATCCGGGCGCCAGTCATGCCGAACGGGTGGCCCACCGCGATCGCGCCACCGTTGACGTTGAGCTTGTCCTCGGGGATGCCGAGTTCCCGGGCCGAGCCGATGACCTGCACCGCGAAGGCCTCGTTGATCTCGACCAGGTCGATGTCGCCGATGGTGAGGCCGGCGCGGCGCAGCGCCTGCTTGGACGCCTCGATCGGACCGAGACCCATGATCTCCGGGGACAGCCCGGAGACGCCGGTGCTGACGATGCGCGCGAGCGGAGTCAGGCCGAGTTCCTTGGCCTTGGTGTCGGACATGATCACCAGGGCCGCCGCGCCGTCGTTGAGGGCGCAGCAGTTACCCGCAGTGACGGTGCCGTCGGGCCGGAACACCGGCTTCAACTGACTCACCGCCTCCAGGGTGACACCGGCGCGCGGGCCGTCGTCGGCGCTGACAACGGTGCCGTCGGGCAATGTCACCGGGGTGATGTCGGTGGCCCAGAAGCCGTCGGCGATCGCCTTCTCGGCCAGATTCTGCGAGCGGACACCGAACGCGTCCTGCTCGGCGCGGCTGATCCCGGTGAGCTGGGCGACGTTCTCCGCGGTCTGACCCATGGCGATATACACATCCGGCACCGCACCGTTGCTGCGCGGGTCCGCCCACGGGGCCGCGCCACCGCTCGCACGCTCGGCCGTGCGGGCCACCGCGTCGGCGAAAATCGGGTTCTCGGTGCCGGGCATACCGTCGGCACTGCCCTTGGCAAAGCGGCTCACCGTCTCGACACCGGCCGAGATGAACACATCGCCTTCGCCCGCCTTGATCGCGTGCAGCGCCATCCGCGTGGACTGCAAGCTGGACGAACAGTAGCGATTGACGGTGGTCCCGGGGACCGTGTCGAGGCCGGCCTGCACCGCGACCACCCGCGCCATATTGAACCCCGACTCACCGGCGGGCTGCCCGCAGCCGAGAACGAGATCTTCGACCTGGGCCGGGTCGAGAGCCGGCACCTGCGCCAATGCGGCACGCACCATCTGGACGGTCAGGTCGTCGGGTCGCATGTCCTTCAGCGACCCCTTACCGGCGCGGCCGATCGGGGATCGGGCAGCGGCGACAATCACGGCTTCCGGCATCGGATCTCCTCAAGGTAACTAAGCGCTTGCTTAGGTTGCATCGTGCAGGAGCACCTCGAGTGCCGTCAATAGCCGCGCAGGCCCGGTGACCTGTTAGCCACATCACAGCACCCGCGAGCAGGTGCCTGCGCCGAGGCGAGATAATGGCGATCCCATGACCGAGACGACCGAACCCCGTGGCGACGCGACCCGCGCACGGCTGCTGGAAGCCGCCGCCGCCGCATTCGCCGACAAGGGCTTCAACGCGACGACGACGCGCGACATCGCCGCCGCCGCGGGAATGAGCCCGGCCGCGGTCTACGTCCACCACCGGTCCAAAGAGGAACTGCTCTACCTGATCTCACGATCGGGACACGACGCGACACTCGAACTGATCCACAAAGCCGCCGCCTCGTCCAGCGATCCGATCACAGCACTGCGCAACGTGATCCACGATTTCGCCGTGTACCACGCCCGCGGGCACACCAACGCGCGGATCGTCAACTACGAGCTGAAGTCACTCAGCCCCGAACACCTCACCGAAATCCTCGACATCCGCCACCGCATCGATCAAGCCATCCGGGACCTGGTCGAACGCGGCGTCGCAGCAGGCGTCTTCCACACCCCCGACCCCCGAATCGCCGCCGTCGCCCTCCTGTCACTCGGCATCGACATCGCCCGCTGGTATCGCGAATCCGGCGACTGGTCACCGGAGGACATCGGAAGCGCCTACGCCGACATGGCATTACGCATCGTCGGCGCCAGGTGAGGGTGCGTGAAAGTTCTTGACCGACATACGATTACGTATTCGCCAAAACAGTCCTCTCGAGCAGCCCGAAACTCGGGCGTTCCGGGTCAACCACTGCGAGCATGCCGGCGGGCGGTGATGGCCAGGGCCGGGACGATGGCCAGTGAGAGGACCGCGCCGATGAGGGCGAGGCCGGGGTAGTCGGTGGTGGCGACGATCAGTCCGGAGCCGAGGCCGCCGCCCGCGCCGGCTAGGGCGATGCACAGGTCGACGGCGCCCTGGGTGCGGGCGCGGGTGGCGAGGGGGACGGCGTCGGTGAGCATGGTGGTGCCGGCGACCAGGCCCAGGTTCCAGCCCAGACCGAGCAGCCCGAGCGCGACCGCCAGAGCGGCCATCGATGATGGCGGGGCCAGGGCTGCGGCGACGCCGGCGGCCACCAGGGTGAGTGCCGCGGCCACCGCGATACGACCGGCTCCGAATCGGTCGACCAGCACTCCCGACAGCAGCGACGGCAGGTACATGCCCGCGACATGGATGGCGATGACGAATCCGGCCGCGCCCACGCTGTGGCCGTGGTGCTGCATGTGAATCGGGGTCATGGTCATGATGGCGACCATCACCAGCTGGGTCAGCACCATGATCGTCGCACCGAGCACGACCGGCGCCGGGGTGCGTCGCGGCTCGATGATGCCCGTTGCCGCGGTGGTGGGATCCTCGGCGGGGGCATTCGCGCGCGCCAGTTGCAGTGGGTCCGGCCGCAACAGCGCCCACAGCACGATCCCGGCGAGCGCGTAGGCCAGGCCGGAAAGGACGAAAGGCCCGGACAGCGGCGGGATTCCCCAGCCCTCGGCGAGATTCGACATCACCGTGACCAGGTTCGGGCCCGCGACGGCGCCGACCGTGGTCGCGACGAGGACGGTGCTGATCGCGCGCGCTCGGTGCGCCGACCGCGCCAGGTCGGCACCGGCGTAGCGGGCTTGCAGACTGGTCGCGGTGCCCGCGCCGTAGACCAGGAACGCCGTGAACAGCAGCGCCACATTGCCGGCGACCGCGGCCAGGACGACGCCGAAGCTGCCGACCGCACCGACGAGATAACCCACCGTCAAACCCGCCCGGCGACCCGATCGTTGCGAGATCCGCCCGACGCCGGCCGCGGCCGCCGCCGAACCGACCGTGAACAGCGCGCTGGGCAGCCCGGCCCACCCGGTCGAGCCGAGCATGTCCTGGGCAAGCAGCGCCCGCACCGTGATACCGGCGGCCAAACCCGCCCCCGACAGGATCTGGGCGGCGACCAGGACGGCGAGGACGCGGCGTTGCACGCGGTCGCGGTCGGGGTGCGGGCCGGCAATGGTGGTATTCATCGTGCTCATTTCACTACACCGGCCGATCGCCCGCGTCGACGAACGGACTCCGGCCCCCGCACAGCTCACCGCCGTTGCACCGGATGCTCGGTCATCGCTGCTCCGAACTCGATTGTCGCAGAATCGACGAGCGCGTCGACCGGTCCATGCGGCAGCCGGCCCGGATCAGCCGATGAACGACTCCGGCCCGAAGCGGCCCCAGGCCACGAAGGCGGCCGCGGCGAGGTAGACGGCGTTGAGCGCGACGTATTTGTACTGGGCGTAGCGCGCGTGGGTGATCATCGCGCCGATCATCAACAGGACCCAGCAGACGGCGGTGATCGGCACCATGACCGGTGCGATGTCGAGCGTCGCGGGCAGGATCAGGCCTGCCGCGGCCAGGATCTCGAGGCCGCCGAGGGTTCGGACGAAGCCTGCGCTCGCGTGTTCGGTCCAGCCGCCACCGGATTTCCGGCCGAGTTCGTCGAGCTTGTCCTTGGGCATGAACGCCTTGGTGGCACCGCCGAACAGGGCTAGTGCGGCAAGCAGCCCGGTGATGATCCAGAGGGCGAGGTTCATGGAGTTCTCCTTCTAGTGCGTGCGGTCGGGCATCAGACACCGCAGGCCCCAGCCGCGTGACAGCCGCATCGACGTGACGTGCGCCACCGCCCGCTTCGCCATGGCGCTCGGCCAGTGATCTGCCTCACCCGCTGTCACAACAGAGGAACGGGCGGTGTCTCGTGTGCCGAATCCGGTGAACCGAAGGAGAACCCCGATGACCGAAGCGGATAAGGCACGCGGAGCATCGATGAAGGCAGTGCGGTACCACGCCTACGGCGGTAGTGAGGTGCTGGTCTACGAGGAGGCGGATCGCCCGGTCGCGCAGGCGGGTCAGGTGGTGGTGCGGGTGGCCGGCACCTCGTACAACGACGCGGACGCCGGGCTGCGCGCGGGTTTCCGGCACGACGTCGCGCCGGTGACCTTCCCGCATATTCCGAACGTCGACCTGGCCGGTGTCATCTGCGAGGTCGGCGAGGGGGTGAGCGGCTGGAATGCCGGAGACGCGGTGATCGCGGTGTTGCCGGTGACCGCACCCGGTGCGGCCGCCGAGTACGTCGCCGCGCCCGCCGGGATACTGGCTCCCGCTCCCCGCATCGTCGACCTCGCCGACGCCGCGGCCCTGCCTCTGGTCGGGCTCACGGCGTGGCAGTCGTTGTTCGAACACGCCGATCTGCGACCGGGACAGAGTGTGCTGATCAATGGTGCGGGCAGTGCGGTGGGCGGGTACGCCGTGCAGCTCGCCGTGCACGCCGGTGCGATCGTCACCGCGACCGCCGGTCCGCGCAGCCGTGACCGCACCCGCTCCTACGGCGCGCAACGGATCATCGACTACACCCGCACACCCGTGGTGCGGGCAGTCGACGAAGAACGGTTCGACGTGGTGCTGAACCTCGCGCCCAGCAGCCCAGAGGAAAACATGGCGCTGGCGGACCTGGTCGCCGACGGTGGGGCCTTTGTCAGCACGACCACTCCCCTCACGCAGGACGTCGGCCGCGGGATCCGGGCATTGCGGCCCTTCGCCTACGCCGATGCCGCGCAACTCACCGAGCTGGCTGCCCGCGTCGACGCCGGAGAGCTGAAGATCGCAGTCACCGAACGACTTTCGCTGTCCGAACTGCCCATCGTTCATGCCCGCGCCGCGCAACGGATCGCCCAAGTCGCCGAGCTGGCGGCTCAGGCCGAGGGCCGTGAGCTGGGATTCACAGTGGCCGCGCGGCTACGGGCCGAGGCGGACACCGTCGACGTCCGCGCCGTGGGTGGCGAGATCGTCGGCAAGGTCATCCTGACTCCCTGACCGAACGGCAGACGCTGGCTGCCCCGGAATTCGCTGCCCGGACCAGGCATCCGGTGACGGCCGGTTCGGCTGCGAGCGAGCCGTCACCGGATGCGTAGAGTCACCGCTACTGACGACGAGGACATTGCCCGTGAACACTCCGCGAGATAAAGGCCGCCTATCTGAGCCGGCTGCGAGGGACAGCGGCCGGGACGTCACCGACCCGGCGACCGACGCGTTCCTCACTCATCGCAACCTGCTGTTCACTGTCGCCTACGAGATGCTCGGCTCGGCTGTCGACGCCGAGGACGTGCTTCAGGAGACGTGGCTGCGCTGGACCGCCGTCGACTTGGGTCAAGTGAGTGATCCGCGCGCGTATCTGGTGCGGATCACGACGCGGCAGTCGCTCAACCGGCTGCGCACCATCAGCCGCCGCAGGGAGTCCTATGTCGGGCCCTGGCTGCCCGAGCCGCTGCTCACCACACCGGATGTGGCCGCTGACGTCGAACTCGCCGATAGCATGTCGATGGCGCTGATGCTCGTCCTCGAAACGCTGACGCCCACCGAACGCGCCGTGTTCGTGCTGCGTGAGGTGTTCGACATCGGGTACGAGGAGATCGCCGCCGCTGTCGACAAATCCCCTGCCACCGTGCGTCAGATCGCCCACCGCGCCCGCAAACACGTGCAGGCCCGCCGGCCACGATCGGTGGTGTCGGCCGGCGATACCCGTGCGGCACTGGAGTCGTTCCGGCGTGCCCTCGAATCCGGCGAACCGCAGGCGCTGCTGGACGTGCTCGCACCCGAGGTCATGCTGGTCAGCGACGGCGGCGGCGTGAAGCAGGCGGCGCTGCGGCCCGTCGCCGGCGCCGAGAACGTGTGCCGCTACATCCTCGGCGGCATCGGCAGGACCGAGGCCACGATCACCATCGACCCGATCATCCTCAATGGCAGCCCGGCATTGGTTTTCCGGCTGGACAGCGAGGTCGACGGGGTCATGGCGTTCCGAGTCGAGGACGACCGGATCACCGGTCTCTACTTCGTCCGCAATCCGCACAAGCTGACCCGCATCGAATCCGAGACGACACTCACCTTGCGGTGAATACCCTTAATGGACCATATATCTCGATGCCGTACCGCCGGTCTCGCCGGCACGTCGGCAACCGAACGAACTCGGCCGGTCAGGCGGACGTGGTGATGCGCCGATCGATCGCGGCGAGCGCGAACTCGGCCCAGCGAATGTTCTCCTGCTCGAAGGAGATTCCGCGCAGCAGGGTCAGGTAGGGGCCGATGCGGTCGGCTTCGGCGAGGTAGGCCTGTTCGCTGCGGCCGTCCAGCAGGCGCTGGCGCAGGCGTTCGTAGCGGGCCAGTTTCGCGGTCGACCAGTCCAAGCGCTCGGCGATGGAGGCGCGGACCGCGGGGGCGTCGGCGGTGTCCATGCCTTGCACCTGCACCAGCATCTCGTCGCGGATGGCGGTGGGTTTGGGTGGGGTGTCGAGGAATTCGCGCAGTGCGGCGCGGCCGGCGGGGGTGATGGTGTGCAGGCGCTTGTTGGGGCGGCGCTCCTGCTGGACCACGCGGGTCTCGATGAGCCCGTCGGCGGCCATGCGCTCGAGCTCCTTGTACAGCTGCTGCGGGGTCGAGGTCCAGAAGTTGGCCACCGAGGCGTCGAAGCTCTTGGCCAGCTCGTAGCCGGAGGCCTCGCCGTCGAGCAGGGCGGCCAGAATCGCGTCACGTAGCGCCACCAGCACAATGTAGCAGGCCACGAGATTATTCAGTTTCTTGTCCAATCTACCTCTGGACACTCGCTTCAGCGCTCACTAATGTTCGAGCTACATACTCAACTAATTGCCTAGGAAAGGCGGGAGCATGCATCCGTTCCGTGCGGCGGTGGAAGCCCGTGACGACGCCGCGATCGAGGCGCTGCTGGCCGAGAACGTGGTCTTCACCAGCCCGGTCGCGTTCCGGCCGTATCCAGGCAAGGCGATCACCGCGGCCATTCTGCGTGCGGTGATCCGGGTGTTCGAGGACTTCCGGTATGTGCGCGAGATCGCGGATCCGAACGGGCGTGACCATGCGTTCGTGTTCGAGGCGAGTGTGGACGGCAAGAAGCTGACCGGCTGCGATTTCCTGCACTTCGACGATGACGGCAAGATCGACGACTTCATGGTGATGGTGCGGCCGCTGTCGGCGGCACAGGCGCTGGCCGCCCGGATGGGTGCGCAGTTCGAGCAGATCAAGGCCGAGGCCACCGCCCAGCTCACCGGCGAGGCAGCCCAACCCTGAGCTAGCCGCGGATGCCTTGGTGGACAACGGCATCCGCTTCGAGCCGCGATCAGGTGGTCTGCGGCTCGCCGGGGTCTTGCCGGGTGACGCCGAAGAGCAGGAACGGCAAGACCTGTCGCACCGCGCCGGCCAGTTCCGCTCCGCGAGCCAGCCGCAGGCGCTGGGTTTCCAGGCAGGCCAGGATCATCTCGGCGGTGGCGCCGGGGTCCTGGTCGGCACGGAAGACCCCCTCGGCCATGCCACGCTCGACGATCTCGCATAGCCGCTCCCGGATGGGCGTGACGTGGTCGAGGATGACGTCGCGCTGCTCGGGCGGCAGGGCCGCGGCCAGGCTCTGGGCGCTCGAGGTCGACAGCGCGAACTGCGACAGCACCGTCACCACCACGATCCGCAGATGTTCCGCGGGGTCGTCGGTGCCGGCGAGTTCGTGGTCCAGCAGCCGCATGTACCGGTCCACCTGATCGCGGGCCCAGACGAGCAACAGCGCGGTTTTGTCGCGGTGATAGTAGTAGATCGAGCTGCGCGACACGCCGGCGCGTTCGGCGACATCACGTAGCGTGAGCCGCTCGTATCCGCGTTCGGCGAGCAGGTCGCCGAACGCCCGGATCAGCCGCTGCTCGACCTCGGCGCGATGCTCGGCCACCGACGAGCCGGTGATCTTGGGCAACTCATCTCTCGGCGCGGGACGGGCGCGTTGCTCGAACTACTGAGCGTGCCGCGCTACCTCATCCATGCGGTCCTCACTCCCCTGCTGATTCCGTGGGCACGTGCGGTCGCGGACCGGGCCGACGTGGCGTGGGCACGGTCGCGGCGGGCGAAGATCACCACCTGGGCCTTGACGGCCTGCGCGATCGGGCTGGGCGTCGCCAACGACGTGATCGGCCTGTCGCTACAGCCGCAGCAGTGGGCAGGGACCGTGCGCTACAGCAATATTCCCGCGCCCGAGACCGAAGCCCTGCCCGTGGTCATCACCGGGGTTTTCGTGCTGGTCATCGCCGTCGCCCTGTGGCTGCGGCACCGCTACCTGCCGCTGCTGATCACCGCCGCGATCATGACCGTCGCGGCGTCCTTGGCGGCGAACTCCCTGCTGCTGGGCAATATCGGCGAATTGATCTTCGTCGCCGGGGTCGTCGTCACCGCGCACTGGGTGCCCCGCCCACCGGCAATCGCACCGTTGCCCGCGGGCCGGATCACCAGCGCCACCCGCGTTCTCGGCTGGATCGCGTTTCCGCTGCTGATCGCGACGACGGTGAGCCCATCGACCGGCACATCCGCCGGCAACGACTGGGCCGCCCTGGCGCAGGCGGTCTACCAGGTGTTGCTCATCATTCACGCCCAACTCGGCGTCACCACCTACGGTCTTCCGCCGAAAGGCAACCGGTTGCGCCGCTTCCACACCGGCTTCGGTTACGCCAACATCCCACTCCTGGCCGCCGCCCAGCTGCTGTCGTTCTTCACAGCCACCACCGGCCTGGCGAACCTCTGCTCGCAACTGCTGTTGCTCACCATCACCGTGCACGTGGGTGTCGGTGTAGTCTTCGCGATCCGGCGTGCACGAAGGCGCAGACGCTCACCTGCCGGATCACCCACCGCACGCGCGCGGCTGGTGTGAACCGCAACGGACCTCGTTCCGTACTCTCCTACGACGTCGTGGAGGTTACGCATGCGGGTGAGCAGGGCGACGGTGGATCTGTCGGGGTATCCGGACCTCGTGGTGATCTACCTGGGGATGCGGGTCAACAAGCCGCGGGGGATGCTGCGGCTGCTCGGAGTCGGGCCGAAGTTGTATCAGTCGCATCGCGACCGGCCCGATGGGTTGCTGCTGCACGAGGACGTCGTCTGGTCGCTGTTCCCGCCGCATTGGGGTGCCCGGCAGTACTGGCGTGATCTCGACAGCTTGGAACGCTGGACCCGCTCAGCCCCGCATCGGGACTGGTGGCAGCAGTTCCTGCGTGATTCGGGCGGGACCGGGTTCTGGCATGAGGCCTACTTCGCACGCGGCGGCATCGACGCCATGTACGACGACATGAGCACCCCGACGGGCCTGGCCCGGTTCGCGCCGGTGACCGCCAGCCGCGGGCGCATGTTCTCCACCCGCGGCCGGGTGCATGGCACACCGGCGGCATTCCCACCGGTGGTGAGCGAAACCGATTACTACCCGGACGATTCCGTGCGATGATCCCCATCGGGACGTACCGGTGAAACACTCGCGACACACCCGAACGGCGATTCGATCGCGCGCGGCGTTTGTGTACAGCGCACTAATCGCAGATGAATATGTGGCCGAGCGAGTGTGATATTGCACTTTTCGTACTTCTAGTCGGTAATCAGGGGATTTACCGTATCCGCATGCACGTCCTGTTCGTCTGTAATGGCAATGTGTGCCGGTCGGCGATTGCCGAACGGCTCGCTCGCGCCATCGCGATCGAACACGGCCTCACCGACCTCACCGCGGAGAGCGCGGGCACTCGCGCACTGGTCGGATTCCCGATCGAACCGCTGGCCGCGCAGACCATCGCCGGCCTCGGCGCCGATCCGGACAACTTCCGCGCCCGCAAACTCAAGCCCGAGCACATCGACCGCGCCGACCTGGTGCTGGCGATGACCGAGCAGATCCGCGATCAGGCCGCGGGCATGGCCTTCGGGGCCGCCGCGCGCACCTTCACCCTGCTCGAGGCGCACCGCATCGCCAAGGTCACCGGTGCGCGGACGGTGGCCGAATTGCATCAGGCCCGCAACGACTTGTCGCTGGTCGGCCGGGAGAACATCGCCGACCCGGTGGGGCTGTCGGAACCGGCCTATTGCGCCGTCGGCGACCGCATCGCCGAAGCCCTGCTGCCGCTGCTGCTCGCCCTCGATACCGGCGCCCCGCAGCCCGAAGAGGACGAGCATTCGGGCCTGGTGCTGCAACCGGCGCACGGCCCTGCCCCGCTGGCGACTTTTCTGGCCGCCCAGCGCACGGGCTGGTATGCCTGACGCCCGCGCGGGAAAGGACTACACTCCCGCGAAAAGACCTCCGCCGTCGACGTTTCGACCCGGTGGCGCCCTCCGCACACACGACAGGAATCAGACATGCCGAAACGCATTTCGGATGTTTCGCTCCATGTTTATGTGACACCGGAAAACCTCGAACGCATCGTCGAGGCCGTGCGCACGGCGCTCGACGATCACCTACTCGATCGTGACGTCTTCGCCTGGCGTTTCACACTACCGGCGGCCCCGGACGACCCACTCCACGCGGAATTCGAAACTCATTGGCGCGCCGAGAATTCCGATGCGCCGCCGACCGGATACGGCACCTATGAGATCGCCCTCAGCTTGGTCGGCGATCCCGCTGAGCTCACCGATACCGATATGGCAGCACTGCAATCTCGGCTGCGGTCCGGTATCGCGTCGGCGACCACACAGCAGGTGCCGCTGCGCATCCGCGCACATCAACGCACCGACGTCGACCTCTACCCCACCATCGAACGCATCTGAGCCGGCGCCGAATCCCGGCCCCGCCGTGGCCTTTCGGCCGGCGCCCGAGCATTGCGCGGGCGCCGGCCGGGCAGATCAGCGCCGGGACGGGAAGTGGCGGATGAGCCCTTCCTGCACCGTGGTGGCCAGCAGCTCACCGCTGCGCGAGTAGAAGCGACCGGTGGCCAGGCCACGCGAACCGGCCGCGACCGGGGACTCGGTGGCGTAGAGGGCCCAGTCGTCGAAGCGGAACGGGCGATGGAACCAGATCGAGTGGTTCACCGTGGCCGCGACGATCCGGTCCAAGCCCCACGACAGCCCGTGGGTGGTGATGATCGAATCCAGCACCGTGGTGTCGGAGGAGTAACCGAGGGTCGCCACGTGGATCAGCGGATCGTCGGGCAGGGTGCCGTCGGCGCGCATCCACACCCGGTTGTGGTTGAGCCGTTCGCCGGTGCCCTTGAGGATCCAGGCCGGATCGTTGGTGTAGCGCATATCGATCGGATGCGGGGCGTTGACGAACATCTCCAGCTTGTCCTCCAAGCCTTCGAAGCTCTCCTCCACCCGCGGCAACGTCTCCGGATCGGGAACCTCGGGCTGCTGATGGGCATGCTCGAGGCCCTTGCCCCAGTCCTGGAACGCGGCCAGCATCACGAACAGTTCCTGACCGTCCTGGCTGGCCGTGACGGTCCGGTTGGCGAAGGAGCGGCCGTCGCGGTGCCGGTCGACCCGGTACTCGATCGGCTTCTTCACATCGCCGCCGCGCACGAAATGCGCGTTGACCGCGTGCACCGGACGGTCACCGACCGTCCGGCCCGCGGCCATGATCGCCTGCGACACCAGCTGCCCGCCGAACGTGCGGCTCCACACCTTCTCCGGGTGCTGACCGACGAAGACGTCTTCGTCCATCTGTTCCAGATCCAGCAGATCCAGCAGTACGTCCAGATCGGTACGCTGCGCCCGCGTCACATCGACGCCGACGGAGTCGTCAAGCGAAACGCTCACTCTAATGGTCCTCCTCACCGATACGGTGCACGTGGATCAGGTTCGTGGAACCGACGGTACCGGGCGGGGAGCCCGCGACGATAACCACCAAGTCGCCCTTCTGGTACCGGTTCATGCTCAGCAGCGCCTGATCGACCTGCTTGATCATGGCGTCGGTGCTGTCCACGGTAGGCACGATGAACGTTTCCGTGCCCCACGTCAAGGCCAGCTGGCTGCGCACCTCCGGCAGCGGGGTGAACGCCAGCAGCGGCAGCGGGGTGTGCAGGCGGGCCAGCCGGCGCACCGTGTCCCCGGACTGGGTGAACGCCACCAGCGCCTTGGCATTGAGCCGCTCGCCGATATCGCGGGCCGCGTAGGAGATGACACCGCGCTTGGTGCGCGGCACATGCGTCAGCGGCGGCACCCGGGTGGATTCGGTCTCCACCGCGTGCACGATGCGCGCCATGGTGCGCACGGTCTCGATCGGGTACTTGCCGACCGAGGTTTCACCGGAGAGCATCACCGCGTCGGCGCCGTCGAGCACGGCATTGGCGACGTCGGAGGCCTCGGCCCGGGTGGGGCGCGAGTTGTCGATCATCGACTCCAGCATCTGGGTCGCCACGATGACGGGTTTGGCGTTCTCCCTTGCCATTTGGATGGCGCGCTTCTGCACGATCGGCACCTGCTCGAGCGGCAGCTCCACACCGAGATCACCGCGCGCGACCATCACCGCGTCGAAGGCGAGCACCACGGCCTCGAGGTTGTCGATGGCCTCGGGCTTTTCCAGTTTGCCGATCACCGGGACGCGGCGGCCGACGCGATCCATCACGTCGTGCACCAGCTCGACATCCGAGGGCGAACGCACGAATGACAACGCGATGAAGTCGACGCCCAGTTTCAGGGCGAACTCCAGGTCCTCGATGTCCTTGTCCGACAGCGCGGGCACCGACACGTCCATGCCGGGCAGAGAGACGCCCTTGTTGTTGCTGACGGGGCCACCCTCGGTGACCCGGCAGACCACGTCGTTGCCGTCGACGGCGGTGACGGTCAGGCCGACCTTGCCGTCGTCGACGAGCAGTCGGTCGCCGGGCTTGGCGTCGGCGGCGAGTTCTTTGTAGGTGGTCGAGACGCGGTCGTGGGTGCCATCGACGTCGTCGACGGTGATGCGCACCTCTTCGCCCGTCGCCCAGACCGTCCGGCCTTCGATGAAGCGGCCGAGGCGGATCTTGGGGCCCTGTAGATCGGCGAGAATGCCGACGGCGCGGCCGACATGGTCGGAGGCCTGCCGCACCTTCTTGTAGTTGTCGGCATGGTCGGAGTGCTCACCGTGGCTGAAGTTCAGCCGCGCTACGTCCATACCGCTCTCGACGAGTTCTCGAATACGGTCCTCGGTGGCAGTGGCCGGTCCGAGGGTGCACACAATCTTCGTCCGTCGCATCACGAGTCGAGCCTAGTCCTGACCGGGACTACCGGCGCGTTGGCCATGCCGAGTGCGGCGTGTGGTGGCTCACCGCGCGCTGAGTGAGCGGGCGTAGTTCACCTGGTGCAGCAACATCGGGAACGTCTGCTGATTCTGCACCGGGATCATCGTCGAGTGGTAGCGACCCTCGCTGGTGACGGTGACCTGCACATAACCGACCGTCGTCCGCTCCTTGACCAGCAAGAACAGCAGGCCGAGGAAACACAGCGGGAAGAACAGGATCGCCAGCACCACCGCATAGGTCGGAATCTTCTCCGAGGTCTGCGACATATCGGTGATCGTCCACACCGCGCCCCGCAGCGGCATGGTGCCCGCCGGGGTGGTGACCGAATCCTCGGAGATGCCGATATCGCCGATCGACATCACGAACCCGCCCGGCACGCCCATGGGCATCGGGCCGGGCATACCGGGCGGCATCCCGGGATGCATTCCGCTCGCCATTGGCGGGAAGGCCCTCGTGGGGCGCGGACCGGCGGGCTGCGGCGGGAAGTTCACCGGCAGGCCCGGGCCGCCGTCGGCCGGGTACGCCTGATCACCCGGATGCGACGGCTGCGGATCGGTGGCCTTGCGCAGACTCGGCCCGGTGCCGGGCGGACCGTACTGCGGTCCCCCAGCTCCCGGCGCATGCTGATCCGACTCGGCCACTCGCGTCCTCCTGCTCTCCCGGGCGCCCGTGCCGCCCCCCGGTGCGTATCCCGGCCCGCCGATCGCGCGGGCCTACCGCCCATTCTGTCGGGGACGGCCGCCGCTGTCGCCCGAACTAGCCGCCCTTCTTCGCCTCGGCGGTTTCGGCGGAATCGGCGTCCTTGCCGGATTCGGCATCGCTGGGCTCGTCGGCCTCGCCGGACTTCGCGCCCTTACCGGTGTCCGCGTCCTTCTCCGACTTCGCATCCTTGCCGGACTTCGCATCCTTGCCGGACTCTGCGTCTTTCTCGGACTTCCCGTCCTTGTCAGACTCTGCGTCCTTCCCGGACTTCGCATCCTCATCGGACTCCGCGCCCTTGTCGGACTTCCCGTCCTTGGCCAGGTCGGTTGCCGTTCCGGCCTCCTCGCCCTCAGCGGCGTCCTTGTCCGCCGCCGCCGACTCCGCCCCCGCCCGGCGCAGCGCGCCGATCTGCCACGGCCATGGACGCTTCTCCGCGCCGGGCTGGAGCTGCGCGGCAGTCTCGCGGCCCTTCGTCGCGAACACGAAGTAGGCGATGGCGGCGAGGAAGACCAGCGCGGAGGTGAAGGAGTTGATGCGGATGCCGGCGATGTGGGTGGCTTCGTCGTCGCGCATGAGTTCGACGAAGAAGCGGCCGAAGCTGTAGCCGGCGACGTAGAGCGCGAACAGGCGGCCGTGGCCGATGCGGAAACGCTTGTCGATGTAGACCAGCAGCAGCACCACCAGCACGTTCCACAGCAGCTCGTACAGGAATGTCGGGTGCACGACCTTCTCCACCACGCCGGTGGAGACGCCGTTCATCATGTCCAGGCGGCCCTGGTCGTCGAAGCGCTGGTAGATCTCGAGGCCCCAGGGGACTTCGGTCTCGCGGCCGTAGAGTTCCTGGTTGAAGTAGTTGCCGAGGCGGCCGATGGCCTGGGCCAGCAGGATCGGCGGTGCGATCGCGTCGCCGAGGGCGGGCAGCGGGATCTTGTAGACGCGGCAGCCGATCCAGGCGCCGATACCGCCGAGGAAGACCGCGCCCCAGATGCCGAGACCGCCCTGGTAGATCTTGAGCGCGTCCATCGGGTTGCCGTCGGCGCCGAAGTATTTCTGCCAGTCGGTGGCGACGTGGTAGAGCCTGCCGCCGATGAGACCGAACGGGACGGCGAACATCGCCACATCCAGCACCGCGCCCGGCTGCCCGCCGCGTTCGCGCCAGCGCCGCTCACCCCACCAGATGGCGACGATGATGCCGACGATGATGCACAGCGCGTAGGCCCGCAGCGGGAACGGCCCGATCTGCCATACGCCCTGGGGCGGGCTCGGGATATAGGCGAGCACGTCGGCGGCGCCTGCGCTCAGAACGCCGTCACCGCGCGTGCCGATGCTGGAAACACTGTCTGCCAGGACTCGTAAGGTCACGGGGGCCACCGTAGTCGAGGAGCCCGGCGGTGTGCCTTCGGGTCAGGACGCGACGGTCGCCGAGCGCACGCCGTCGGCCAGCTCGGCCGTCAGCGTCCGCACCGCGTCCAAGCCCTCGGCGGCCGCGGTGACCAACGCCGAACCGACGATCACGCCGTCGGCGTAGGCGGCGATCTCGGCGGCCTGGGCACCGGAACGCACGCCGAGACCCACCCCGATCGGGATGTCGGAGTGTGCGCGGACCCGGGCACACAGCGCGGGCGCGGCCGAGGACACGGCGTCACGGGCGCCGGTCACGCCCATGGTGGAGGCGGCGTAGACGAATCCGCGCGAAGCCTCCAGGGTCTTGACCAGGCGCTCCTCGGTCGAGGACGGGGCGACCAGGAAGATCCGGTCCAAATCATGGGCGGTCGAAGCGGCGAACCACTCGTCGGCCTCGTCGGGGATCAGGTTCGGGGTGATGATGCCGGCGCCGCCCGCGGCCGCGAGGTCCCGGGCGAACCGGTCCACGCCGTACTTGAGCACCGGATTCCAGTAGCTCATCACCACGGCCTGGGCACCGGCCGCGGTGACGGCCTCGACCACGGAGAACACATCGCGCACCCGCACTCCGTTGCGCAGCGCCTGCTCGGCGGCCTGCTGGATGGTCGGCCCGTCCATCACCGGATCGGAGTAGGCCACACCGACCTCGACGATGTCGCAGCCGGCCTCGACCATGGCGCGCACGGTGGCGATGGAGCCGTCCAGATCCGGGTAGCCGGCGGGCAGGTAGCCGATCAGGGCGGCGCGGTGTTCGGCGCGGCAGGCCGCGAAGGTGTCGGCGAGTCTGGACTGCTGGCTCACTACCCGTTCCCCTTGCCTTCGGCGGCGTCGTCGTCGAACAGCCCGAACCAGCGGGCCGCGGTGTCCATGTCCTTGTCGCCGCGACCGGACAGGTTCACCAGGATGATCGCGCCCGGGCCGAGCTGCTTGCCGAGCTCGAGCGCGCCCGCCACCGCGTGCGCGGATTCGATCGCCGGGATGATGCCTTCGGAGCGGCTGAGCAGCAGCAGCGCGTCCATCGCGGCGGTATCGGTGACCGGCAGGTATTCGGCGCGGCCGGTGTCCTTGAGGTAGGCGTGCTCGGGGCCGACGCCGGGATAGTCGAGTCCGGCGGAGATGGAATGCGATTCGATGGTCTGGCCGTCCTCGTCCTGCAACAGGTACGAGTAGGCGCCCTGGAACGCGCCGGGCGATCCGCCGGTGAAGGTGGCGGCGTGGCGGCCGGTCTCGACACCGTCGCCCGCGGCTTCGTAACCGACCAGGCGCACGCCCGGATCGTCGATGAAGGCGTGGAAGATGCCGATGGCGTTGGAGCCGCCGCCGACGCAGGCCGCGACGGCGTCGGGCAGCCTGCCGGTGAGCTCCTGCACCTGCTCACGCGCCTCGAGGCCGACCACGCGCTGGAAATCGCGCACCATCAGCGGGAACGGGTGCGGGCCCGCGGCGGTGCCGAAGCAGTAGTAGGTGTCGTCGGCGTTGGAGACCCAGTCGCGCAGGGCCTCGTTGATGGCGTCCTTGAGCGTGGCGGAGCCGGTGCTCACGGATACGACCTCGGCGCCGAGCAGCCGCATCCGGGCCACGTTGAGCGCCTGGCGGGCGGTGTCGACCGCGCCCATGTAGACGATGCAGTCCAGCCCGAGCAGCGCACAGGCCGTCGCGGTGGCCACGCCGTGCTGGCCGGCGCCGGTCTCGGCGATGACGCGGGTCTTGCCCATGCGCTTGGCCAGCAACGCCTGGCCCAGCACGTTGTTGATCTTGTGCGAGCCGGTGTGGTTGAGGTCTTCGCGCTTGAGCAGGATGCGGGCGCCGCCGGCGTGCTCGGCCAGTCGGGTGCATTCGAAGACCGGCGAGGGGCGGCCGGTGTAGTCGCGCTGCAGCCGGTCGAGTTCGCCCAGGAACTCGCGGTCGCTGCGCACCTTGTCGTATTCGGCGGTGACCTCTTCGATGACGGCCATCAGCGCCTCGGGCACATGCCTGCCGCCGTAGACGCCGAAGTGGCCGCCGCCGTCGGGTTCGTGTCCGCTGCGGTGGGCGACGCCCTCGCTGGCCGCGGGCAGCCGGGTGCCGGCCATCAGCGGGTCCGCCGGGCGGGCTTCGGGCAGGACGGGTGGGTACCCGCGGTCACCAGCTGGGAGACCGCCGCGCGCGGGTCGCCGCTGGTCACCAGGCCCTCGCCGACGAGCACGGCGTCCGCGCCCGCGCCGGCGTAGGCCATCAGGTCGGCGGTGCCACGCACGCCGGACTCGGCGACCCGGATGACCTCGGTGGGCAGGCCGGGCGCGATCCGCGCGAAGCAGTCGCGGTCGACTTCCAGGGTCTTGAGGTTGCGGGCGTTGATGCCGACGACCGAGGCACCGGCGTTGAGCGCCCGGTCGGCCTCTTCTTCGGTGTGCACCTCGACCAGCGCGGTCATGCCGAGCGATTCGGTGCGGTCGATGAGCGAGCTCAGGGTGTCCTGTTCCAGCGCGGCGACGATCAGCAGGATGACGTCGGCGCCGTGCGCGCGCGCCTCGTGGATCTGGTACGGCCCGACCACGAAGTCCTTGCGCAGCACCGGGATGTTCACGGCGGCACGGACGGCGTCGAGGTCGTCGAGCGAGCCGTGGAAGCGACGGCCCTCGGTGAGCACGCTGATGATGCGGGCGCCGCCGTCTTCGTAGGCCTTGGCCAGGCTGGCGGGGTCGGCGATCTCGGCGAGCGCTCCCTTGGAGGGGCTGGCCCGCTTCACCTCGGCGATGACGCCGATGCCGTCTTCATGCAGCGCGGCGAGCGCGTCCTTCGGCGGCGGCGCGGCGGCGGCCGCGGCCTTGATGGCTTGGAAGTCCAGCAGGGATTCCCGTGCGGCCACATCCGCGCGGACCCCGTCGAGAATCGAGTCGAGTACCGTCATCTGGCTCGAATCCTTTCTGGGGAGACGGACTCACTGCCTGAGAAATCCCCCCAGGCGCTGTCTCACCGGTGCTGATCAAGAGTAAAGGGGCGGGTGTGGCGCGCGTGCGCCGGGGTTGGCACCCGGGTTGCGGGCGCCCGCCACATGTGCTGTGCCGGGTCGCCCGATCATCGGATCACCTGCTGTCGGGCCTGGACGGGTCGTCATCGGGGCCGGTCCGCGGGCGATCTTCGGTGGGGTCGGTGCCCGCGTCGAGCGCGTCCCACAGGACTCGTTCGGTGACGGGCGGGGCGGTGCTGTCGCCACCTTCGCCACGCCCGGCGACCAGATCGGTGGCGGCGGCGCGGCGGGCGACCGGATTGTCGTATTTGGCCGACAGCTGGGCGCTGTCCTTCGGCATCCTGGCCAGCAGCACACCGGCGGCGAACGCGGCCAGCGCGCCCGCCATGGTCAGGACGGCGGGCCCGGCGGCGGTGCTCACCTGCTCGACCTGGGCGCGGCCCGGGAGTTCGGCGAGGGTGGCCGCGCGCTGGGCGGTGGCGCCGGAGCCGGTGAGCAGCGCCAGCGCGGGCACCGCGACGACCGCGCCGACCAGCGCCACCAGCACCCCGACGACGCGGCGCAGCCAGCCCTTGGTGGCCAGCACCGCGGCGATGGCGGCCAGCAGCACCAGGGCCAGCGGGGTGAGCGCGCCGAACCAGGTGCCGCCGTCGAGGTCGTCGGTGCGGGGTTCGGTGAGTCCGTCCGAGGAACGCACGCTCACCCACGTCATCCGGGAGGCGCCCCACAGCGCGGCCGCGGACACGGCCAGCAGCACCACCGGGACGACGGGACGGTTACGGCCGGGCGAGCTCGCCGCTGCCTGCTGCTGCGTGGTGCCGGTGTCCGAATCGTTCTCGTCGCTCATGCGGATACCTCACCGCTGTCCGCGCCGGTCGCGGCAGCCGTGTCGCCGGTGTTGCCGGCGTCGGCGCGATAGGCCCGCACGGTCTTCGCCGCGGCGACCGCCCGCAGCACCGCCATCGCCTTGTTGCGCGATTCGGTGTCCTCGTATTCGGGTTCGGAGTCGGCGACCACACCGGCGCCGGCCTGCACGTAAGCGGTGCCGTCCTTGAGCAGCGCGGTGCGGATGGCGATCGCGGTGTCGGCGTCACCGGCGAAATCCAGGTAACCGACCACGCCGCCGTAGATGCCGCGGCGGGTGGGTTCGAGCTCCTCGATCAACTCCATGGCCCGCACCTTCGGCGCGCCCGACAGCGTGCCCGCCGGGAAGCAGGCGCGCACCGCGTCCAGGGCGATCTTGCCCGGCGCCAGCCGCCCGGACACCGTCGACACCAGGTGCATGACGTGGCTGTAGCGCTCGACGTGCCGGTAGTCGGTGACGCGCACCGTCCCCGGCTGACAGACCCGGCCCAGATCATTGCGGCCGAGGTCGACGAGCATCAGATGCTCGGCGTTCTCTTTCTCGTCGGCGAGCAGGCCCTTCTCCAGCAGCAGATCGTCCTCTTCGGTGGCCCCGCGCCAGCGGGTACCGGCGATCGGGTGGGTGGTGGCCACGCCGTCCTGCACCGTCACCAGCGATTCCGGGCTGGAGCCGACGATGGAGAACGCGGTGCCGCCGGAGCCGTCGGGCACGTGCAGCAGGTACATGTACGGGCTCGGGTTGGACGCGCGCAGCATCCGGTAGAGGTCGATGGGCGCGCCGTCGTAATCCATCTCGAAGCGCTGCGACAGCACCACCTGGAAGGCCTCGCCGGCCTCGATCTCCTTGACCAGCCTGCGCACCCCGGCGCCGAATTCCTCGGTGGTGCGCTGACGCCGGAACTGCGGTTCGGGCTGGTCGAACACCGACACCGTCGATGCGGCGGGCGCGGCGAGCGCGGCGGTCATCCGGTCCAGCCGGGCCACGGCGTCGTCGTAGGCCTCGTCCACGCGTTCGGCGGTGCCGTTCCAGTTGACGGCGTTGGCGATGAGGGTGATGGCGCCCTCGTGGTGGTCGAAGGCGGCCAGATCGGTGGCCAGCAGCAGCACCAGGTCGGGCAGCTGGAGATCGTCGGCGGCAAGGTTGGGCAGCCGTTCCATCCGCCGCACCGTGTCGTAGCCGAGGTAACCGACCATGCCGCTGGTCAACGGCGGCAGTCCGGGCATGCGTTCGGTGCGCAGCAGTTCCAGCGTCTGGTGCAGCGCGTCGAGCGGGTCGCCACCCGAGGGGGCGTCGGCGGGGGTCGCACCGAGCCAGGCGGCCTCACCGTCGACCACGGTCAGCGCCGACGGGCTGCCGGCCCCGATGAACGACCAGCGCGACCAGGAACGCCCGTTCTCCGCGGACTCGAACAGGAAGGTGCCCGCCCGGTCACCGGCCAGTTTGCGGTAGGCCGACAGCGGAGTCTCGGAGTCCGCCAGCACCTTTCGGGTCACCGGCACCACCCGATGCTCGGCGGCCAGCTGATGGAACTGTTCGCGGGTCGTGGTGGCCGTGGTGTCCTGGCGGTGGGATGCGCCCTGCATCGGTCCATCATCCCAGGCCGCTCCGACCGGCCGATGGGCGCACCCGCCGGTAGGGTCGATCCATGAAGACTGGCCAGCTCGCTCCGCAATTCGAGCTCCCCGATCAATCCGGCACCAAACGTTCCCTCGACGAGTTGCTCGCCGACGGGCCGCTCGTGCTCTTCTTCTACCCCGCCGCCAACACCCCGGTGTGCACGGCCGAGGCCTGCCATTTCCGTGATCTGGCGGGCGAATTCGCCGCGCTCGGCGCGAGCTGCGCCGGCATCAGCGCCGACGCGGTCGACACCCAGGCCGGGTTCGCCGACAAGCAGCGCCTCGGCTATCCGCTGCTGTCGGATCCCGACGGCGTGGTGGCCGAGCAGTTCGGCGTCAAGCGGGGCCTGCTGGGCAAGCTGGCGCCGGTCAAGCGGCAGACCTTCGTCATCGATACCGACCGCACCGTGCTCACCGTCGTCACCGGTGAACTGCGCGCCAACGTGCACGCCGACGAGGCGCTGAAGTTCCTGCGCGAGCGCGCCAAGTGATCCGTCGCCGGTCCGGGCGCACGCCCCGGACCGGCACTTTTCCTGCCGAAACACCGTCCGGGCAGCCGCGCGGGCGCGCTCGGGCGACCTACGCTGGAGCCATGACCACGCCCCAGCGCACGCCGGACACGCGGACCTCCTCGATCTCCTGGCGCACCCGGATCATCGCCGGAGCCGCCTTGGTCGTGGTGCTGGTCGTCGCCTATCTGATCCTCGCGGCGTTCATCCCCCGCTGGTGGGCTCAGCGCGTCGGCGAGATGGTGGCGGGCAGCTTCTCCAAGGGCATCGGCTGGGGCCTGGTCTACGGCGGCCTGTGTACCGCCGTGCCGCTGTTTCTGTTGCTGGTCGCCGTACTGGTTTGGAAGCGCCGCGGCGGCAAGGCGATCGCGGGCGGGGCGGTAGTGCTCGCGCTGATCTTCGCGATCCCGAATCTGATGACCCTGACGGTGGTGCTCGGCGGCAACAATGCCGCGCACGCGGGCGAACGCATCATGGACGTCGACGCGCCCGCCTTCCGCGGCGCCTCCCTGGCCGGCGCGATCTTGGCCGTGCTGATCTTCCTGCCCGTGGTGTACCTGGTGGTGCGCCGCGGCTGGCGGCGGCGCGCGGAAGCCAAGGCCGTCGTGCAGGGCGCGTCGGCACCTACTACGCCGGCCGACGCGATTCGCGAGCCCGGCACCGCACCCGGCACCGAGGGACGCCGCCCCGACAACCTGTGAGTGCCCTCACGTCATTTCGTGTCTCGCAGACGGTCGAGCGAAGTCGTGGCAAACTCATGGGCGCGGGTGACTGTCAGGGCACGACCACGTCACTTGGCTCGAGAGAAGGCGCACAGTGACGAAGTGGCTAAACCCAGTAGAACAGCGAGCTTGGCGGGCGATTGTCGCGTTGATGACACGCTTGCCGGGCGCTTTGGACACCCAGCTGCAACGCGAGGCCGGTCTTACGCACTTCGAATTCTGGGTGCTGTCGCTGCTGTCGGAGGAGCCGGCCCACCGGCTGCAGATGAGTGAGCTTGCCCACAGGGCAAACGCATCGCTATCGCGTCTGTCGCATGTGGTGTCCAAGCTGGAGCGGATGGGCTGGGCCGAGCGCACCGTCACCGCCGGACGCAGAGGCGTCCAAGCGGTCCTCACCGACGACGGGTACAAGAAGGTCGTCGAGGCCGCGCCCGGCTATCTCGACGCGGTCCGCACGCTGGTGTTCGACGGATTGGACGCCGGTCAGATCGCCACGCTCGCCGATCTCGGCGAGTCGATGAGCACCCAGCTGGCCGACCGGCTCGGTGTCCCCCGCGCCAAAGGCGAGCCGTCCGGCTTCTGAGCCGGTTCAGGAGTTCGCGGCCAGCAGCACATCCGCATCGAAGCAGGTGTGGGTGCCGGTGTGGCAGGCCGCGCCCTCCTGGTCGACGGTGAGCAGCACGGTGTCGCCGTCGCAATCCAGCCGCACCTCGTGCACGTACTGGGTGTGGCCGGAGGTCTCGCCCTTGACCCAGTACTGCCCGCGCGAGCGCGAGTAGTAGGTGGCCTTGCGGGTGGCGAGGGTGCGGGCCAGTGCCTCGTCGTCCATCCACGCGACCATCAGCACATCGCCGGTCCCGCGTTCCTGCGCGACGGCGGCGAACAGGCCGTTGTCATTGCGCTTGAGGCGGGCGGCGATGGCTGGGTCCAATGTCATGTCACCGTTATAGCAGTGCCAGTTGCTCGGCCAGGATCGCGACGGCCTCGCGGATCTGCTGCTCGCTGTGGCAGGCGGTGACGAAGAACCGCAGCCGCGCGAGGTCTTCCGGGACGGCCGGGTACAGGATCGGGTTCACGTTGATCCCGCGCCGCAGCAGCGCGGCCGACAGCTTCAGCGTTTTCAGCGAATCGCCGACGATGCACGGAATGATCGGGGTGTCGTGGCTGTCGCCGGTGTCGATCCCGGCCTCCTTGGCCAGCGTCAGGAACAGCTCGGCATTGCGCCGCAGTTGTCGCAGCGGTTCGCGGTCGGTGCGCAGCCGGCGGATCGCCGCGGCCGAGGCCGCCGCGTTCATCGGCGTCATGCCGACGCTGTAGACGAACCCGGGCGTGGTGTATTTCAGGAAGCGGATCAGCTCCGCGCTGCCCGCCACATACCCGCCGCAACCGGCCAGCGCCTTCGACATGGTGCCCGACCACAGCTCGACCTCGCGCCGGTCGACGTCGAAGTATTCGCCGATCCCACCGCCGCCGGCGCCGAGCACGCCGATGCTGTGCGCCTCGTCGATCATCAGCAGCGCCTTGTGCTTGTTCTTGACCGCGATGAGGGCGGGCAAGTCGGGGATGTCGCCGTCCTGGCTGTACACGCCTTCGATGAGGATCAGTACGCGACGGTAGCGGTGCCGTAGCTCGCTCAGCAGCCGGTCGAGCGCGGCGTGATCATTGTGCGGGAACGGCCTGCGGGTGGCGCCGGAGAGCTTGCAGCCCTGCACGATGCTGTCGTGGGCCAGGCTGTCGTGGAGCACCAGATCCTGCGGGCCGACGATGTGCCCGATGATGGTGACATTCGTGGAATGCCCGCCCACCAGCGCCATCGCGTCCTCGGTGCCGAGCAGTGCGGCGAGTTCGGCTTCCAGTTCCCGGTGCACCGGCTTCTCCCCGGACAGCACCCGGCTGGCCGAGCAGGAACTGCCGTAGCGGACGACGGCGTCCTGCACCGCTTCGGCCACGGCCGGGTCGCCGGACAGGCCGAGGTAGTTGTAGCTGGAGAAGTTCAGCACCGGCTTGCCGTCGATCATCGAGGTGTCACGGGTGACGCCGTCGTTGACCAGGAAGTACGGGTTGGTCAGGCCGAGTGCCTCGGCTCCCGCGAGCCGGCCCTCGATGGCCATCACCTCGGGGAATTCGCTGATGCGGAATTCGGGGGCGACGTGCGGTTCGGGCGCGGGAGTCGGCGTGGTGGGCTCAGCATGCCGAGGCGGGGCGATCGCCTCGGCCTCGGCTCCCGGTGCCTGTGCCGCGGCCCCCGCGTTCACGCGCTGGTCGGCGACCGCGAGGTCGGTGTCACGGCTCGATGCCGAGGCGGCGCCACCATCCGCGACATACCCGACCACATCGCCGAGCGTCACCTGCTCCCCGAACCGCGCCGGATCCATGACCAGCCCGGGCATCCGGCGGACGATGCCGGTGAACAGATCGGCGGTCATGATCGAATCGAAACCCAGGTCGCCGCTCAGGGTTTGGGCTGCGGTGAGCCGTTCGACGGGATAGCCGCTCACCCGGGCCGCCTCGGCGTAGACGATGGTGGTGGCCTCGCGGTCGCTAGCGGATGGGGTTGCGGTGGTCGCAGCGCCGGCGGCAGCGCGTACACCAGTGGCCGCGACAGCCTTGGGGGCGACTGTCTGAGTGCCGACGACCTCCGCCCGGACAAGCGCGGAGCCGACGGGAAGCGTGACGGCAGGCGCAGAGCCGACGGCAGTTGTGTCGCTGACCCCCGCGCCTACCGGGGAGCAGCCCCGGTCCGCAAACCCCGCGGCCGCCCCATCGTGCCCGCCGCCCTTCGGCGTCTGCGAGCCGGCAGCCCTATGCGCGAGCTGTGCCAGTAGCGCGTTCTGTTCGCGGAAGAGCGCGATCATCTGGTCCATGGTGGTGGTGTCCTCGGAGTGGTCGGGTGATGCTGTGGGGGTTGGTGATTCGGGTTGGGCCGGCGACTCGACCCAGAACCGGTGTTCGGTCGAGAACTCGTACACCGGCAGCCGGCGACGCACCCGCTGCTCGGGCTCGTAGAGCCGATCCCAGTCCGGATCGAACCCGTCGCGGTACAGCGCGGCGATGGTTTCGGCGAACTCGCTGCCGGTGGCGCCCGGGCCGGGGCTGGGTGCCAGGCAGCGGCCGGCGAATTCCGGACGGATGCGGCTGATCAGCGGGGTGAGCACGCGTCGCGGTCCCACCTCGATCACATGCGTGGGTGCGGTGTCGAGCGCGGCCTCGGCGGCCTGGCCGAAGCGGACGGTGGTGCGGATGTGGGTGGTCCAGTACGCGGCGTCCATCGTCTCGCCGGGTTCGAGCAGGCGGCCGTAGACGGTCGAGTAGATCGGCAGGCTCGGCGCGCGGTAGGTGCATTCCCCCGCCGCTGCCTCGAATTCGGCCAACATCGGTTCCATGAGCGGGCTGTGGAAGGCGTGGGAAACGCTGAGCGCCTTGGTGGTCACGGTCCGCTCGCGCAGCACCTTGTCGATGCGGGCGATCGCGGCGGCGTCGCCGGACAGGACGAGATCGGCCGGCCCGTTGACGGCGGCAATGGCGACATCCGGCTCGTCGGCGAGCAGGTCGGCGACCGCCGCGACGCCGTCGGTGCCCAGCCGTGTCGCGTGGGCCTCGGCGGCTGCCTCCCCGGCGCGCACGGCCAGCATCGCGCCGCCGTCGGGCAGCCTGCCCATCAGCGCACCGCGCAGCACTACCAGCCGGCAGGCGTCATCCAGCTCGAGCCCTCCGGCGACGGCGGCCGCCGCGTATTCGCCGATGCTGTGCCCGAGCAGCCAGGCCGGCCGCAGCCCCGTCTCGGCCAGGGCACTCGCGAGCGCGTACTCCATCGCGAAGATCGCCGGTTGCGCCAGTTCGGTGCGGTCGATATCGGTGGCGTCATCGAGCAGCAGGTCGCGGATGGACCGGCCGAGGTGGGCGCTCATCGCCTCGTCCACGAGCCAGAGCGCACGCCGGAACCCCGGGCTCGCCGCCGCGAGCGGTTGCGCCATCCCGGCGAACTGCGAGCCCTGTCCGCTGAACATCCACCCGGCGGACACCGGTTGAGCCACAGCACTTTCCGGCCCCTCGAGCAGCGACTTCACCGCCTCGTCCCGATCAGCGGCAACTACCGCGAGCCGCCGCCGACCGGACGCCTTGACCTGATTGCTGGTCCAGCACAACTGCGCGAAATGCTCCTCGGACAGCTCCGGCAACGCCTCGGCCACGCGCACCGCGTTACGCCGCAGCCCCTCGACATTGTCCGACGACAGTGTCAACACACCGCCACGACTGCCGCGGCCCCCGACCGGCAGACCGTTTCGACGCGCGCCCGCAGCGCCCTCCGCCGACGACATCTGCCCTTCACCGACGGCGCCGGCGCGCCGACCGGCCGGGTCCGAGGAACGTTCGGCCACATCGCCGGCCCCGTGTCCGGTGCCACCGAGGTCATGCGACACCACATCTCGAACCGGCCCAGCGCCGACCGTCGATCCGAGCTTCCCACTGGCGCCGTGCGAACCGGCCACCGGCGCACTCCCCAGCACGATATGCGCATTCGTCCCGCCGACCCCGAAGCTACTCACCCCACCTACGGCCCGCTCGCCCAGCGGCAGCGCCTCTCCCAGCAACCGCAGACCGTGGTGCGCCAGCCGCAGTGTCGGGTTCTCGGTGTCGGCGTATCGGGTCGGCGGCACCAGGCGGTGGTGCAGGGCGAGCGCGGCCTTGATCACGCCCGCGATCCCGGCGGCGCCCTCGGTGTGGCCGAGATTGCCCTTGACGGAGCCGATTCCGCAGGGCCGGGGGCGGCCCGCGTGCAGCGCGCCCAGCGCCTTGACCTCGATCATGTCGCCGAGGACGGTGCCGGTGCCGTGGGCTTCGATGAAATCCACGTCCTGGGCCCGCACGCCGGCGCGCTCGTAGGCCTGCTCGACGACCTGCTGTTGCGCCCACCGGTTCGGTGCGGTGATGCCGTTGCTGCGGCCGTCGGAGTTGACGGCGCTGCCCTTGATCACCGCGTAGATCGGCAGCCCCGCAGCCTGCGCGTCGGCCAGGCGGCGCAGCACCAGCACGGCCGCGCCTTCACCGCGCACGATGCCGTCGGCCCGGCCGCTGAATGGTTTGCACCGCGCGTCGGGCGCCGACAGCCCGGCCTGGGTGTAGAAGATGCCGACCGCAGGTGACAGGACCAGGTTCACACCGCCGGCCAGTGCCTGATCGCACTCCCCCGAGGCCAGCGCGGTGCAGGCGAGGTGGATGGCGGCCAGCGACGACGAGCACGCGGTGTCGACCGCCATACTCGGACCGCGCAGATCCAGCTGGTAGGACAGCCGGTTGGCGGTCATGAAATACCCGTTGCCCGAACCGTGCTGCGCGGTGATCGCGCCGTAGTCGCTCATCTGCAGGTTCGCCCACTCGTTGGCCATCACGCCGACGTAGACGCCGGTGCGGGAACCCGCCTGGGCGCGCGGATCGAGGGTGGCGTCCTCCATTGCCCGCCATGCGGTGTGCAACAGCAGCCGCTGCTGTGGATCCATGGCGGCGGCCTCGCGCGGTGTGATGCCGAAGAATTCGTGATCGAAGACGTCGGCGTCGGCGAGGAATCCACCGCTGCGGTTGTTGATGGTGCCCGGACGCCCGGACGGATCGTGGAAGTCACCGACGGGCCAGCGGTCGGCCGGGACCTCGGTGATGGCCTCGCCGCCGTCGATCAGCAGTCGCCACAGTGCGGCGGGATCGGCCGCGCCGGGGAATCGGCAGTCGATGCCCACGATCGCGATATCGGAACTGTCGCTGGCGGTCGGCGTGCTCATCATGCGGCGGACGTCGTTTCGCCGGCGAGGAAAACCGCGATCTCGGCGATGGTCGGATAGTCGAACACCAGCGTGGGATCCACCTCGATCGACCACCGGTCCTCGATCTCGCCGCACAGCGCGACCGCCGAGACGGAGTCGATGCCGAGTTCGGCGAGCGGCACGGCCGGATCGACCTGGTGTGGCGCGCGGCCGGTGTATTCGGCGACGCGCTCGGCGAGCCAGCCGGTGAGGGCGGACGGGTGGGTGGGGGCGGTGGCGAACACAGTCGTCTCCTGAGTGGGGTGTGGGTGGGCGGTCAGCGGCTCGGTGCCGGTTCGAGATCGTGGTGCAGCACGCCGTCGACGCGGCGGTGCAGCAGTGCTGTGCGCATCGAACTGCGCTGCACCTTGCCGCTGGTGGTGCGGTGCACCGAGCGCGGTTCGACCAGCACGACATTCGGTGCGGGGACGGCGAATTCGCGGGCGACGGCGGTCTTGATCACCGCGGTGAGTTCGGTGAGGGTGATGCCGTCTTGCAGTGCCGTCTTCACGCTGTGCAGCACCACCAGCCGTTCCCGGTCGCCGGCGTCGACGGAGACAGCGACGCCGGTGCCGGCCAGCGCTGGGTGCAGCCCGCGCACCAGTTCCTCGATGTCCTGCGGATAGATATTGCGGCCGTTGACGATCAGCAGATCCTTGCGGCGCCCGGCGACGAACAGCTCACCGCCGGAGAAGAGCCCGAGATCGCCGGTGCGCAGGAACGGCCCTTCGTCGCCGAGGTAGGCGCCGAAGTCCTCGCGGGTCTCGGCCGGGCGCTGCCAATAGCCGGCCGCGACGCTGGCACCACGGATCCAGATCTCACCGACGACGTCGTCGGGCAACGGTTTCCGGGTTCCCGGGTCGACAATGCGGATGTCGAGACCGCGAGCAGGTTGCCCGCAGCCGACCAGAGGTGCGTCGGCGCCGGTGTCGAACGACCCCGGGATCGACGCCTCGCGCGCGGCGCCGGCCAGCAACGTCACCTCGGCCAGGCCGTACGCCGGACGGAACGCCGTCGCCCGCCAGCCCGCCGGTGCGAGCCGTTCGCGCACCGCCGTCATGGTGCGGGCGCGCACCGGCTCCGCTCCGCACAGGGCGAGTTCGAGGCTGGACAGATCCAGCTCGGCCAGCTGCTCGTCGGTCACCCGCCGGGCGATCAGGTCGTAGGCGAAATTCGGTGCGGCCGTGGCGGTTGCGCGGTACTTGTCGATGGCTTGCAGCCAGCGCACCGGGCGCTTCAGGAAGGTCGTCGGCGCCATGAACACCAGGTTCCCGCCGACGTGGACGGCACCGAGCAGCAGGCCGATCAGGCCCATATCGTGGAAGTGCGGGATCCAGCTGACGGCGGTCGCGGAATCGTCGAATCCGAGCGCGGCGATCGCGGCCTCGTTGTGCAGCAGATTGTCGTGGGTGACCACCACGCCCTTGGGGTTGCCGGTCGATCCCGAGGTGTACTGGAGAAACGCGATGGAGTCGTGGTCGATGGCGGGCGGCTGCCAGGCATCGGGCTCACCGAGCGGGCCATCGGTGGGCGCGACGACGACGTCCGGCGCCGCCTGCGCGATCAACGGCGCGAGATCAGCGGTGGTCAGCACCAGACCGGCGCCGCAATCGGCGATCACACCGGCGACCCGCCGCGCACTGCGTTCATCGTGCGGAACCGGCGCGGGCACCGCGATGACGCCGGCGTAGAGGCAGCCGAGAAACGCCCGCAGGAACGCCATCGCGTCGACGTAGAGCAGCACCACCGGCCGCGCCGACTCCGGCTGCGCGGCCAGCCAGACCGCTACCGCCCGGGCATCGCGGTCCAGATCGCGGTACCCGGCGATCTCCTCGCGCAGCTCACGGCCGTCTTCGTGGAGGTAGGTGTAGGTCCTGGTATTGCCGTACCGGGCGACCTGCTGCCTGACGTGCTGCACAAAACTGTCGTGCACGGGAGGATTCCTTCGCGGTGGGAGGTGGGGAGTTCCCACTCTCACCGACGCACCGCGCCCGCGACAGCACCCTCAGGGACCGCTCCCCGCACCCGCAGGGTGTGCCAACCTGCACCCTGGGGGTGAGGCCACGCTCCTACCGGACGACGATGTCGGCCTTGCGCATCGCGTCCTTCACCTGCGGAATGCTCAGATCGCCGAAGTGGAACACGCTCGCCGCCAGCACCGCGTCCGCGCCGGCCTCCACCGCGGGCACGAAGTGCTCGACCGCGCCCGCGCCGCCGCTGGCGATCACCGGAATCGACACCGCCGCGCGCACCGCGCGGATCATCGGCAGGTCGAAACCCGCCTTGGTGCCGTCGGCGTCCATCGAGTTGAGCAGGATCTCCCCCACCCCGAGCTCGGCGCCGCGCACCGCCCATTCGACCGCGTCGATGCCGGTGCCGCGCTTGCCGCCGTGGGTGGTGACCTCCCAGCCCGACGGGGTGTCTGGCTGACCGTCGGGCACCGTGCGGGCATCGACCGAGAGCACGATGCACTGCGAACCGAACCGCTGCGACATCTCCCGCAGCACCTCGGGCCGGGCGATGGCCGCGGTATTGACCGACACCTTGTCCGCCCCGGCGCGCAGCAGCCGGTCCACATCGTCGACGGTGCGCACCCCGCCGCCGACGGTGAGCGGGATGAAGATCTGCTCGGCGGTGCGGGTGACCACGTCGATCATGGTGCCGCGATCGGCGGAGGAGGCGCTGACGTCGAGGAAGGTCAGCTCGTCGGCGCCCTGGGCGTCGTAGAGGGCGGCCAGCTGCACCGGATCGCCCGCATCGCGCAGGTTCTCGAACTTGACGCCCTTGACCACTCGGCCCGCATCCACGTCCAGGCACGGGATCACGCGTACAGCAACCGTCATGGCCTCATCCTTCCCGGCCGGGACCGGCCGCCGCGATGTCTTTGTCCGCCGACACCGAACCGATCATCTCCAGCAGTTCGCTGTGCACACCCGGCGCGGCGGCCAGCACCGAGCCCGATTCGATATGCCACGGTTCACCGGCCAGATCGGTCACCACGCCCCCGGCCGCCCGCACCAGCGCCACCCCGGCCGCGTTGTCCCACGGATGATGCCCGAACACGATCGCCCCGCCCAGCGCGCCCGAGGCGGTGAAGGCCAGGTCGATGCCGGTGGAGCCATGCATCCGCACCCGCGACGACAGCCGGCTCAGCGCACCCAGCAGATCGAACCGGAAACGGCCCGGGATGCGGCCGCGCGAGTCGACGTTGAACGCGCCGAAACCGATCATCGCCTCCGACAGCGTCCCGGTGGGCAGCGGCGGCAGCGGCACACCGTCGAGCAGCACCGGACCACCGGCCACGGCGGCATAGCGGCGGCCCAGCACCGGCAGCCAGGTCAGGCCGAGCACCGGTTCGCCGTCGCGGACCAGCGCCAGCAGCATGCCCGACAGCGGATGGCCGGACGAATAGTTGAAGGTGCCGTCGATGGGGTCGAGCACCCAGGCGGTGCCGCTGGTCAGCTGCGGGCCGCCGAATTCCTCACCGTGCACCTCGATCCCGGTGAGCTGGTGCAGCCGCGCGGAAATGGTGCGCTCCAGTTCCAGGTCGAGTTCGGTGGCGAAATCGTTGTGGCCCTTGTCGACCGCGCTGGGCGCGCCGAGGCCGTCGACGAAGCGCACCGCGGCCGCGTCCAGCACTTCGGCCGCCAGCGGCAGCAGGGTGGCGGGATCGGGGTAGGTGACGGTCATATCGGTGGGTCAGCGCACCGCGGCGAGCGCCTCGGGCAGCGTGAACCGGCCCGCGTAGAGCGCCTTGCCGACGATCGAGCCCTCCACGCCCTCGGGCACCAGTTCGGCGATGGCGACCAGGTCCGCGATGGTGGACACGCCGCCGGAGGCGATCACCGGGGCGTCGGTGGCGGCGCAGACCTCGCGCAGCAGGTCCAGGTTGGGGCCGGTCAGCGTGCCGTCCTTGGTGACGTCGGTGACGACGTAGCGCGAGCAGCCGTCGCGTTCGAGGCGCTCGAGCACCTCCCACAGGTCGCCGCCGTCGCTGACCCAGCCGCGTCCGCGCAGCCGGTACTCACCGTCGATGATCCGCACATCCAGGCCCACCGCGACCCGCTCGCCGTACTCGGCGATGGCCCGGGCGCACCACACCGGATCCTCCAGCGCGGCGGTGCCGAGGTTGACCCGCGCGCAGCCGGTGGCCATCGCGGCCTTCAGCGATTCGTCATCGCGGATGCCGCCGGACAGCTCCACCTTCACATCGAGTTCGCCGACCACCTCGGCCAGCAGTTCCCGATTGGATCCGCGCCCGAACGCGGCATCCAGATCCACCAGATGCACCCATTCCGCGCCGGCTTCCTGCCAGGCGAGCGCAGCCTCACGGGGCGAACCGTAGCTGGTCTCGCTCCCGGCCTCCCCCTGTACCAGGCGCACGGCCTCTCCATTGGCAACATCGACGGCGGGCAGCAGCACAAGACTCACTCCGTACAGCCTAGTAGCTCACCTCCGGCAACCCCGCTTCGGGCCTGCGGTGACGATGCCTGTGCGGCGCCGCGCTGCCCGCGTCGAATCCGGGTCGCGCGGCCAGGAGCCGGCGTCAGCCTCGCAGGTCACCTCTGTGTGGCGCGACCAGGCCGGATTCGTAGGCCAGGATCACCAGCTGCGCGCGATCGCGGGCGTGCAGTTTCATCATCGCCCGATTGATGTGGGTTTTCGCGGTGAGCGGGCTGATCACCAGGCGTTCGGCGATCTCGTGATTGGACAGTCCCCGGGCGACCAGCACGACGGCTTCGCGTTCTCGCTGGGTCAGTTCGTCCAGTCCGGCGGTTACCGGCCGGGCCGGGCCGCTGGTCACGTAGCGGTCGATCAATCTCCGGGTGATCGACGGCGCGAGCAGCGCGTCCCCCCGGGCCGCGACCCGCACCGCATGCAGAAAATCCTCCGGCTCGATGTCTTTGACCAGGAACCCGGCGGCCCCGGCGCGCAGCGCCTCGAAGACGTACTCGTCCATGCCGTAGTTGGTCAGGATGACCACGTGCAGCCCAGCCAGCTCCGGGTCCGCGGCGATGCGCCTGGTCGCCTCGATACCGTCGAGGACCGGCATCTGGATGTCGATCAGCGCGATATCGGGACGATGCTGCCGGGCCAGCGCCAGCCCCGCGCTCCCGTCGCCGGCCTCGGCGACGACCTCGATATCGTCCTCGAGGTCGAGTAGCGCCCGGAATCCGCTGCGGATCAGCGGCTGATCGTCGACCAGCAGCACCCGGATCATGGCCGCTCCACGGGGAGTTCGGCGTGTACGGAGAATCCGCCGTCGCCGCGCGGCGCCGCACGCAGGCGTCCGCCGAGGGCGGTGACTCGCTCGCGCATCCCGAGCAACCCGACTCCGTGGACCGGCCTGCTGCCTGGAACCGCGATGCCGTCGTCATCGACCCGGATGACGAGGGCGTCGGGCCGGTAGTCGATATGCACCGACACCGTGTCCGCGGCGGCATGGCGGGCGACATTGGTCAGCGACTCCTGCGCGATCCGGTAGCCGGTGCGGTCTACCGCGGCGGGCAGACCGTGGCGTTCACCGTCGACGGTGAGCGTCGCGTCCAGTCCGCTCGCGCGGGCCCTGTCCACTAGAGCGGGCACGTCGGCGAGTCCGTGCGGCGGGGTTTTGTCGTCGTCGCGCAGCGCCTCGAGGGTCGCCCGGAGCTCCCTGGCGGCTTCCCGGCCCGCGTCCCGGATCGTCAGCAGCGTCTGCGGAACGTCCTCACCGCGTTTGCGCGCGACATGTACCGCCGCCTCGGATTGCACCTTGATGACCGAGATCTGGTGGGTGAGCGAATCGTGCAATTCGCGCGCGATATGCAGGCGTTCCTCGTCGGCGCGGCGGCGCGCGGCCTGCTCGCGGGTCCGTTCGGCCTCGTCGGCGCGCCGCTCGGCCTGCCGCAGGGCTTCCCCCGCCGCGCCCGCCGCGAGCAGCCAGGCCAGCTCGAGCGCGCCGCGGGCCCGCGCGAACGCGGCAGCGGGATCACGCAGCTCGATCAGGGCCGTGAGCTGGAACGCGATGAGCAACAGCACCGCCGCGGTCACCGTGAGCACGCGGTGCCCGGCCCGCATCGCAGCGTAGACCGCGAACAGGAAGGCCACCGCGGGTACGTCGAAGCCGATGGCGCGGTATCCGAGGGCGCACAGCCCCGTCACGGCCAGCACCGCCACCGGAGCGCGCCGGCTCGCGGCCAGGGCCAGCCCGCTACCGGCCAGCAAAGCGTAACCCAGCGGAACGAGGGCACCGCCGGCCTCGTGATCGGAGAGCCCGGCGACGAGCAAGATCACCGCCACGGCGGCGGCGATCACCGCGTCACCCAGCAATCCCCTGGTCATGAATGAACCCTAACGGGCCATGAGCGGCGGCAAATCCGCTACCCGAATGATTCCGCGCTACCGCGGACGCAGTAGATCGCCGGCGCCGCGCTGCGCTCGCGGTACTCGCCTACTGCCCTTCGCGCAGGATGAATTGCCTTCTCCCGCAGGATGTTCGGCCGTGGTGGCGAGGCGGATGATCGCAACATCAGGATCGTCGAAGGAGCCACTCATGTCCGTTCGTACTGTGCCCGCACAGATGTCTGTTCGCGCGTTGCCCGCCCTCACGTCGGCTCGCGCCCTGCCCACACCCTCATCGGTTCACGCCCTGCCCACAGCCACGTCCGCCCGCGCCTTGCCCACACCCACATCCGCCCGCACCCTGTCCACACCCACGTCGGTTCGCGCTCTGCTCGTATCGGCGGCGGCCGTGGTGTTCACCGGGTTCGCTGTCGCGCCCGCGGCGGCCGCGGTACACCAGGTCGCCGCGCCGACCGGGATGACCTCGGGGCGGCTGGGCCCGACGCTGACCGCGTTGATCGGGTTGGTCGGCGTCATCGCGGGCGGCCTGGCGCTGGCCCGCGCACGGCGCGGCGCGGCAGGCAGCCGAGCCGGCGCCATCGCACTGACGACGGGAGCCATCGCCGTGCCGGCGGGCGCCTGGTTCGCCGTCACCGCGGACGGCGGTCCCGGCACCGGCAATGGCATTGTCGGAGCCTGGATCGCCATCGCGCTCGGCCTCATCGGCGCGGCGCTCGGCGGCGTGAGCCTCGCCCGCGCCCGGGGAGCTGCCGGCACAGCGCCGTGATCGATCGTCACGGTGGCGCACCCGCTCCTTCCCGTCGGATAGCGGGCAAGCCCGCGCGAGCAGTGTCGCGCGCGTCGAATCAGCACCCGCGGTGCCCGTGCTGCACCTGCACAGGCACCGCTCCGACACCGGCACTGGCACGGGCAGCGGGGCGGCACCGGCCCGACACCGATTACAGCGCTGCCACGATGTCGTCGGCTGCCGTCGCCAGCACTCGCGCCCGGTAGCACAGCAGCGCCGCCACTACCGCACATGCCGCGGTGACTCCTGCCGCGAGAATCCGGAAACCCTGCCCGACCAGGAATTCCGTCGCCGCCTGTTCTATCTCCGCCAGGGTGTGCTGGTCGCGATCGTCGAACAGGATCGACGCACGCGGCCACTGGTAGAGCACCGACAGCAGGAACTGCCCGCTGATCAGCGAGACCAGCGAGGCGACCATCCACCCGCGGGCGAGGCGGTAGCGCACCGCGACGGCGCACGCGATCAGCGCCGTCAGCGTCAGTACCCCGCCCATCGGCCGCATCACATCGCCGACGGCGACCACGCTCATGAATTCCTCGGTCTGCGCCAGCGACTGCGGCACGTCACGAAAGATGTTCGGGTACAACAGCATTGTCTCGACCGCGGTAGTGGCGAACGCGAAACTCGCGACGACCGCGTACACCCCGATCACGGTCGACGCTACGGTGACGGACCTCATGGCGACCTCCTGGTCCCCACGCTAGAACGGCGGGCAGGCGGGCGAATCCGGGCGCGGCCCTGGAATTTCCGACCCCGGGCTCAGGGTTGTCCCCGACGCGGCGCCCGACGGTCGCCACCGCTCGCCTGCGAGCCCGGCACGATCGCGGATATGCCCGAAGACCTGCCCCCAGAACTCGACACGCGCTCGGCCGTCGAGGGCACAGCGCACCCGCCGCTACCGGTCTTCCACAGCGGCCGCGCGAGAGCCGCGGAGCATATGGACCGCGAGATCGCCGATCACATCAAGGAACGGTCCGGTCCTCCGCTGACCTACAGCGACCGCACCCAGTTGCGCAGCAGATGCGCCCCGGCGTCCCCGGACTTCTCCGGATGGAACTGCGTCGCCGACAGCGCACCGTTCTCCACCGCGGCCAGGAATTTCGTCCCGTGTTCGGCCCAGGTGAGTTTCGGGGCGGCGATGTGGTCGCTGGTGGGCAGGTCCCACTGCTGGGCGGCGTAGGAGTGCACGAAGTAGAAGCGGGTGTCGGCGTCCATACCGGCGAAGAGCACGCTGTCGGCGGGGGCCTCGACGGTGTTCCAGCCCATGTGCGGGAGCACGGGGGCATCGAGGCGGGCGACGGTGCCGGGCCACTCACCGCAGCCTTCGGTTTCCACATCGAACTCCACACCGCGGTCGAACATGATCTGCATGCCGACGCAGATGCCAAGCACCGGCCGTCCTCCGGCCAGGCGCTGGCCGATGATCCGTTCCCCGCGCGCCGCGCGCAGCCCGGCCATACAGGCCGCGAAGGCGCCGACGCCGGGCACCACCAGACCATCAGCGGCCAAGGCGGCTTTCGGGTCGGCGGTCACCTCCACCTGGGCGCCGGCCCGCGCGAGCGCGCGTTCGGCCGAATGCAGGTTGCCGGAGCCGTAGTCCAGCAGAACCACCGAGGTACTCACAGCGCCCCCTTCGTCGACGGAACGCCGCTGACCCGGGGATCGGGTTCGACGGCCGCGCGCAGCGCCCGTGCCACCGCCTTGAATTCGGCCTCGGTCACATGGTGCTGGTCGCGCCCGTACAGCACCCGTACGTGCAGTGCGATGCGGGCGTTGAGCGCGATCGATTCGAAGACGTGCCGGTTGAGCACTGTCGAATACGGCGCGCCCGGCTCACCGCGCCCGCGCACCGGCGATCCCGGGATCACCGCGTGCAGCAGGTGGTCCGGCTCGCCGACGTGCACGCAGTACGGCCGCCCGGACACGTCGACGGCGGCGTGGGCGAGGGTTTCGTCCATCGGGATGTAGGCGTCGCCGAAGCGGCGGATGCCCTTCTTGTCGCCGAGCGCCTGGCCGAGTGCCTGGCCGAACACGATCGCGGTGTCCTCCACGGTGTGGTGGGCCTCGATCTCGATATCGCCGTCCGCGCGCACGGTCAGGTCGAAGCTGGCGTGCGCGCCGAGCGCGGTCAGCATGTGGTCGTAGAACGGGACACCGGTGGAGATGTCGGTGCGGCCGGTGCCGTCGAGGTTCAGCTCGACGACGATGCTCGACTCCTTGGTGGTGCGCTCCACCCGCGCGGTTCGGTTCATGCTCGCTTCCGTGCTCATCGGGCGGTCCCGGTGGTCAGTTCGGTGCCGGCCAGTTTCGCGCTGACCCGCAGGAATTCGTCGTTCTCGGCGGCCAGGCCGATGGTGGTGCGCAGGAAGCCTGGGATGCCGACATCGCGGATGAGCACGCCCTCGTCCAGGTAGTGCTGCCAGGCGCGGGCCGCGTCGGTGAAGCGCCCGAACAGCAGGAAGTTGGCGTCACTCGGCACCACCTCGAAGCCGAGGGCGGCCAGTTCGGCCGCGACCCGGTCGCGCTGGGCCGCCAACTCCGCGACGCTGCCGAGGGTTTCGTCGGCGTGGCGCAGGGCGGCGCGAGCGGCGGCCTGGGTGACCACCGACAGGTGATACGGCAACCGCACCAGCAGCAGCGCATCGATCACCGCGGGCGCGGCGACCAGGTAGCCCAGCCGCCCGCCGGCGAAGGCGAAGGCCTTGCTCATGGTTCGGCTGACCACCAGTTTGGTCGGGTAGGCGTCGATCAGGCCGATGGCGCTGGGCTGGGCGGAGAACTCACCGTAGGCCTCGTCGACGATGACGATGCCCGGCGCCGCCTCCAGGATCCGTGCCAGCTCCGCCGACGGCACACTGTGCCCGGTGGGGTTGTTCGGGCTGGTCACGAACACCACGTCGGGCCGGCGTTCGGCGATGGCGGCCAGCGCGGTGTCGATATCGAGGGAGAAATCGGCGGACCGCTTGGCTTCGATCCATTCGGTGTCGATGCCCTCGGAGATGATCGGGTGCATCGAGTACGAGGGCACGAAGCCGAGCGCGCGCCGTCCCGGCCCGCCGAAGGCCTGCAACAGCTGTTGCAGGATCTCGTTGGAGCCGTTGGCCGCCCACACGTTGCTCGCATCCACCGCCACGCCGGTCTGCCTGGTCAGGTAGGCGGCCAGATCGGTGCGCAGGGCGACGGCATCGCGGTCGGGATAGCGGTGCAGGTCGGCGGCGGCGGCGCGGATGGCTTCGGCGACGTCGTCGACCAGGGCACGGCTGGGCGGGTGCGGGTTCTCGTTGGTGTTGAGCTGCACCGGCACCGTCAGCTGGGGCGCGCCGTAGGGGCTCTTGCCGCGCAGGTTGTCCCGCAGCGGCAGATCCGCCAGGCCGATGCGCGCACCGGGCACGGCGCTCACGACAGCGCCTCGAACCGCGCCTGCACGGCCTGCCCGTGGGCGGGCAGATCCTCGGCATTGGCCAGCGCCACCACGTGACCGGCGACGTCCTTCAATGCCGCCTCGGTGTACTCCACGACGTGGATGCCGCGCAGGAAGGTTTGCACGCTCAGGCCCGAGGAGTGCCGCGCACAGCCCGCGGTGGGCAGCACGTGGTTGGAGCCCGCGCAATAGTCACCCAGGCTGACCGGGGCATACGCGCCGACGAACACCGCACCCGCACTGCGCACCCGCGCGGCCACGGCCGGGGCGTCGGCGGTCTGGATCTCGAGGTGTTCGGCGGCGTAAGCGTTGACCACGCGCAGGCCCTGTTCGATGTCGTCGACCAGCACCGTGCCGGACTGGGCGCCGGTGAGCGCCTCGGTGACCCGGTGCGCGTGCTTGACCACCGTCAGCTGCGCCGAGAGCGCGGCGTCGACGGCGTCGGCGAGGGCGACGCTGTCGGTGACCAGCACGCTGGCGGCCAGCACATCGTGTTCGGCCTGGCTGATCAGGTCGGCGGCCACGTGCACCGGATCGGCGGTGGAGTCGGCGAGGATGGCGATCTCGGTGGGGCCCGCCTCGGCGTCGATACCCACCAGACCGCGGCACAGCCGCTTGGCGGCGGTGACGTAAATATTGCCGGGGCCGGTGATCATGTCGACCGGCGCCAGCTGCTCACCGGTGGTGTCGGTGCCGCCGTAGGTCAGCAAGGCCACGGCCTGCGCGCCGCCGACCGCCCACACCTCGTCGACGCCGAGCAGTCGCGCCGCGGCCAGGATGGTCGGGTGCGGCAGTCCGCCGAACTGGGCCTGCGGCGGCGAGGCCACCACCAGCGATTCCACGCCCGCGGCCTGCGCCGGGACCACGTTCATCACGACGCTGGACGGGTAGACCGCGTTGCCGCCCGGCACGTACAGCCCGACCCGCTCGACCGGAACCCACCGCTCGGTGACGGTGCCGCCGGGCACTACCTCGGTGACGGTGTCGGTGCGCCGCTGATCGGCGTGCACGGTCCTGGTGCGTTCGATGGCGACCTCGAGCGCGGCCCGCACGGCCGGGTCGAGCTTGTCGAGCGCGGCGGCCAGTTCGGCCTCGGGCACGCGCACGGCGGGCGGGACGACCCCGTCGAACTTCTCGCTGAATTCCTGTGCCGCGGCCACGCCACGGTCGCGGATCGCCTCGACCACCGGACGCACCTGATGCAGCACCGAGTCCACGTCGACTCCCCCGCGCGGCAGCGCGGTGCGCAGCTCGGCAGCGGAGGGAGTACGACCGCGCAAATCGACGCGGGCGAGCTCGATGCGGGATGTCATATCGGTGTCGATCCTTGTCTCCAGCGGGTTCGCAACGGGAAAGTTGCCTCTACCAGCCTAATGGTCGGACGCCACCGGTTATCCTCGCGGGCTGCCCAGTGTGCGCCGGGCCCCACACCGTCGTCCGAATCGGCACGTCACGACGTCCGCACCACGGGTCGTAGGCTCACCGGCCACCGCTCGGCATCCGCGACATCAGCACACAAGCCGGGCGGCAGGCACTGGCCCAGCGACCTCGGGATCCTGGCCCCGCCTGTTCTCGAGCGCAGCGGCGGCGCAGCTCCGCGACGCCCTCGCCGGTGAGGTCGTCGAGCGCGGCCGTGCGGCCGACCATCGCCAAGGCCAGCGCCTCGCCAGGGCCAGACACCTCCGGCCCGTCACCCGAGGACCACGACACGTCGGTGGCGACGAAACGCAGGCCGTCCGCGGGCCGGACCGCACCTGCCGGGTGCCTCCGGCCCGGTACCCTCAGGCCGGGACCAGCCGGTGGATCGTCATCGGCTCGGCCAGCACCTGGTCGAGCACCGCGCGCACGTGCTGGAAGTGGGCGGTGGTGAAATGCTCGTCCAGCGCCCGCGCTCCGGTCCATTGTTCGACCAGCACCATCCGCGCCGGATCATTGGGATCGGAGTACGGGTGGTAGGCCAGACAGCCCGGTTCGTCCAGCGATAGTTCGATCATCGCTTCCAGGGCCGTGCGCAGCCGGTCTTCCCGTCCCGGCGTGGCGCGGAATTCGGCGATCACGAACAAGGTCATGCGGTGCTCCTTCGATGCGGTGGGACGGCAGCGCTGCTGGTGGTCGTCGATCGCCGCGGGTGCCCGGGGGGAACGACCCGGCGACGATGGGCCGGTCACGGCCGTATCGGCCCGGTCCCGGCTCCGGTGGCGGTGAGCGCCGCGGCGACCTCGGCGAGGTCCTGATCGGTCAGCCGCAGCGACGACGCGCCGATCCACCCATCGATCTGGGCTGCCGTACGTGCTCCGGTGATCGCACCGGTCACCCCGGACCAGGAGGTGGCCCAGGCCAGGGCCACCTCGGCGACGGTGACGCCATGCCTGGCCGCGATCGGTCGCAGCGCTTCGACCAGCGCCAGGTTGGCCGTGAGACCGGTGGTGAAATCGGCATGGGCAGCGCGCCAGTCGTCGGCGCCGAGGGTGCGGGCGCGCTCGGCGGTGAACGCACCGGTCAGCAGGCCCGATTGCAGCGGTGAATAGACGATCACGCCGGTGCCGTTGTCGCGCGCCCAGGCGATCTCCGGAGCCGCCGACCGGTTGATCGCGGAGAACGGCGGCTGGATGGCGTCGACGTGGGCGATCGACTCCGCGGTGGCGAGCTGGGCCAGGTCGTGATTGGACAGCCCGATCGCGCGCACCTTACCTTCCTTCTTCAGATCCGCCATGAGCTGCCAGTACTCCTCGAGCGGGGTGGCGTGCTCACCTGCCCGGCCCTCCTCGCCGTAGACGAAGATCGCGCCGGTGTCCGGCCAATGCACCTGGTACAGGTCGATGTGGTCGACGCGCAGCCGGCGCAGCGAGTTCTCGAGTTCGGCGCGCACGATCTCCGGTCGCATGACCCGCCGCGGCGGTCCGCTCCGGTCATCGCCCTCGCCCCAGATCAGGCCGGTTTTGGTGAAGATGTAGGGGCGGTCGGATTCGGGGATGTCCGCCAGAGCGCGGCCCACAAGTTCCTCCGCGTGTCCGAGGCCGTAGGCCGGTGCCGTGTCGAGCCAGTTCAGGCCGGAGCTCACCGCATGCCGGATGGCGGCGATCGAATCCGCGTCCTCGGTCGCGCCCCAGGAATACTCCCAGCCCGCACCGGCCATCACCCAGGTCCCGAGACCGAGCGGGGTGAGGTTCATGCCGGTGTCGCCGAATGCGCGAGTGGTGCTCATGTTCGTTTTCTTCCTTTCGCACCGGAGCGGTTCCGGTTCGACCACCACTGTCCGGCGTCCGGCACCCGGTAAACAGTGCTGGTCGAGCCTGGGCATCCGATGACCAGGCATGGACGCCGCCGCACCGCGATACTGGACCCCATGACCTTGGATCGACGGGCTGAACTCGGTGAATTCCTGCGTTCCCGGCGCGCGCGGCTACGCCCAGAGCAGGTCGGGCTCCCCGAGCACGGTGGCCGGCGGCGCGTTCCCGGATTACGCCGGGAGGAGCTGGCCTTGCTGGCCGGGGTCAGCGTCGACCATTACGTGCGCCTGGAACAGGGCCGCACCCTGCACTTTTCGGAGTCCGTGCTGGATTCGGTCGCCCGCGCGCTGCGATTGAATCCGGTGGAGCGCGATCATCTGTATCGGCTGGCCCGGCCCTGGTCGGGTACCGATCCGCTGGAGCGGCAGCGGGTGCGCCCCGGGCTGTCGCGGCTGCTGGATGCGGTGACCGACGTGCCCGCCTATATCGTCGGGCGCGGCACCACCGTGCTCGCCTGGAACGCCATGGCAGCGGCCCTGATCACCGATTTCGGTGCACTGCCACCGCGGGAACGCAATCTGGCCCGGTTGGTGTTTCTCGACGAGGGCATCCGCGCGTTGTACGAGGATTGGCCGGGTAAAGCCGCCGATGTGGTGGCCTATCTGCGTTTGGACCTGTCCCGGCATCCGGCCGACCCGAGCATCACCGAACTGGTCGACGAACTCTGCGCCACCGCACCGGATTTCCGCGGGCACTGGGATCGGCACGAGTTGAAGGACAAGACCCACGGCCGCTACGTCTACCTGCACCCCGTGGTGGGTCGGCTCGATCTCGGTTTCGAAACCCTGCGCCTGCCCGACGATCCGGACCAGGCCCTCATCGCCCACACCACCGAACCGGGATCGCCCAGCGCGGATTCGCTACGGCTGCTTGCGACGATGGCGTCGAACGCGCTGCACGGATAGTTCGGCCGCGTTATCGCGCGCCGCGACCCCTACCGGGTGTCGCTGTCGATGAGCAGCCGCCCACCGCCGGCGTCGATGATGCGCAGGCTGGGGTTCTTGCTCTGGCCGCCGTAGGTGAGGCCGGTGACGCGCATGTCGACCGAGCCGTCTGCGTTGACGCCGTTGGGGGCGTAAATGCGGCCGAAGCTCTGGATGGTGCGGCCGTCGGCGCTCCAGTACTGCCGGAAACCTTGCTGGTCGGTGTAGACCTTCTGGGCGGCGGGTGTCAGCAGCGACCAGGAGCTCTCCGGGTCGCTGTAGAACCGCTCGACCAGCTGCCCGGCGGCGCCGATATCGGTGACCTTGCCGCCGACGCTCGGGGTCTGCCCGAGCAGCGGCACCGCCGCCGAGGTGCTCGGATCGCCCGAGGGCGCGGTGGCCACCGACGAGGCCGAGGCCTGCGGTGAGGAGTCGTCGTCGGCGCTGTTGAAGGCGCTCACCAGCAGCGCCGACACAGCCACCACCGCACCGACGAGGGCGCCGATGAGCACGGCCCGTCGTTTGCCCGCAGCCGGTGAGGCCGGGCGTGGCTGGGTGGTGGTGCGCGGATGGGCCGCGGTCTCGGGATGATCGCGCGCGGGCTCCACCGGGCGATGCGCGGCGGTATCCACCGCGACCGAACTGCGCCGCGGCGCGGGCTGACGTTCGGTGGCCGGGCCAGCGGCCGCGGCGCGGGAACGCAACGCGCGGGTGGCGACCACCTCGGTGGCGCCGTCGCCGTTGCGGCGGCCGTAGGCCTCACTGGCCGGGACGAATCCGGCGGGCACCGCGTCCTCGCCGGCGTCGGCGAAGGCGGCGAGCTGATCGCGCGCCATCCGCATGGTGGGCCGGTCCTCGGGCTGCGGGCTCAGCAGTTGCAGCAGGAAATCGGTTGCGGGACCGGCATTGCGCGGCTCGCTGACCTGCCCGTTGGCCGCTGCGTACAGCACGGCCAGCGGGTTCGAGCTTGCGCCGTAAGGCGGTTCGCCTTCGAGGGCGTGAAAGAGGGTGGCGCCCAGGGCGAAAACGTCGGCGGCGGGCGTCGGGTCGGCGCCGCGCGCCACCTCCGGCGCGAGATAGGCGGCGGTACCGCAGATCAGGCCGGTTTCGGTGAGAGTCACATCGCCCGCGGCGCGCGAGATGCCGAAGTCGGTGATCTTCACGGTGCCGTGGTCGTCGAGCAGCACATTGCCGGGTTTGACGTCACGGTGCACGATTCCGGCCTGATGCGCCGCGATCAGCGCCGAGGCGACCTGTTCGCCGATGCGCGCGACCTGGTTCAACGGCACCGCGCCCTGCGCCGACAGCACTTGGGCGAGGCTGCGCGATTTCAGGTATTCCATCACCAGGCACGGGTCGCCGTTGTGTTCGGTGATGTCGAAGACGACGATCGCGTTCGGATGCTGGAACCTGGCCGCGTTGCGCGCTTCCCGGATGGCGCGCTGGCGCAGCACATCGCGTTCCGCCTCGGGCAGACTGGGTTTGATGTGGATCTGCTTGACCGCGACCGATCGCTGCAAGCGCTCGTCGATGGCACGCCAAACTACGCCTGTGCCGCCGCTACCAATCCGCTCGACCAGGCGGTAATGCTCCGCGATCAACTGACCGGTATCGATGGCGCCTACTCCGAACCTTCTCGAAATGTGACAAATCGCGTACTTGACCGCTCGCGCGTTCGGCACGAGTGTAGCTGGCGTGCGGGCCGCACCGGCCACTGATACACCCCTCACTCGCCGCCGGCGCTCCCCACTACCCCGCCACCTGCGAGCACGGCACCGGCACCGTGCCGGATGGGTGCGAATTCAGCTCGACACGCCGCGCGACGCGCCGGAACGCGCGGTTCCTTTGCGGGCCTCGGAGCCCGGCCGCCTCAGCCCTGGTCAGCGACTCCCGCGCAGCATGCGTCCCGCGGCCTCCACGGCAGGGGCGGAACTGCCCGCGTCCGCCACGAACACCGCGAACGCCAGATCACCGTCGATGCCGACGAACCAGCCGTGCGCACTAGAGTTGTCGCCGTATTCAGCGGTGCCGGTCTTGCCGAGCAGGCCGGGGATGTCGGCGAGCTGGGTGGCCGTGCCCGCGGTGATCGTCTCGCGCATCATGGTGCGCACCTGCTCGGCCACGCCCGCGGGCAGCGGTGGCGGTGTCCGATCTGCGACGCCTGGCGCATCCGCGACGATCATCGGCGCCGGTGGGCTCCCGTGCGCGAGCGAGGCCGCGACCAGCGCCATGCCGAACGGCGAGGCGGTAACGGTGCCCTGGCCGATGCTCGATTCGACTCGTTCGGCGGGGGTGTCCGCGGGCGGGACCGAGCCGGTGACGGTGGTGAGGCCGGGAGTGACGTAGTCGATGCCGAGGCCCAGCTGCGCGGCGGTGTCGGTGAGCGCGTTCGGCGGCAGGTTCACCGCGAGCCGCGCCATGGTGGTGTTGCAGGAGCGGGCGAAAGCGGTGTGCAGCGGTACCTCACCCAGGTCGAATTTGTCGTCGTTGGGGATGCGGCGGCCCTCGATATTCGCCTCGCCCGGGCAGGGCAGCACGGTGTCCGGGGTGACGGCGCCGTTCGCGAGCGCCGCCGACACCGTCACCGTCTTGAACGTCGAACCGGGTGGATACAGCCCGGTCAGCGCGATCGGCCCCTGCGCGTCGGCGGCCTCGTTCTGGGCGACGGCCACGACCTTGCCCGTCGACGGCTGGAGAGCGACGACCGCGGCCGGCTGGGCGATCGGCGCCAGCGCCGCCTCGGCCGCGTGCTGGAGATTTATATCGAGGGTGGTGGTGATGTCGGCGGCCGGGCGGGGATCCTGGCCCGCGACGCGTTCGGTGCCCTGCGGTGTCTGTGCGTGCACGGCCCAGCCCGCGGCCTCGTCGGCGCGCTGCTGCCACAGTTCGTTGAGGCCGGACAGCGTCGGCGCGGACAGCGATTTGTCGGTGGTCAGCAGCCTGGTCTGCGGGGCCAAGGTGACGCCGGGCGTCGCGGCCAGGGCCTCCTGGATCGGCGCGATATCGCCGGCGCGCAGGGTGATCGGCGTGATGGATTTGCCTGCGGCAGCGGCGAGGTCGGCGTTCAGCGATTCGGCGGTGATGGTGGGCGCCAGCGGGGCGAGCAGCGCGGCGACGGCGGCGGTGTCGGCGCCGGGCGCGAGGTTCACCAGGGTGACGACCTGCTCGGTCATGAGTTCGCCCCCGCTCGCGTCGAGCACCCGCGCGGGGTCCGGATACACCGGCGCGTAACTCAGCGGCCCCTTCTCCAGGCCGGGCGCGACCGTCGCCGGGTTCCAGTCGATCTTCCAGTCATCACCGGATTCGGCAGCGGTACCCGTGGTGGTGTAGGTCCATTCATTTTTGCCGTCCTTGCCGAGCTTCCAGGTGGCGGCGAGGGTGAACCGGTCGTCGTCGGCACTGTCGACCCGGAACACCACCTCCGACCCCAACCCCTCGTACAGCCCGCGCAGCGCGTCCCCCGCCTGCGCCGGATTATCGGTCAGCGCCGCCGCCGCAGGCAGATCGTCCCTGTTCAGAGCCTCGACGAACTCGCCGGCCACGGTGTCGGGCTGTTCCGGCCCCGACGAGCATCCCGCGGACAACAATGCGACGGCGGCCAGTAACACGATGACTTTCCGATCGGTACGCACCCGCCCGAGGGTAGCGAGATACGGGCGATCCGACCGGGCCTGCGGTTGGCGCGGCGCGCCGGATGCCGTACCGGGCGCCGCAGCGGGGCGCGGGAATCCCCACTACCGCACGGAGCCTGCCGGACCGCCCGGCAGAAAGCGGATATTCCCCCACCAATCGGGCGGTCCGGACTTTCGATCAGGCTGGAGGTTTGCCCCCCTGGCCCCGTGGCACGCCGTCGCAAAAGATCGAGCGGCGTACCCCACTGCGCTGTCAAGCGCGCTGGGTCCAAGGAGCGGAAATCACCGCCTGCGCGTCGTCATCGGTGAGTTCGATATCGAATACTTCTGTCAGCACCTTCGGCAATTCGGCGAGTTCCACGTCACGGGATTCGCTTGTGCCGTCGGGGTATTCGGTGGTCCAGGTGGCGCCGTCGAGAATGTGGTGGGCGGCGGGGTGGAAGCGCTGGACGAAGGGGCGCTGGGTGAACGGGGAGCGCGGTGAGGTGGAGACGAAATGGTTGCCCACTTCGAAATCGATGCGGTATTGCGGGTTCAGGGTGAAGGTGTAGCGGTCGACCCAGCCGTCGCGGGCGAATTGGTGCAGCGTCCACAATTCGCTGCCGAGCTCACCCTCACCGCGCTCGAGACGGAATCTCCACTCCCCCAGGGTGAATTCGCCGCCGGAATCGGCGAGTTCGTACGGCGCTGCCGGCCCGGCCCCGAATCCGACGTCCACGATCCAGACCCGATCGTCATCGGCGGCGGTGACGCGCAGCAGAGCGTGCGTTGCCGGACGCAGCCCGCCCGAGCCCATCGTCACGCGACCACTGAGCCCGGTGACGCCGAATCCGAGCCGTTCCAGCGTCGCCGCGAATACCCCGACGTTCTCGTAGCAGTACCCGCCACGACGACGCCGGACCAGCTTGTCCTGCAAGGATTCGACATCCAGCGGCACCGGCCGGCCCAGCACCGCCTCCAGATTCTCGAACGGAATCGAGGTGGTGTGCGCGGCCACCAGCTCCCGCAGTGTCGCGAGGGTCGGTGCGCGCTCGCCCGCGAACCCGATCCGGGACAGGTAGGCGTCCAGATCCAGGTCGTCGCCGTTCCAGTGGTAGGCCGGGTCCGCGGGCTTGTTCATGGTCTCCTCGTTTCGTCGCAGTCGTCTCGGACAACCGCGGCGTCGGCGCACATGTTCCTGCCGGGAACGCGAAGGCACCACGCCGACGGCTGAGTGATTGCGATCACATTCCCTCTCCGCCGGGAACCGAGCGGCCCCTGATGCGTCCAAAACGTTGTACGACAACGTCATTCGAGTGAGGAATTCGACATGAAACTTCGGACTGCAAGCGTCATCGCGGCGGCCGCAATCGCCGGTTTCGGTGCGTTCGCCACCGGATCGGCCTCGGCCGCGCCGATCGACGCCGGGGTGGTGCTGTCCGGCGTCCCGGGCAATGGCTGCCCGCCCCCGCCGCTGGGCCCCGACGGCCGGCCGCTGCCGCCCCCGCTGGGCCCGGACGGCAAGCCACTGCCCCCGCCGATTGGCGCCGACGGCAAGCCGTGCCCGCCGCCGGTCGGCCCCGACGGCCGCCCGCCGCAGCCGTCGGCCGACCACTGACGGTCTGTTCGGCGCGGTGCCGCCCTACGCTGCGGCTGCACGGCAGCTGCGGCGGCTGGGCGGCACAACGGCCGCAGCAGCTGGGGCGGCACGGCAGATCGGGCGGCATCGACCGGCTCTTGGGCGGCACGGTTGCGCCCCGGCGCGGCAGCAGCGACGCTACGGCGGATGCGGCGACACGACGGCTGCGCCGACCGGGCGGCACCACGGCTGCGGGCGGCCGGGCGGCTGCAGCAGCTAGGGGCGGCACGACAGCTGCGGCGGCTAAGGGCGGCAGGCCGGCGCGACAAAACAGCCGGTCGGGGCACAACAGCCGGCGGGGCACGACAGCCGGCGCGGCAATCACCGCACGTCCGGAGTCCCTGGACGCGGTCTATTACCGACGAATCCCAGCGAATCAGCCCGACGCTGGGCGAGGGCGATGCGCGCGGATATCCACCGGCCGCCCATCCGGGTCGCGCGCCGTGATCGTCCATTGCGTCGGCAAGGTCTCGATCTCCCCAGCCGGCCACCCGGCGCCGAGGAGCCGTTCCCGGACCTGCACCAAACTCTCGTAACTGCCCACTCGCAGCCCCCACCCCGCCCGGCCCAGCGGATCGAGCTCGGCCGGCGTGGCGCTCTCGGTTTCGACGATCATCAAGTGATCGGCGCCGCCGACATCCAGGACCGCGATCCGTGGATCGCCGGTGGTAGCCGCGCGCTCGAAAGCGAGCCGCGCTCCCAGCATTTCGGTGTAGTAGCGCACCAATCGGTCGAGGTCGGAAGTGGACAGCGTGAGGTGATTGATTCCGTACAAATCGGGCATGGTGGCCCGAGCCTAACGCGGGCTACTCCTCGTCGGGATGTAACGCATCGAGGATCAGCGTGAGTCCGAACTCGAATTCGTCGGCGTAGGAGTAGTCCGGCCGGAGAGCTTGGTCGGCAATGAGTTCGGCCAAATGCGGGTACTCATCGACGGGCGCTTCGGTCAGGATGCCGGTGGCGACTTCGTCGAGTTCGGCGCGGTTGCTGAACGGCAGGCTCAGTTCCTGGAGCACGAAACCGTAGATGTAGCTGTCGATCACCGAAAACGCATGGGCGGCCATGGTTGTCGAGAAGCCGCCCGCACGCAGCACTCCGAGTACGGCATCGTGGTGACGCAACGTGGCCGGGCCCGGATGGCTGCGGGAATCCATCAGGCCGACGGCCCAGCGATGCCGCCGCAATGCCGCCCGGGTGGAGTGGGCGCGCTCGCGCATCGCAACCTTCCAGTCCGGGCCCGCGGCGGGGAGGTCGATCTCGCCGAACACCGCGTCGACCATCCCGTCGAGGATGTCGTCGCGACCGCGCACATGGTTGTAGAGCGACATCGCCTCCACGCCCAGCCCGGCCGCGACCGCCCGCATCGTGACCCCGGCTTCACCCTTCTCGTCGGCCAGCCGCACCGCGACCGCGATCACCCGGTCCCTGCTCAGCGGCGCCCGATCCGTTCGCTTCCGGCGCGTGCCCTGTTCGGCCATCCCACTCCTCCACCCTTGACGCACTTACATCGTAAGTCTACCCTGACTTACAACGTAAGTCTCACAATGACAGGCAGGAGTGCGGACATGAGCACGGATCAGATCCGGAAGGTGTGCATTGTCGGCGCCTCGGGCAAGCTCGGGCAGTACATGGTGCGCCACGCTCTGGATCGGGGTTACGAAGTCGTCGGCGTCTGCCGCGAAAAAAGCGTGCCGAAGCTGGCCGAGTACGCCGACCGCATCACCATCGTCCCCGGCCCCACCAACGACCGCGAGGTGATCCGCACGGCGGTGGCCGGCTGCGACGGCGTCCTGACCGTGCTGGCACCGTGGGGAATCCAGCAGTACTCGTCGGGTACCGCACAGGCCGTCCTCGATTACGCCGAACCCCATGCCCGCCTGATCTTCTCGTGCGGCTGGCACGTCGCCCGCGACGAGAACGACACCTACACCTGGCAGTTCAAGACCATCGTCCGGATCACCACCTGGCTGGCCCGCCTGGTCCGCGCGGTCGAAATCGACGACCAGGTCGAGGCCGCCCGCCGCATCTACGCCAGCGACCGCCCCTGGACCCTCGTCCGCGCCAGCGACCTCGAAGAAGGCGAAAGCCAAGGCCTCCCCATCTGGCGCCCCCACGTCGGCGACCCCGCCCTCGCCACCAACACCACCCGCCGCACCGACTTCGCCCTCTTCATGCTAGAAGCCCTAACCAACAACACCCTCATCCACCAGGCCCCCGCCATAGTCGGCCGCCTCTCCCCCAGCGCCCAGCCCGTCCTCCCGGCAGGAAGCTAGCCCGCCCCACACCGATGAGTGGTACATGACGCCGCCGACACACCGATATCCACTGCCTCATGTACCACTCGCCTTTTTGACGAGGGAGACGTGGGACTGGCGACACGGCGATGGGGCCGGTCTCATGTCTCCCTCGTGGGGCTGCCTGTGCGGGTTCGGGTGAGGAAGGAGTCCCAGGCGGTGGGGGTGAAGATGAGGGCTGGGCCGGTGGGGTTCTTGGAGTCTCGGACGGCGACGTGGTCTGCGGGGAGGTGGGCTACTTCGACGCATTCACTGTTCGGTGTGCGCTCTTAGTGGACTTGAACCACCGCGCACCGAAACTTACGGCAACGTCGCATCACCTCGTCACATTCACCGCTGGTCGAACGCCAGGCGCACTGGAGCCGCTACGCGTCCTCGAAGCAGCCGCTGCCCTCGCATGGTCTGCTGCGATTCTTCTCAACAGCAGCTTGCTGTCGGACACCGACAGCGCTACTCGCTGTGCAGCGGCATGTGCACGGCGATACTCCATGACCGTTTCCGGCCGACTGTAGAACAGGCATCCGCTCATCTGCTCGACGTGCACCACTGGTTGCTCACCGACTGGCTCGAGGATCACGTACGCCGCGACGAGCTGGGAATGCGGGTACGGCGCGCCGATCGGCACCACCCGCAACTGCACGTTCGCCGGGACATCTGCGAGCTTTCTTACTTGGTCAGCCATCAAGGCCGGGCTACCGACCACTCGCCGTAGCACCGACTCCTCGATGATGACGTCAAGGTTCAACGGATCGCGTGATCGCGTGAGGCGCCGTTGTCGCGTGGCTCGAACCTGGGCCGAGAGTTCGACCTCTTCGGGATCCATAGCAGACATCCTTGCCAGCGCCCGTGCGTAGTCCGGCGTTTGGAGCAGACCTGGACACAAAACACCCTGATACTGAGTCATGGTGGTAGAGCTGGCCTCCAAGCTCAGGTAAGTGGCGAAGTTTTCGTATCGATCATCGTGATCCATATGCCATAGACCGTCGTCGGCGGCTTCGATCTCAGCGACCAGTCGCTTCAGCCTCGGCAGCTCGTCCTCGGCATTGCTGAACTGACAGATTCCTTCGACGTCGCTCATGCGGATCGTACTTGCCGTACCCGTCTCCAGGCGCTGGATCGTTGTCGCCCCACGCCCGAGCAACCTCGCCATGTTCTCGATGGACAGCCCCGCGCCCTGGCGTATTTCCCTCAACTGGCAACCGAGGTGCCTGCGCGGAATGTTGGTCGGCACCGGCTGGTCGATCATCGTTCACCTTCCCCGTGTGGATGGCTTGGCAGCCCGTGGTGGATGGAACACGCCCCGCTGACGAACGGCCATCTCAGGATACTTCTGTGCACCCCCCAGAAACTGGAATCCGCTGGCAGAGGGGTGTTTACCTGACGCCGGTCACCAGGGCCGGGCCAGCTGTTCCGGGGGATGTGCCCCCTGCGAATGCCCGGAACAGACATCTGCACGATGCCGTGGAGCGCGGGTTGCGGATGGCGATTGCCCCTCGCCCCGGCCCTGGTGGCACCCAACGAATCGTGAGGATGATGTGGACGACGATACACCGGTCGCGCTGGGGCTCATCCGGTTTCGGTACGAGTCGGCGACCTGCACGAGCTGGGACGACACCCGCATGCAGCGGCTGGCCACGCGCCTGGGTTACCGGTTGCATCGGCCGCTGCTGGTGTTCGGGCCCGGGCCTTCGTTCTGGGAATCCGATACCGCCGACGCCATTCGCCGCTACCGCGCCGAAGCGCTGTTCGTGCCGTCACTGATCCATCTCGATCACGCATTCCGTGCTCTCGAGCAACTGGTGGACGTGATCACGCTGGACCCGTTCCACGTCTATGCCCGCTGGCCGCTGAAGAATCTGGAGACCTTCGAATGATCACCGAAGCCATGCTGGAACCGCTGCTCGGCCACGCCCGCCTACCGGTGATGGATGTGACCACCGCGCATCTGGTGATGCAGAAGCATCGGCACTGCCTGACCACCAACTGCCCGATCCGGCATCAGGCGAAAATCCGCCTGGTGCAGGCTAAACGGATGGTCCCGGCGGACTGGCCGCACATGTAGGCGCGGTCAGCGCGCGTACGGCATGAGCGGTGGTTCCGCGTCGAGACGCGGCGACGACAATGTCGACTGGACGGTGACGTTCAATGCCATCGCGGTGTTCTGCACGAACACGGCCGGGTCGACGCCGGGCATCAGCATCTGCCCGCAGCTGGACCGTCCGACCCGGTCGACCACCGCCGGGCCGTCATGGGTGAAGGCATCGATGGCCACCTGAAATGCCGTGTTGTCGTATGCCATGCCGAAATGCTCGACCACACGGCCGGGGCACAGATCCTGCACGGCCATATTGGTCACATTCGGTCCGGCGGCGAGGTAGGCCGAGGTGTAGGGCACAACGATTTCGTCGAGGGTGGTGGCAACGACGGTGTAGTCGATCTGCGGGAACGTCTCGGTGTCACGGTTGAGGGCGGTGAGGAAGTTCGAGCCCGCGGTCTGCTGCCAGCGGGCCGCCGAGCATTCCTTGGTGCTGTGACAGTCCTGGATCGGGTTGCGGGAGCCGTGGTTCGACGAGGCGAGGCCGACATAGTCGTCGACCAGCGCCCGGGTTTCCGGGAAGAAGGCGAACGCCCAGCGCGCCACCATCCCGCCCTGACTGTGCCCCAGGATCGAGATCGGCCGGCCGGCGCGCTCGGCCAGAATGCCGATCGCGCGGGCGACGTATTCGCCGTTGACCTGGATATCGCTGTTGGCGTTGTCGGGCGACCGCAGATCGCAGTGCGCCCAACCCTGCGCGTCCAGGTAGCGGTCCCAGTTCCAAGACCAGTTGGCCGTCGGGGTCGAGGTGGTGCCGTGTAGCAGCAGCAACGGTGTGGGGCCGGTGCGCGGGTCGCCGGTGCAGGTCAACGCGTCTTCGACGGCCTGCACCGAGGGGCGCGGCGTCGGCTGGGCGGGGGCGGCGGTGGAGACGCCCGGACTCAGCAGGCACAGGGCGGCGGCGGTCAGGACAGCGGTGGTCAGCCTCATCGTCGAGGGTCCTTCGAGTCGGTTCAGCGGGCGAGCGCGCCGGACGCGGTGATCGCGGCGGTGACGAGTTCGGCGACGCCGCGGTGGCCGGCGAGCGTCGGATGGTAGGGCAGCAACGTCTGGTCGGCGACGACCGGATCGAACCAGCGCACCGCCGGATCGGCGCACATGCCCGCGCGCGGCGAGGCGGCGACGGTGTCGACGTAGAAGGCGCCGTGCGCGGTGGCCTCGCGGGCGACGACGGCGTTGAGCCGGGCGAACTTCGACTGGATGTAGGGCGCGTCGGCGTCGTTCAGGCCGAGCATGGCCGGGCAGCTCGTTGCGCCCAGGTAGGTCGGCCAGCCGTCGACGATGATCGTGGCGTGCGGTGCGCGGCGCGAGATCTCGTCCAGGGCCGCGGCGTAGGCGGGGGCGATGGCGTCGATGTCGGCGTCCCACTGCGGATCCGGGGCGGCCGCGCAGCCGCCGGTCGCGAACCGGGCGTGGCAGCCGAGGATGTATTTCGTCATGTTCGCGTCGTTGGCACCGACGTGCAGGGTCACGATCTCGGTGTTCGGGCCGAGCGCCTCGAATTGCGGTGCGACACCGGGGGCTTGTGAACCGGCGAGGTCGGGGAGCTTCGCTGAGCTGCATGTCCGGTCGTCCAGTTCGAGACCGAGTTGCCGGGCCACCAGCGTCGGTGCGTTCGAATTCGACCGGACGCACCGCAGCGGCGCTGTCGGATCGACGTCGACCACCCCGGCGGTCGCGGCGCCCGAATCGCCGAGCGCCACGTACTGCGCACCGGCGTCGGGGGCCGCGTGAACGGCCGCCGCGGGAACCAGGGCCAGCGCGAGCAGTGCGGCGAGGGTGAAGCGCATCGGGGTCCTCGGTGTCGAGCGGTGGCGGGCGGCGCCGCCTCGAGACGGATCCGTCTCAGTGGCTCGCAGCTTAACGAGACCGGCGGTGGGCCGGACCTCTTTTGTGCCGATTCACTACTCAGTCCTGACGAAAGCGCAGGCAGCAGGCGACGAAGTCGTGCACCGCCGACGACGCCAGGGCCCGATCCCACGCGACCGCGACCTGCGTCGGCGCGATGCCCGTGACCGGGCGGTACACGACGCCCGGTCGCTGGAAGTAGCGCGCGGCCGATTCCGGTGCGAGCGCGACGCCGTAACCATTGGCGATGGCGCTGAGCCATTCGTCGGTGTGCTCGGTGACGGCGCCGATGCGCACCGGATGCCCCTGGCGTTCCTCGACCGCGAGCCAGTAATCGCGCCACGCGCCGGTCGCCTCCGGTGCGGAAATGAACGGCTCATCCCACAGCTGCTCGAAAGCGATGACCTCGGCGCCGGCGAGCGGGTGGGTGCTGGGCAGCATGACGCCGCGCAGTTCGGTCAGCAGCACCTCCACACCCCAGGCGTGCTGATCGGGGAACGGCACACGCAGTAATGCCACATCGACCTCGCCCGCCGCGAGCCCGGCCGTCGGATCCCACCATGAGCTCTGCCGCATCTCCACCCGCCAACCGGGACGCGTTTCGCCGAACGCGGCGATGATGTCCGGCGTGGCCTCGTTGGCGGCGCTGGCGAGAAACCCGACGCGCAGCACTCGATCCTGCTCGGCCGCAGCATTTTTCACCTCCGTGACCGCACGCTGCCAATCGGTCAGCAGCGGCGGCACCGAACGCGCGAGCGCATTGCCCGCTTCGGTGAGCCCCATTCCGGTGCGCGAGCGCACGAACAGCGACACCCCGAGCAGTTCCTCCAGGCGGCGGATCTGCTTGGTCAACGACGGTTGCGACACGTAGAGCCGCTGCGCCGCGCGGGTGAGGTTGCCCTCCTCGGCGACCGCCGCGAAGTACCGCAGCAACCTGGTGTCGACATCCATGCCATCAGGTTATGGATGCAGGTATTGGACGGGCAACACCGGTGGCGGCGAGGGTGGAAGCAGATCCCATCACAGGAAGAAAGGCCACCGATGTTCGCGCTGTACGTGATCTCGACCGTCCTCACCGCGCTGCTGTGCGCCGGCGGGGCGTGGATGAACTTCACCCGTCATCCGGTCACGGTGGCGGCGGCCGAGCAGGTGCAGGTGCCGCTGTCGTGGACGCGCCCCATCGGGTTGGTGTTCGCGGCCGGTGGGCTGGGTGTGCTCGCCGGATTCGCGCTGCCGGTCGTCGGTGTGGCGGCGGCGGCCGGGCTCGTCTTCCATTTCGTCGGCGCGATCATCGCCCACCTGCGGGTGCACGATCTCGATCTCGGGAAAGCAGGGGGTGCGCTGGTGCTCATGGGGGTGAATCTGGGCGTGACGTTGGCGTATCACCTCGGGTGATCCCGCAGGGTGCCTCACTCCGCCCGCCCGCAATGGCCGACCGTCGCCGAGCCCACCGTAGGCTCCTCCCATGGCCCTCAGCGCAACCCTCTACACCTTCACCATCCACCTGGCCGACGTCGACCGCGGCGTCTACCAGGACCTGGAGTTGCGGGTCGCGCGCCACCCCTCCGAGACCGCCGAATACATGCTCACCCGCGTGCTCGCCTACTGCCTCGAGTACGACGACGGCATCACCTTCAGCGACGGCGGCGTCTCCTCCACCGACGAGCCGCCCGTCCTCATCCGCGACCTCACCGGCCGCCTCACCACCTGGATCGACATCGGCGCCCCCGACGCCGACCGCATCCACCGCGCCGCCAAACTCGCCGACCGCGTCGCCATCTACACCCACCGCGACCCTGCCAAAGTGTTGGCCGCCCTCACCGGCAAACGCATCCACAATGCCGAATCCATCCCCCTCTACAGCTTCGACCGCCCCTTCATCGAATCTGCCGCCACCACCCTCGGCCGCCGCACCACCGCCACGGTCTCGATCACCGAACGCCAGTTGTACTTGGAAATCAACGGGACAGGGTTCACGACCGCCATCGAGGAGCACTCGCTCGCGTAAATCGCGTCACCCCGTCCGCCCCGGACTGCCCTACCCGGTTGCCGAACGCGGACTGCGGAGCCTCCGGCGCGCAGGCGGCGCCCGTGTTCACCCGCCCCGGTAGCGAACCCATTCCTGGAACAACCCGTCGATCTCCTGCGCCACCGCGTCGTAGAGCTGCCAGGTATCCGGCGCGGCGTACATGTTGTCGTGGATGGCGACCTCTGGGATGTTGTCGTACATGCGCAGGTAGGCGCGGTAGGCGTCATCGATGAAGGCGTTACCGGTGACGGTGAGCATGCCCGGGTCGATCTGGCCGCAGCAGGAGGCGAACAGGAATTCGCCGGGAGTGGATGTCCGGGCATGCAGCACCCACCCACGCTGCGCATACTCCGGTGACGCCAGGTCGTGCAGCACGAGCCACGCCATGAATATCCCGATATGAGTGCCCGCCGCCTCACCCGGCAGATCGAACTCGCTCACCGAATCGCAGTGCCACTCCGCATCGTCGTAGGTCACCGTCGCCCCCCCTTCGCCCGGCGCCCGCACCGTCCTGGCGGGCGTCTCACCGCGAGTATGCCGGTGGGGTCCGACAATTCCGCGGCGGACGGGTAAAGCTCACTCCTCAGCCGAGGTCGGCGAATTGGGGGACGACCGGGGCTATGCCGTCGATCCACTTCGCTGGGGAGCCGGTGAGGGGGATGGCCATGACGGCGTCGATGCCGAGGGCGGCGTATTCGGCCATGGTGCGGACGAATTCGTCGCGGGTTTCGGGGGTGGCGTAGGTGCGGTCGGCCATGACGGTTTTGCGGATCGTGTCGTAGTCGCGGCCGAGGGTGTCGCAGTGTTTGCGCAGGACGTCGAGTTTGTGGGCTACTTCGGCGGGTGAGGTGGCGAAGAGGTTGCAGGCGTCGCCGTATTGTGCGACCAGGCGCAGGGTTTTGCGTTCGCCGCCGCCGCCGATGAGGACGGTCGGGCGGTGCAGTGGTTGTGGGGCGCACAGGGTTTCGGTGAGCTGGTAGTGCTTGCCGGTGAAGGGCCCGTTGTCGGCCGGGTCCCACATCTGGGCGCAGATCTGCAATGCCTCCTCGAGACGTTCGAAGCGTTCGGAGATGGCGGGGAACGGGACGCCGAGGCCCTCGTGTTCACGGTCGAACCAGGCCGCGCCGAGACCGAGGGCGGCGCGGCCACCGGAGAGCACGTCGAGGGTGGTGACGATCTTGGCGAGCAGGCCGGGATGACGGTAGGTGACGCCGGTGACGAGCAGGCCGAGTTCGACGGTCGAAGTGTGCGCGGCCAGGTAGCCGAGCGTGGTGTAGCCCTCGAGCATGTTCGCCTCGGCGGGCAGGCCGGTCGGCGGGATCTGGAAGTAGTGGTCCATCAACGACAGCCAGGTGGCGCCGGCTTCTTCGGCCGCCGCGCCCACCCGGGCCAGCTCGCCGGCGATCGCACCGGTGCCGCCATCGATATCGAAGTTCGGGATGTGAAAGCCGAGGTCCATACGATGGTCTCCTCAGATCGTCAGGATGTACGGCACAGGCTATGACCTGGAGTGCACTCCAAGTCAAGGCGAACGGCTCAGGTGGCGAGCCCACCGGCGAACGGCATGGACCGCCACTGATCGACAGCCGGTTTCATCACCTCGACCAGCACCGGAAGTTGCGGTGCGAGCGCGAGATAGGCGACCACCCGCAGCATGCCGATGGCGTTGACGAACTTCATGACACCCTCGTCCAGCGGCCGCATGCCGTTGCGCAGCGCACCGCGGTTGTAGGCGGCTTCGAGGTCAGGGCCGAGCGCGGCCAGATCCCATTCGATCGGACCCAAGGTGACCAGTTCGAAATCAGAGAACAGGTCACCGTCCACCCCGGCGAAGATATTGGCGGGCGGTGAATCACCGTGGATGGGCTGAAGATCGATCCCCGGGAACGCCTGCTCAAAAGCCGCCCGCGAACGCACGAGCGGTTCCAGGACGGTCCATTCGCGGCGGGCGCGATCGAGGTCGGCGGGCCCGAGGAGATCGGGGCGGTCACCGAGCAGAGCCAAACTGTCGGTGACGAAATCGGGCTCTGCCGAAGACAGAAACGACAGCGGGCCCGGGTAGTCGCGCAGCGCGGCGTGCAGATCGGCGACGCGTTCGGAGTTCACCGCGTAGTCGGGCACCTTGTCCGGATCTTGGGATACGAACTGCCAGAACGTCATCGAGAAGCCGTCGCGCTCAACGGGTTCACGCGGCACCATCGGGCTGGGCGCGATCACGGGCATCCCCTGCTCCGCGAGCCACTGCGCCACGTCCAGTTCCGATCGCTGACGGCGCGCGAGTGCGTCGAGTCCGCCATTGCCGGGCAGCACGGTGGGAATCCGTGCCACGACCGGTGCGGGCGCCAGATGCACCACCACGGAGAACAGGTCGTGCAGTACCCGCGCATCGGTGACGGTGAGCCCGAGCTCGCCGGCCGCACCGACCGCGGCGTCGACTGCGGAGGCGGTGCGACGGGCAAGATCCTGCGCGCTCAGGAAATCGGACATGCGCCCGATCCTGCCAGGGCGGCCGGCACACCTGCGGGGCGGGCTGTGACCGGGTGCACTGATGAATTCTTGGCAGCTCCACCGTAGATATCTCTGGGTATCGGGCTGACGCTGGTCGACGCCTGGCCGCTGACGCCGGGTAATCCCGCAGGCCGGCCGGTACTATTCGCATATGCGTTCGATCACCACCGCGCAGCGGCGCGCACGGCTCGGGGTTCGCCACCGGCTGGCCTATCAGCAGCGCACCGCCGACGTCGCGGAGATCGCGCGGTCGATGGTGGTGCTGCACGCGACCGATCCCGCAACGGTGTCCCTGTCGGTGGCCGCGCGGGGCGACGGGATCGCGCCCGCCGATATCGAGCGGGCACTGTACGAGGATCGTTCGCTGCTGCGGATGCTGGCGATGCGGCGCACCATGTTCGTCGCGCCGGTGGAGCTGGTTCCGGTGTTGCAGGCCTCCTGCGCGGACGCCCTGGCCGACAAGCAGCGCCGTACCTACGGAAAGTCCTTGGAGCAGGCCGGAATCGGCGACGGCGATGTGCGATCGTGGTGGGCCGAGGTCGAGGAACACACTCATCGGGCGCTGCTGACCCGCGGTGCCGCGACCGGTGCGCAACTGAGCAAAGATGTGCCGCAGCTGCGCACACAGGTGAATACCGCGCCGGATAAGGCGTATTCGCGCCCCACCAATATCACCACCTGGGTGCTGGTGACGCTAGGCGCCGAAGGCCGCATCGTGCGCGGACGCCCGAACGGCAGCTGGTCGAGCAGCCAGTACACCTGGTCGCCGATCGAATCCTGGTTGCCCGGCGGCGTGCCCGTCATCCCCGCCGACGACGCCCGCGACGAACTGGTCCGGCAATGGTTGCGCACGTTCGGGCCCGCGCCGGTCAGCGATATCAAATGGTGGACCGGATGGACACTGGGCGAGGTCCGCAAGACCCTGGCCCGCCTCGACATCACCGAAGTCGACCTGGACGAGGGCACCGGCGTCATCCTCACCGACGACCTCGAGCCCGTCCCCGAGCCCGAACGGTGGGCCGCCCTGCTGCCCGCCCTCGACCCCACCCCTATGGGCTGGCAGTCCCGCGCCTGGTACCTCGGCGACCATGCCGCCGCCCTGTTCGACCGCAACGGCAATATCGGACCGACCATCTGGTGCGACGGCCGCATCGTCGGCGGCTGGGCACAACGCAAGGACGGCGAGATCGCGCTGCGGCTGCTCGAGGACGTCGGGTCCGACGCCGTCGCGATGATCGACGCGGAAGCCGAACGGATCGGCGCCTGGTTCGGCGATGTCCGCCCGGTCCCCCGCTTCCGCACCCCGCTGGAAAAGGAACTGACCGCCTGAAGGGTGCGTCAGCCGACCATGGTGCGGGAATCCTGAGCCTGCTCACCGACGTCGAGAATCGCGCGGCACACCGCCGCTGTCGGCTCGGCGATGGTGTCGATGGCCCGCAGGTGCGGGGTGGCCGCGATGTCGTTGACGACGGTGAACGCGGCTTGGATCCGGATGCGGGTCTCATCGGCGTCCCATTCCGGGTGGATCTGGCGCAGCAGCTGCGCCCATTCGGCGATGTACTCGCGCTGCACGCGGCGGATGCGGTGGCGTTCGTCCTCGGGTAGCCGATCGGTTTCCGAGATCAGCAGGCGCATCAACTCGTGGTATTCGACGACGAATTCGCAGTAGCTGGTGATGAGCAGGCGCACGGCGTCGACGGCGCTGTGCGCGCGGCCGAGCTGGCGGATCATATCGGCGTGCAGCAGCTCGTTACCGCGACGCATGGCCGTGGCGAGGATGGCGGCTTTGCTGTCGAAATGGTTGTAGATACTGGGGCCCGCGATGCCGACGGCGGCGCCGATCTCGTCGTTGCCGACCCCGGCGAATCCGTGCCGGGCGAACAATGCGGTGGCCGTGCGCAGGATCGCTTCGCGCCGGTTCGGCGCCCACTGCGGCGTGGGCTCGGCCGCTCGACTCGGGCCGGGCAGCGCCGCGATGGGTACCGCGGCGACCGCCCTGCTGATACCGGCGATCAATCCGACGAATCGCTCTTTCGGCAGTTCGAGGTGGTAGTAGGAGGCGCTGGTCGTGACACCCAGCACGCACCACGACAGGTAATCGGCCTCCGTAGGACCGAGCCCGGGACGGCCGCGGCGCAGGATCTCGGCCAGCCGCGCGCCGATGCCGCGCAACTGATGGCGCAGCTCGGTGCGCGCTTCGGCGCTCAGATGCCGGGCTTCGGCATGCCAGAGGACGCCGACGCCACGATGCTCGAGCATGGTTTCGGCCAGGACGACGGCCGGATCAGCGCTCGGATCGCTCAGCAGGCCGTCGAGCGCGGCGTCCACCGTGGTGAGCGCGTCGGCGACCACGGCATGCAGCAGGTCATGCTTGCCGGTGAAGTGGCGATACAACGCCGACGGTCCGATCGCGACCGCGTCGGCGACATCGCGCATCGACACACCGGCGTAGCCGTGCCGGAAGTACAGATCGGCCGCCGCGGCGATGATCAGGCTGCGCCGGTTGGCCGGACGGGTACCGCGAGCCGGCCGGGATACCGGCGTGGGGTCGGCTCGGCTCGCGGTCACTGTCTGCTCCTCCTGCATCGTCCGGGCAAGGGTACTGCGAGCGGGCCGCCGGCTCGGACAGCGCGGCCCACCGCGGCGAGATCAGACGTTGAACCCGCCACCACAGAGCAGGGTCTGGCCGCTGATGTAGTCGGATTCCGGGGTGCACAGCAGATACACCGCGCCGGCCGCCTCGGCCGGTGTGCCCGCCCGGCCCAGCGGGATCGACCGTTCCATCGCCGCCAGCAGATCCGGATTGACGCCCACCTTCAGCTCCCGGCCCTGCACGTCGATGGTGGAGCTGCCGTCGGCCGGCGCCTCGGTGAGCCGGGTCTTGATGAGCCCGAACGCGACCGCGTTGACGGTGACGTTGTAGCGGCCCCATTCCTTCGACAGGGTCTTGGTCAGGCCGAGCACACCGGCTTTGGCCGCGGAGTAATTCGACTGACCTGCATTGCCTCCGGTGCCCGCCATCGACGAAATATTGACCACCTTGCGGCACGGCACCGCCTCGCCCGCTTCCTTGGCCTGCTTCACCAGCCCCGCGATCACCGGCTGGGCGGCCCGCAAGATGCGAAACGGCGCCTTGAGGTGCACGTCGAGGATGGCATCCCACTGTTCGTCGGTCATCTTCTGGATCACCGAATCCCAGGTGTAGCCGGCATTGTTGACGATGATGTCGAGCCCGCCATAGGTGTCGACGGCGGCGGAGACGAACCGCTGCGCGAAGTCCTCGTCGGTGACGCTGCCCGGCACCGCCACGGCCTGACCGCCCGCGGCCTCGATGGCGGCGACGGTCTCCTTCGCCGGTTCGGCATCGAGATCGTTGACGACCACCCGCGCCCCCTGCGCGGCGAACTTCAGTGCGATCTCGCGGCCGATGCCGCGGCCGGAACCGGAGACGATGGCGACCTTGTTGTCCAGATTTCCCATGGTGAATGTCCTTGTGTGCGGGTGTCAGAGGGCGATGACGGCTGTGCCGGTGAGGGTGACGGTGCCGTCGGGCAGCGTGATCGCGAGGTCGAGGTGGGCGCGGGACTCACCGTCGACGTCTTCGATCGCGGCGACGGTGGCGGTCGCGGTGGGTTCGGCCCCGACCGGAGTGATCGCGCCGAAGCGCACGCCGAACGACCGGATGCGTTCGGGCGCTACCCAATCGGTGAGGATGCGGCCGAGGTAGGCCATCGACAGCATGCCGTGGGCGAAGACGTCGTCGAGGCCGGCCGACCGCGCGACGTCGATGTCGATGTGCATCGGATTGTGGTCGCCGGAGGCGCCCGCGAACAACGCGAGCGTGGTGCGGGTGATGGGTCCGACCGCCAGTGCGGGGAGTTCGGTACCGACGGCGATCTCGGTGGTGGGCAGGCTCATGCGGCGGCTCCCGGATTGCGGATGACGATCACCGAGGTCAGTTCGGCGACGGCGGTGCCGTCGGCTCGGGTGACGTCGGTCTGTTTCACCACGAACTCGAGCGCACCGCCCTTCTTGCTGTAGATGTCGACGATGCGCGGCCGGGCGGTGAGCGTGTCACCGGCGTGGGCCACCGAGTGGTAGTCGAACCGCTGCTCACCGTGCAGCACGGTGCGCAGGTCCACGCCCAGTCGCGCCATCCACGCGAACGGGTCGGGCTGCTCCAGTTCGATCGAGAACAGGAACGTCGGCGGCACCGGAAGCGATTGGTGGCCTGCGGCTTTCGCCGCGGCATCGTCGGTGAAGACCGGGTTGGTCTCGCCGATGGCCTTGGCGAGGAATCGCAGTCGTCCGGCGTCGACGGTGAGCGTCGACGGCGGTAGCTCGGTGCCGATGACGGCGGGGTCGAGTGGCATACCTCAGCCCACTTTCTGGTACAGGGTGACGACGGCAGCGCCGCCGAGTCCGATGTTGTGTTGCAGGCCGACCCGCACATCCTCGACCTGACGCTGCTCGGCCTGGCCGCGCAGCTGCCAGACCAGTTCCGCGCACTGCGCCAGACCGGTCGCGCCCAGCGGATGGCCCTTCGACAGCAGCCCGCCCGACGGGTTGGTGACCACCCGGCCGCCGTAGGTGTTGTCCCCGTCGGCGATGAACTTCTCGGCCGTCCCCTCCGGGGTGAGCCCGAGCGCTTCATAGGTGAGCAGTTCGTTGGTGGTGAAGCAGTCGTGCAGTTCGACCACGCGGATGTCTTCGGGTCCGATACCCGCCCGCTCGTATACCTGCTGTGCGGCGGAGCGGGCCATATCGGCGCCGACGATGTTCATCATCGAGTCGCTGTCGAAGGTCGCGGGACCGTCGGTGGTCATGGCCTGCGCGGCGATCGCGACGTCGCGGCGCAGGCCGTGCTTGCGGGCGTACTCCTCGCTGACCAGCACGGCCGCGGCCGCTCCGCAGGTCGGCGGGCAGCACTGCAATCGGGTCAGCGGACCGTAGATCTGTGGTGCGGCCAGCACCTGCTCGGCGGTCACCGGGTCGCGGAACACCGCGTACGGGTTGTTGGCCGCGTGCTTGCGGGCCTTCACCGCGATCTGGGCGAACACCGCCGGGTCCATGCCGTACTTGTCGGCGTACTCACGGCCCGCACCGCCGAAGTACTGCGCCGCGAACGGTGCGTCGCTGCCGCCCTGGAGGCGGTCGACGACCGCGCCGAAGCTGTCGAACGGGCTCGGCCGATCGGTGTAGGACATGGTCAGCGCGCCGCGCTGCATCTGCTCGAAACCGACCGCGAGCACCACGTCCGCGACCCCGTGCTCGATCGCCTGCCGGGCCAGGAACAGCGCCGACGAACCGGTGGAGCAGTTGTTGTTGACGTTGACCACCGGGATGCCGGTGACACCGACCCTGTACAGGGCGGCCTGGCCGGAGGTGGAATCTCCGTAGACGTAGCCCGCGTAGGCCTGCTGGATCGCGGTGTAGTCGACGCCGGCATCGGCGAGTGCGGCGCGGACCGCGCGTTCACCCATCACGTCGTAGGTCTGGCTCGTGCGCGGGGTGGTGAACGGGATCATCCCGACGCCGGCGACGAGGGTGGTCGCACCCATAAGCGCTTCTCCAATCAACTATTTGGAATTCACTTACATGGTTGCACTAGCCCTGCCGCTCTTGTCAATACCGGTTTGAAGCGTTGACTACGTCGATAGAGGCCATTTACACCTATCAGCAGTTCACTTACACTCGTAGCTGTGACCTAGGTCGCAGACCGGCCAATCTCTTCAGGAGGACCCGATGTACCTCACGCAATCCCTGCATCGCGCGCTACAGCAGCGGCCCGGCGATATCGCCACGATCTGCGGCGACCGGGTGCGCACCGTCGCCGAATCGGCGGATCGGGTCGCGCGGTTGGCCGGCGCCCTGCAGGCGCTCGGTGTGCAGCGGGGCGAGCGGGTGGGGATCCTGGCCTTGAACAGCGACCGCTACCACGAGTACTACCTGGCGGTACCGTGGCTGGGCGCGGTCGCCAACCCGGTCAACATCCGCTGGAGCGTCGCGGAGATCGTCTACTCCCTGCAGGATTCCGACACCACCGTGCTGCTGGTCGACGATGCGTTCGCGCCGATGATCGCGCCGATTCGCGCCGCCTTCGACCGGCTGCGCACGGTGATCTTCATCGGCGACGGCCAGACTCCGCCGGACGCGCTCGCCTACGAAGAACTCCTCGCCGGCCACGACCCCGTCCCCGATACCCGCACCGGCGGCGACACCCTGCTCGGCGTCTTCTACACCGGCGGCACCACCGGACATCCCAAGGGCGTCATGCTCAGCCACGACAATCTGGTCACCTCGGCACTGGGCTCGCTGTCCACCGGTCATGTGCTCTCCCGCGGCGGCAGGCTGTTGCACGCGGCGCCGATGTTCCATCTCGCCGATTTCGCGCTGTGGACCTGCGGGAACCTGGCCGACGCGACGCATGTGTTCGTCCCGGCCTTCACGCCCGCGGGCGTGCTGGAAGCCATTGCCCGGCACCGGGTCACCGACGCGCTGCTGGTGCCGACCATGATCCAGATGCTGGTCGACGATCCGGCCGCCGCCTCGCATGACCTCAGCAGTGTGCGGCACCTGGTCTACGGCGCCTCACCGATTTCGGAGGCCGTGCTGGAACGGGCCATGGCGACGTTCCCCGACGCGGGCTTCACCCAGGCCTACGGCATGACCGAACTCTCCCCGATCGCCACACTGCTCTCCCCGGCCGACCACCTGCGCCCGGAATTGCGCCGCTCGGCCGGACGGGCGGCGCCGCACGTGGAGGTCCGCATCGTCGACGAGACCGGTACGGAAGTGCCGCGCGGCGAGGTCGGCGAGGTGGTCGCACGCGGCGACAACGTGATGCTCGGCTACTGGAACAAGCCCGAGGCGACCGCCGAGGCGATCCGCGACGGCTGGATGCATACCGGCGACGGCGGCCGGATGGACGAACAGGGCTATGTGTTCATCGTCGACCGGATCAAGGACATGATCATCACCGGCGGCGAGAACGTGTATTCGGTGGAAGTCGAAAACGCCGTGGCCGCACACCCGTCCGTCGCCGCGTGCGCGGTGATCGGGGTACCGGACGACCAGTGGGGCGAGCGGGTGCACGCGGTCATCGTGTTGCAGCCGGGCGCCGAACTCGACGACAACGACGTGCGTGAGCACTGCAAGAGCCTGATCGCGAACTACAAGATCCCGCGCAGCGTCGCGTTCGTGGACGCGCTACCCGTGTCGGGAGCGGGCAAGATCCTCAAACGCGAACTGCGCAAAGAGTTCTGGGGCGAGTCGGCGGCTGCTGTGCACTGAGTGGCGCAGCACCCGGCCGGCGGGGGACCTACATGTCCAGGCCGAGATCCAGCACGGTCACCGAGTGCGTCAGGGCGCCGACGGCGAGGTAATCGACGCCGGTACGGGCGTAGTCGGCGGCCACATCGAGGGTCAGCCCGCCGGAGGATTCCAGCTTCGTGTCCGGTGACTTGGCGTTGCGGCGCTGCACTGCGGCCTGGGTCTGCCAGAGCGGGAAGTTGTCGAGCAGGACCAGTTGCACGTCCTCGGCCAGTACCGCGTCGAGCTGTTCGAGGCTGTCGACCTCGACCTCGCATTCGATGTCCGGGGCGAGTTCGCGCACCGCGCGCAAAGCCTCGACCACCGAACCGGCCGCGACGACGTGGTTGTCCTTGATCAGCGCCGCATCGCCGAGACCCATCCGGTGATTCACCCCGCCACCCACGCGCACCGCGTACTTCTGGAGTGCGCGCAGGCCCGGCAGGGTCTTGCGGCTGTCGCGGATCCGGCAGTCGGTGCCGAACACCGCGTCCACCCACGCGGCGGTGGCGGTGGCGATGCCGGACAGGTGGCACATCAGGTTGAGCATGGTGCGTTCGGCGGTGAGCAGCCCGCGCGTCGGAGCGACGATGCCCAGCACCGTCTGCCCCGGCGTCACCCGGGTTCCGTCGGCCACCCGCTCGGCGACCTCGTAGTTGCCCGCGCCGATGACCTCATCGAGCACCAGCAGCCCCACGTCGATCCCGGCGACCGTCCCCGGCTGCCGCGACACCACCGACGCCTTCACCACGGCGTCCTCGGGAACGGTCGCCACGGTCGTGACGTCGGGTCCGTACCGCAGGTCCTCATCCAAAGCGGTCCGGATCAACGCGAGCACTTCCTCGCGCCCCAAACCCACATCCAATCCCATCACGAACTCCCTACTCTCATGTCTCTGGTCGGCGAGCGCTACATGGCCGAGAGGTCTTCTCGCGTTTCGCCTCGGCCATGTAACTCTCGGCGACGTCATCCGGTGGTGACGGGCACCGTCAGCGGGGTGAGGTGCGGGGTGCCGTCGGGGGCCAGGCGGATCGCGGTGCTGTGGCGGGCGGTCTCGTCCGGCGCCGGATGGTCCGAGCGGGTGTGGCAGCCACGGCTCTCCCGCCGCGCCGCCGCCGCCAGCAACAGCGCCCGTGCGGTGACAGTGAGGGCTGCGTCTTCGAAGGCGGCGATACGCGCGGTCAGCGATGCGGCGTCAGGAACGGTCGCGGGTTGGCCGGGTGCAGTGGCATCCGCGCCGATCACGACCGGCCCAGCAGGATCCACGCTGCGCACCGCCCGCTCGAGGACCTCGGTTGCCGTCGTCAGTCCGGCAGCATCGCGGACCACCGCGGCATGGGTGGTCATCATCTGCTGCACGAGCTCTCGAGGCGCCGAGGGAACGTCGACGTGCTCATCCGGCGCGAAGCCGGTCGGTTCGCCGAGGCGCGTCACCGCGGCGGCACCCGCGCGTTCGCCCACCACCAGCCCCTCCAGCAGGCTGTTGGAAGCCAGGCGATTCGCCCCGTGCAAGCCGGTGCGCGCGACCTCACCCGCCGCGTACAGCCCCGGCACCGAGGTGCGGCCGCAGACGTCGGTCACGACACCACCGCACTGGTAGTGCGCGGCGGGCGCCACGGGGATCAAGTCGGTGCGCGGGTCGATCCCGGCCGCCAGGCAGGACGCGGTGATCGTCGGGAAGCGACGAGTGAAGTCCTCGACGGCACGCGCGTCCAGGTACACGTGATCCTCACCGAGCTGTCGCATGCGGTCGGCGATGGCCCGCGAGACCACGTCCCGAGGCGCGAGATCACCGAGCGGGTGCACCCCGGCCGTCACCGGCTCGCCCCGCGAATCGACCAGCACCGCGCCCTCACCGCGCACCGCCTCACTGATCAACGGCCTGCGTCCGAGCCCGCCCGGGGTGTGCAGGACCGTCGGATGGAACTGCACGAATTCCAGGTCGGCCACCTCGGCACCGGCCCACAGGGCGAGCCCGAGGCCGTCGGCGGTGGCGCCGGGCGGATTGGTGCTCAGCGCGTAGAGCTGCCCGAGCCCACCGGTGGCCAGCAGCACCGCCGGAGCGTGCACCGCACCGATGCCGCGCCCGGACACCGCGATCACCCCACGCACGCCGCGCTCACCGGTGACGATCCGCACCGCCGCGGTACGGAACAGCACCGGCAACCCGGCCGCGTTCAACGCCCGCTGCACCTCCGCGCCGGTGGCGTCGCCGCCGGCGTGGATGATCCGGCGAGTGCTGTGCCCGCCCTCGCGGGTGCGCGAGATCTGACCGTCGCGGCCGAGGTCGAAGACCGCACCCAGGTCCGTCAGCGCGGCCACAGCATCCTGCCCGCCCGTGACGATGGATTCGACCGCCGCGACATCGCAGAGCCCGCCACCGGCTGCCACTGTGTCACGCACATGTGATTCGACCGAATCGCCGTGCGGCGCGACCACCGCGATGCCGCCCTGGGCGTATTGGGTCGACGTGTCGGTCGGACCGCCCTTGCTCAGCACCAGCACCCGCAGACCACGCTGCGATGCGGCTCGGGCCGCGGTCAGTCCCGCGACGCCGCCACCGATGACGACGAAATCCGCGTCCTCGGTCCACTCGAAAGCCGGCGCGTTCATCTCTTCTCCAGGTGGATTCGCCCGCGGCCCCGCAGGTCAGCGGGGCCCGCCGGGCCCGTCGGCGAGGTCGGCGCCTGCACGATCGGCGCGACGGCCGACGGCCGGGCACTCCCGGCACCGAGCCGGGACCGGTTCACTCCCCGCCGCCGGGGTTGCCGATCTCGATCATGCGCTGGACCGAATTGCGGGCCAGGGCGGCGGTTTCCGGGTCGACGTGCACCTCGTCGGTGTTCTCGGCGAGGCTGCGCAGCAGGGCGGCCGGGGTGATCATCTTCATGTACTTGCAGGCGGCACGATCGTTGACGGCCTGGAAGTCGATGCCCGGTGCGGCCTTGCGCAGCTGGTGCAGCATGCCGACCTCGGTGGCCACCAGCACCTGATTCGACTTGGCCGCCTTGGCCGCGTCGATCATGCCGCCGGTGGACAGGATGTGCACCCGGTCGGCCGGGAACGAACCCTCGCCCGCCAGGTACAGCGCGGAGGTCGCGCAGCCGCATTCGGGGTGCACGAACAGCTCGGCGTCGGGGTGGGTGCGCGCCTGCTCCTGCAGCTCGTCGCCGTTGATGCCGGCGTGCACGTGGCATTCGCCGGCCCAGATGTGCATGTTCTCCCGGCCGGTGACGCGCTTGACGTGCGCGCCGAGAAACTGGTCGGGCAGGAACAGCACTTCGCGGTCGGGGTCGATGGAGGCGACCACGTCGACGGCGTTGGACGAGGTGCAGCAGATGTCGGTGAGCGCCTTCACCGCGGCGGTGGTGTTCACATACGACACCACGACCGCGCCCGGATGTTCGGCTTTCCACTCGCGCAGTTCGTCGGCGGTGATCGAATCGGCCAGCGAGCAGCCGGCGCGCTGATCCGGGATCAGGACGGTCTTGTCCGGGCTGAGGATCTTGGCGGTCTCGGCCATGAAGTGCACACCGCAGAACACGATGGTGTCCTCGGGCGCCTCGGCCGCGATCCGCGACAGCGCCAGCGAGTCACCGACGTGGTCGGCCACGTCCTGGATCTCGGGCAGCTGGTAGTTGTGCGCGAGGATCGTCGCGTTGCGCATCCTGGCCAGGCGTTTGACCTCGCTCGCCCACTCGGGTGTCGCGTCGACCCCGGCGAACCCCGACGGGGTGTCGGTGACCCGCTCCAACAGTGCGGGGGCGAGTTCAGCTCCCATCGTCGCCATGATGGCTCCTTCCTTCGTGCGCCCCGGCATCGCCGCCGATTCGCACCACACCAGGTTTTCGACTTATGATCGAAAACATGGCCCATAGTAGCACCATCCATGAATCGCTCACCGCGGTGTTCCAGGTTCGCCGCTTCCCTACCGATGTCACCGCAGGTCAGGGCTGCGATGAGGGCTCGAGCGAGCGGGGCGGGCGCCGCCGTTCTGGTCAACGGACCGAATTGGCGGTGTTGCTCTGGGAGCGGGCGCTGGACCCGCAGGCCGGCACCTGGTCGCTACCCGGCGGCCGGTTACGCGACGACGAGGACCTGGATTTCTCCGCCCGCAGGCAGTTGGCGGAGAAGGTCGATGTGCGCGAGCTGACCCACCTCGAACAGCTGTCGGTGTTCAGCGCGCCCGACCGGGTGCCGCCGCCGCGCCGCATCGCCTCGGCCTATCTGGGCCTGGTGCCGTTGACCGCCGACCCGCAGCTGCCGCCCGATACCGCCTGGCATCCGGTGTCGGCCCTGCCGAACATGTCGTTCGACCACGGCATCGTCGTCGAGCATGCGCGAACTCGCTTGGCCGCCAAGCTGTCCTACACCAACATCGCCTTCGCCCTGGCGCCCGCGACGTTCACCATGTCGACGTTGCGCAAAATCTATTGCGTAGCACTCGGTTACGACGTCGACACGACGAACCTGCAGCGAGTCCTCAGCCGCCGCAAGGTAATCACGCCCACCGGCGAGACCGCCGCCCCCGGCCGAGCGGGCGGCCGCCCCGCCGCCGTCTACCGCTTCACCGACTCCGAACTCCGCGTCACCGACGAATTCGCCGCACTGCGCCCCCCGACATGAGTTGTGCGTCACAATGAGCCGGGGCCCGTCTGCGGGCCCCGGCCGAGTCGAGACCGAGGAGCGTCGGCATGTCGGGGCAACCAGGGGCGAACCACTGGGCGCACATATCGCGCAACCGGGAACAGGCGGCCGAGTGGCTCGACAGCTGGCAGTTCCCGCACATGCGCTGGGAACCGCTGCCGGAGTTTCCGTCGCCCTACCTCGGATTCTCGCGCGACCAGTTCGACGCGTTCGAGCACATCTTCAGCGCATCCGGCGAGTACTACCAGTGGATCGTCACCGGACAACCGCAGATCGGCGAGATCGCCGAGGCGCACGGAGCGTGGGAGTTCAACGCACAGCACGCCTTTCAACGATTGCAGGTCCAGGTCGTCGTCATCCCGGACCCGGACTTCATCGCCGCGGTCTACGTCGACTGCATGCGCGCCTCACGCATCGACACGCTGGCCGACCTCGCCGAGGACCGCACCGGCGCACAGCATTACCGCGACTGGTTCGCCCGGATGGTCGTCACCGCCTGCGACAGCGGCGGCGCGAGCGGAACGGGCCGCCGCGACCGGACCAAGATCGGCTTCCAGTGCATGGCTACCGCGCTGCACCCCGGAATGGTCGCCACGGTGCTCGAATTGACGCCCACCCAGCACACCCTCGACGGATCCCCACTGCCCGAATACGCGCCCGAAGCGCCGTCCTGACCGCTCCTCACAGCCGGCGCGAACTCCTCGCCCGCACCCAGGGCTGAGCCGGTATCAATAATCGGCCTTGGCGTGTTTGCGTTCGCGCCGGTAGCGCCGCTTGTTCGGCAGCGGCCGGGCGGCATTGGAACTGCGGAGTGCGTGACGTTTGCGCCACGCGGTCAGGTCGGGTCGCTCCGAAGCCTCTCCCCTGTCGCTCGATAGCGAATCCCCTGGCCGCAGTGGGCTTGTGCTGGGCATGGTTCACCTCCTTTCGCCGATCCGTGGCGGGCTCGCGCACGGCAGGCTGTCGTACAACGCTGCCGTCCGCGAATGATTGCCGTGCCACGGTAGGCGCCGGACGCCACGCCGATCCACCCGTTTTCGCGGCCGAACCGGCCCGGCACCCGCTCAGGCGGATTTCATATCCGGCGCCGGCGCGGGCTCGGGCCGCCGGAACAGGCGGGTGATCGCCCACGCGATGAGTTCGATGAACCAGAACAGGATCAGGAACACCGTCACCACGACGACGGGGACCGCGAGAAACAGGATCGACAGCACCGCTACGACCGTGAAGATCGCGATATCGCCGGCGGTCGCGCCGCGCAGCCGAGTGGCGAAGCGCACCGCAGCCCACATCATCCACCGGCGCGGCACCGACACCCCGAGTTCGCCGAGCGTGCGGCGGAAGATGCCGTCGGCGTCGGCCACGCTCACCGCACCCGAACTCAGCAGATAGTCGTGCAGGATGGCGGCTTTCGTGTACGCGCCGTAGCGCGGGATCAGCCACACCACCGGACGCGGAACCGAGGCGAAATCAGTGCGGAAACCCTTGGGCACCACGAATCGCTCGGTGGCGCCGCGATACTCGAGCGGTTCGGCCACTTCCCAGAATTGCTCGTCGAGCTCCTCGACGACGATCCCGCCATCGGAGAACGGCATTGCTCGCCTCCCCTTGAAAGTCCAGCGTATGCACCAATTCTAGGGTCGGCAGGTAGCTATTCGGCCGAACGCGAGGCAACGGTTGGGCCAACACCGGCGCGGGGCGAGATCAGTTGGTCGAATCCCGTTCCGGTAGCACACCCGGCTGGGGCGCCTGCTGCTGCGGCGGCGCAACTGCCTGCGGTGCAGAGCCATATCCCACCGGCACCTGTCCGTACGGGTCGTACACCAACGCCGGGTCGTAGCCGTCGGCGGCGACCGGCCGGGACCCGCCCAGCGGCCCCGCGTATCCGGTGCCCAGATCCTCCGAGGTGCTCAGCGCGGCGAGGAACAACACCACCAGCGACGCGATCAACGGCTGCGGCACCAACGCCATCCAGGTCCCCACCTCCGGCGGCAAGGCCACGATCTGGCCGACCGGCGGATCGTCCGGGCGCGGATGGTTCGCCTCGGCGATGTACTCCCCCAGCCACGCCATCAGATACCCGCCCGCGACCGAACCGAACAGCAGTCCGGCGTAGGCGATGGGGCCGCGCACCCGCCGCCACCGCCAGGCGCCGACGGCCGCGAGCAGCCCGATCACCGCACCGATGCAGACGAAGATCGCCACCGCGTCGAAGCGGTGCGCACTCTCGCCGGTCAGCGGGGCGCCCCGCCCGGGCTGCACGACGAGCAGCTGTTCGGCGGGCGCGAGCAGGCCCCAGACGACGGCGCCGATGAGGTTGGCGACGATCACCGCGGCCGCGATGACGCCCGCCGCGCCCACCTCGCGGCGCACGGCAACGCCCGGGTCGCCGGTCTCCGGGTGCACCTGTGCGTTCGCTCCGCCCATGTCGGCGATTATGGCCGACCGGCGCCGCCCGCGTGTTACCGGCGCTCTAGGCTGCTGGAATCGATCACCCCGTGCCGGGAGCATTTGGCCCACCAGCCGTCGGGGTTGACCTGCACGATCATCCGGCGGCCGCAGTGCTCGCAGAACCGGGGCGGTTCCAGCCCGAGCGCGGCGGCCTGCGGCAGCGGATCATCGAGTCCGGGCACGATCCGCTTGCCGGTGAACGGGTTGTAGCGCTCGTCCATGTCCATGACAGTACTCACCGCGGGCCCGGCTCAGAGGGTTTCGTTGAGCGCCTTGATCGGCATCTTCAGCTCACCCAGCAGGTCGATATCGCTTTCGGCGGGACGACCGAGGGTGGTGAGGTAGTTGCCGACGATGACGGCGTTGATGCCGCCGAGGATGCCCTGCTTGGCGCCCAGGTCGCCGAGGGTGATCTCGCGGCCGCCGGCGAACCGCAGAATGGTGCGTGGCAGGGCCAGCCGGAAGGCGGCGACGGCGCGCAGCGCGTCGGCGGCGGGCAGCACCTCGAGATCACCGAACGGGGTGCCCGGACGCGGGTTGAGGAAGTTCAGCGGTACCTCGTCGGGCTCGAGTTCGGCCAGGTTGGCGGCGAATTCGGCGCGCTGCTCCAGGGTCTCGCCCATGCCGAGGATGCCGCCGCAGCAGACCTCCATACCGGCTTCGCGCACCATGCGCAGGGTGTCCCAGCGCTCCTCCCAGGTGTGGGTGGTGACCACGTTCGGGAAGTGCGAGCGGGAGGTCTCCAGGTTGTGGTTGTAGCGGTGCACGCCCATGGCGGCGAGCTGGTCGACCTGTTCCTGGGTGAGCATGCCCAGCGAGCAGGCGACCTGGATGTCGACCTCGTTGCGGATGGCCTCGACACCGGCGGCGACCTGCGCCATCAGCCGCTCGTCCGGGCCGCGCACGGCGGCGACGATGCAGAACTCGGTGGCACCGGTCTTGGCGGTCTGCTTCGCGGCCTCGACCAGGCTCGGGATATCGAGCCAGGCGGCGCGCACCGGCGACTGGAACAGGCCCGACTGCGAGCAGAAGTGGCAGTCCTCGGGGCAGCCGCCGGTCTTGAGGCTGATGATGCCCTCGACCTCGACCTCCGGGCCACACCACTTCATCCGCACGTCGTGGGCGAGCGCGAGCAGCTCTTCGAGCTTGTCGTCGCCGAGCTTCAGCACCTCGAGGGTCTGGTCCTGGGTGAGTCCGACGCCGCGCTCGAGCACCTGCTCGCGGGCGACGGCCAGAATGTCGGTGGTCACGGGTGCCTGGGTCACTGCACGAATCCCTTTCATCCGGCCGGGTACGGCCGTCGGTTGGCCGGTCGAGATGGCATTCACACTGGAACGACCATGCAACTTGAACGGTGTTCAGGATAGGGTAGCTCGAGAGTGAGACACAACACGACGGGAGGGTTCCAGCGTGCAACTGCACCGGTCCGATGTGGTCGACGGCGCCATCGCCATCCTCGACCAGTACGGTCTCGCCGACCTGACCATGCGTCGGCTGGCCGGATCGCTGCGGGTGCAGCCGGGCGCCCTGTACTGGCACTTCCCGAACAAGCAGGCCCTGCTCGGCGCGGTGGCCGACCGCATCCTCGCGCCGATGGAGGATCCACTCGACGCCACCGACTGGCCGGGCCAGCTCAGCGAACTCGCCCACCGGCTGCGCAACTGCCTGCTGGCCTACCGTGATGGCGCCGAACTCGTCTCGGCCACCTACGCCTCCCGCCTGACCACCAGCAAGGGCCGCGAACGTTTCGCCGGCGCCGCGATCCGCGCCGGGATGCCCCGGGCCGAGGCCGAACTCGCCGCGTTCACCCTGCTGTACTACGTGCTCGGGCACACCGTCGACGAACAGTCGCGGATGCAGATGGACTCCGCCGGCGCACTCACCGAGGCGGCCTCACCGCTGGGCGACGCCGAATCCGCCGACCCCACAGCCCGTTTCGATTTCGGCTTGCAGTTGTTCGTCGGCGGCATCCGGCATCTGCTCGGCTCGCGCGTGCGCTGAACGCCGCGCTGCGTTGCGACACCGCGGCCGGTGGGCGCCGTGACTATCGCCGACCCGTGCGCCGTTCGGTCACGAGGCCTGACGCACCGACTGCTCGACGCCGAGCCCGCTCAGCAGTTCCTCCCGGAACCGCTCGAAGGCCGGATCACTGTGCCGTCGTGGATGTTCCAGGGTGATGCGGCGATCGAGCGCGATGCGCCCGGCATCGAGGACGAGCACGCGGTCGGCCAGCGTGATCGCCTCGTCCACGTCGTGGGTGACCAGCAAGACGGCCGGATTGTGTTTGGCGCACAGCTCGCGCAGCAGGGCGTGCATCCGGATCCGGGTCAGCGCGTCGAGGGCGCCGAACGGTTCGTCGGCCAGCAGCAGGGCGGGTTCGCGCACCAGCGAACGGGCCAGCGCCACCCGCTGCTGTTCGCCGCCGGACAGTTCGCGCGGCCAGGCACGCTCCCGCCCGGCCAGGCCCACTTCGGCGAGGGCGGCGCGGGCGCGGTCGGCGGCGCCGTTCAACCCGAGCGTGACGTTGTCGAGCACCCGCGTCCACGGCAGCAGCCGCGAATCCTGGAACACCACAGCCTTTTCCGCCGGCACCGACAGCTCACCGGAGCCGGGTACGCCGTCATCGAGTTCGGCCAGCGCCCGCAGCAGGGTGCTCTTCCCGGAGCCGCTGCGCCCGAGCAGGGCCACGAATTCGCCGCGGGCGATGTCGAGGTCGAGGCCGTCGAGGACCACCCGATCGCCGAAACCGCGGGTGAGGGCACGGGCCCGGACCAGATTCAGTCGCCGAGCGTCTGCCGCCATGACAGGGCCTTCCTTTCCACTGTGCGTACGGCGAGATCGCCGAGCAGACCGAGCAGGCCGTAGATGACCAGGCCGACCACGATGACGTCGATCTGGCCGTAGGTGCGGGCCTGGGTCATCAGATAGCCGATGCCGCTGGTGGCATTGACCTGTTCGACCACCACCAGCGCCAGCCAGGAGATGGTCACCGCCAGCCGCAGCCCGGTGAAGAAGCCGGGCAGCGAACCGGGCAGCGCGATCCGGCGGATGAACGCCGTCCGCGACAGACCCACCGTCTCGGCGAGTTCGACGTAGCGTGCGTCGACGCTGCGCAGATGCGCATGGGTGTTGATGTAGACGGGGATCAGCACACTGGTGGTGATGACGATGAGCTTCATCTGCTCCCCGATGCCGAACCACACGATGAACAGCGGAATCAACGCCAGCGTCGGGATCGAGCGTTTGATCTGGATCGGCCCGTCCACCAGCGCTTCACCGAGTCGGCTCAGCCCGGCGATCAACGCCAGCACCACACCGATGACGACGCCCAGCACCAGACTGATTCCGGCCCGTTGCAGCGAGGTGAGCAGGTTGGATTGCAGGCTGCCGTCGGCGATGAGATCGGCCGCGGTCTGCGCGACCGTCCAGGGTGCGGGCAGCGTCTCCGGATCGATTGCGCCCGAGGCGGATCCGATCACCCACGCCCCCACCAGCAGGGCCGGCCCGAGCGCCGCGCCGAACGGGATCGCCCGGCCCGGGCCGAGGGAGCGCCGGGTGCGGGTGCGCGCGGCCAGCGCGGGAGGGGCGGTGCGCGATGCCCGTCCGAGGACGCCCGCGGTATGTACGGCCATCAGTTGCTCCCGGGTGCGAAGGCGGCGCCGACCTGGCCGACGGTTTCGGTGATGACGGCGTCGAAGCGCAGATCGAATCCGTCGGCGGCGCGGATCTCGCGCGGCAGTTCACCGGCGGCGTCGATGACGTCGATGGTGGCCTGCTGGCGGTCGATCAGCTGCTGGTCCAGATGCGGGAAGGTGATGGTGCCCCGCGATTCCACGATGCGGGTGGCGTCGTCGAGGCTGACTTTCTGGTTGTCGACGTAATACTTCTGCGCCCATTCGCCCCGGTGCTCGTTGACCCACTGCCACGACCGCACGTACGCGGCCACCAGCGCCCGGACCGCCGCGGCCTTCGCCGGATCGCGCACCACTTCGCGGCGCGCGTACAGATAGGTCAGCCCCGGATAGGTGCCGTCGGTGAGCTCGGCCGGGATCAGCGAGGTGCCCGGCGTACGCAGGAAGCGGGTGGTGTTGGGTTCGTTGAGCGGGGCGAGATCGACCTGGCCGGTGCGCACCGCGTCCAGGAATTCGGCCAGCTGGATGCGCACCAGCTCCACATCGGAGGTCGCCAGCCCGGCCCGGTCCAGTAGGCGCAGCACCGCGGCCTGCTGTGCGGTGCCCTCCGCGTAGGCGATCTTCTTGCCCTTGATCTCGGCCGCAGCCTGCACCGAAACGCCGGGCGCCACCGCGAATCGCAAGGCGCTCGAATCGATCTGCGCCGCCGCGACGATCGGCACATCCTGTTTGGCGGCGAGCGCGTGGATGGGCGGGACGTCGCCGACCCAGGCCGCATCGGCGGCCCCGGCACGGAACGATTCCAGGATCGCCGGTCCGCCCACGAAGTTGGCGAACTCGACCTCGAACGGCAGCTTGTCCAGCTCACCCGAGAGCAACAGTTGGTGGCGTAATAATTCGGACTGGTCAGCGAGCACGAGCTTGGTGCCCGGCGGCACCTCGGTGGGCAGCGGGCCGTCGACCACCGACCCCGCCTCCGTCGTGTCGGCGGCACAACCGGTCAGCGCGAACGTCGCGAACGATACTGCGGCGAGCAGGAGGGCGGCGGTGCGGCCGCGCGGGCCGGTGCGGGAGATACGAGGTCGAGCCATGCGGGAATTCAACAATCCGGGCGCGGTGCCGAACACCGTTAACGGCACCGTGATCCGAACTCGGCCACCTCACCGCCCGGCGTCGACGCGCACGGTGATCTGCTGTTCGAACCGCTCCACGAACGGCTGCACCTGCTGGGCGAGCACGGTGTTGTATTCGTGCGGGCGCTGGCGTGGATTGGCGTGGCCGGTGCCGTAGGGCAGCACCACCAGTAGCGCGCCGTCCACGCCGCCGACCTCGTCGATGAGGACCTGATGGGTGCGTTCGACGTCGACCACCTCGTCGCGGTGAGCGTCGTGCGGGCGGATGAACACGATCGCCGGACGCGGTTTGCCGTCGGCGGGCTCGGCCAGCGCGCGCAGATTGTCGACCGAACCACCGGCGACGATGGCCAGGAACTGCGATTCGATCAGCCCGTTGCTGGCGGCGTCGGGGTTGAAGATCTTGTCCCGCAGCACCTCGCCGATCACCTCCCGCAGCTCACCGACCCGGATACCGGGCACACCCGCGCGGTCGACGAAACGGTCCCGCCGCGCGTAGGTTTCGACGACCAGCCGCAAGGTCCGGCTCTCCCGGGCACCGGGCAACCAGCCCATCCAGCGCACCATGTCCTGGCCGCGGCCGCGTTTATCGGGCCGCACGGCATCGAGGTCGAGCGGTGTGCAGTCCAGCAGCACCGCGACCAGTCGCAGTTCGCTGTCGGTGTGGATGTGCTGGCCCACCTCGAGCGCGATCACCCCGCCCATGCTGTGCCCGGTGAGCACGATATTGCGGATCCCGGACATGATCGCGGCCCGGATGATCAGGTCGGCGATCACCTTGGTGTCGATACCGCGGTTGTCGTAGCGGATCGCCCACACCACGCCCATCGTGCTCAGCGCGGGCAGCGCTTCGGCGGTGTCGGAGGCATTGAGTCCGCCCAGACCGACCATGTCGACGACGGCGGTATCCCAGTCGCCGGGATCGGCGGGCGCGGAGATCGGCAGCAGCGACGGCTCGGTGCCGGCCAGCCGGGCCCGCTCCGGCGCCACATCGCGCACCCAGTACTGGACCATGCCGACCAGCACGACCAGCACCAGCACCCCGACCCGCGACAACGCCAACCGGGTGCGGCGCAACGTCGTCCAGTTGTGCCCGGGCCGGGTCTCGGCTAGTCGGGCCCGCCGTCGCGCGTCGTCCCAGTCGGTGACAGTGGACGGGTGTCGATCGTCCAGCGGCGACATATTTTCACTGTAGGCATGGCGCGCGAACCTCTGCCATCGTCGCGACCCGGCGCCATGGCGCACCCGACCGATCGGTAGAGTTCGGCCTCACCCTCGGTGGGTGCGGGAATCCGGTGCAAATCCGGGACGGTCGCGCCACTGTGAGCGCCCCCTGCGGGCGCGAGTCAGACCTCCCCCACCGGACGAACTCTGGAGAGGCCGCGACTTGCCTGTGGAGCGCTGTTCATCGATGGTGCGTGCGCGATGACCCGTGTCACCACCGTTGTCGTCGTACCCCTATTGCTGACTTCGCTGGCGGCGGTCATGGTGCTGGCCACCGGATTCGGCGCGGAATCGCTGCCGGTCTCGGGTGTGGTCGAGGTGCTGACGCACCGCCTGACCGGCCGGATACCGCCGGACCCGGGCCTGGACACCATCGTCTGGCAGCTGCGGGTGCCGCGCACCGTGCTCGCCGCGATCGTCGGGGCCGGGCTGGCGCTGGCCGGCGCCGCGATGCAGACGCTGGTGCGCAATCCGCTGGCCGATCCGTTCCTGCTCGGTGTGTCCTCCGGTGCCGGAGTCGGGGCGGCCACGGTCATCACCTCGGGGGTGCTCGCGGGGGCGGGCATCTGGGCGTTGTCCGGTGGTGCGCTGCTGGGTGCGTTCGCGGCGGCGGCGCTGGTGTTCACCATCGCGGTCACCCAGGGCGGGCTGACGCCGCTGCGGCTGGTGCTGACCGGCACCGTGCTCGCCTCGGCGTTCTCGGCGCTGACCAGCTACCTGATCTTCCGCAGCACCGATCCGGCGGCCGCACAGTCGGTGCTGTTCTGGCTGCTGGGCAGCCTGGCGGGCGCGGACTGGACCAAGATCGCGGTGCCGCTGGCGGTGGTCGCGATCAGCGCCCTCAGCTTGATCGCGGCCGCGGGCTGGCTGGACGCGCTGCATCTGGGCGCCGATACCGCCGGTTCCATCGGCGTGCCCGTGCGTGAGCTGCGGATCGCGCTGTTCGTGCTGCTCGCGGTGCTGGTCGGGGTGCTGGTGGCGGTGTCGGGCGGGATCGGCTTCGTCGGCCTGGTGGTGCCGCATGCCGCGCGCCTGGTGGTCGGACCCCGTCATCGTGCGCTGCTGCCCACCTGCGCGCTGCTGGGGGCACTGTTCCTGGTGATCGCCGATGCCGCGACACGAGTCCTGGTGCGGCCCACAGAGATACCGGTCGGCGTCCTCACCGGGCTGATCGGCGCGCCCGCGTTTCTGCTGTTGATGGGACGGCGACATTACCGATTCGGCACGTCATGAGCACTGCCTTCACCGTGGTCCGAGCTCGTGACGACGGAGCCCGTGACAATGTCGTTCACCGGCGTCGGCGTCCCGCCGGCATGCGCACCCACTGGATGTCTGCCTGGTCGAACGGGCCGGTGCCTGGTGGCGTCGAACCGACCGCACAATCACACCGGAGCGCTCCATGACCGTGGCTGAGGGCATACGAGGCGCGGCAGTCGCTGCCCGTGATCTGGCGTGCGCGGCGGGGCGGCGCCAAGTGCTGATCGACGTCACGTTCGACGTACGCCCCGGCGAAATGGTCGGCATCGTCGGGCCGAACGGCGCGGGCAAGACAACCCTGCTGCGCACCCTCGCCGGGCTCACCAAGCCGCACCGTGGCCGTGTCGTGGTCGGCGCCGACGACCTGCACGCCCTGCCACCCCGCCGCCGTGCGCGCACCGTCGCCCTGGTCGCGCAGGACGAACGCCCGCCCGACGATCTGCTGGCCTGCGAGGTAGTCGCGCTCGGTCTCACGCCGTATCTGCCGCCGTGGGGCGCGGGCTCGGCGCGCGAACGCGGCATCGTCGACGAGGCCCTGGCCGCGGTGGACCTCGCCGGATTCGGCGACCGGCCGGTGCATCGGCTCTCCGGCGGCGAACGGCAGCGGGTGCTGCTGGCCCGCGCCCTGGTCCAGGACACACCGGTGCTGCTGCTGGACGAGCCCACCAACCATCTCGACATCACCCACCGGCTCGAGCTGCTCGACCGCGCCCGGCGCCTGGACCGCACCGTCATCGCCGCACTGCACGACCTGACGCTGGCCGACCGCTACTGCGACCGGGTGCTGGTCGTGCACGACGGCCGGGCCCATCCGCTCGCGCCACCGGAGATCGCCCTGCACGCCGACGTCGTCGACACCGTGTTCGGCGTCAAGGCCACCCGCGTCCCGCACCCCGAGACCGGCGAGCACCATCTGTTGATCACCCCGCGAGAGGCGGCGCTATGAAACACTCGATCCGAATGCTGTCCGCGGCGGCGCTGGCGGTGACGCTGGCCGCCTGCGGCAACCCGCAGGCCGCGACCGGTGATCGGACCGTGCGCAATTGCGGTGTGGAGTCGAGCTTTCCGGCGCCGGCGCAGCGCATGTTCGTCAACGACAGCAATATGATCTCGATGGTGCTGGCGCTCGGCGCGCAGGATCAGGTCACCGCGGTGTCGAGCATGCAGCAGGACATCACCGTGCTGCGCGACCACTACGGGCCCGCGGTGGACGAGCTGAATTCGGTCGCCAACGAATCTCCCTCTCGCGAAACGGTTCTCGCGCAGGGCCCCGACGTCGTGGTCGCGGGCTGGAATTACGGTTACGACGAATCCAAGAACCTCACCCCGGATTCGCTGCGCGCCTCGGGCATCGCCGCCTACATCCTCACCGAGAGCTGCCGGCAACGCGCCGGTGAACGCCCGCGCGGCGTGGTCGAACCGTGGACGGCGCTGCGCGAGGATCTCACCAATCTCGGCGCCATCACCGGCCGCACCGACCGCGCCACCGCACTCGTCGACGACCTCGACCAGCGTCTCGCCACGCTCGCGGCCGCACCGAAACCCGAACGCACACCGCGGATCTTCCTGTTCGACAGCGGCAGCGACACCATCTTCTCCAGCGGCAGTTTCGGTGCGCCGCAGGCGATCCTGGATGCCGCCGGTGGCCGCAATGTGCTCTCCGACGTGCCCGACACCTGGACCGCGGTGTCCTGGGAGCGGCTGGCCGGCGCCGATCCGGACGCCATCATGTTCGTCGACTACCCGATGCAGAGCTACGCACAGAAGGTCGAGATGCTGCGTGCCAAGCCGGGCATCAATCAGCTGCGCGCCGTCACCGAGGGACGCTTCCTGAACCTTCCGTATGCGATGTGGACTAGCGGGCCACTCAACATCGATGCGGCCGAACAGATCCGCAAGCAACTCGAACAGTGGGGTCTGGTGCCGCCGTCGGCCATCACGCCGCGCTCCGACGACGCGATCCGCTGACCGCACGGGTGCCGTCCCGGTGGCCGTGAGGTGATGCTCACCACATTCGCCCAGGTAGTGCGGCGTTTCCGGCGAATCTCACATGCTTTGTGTCAGACCCCGGGTCTAGCGTCTGTCCTGTGACGCATCTGTCGCACGGCCACCATTCAGACGTCCCGCTCCGCGGGCGTGACATCAGACACAAACGCGCAATATTCGCTTGCACGCGACTATTGCATTGCCAATATGATCGCGCGGTGGCGAGTGAATTGGGAATCAGCGAAACGCTGGAGCGTTTTCTGACCGGCCTGTTCAGCGCGAGCCGCTCCGGGGGTGCCGATCGGCTGGTCGAACTGGATCTCTCGCTCTCCCAGGCACGCACCCTGTTCGTGCTCGGCCACGACGATCGTCAGCAGCTGCCCATCCACACCATTGCCGAACGACTCTCGTTGTCGGTGACCGCGGCGGGGCGCAATGTGGATCGGCTCGTTCGTCTCGGCCTGCTGACCAGGGACGAAAGCCCAGAGGACCGGCGGGTGAAACTGGTCGGCCTCAGCGCGCAGGGCCGTGAGGTCATCCGCGATCAGATGATGTGCCATCGCGAAGCGATCGACCGCCTGGTCGAACGCCTGCCCGACAGCGTGCGTGACGATCTGCACGCCGCCCTCATCGGCGTGCTCGACTCCGGGGCGCTCGCCTCGGTGCAATCCATCCCAGCCGTATCGACGGGAGATCCCTCGTGAGCAACTCCGCCGGCAGTACCGCCGCAGCGGTACCCGACAAGATAGACGGCGCCGTACTCAAGGTCGCCGGTGTCGTCGTCCTCGGCGCCATCATGTCGATCCTCGACATCACCGTGGTCAACGTCGCGCTGCCGACGTTCCAGACCGAGTTCGACGTCGCCAACTACTCCACCGTGGCCTGGACGGTCACCGCCTACACCCTCGCCCTGGCGACGGTGATCCCGCTGACCGGTTGGGCTGCCGACCGATTCGGCACCAAACGCCTCTACCTGGCCGCGCTGGTGCTGTTCACCGGCGGCTCGGTGCTGTGCGCGCTGGCCTGGAACATCGAGGCGCTGATCGCGTTCCGGGTGATCCAGGGCCTCGGCGGCGGCATGCTGATGCCGCTGGGCATGACGATCATGACCAAGGCCGCCGGACCCGAGCGGATCGGCCGGCTGATGGCCATCCTCGGCATCCCGATGCTGCTGGGCCCGATCCTCGGCCCGATCCTGGGTGGCTGGCTGATCGACAACGCCTCCTGGCACTGGATCTTCCTGATCAACCTGCCCATCGGCGCCATCTCGCTGGTCTACGCCTACGTGGTGCTGCCCAAGGACGACCCGCAGCCGAGTGAGACCTTCGACTTCGTCGGCATGCTGATGCTCTCGCCCGGTCTGGCGCTGTTCCTGTTCGGTGTCTCCACGATTCCGGAGGAGGGCACCGTCACCGCGCCGAAGGTGTGGGCGACGATGCTGCTGGGCGCACTGCTGGTGATCGCGTTCGTGTTCTACTCGTTCAAGCCCAAGCATCCGCTGCTGGATCTGCGGCTGTTCAAGAACTTCAACCTGTCGATCTCCACGATCACCATGTTCTTGTTCGCGGCCTCGTTCTTCGGTGGCCTGCTGCTGGTGCCCACCTACTTCCAGCAGGTGCGCGGGGAGAGCCCGCTGATGGCGGGTCTGCTGGTGGCACCGCAGGGTCTGGGCACCATGCTCACCATGCCGCTGGCGGGCGCGCTGGCCGACAAGCTCCCGGTGGGCCGGATCGTGCCGATCGGCATGCTGACCATCACCGTCGCGATGTTCGGGCTGTCGCAGACCGATGCGCACACCTCCTACCCGGTGCTGCTGGGTCTGCTGTTCGTGCTGGGTCTGGGCATGGGTGGCACCATGATGCCGCTGATGACGGCCGCGCTGCGCACTCTCACCGAGCACGAGGTGGCCCGTGGTTCCACGCTGCTCAATATCGCGCAGCAGATCGCCAGCTCGGTCGGTGTCGCCATCATCTCGGTGGTGCTGACCAACCAGTTCAAGGCGTCCGAGCCGGTGTCGGCGGCCCAGGCTGTCGGCGAGGCCGAACGCACCGGCACGCCGCCGGATCCGTCGATCCTGGAGTACATCCAGTCCCTCGGCGCGAAGTTCGAGTCGATCGTGCTCGACGATATGGCCTCGGCGTTCTCCACCAGCTACCTGGTGGCGGCGTTCCTGTGCCTGGTGACCTTGGTCGCCTCGCTGTTCCTGCCGCGCAAGAAGGAGGCCGCGCCGGCCGAGGGCGAGCAGCCCAAGGCGCCGGTCATGATGCACTGAGCTGCGCAAAATTAGTCAACAGCCGGCCCCCGTGCGAATGAATCGCGCGGGGGTCGGTTGTTTCGATTATCAGAACCGGTCGAGCACACGCCGGACCTCGGGCACACAGGCCGAACCCATGCGCACAACGCCGCAGCTCGGGCCCACAAGCCGGCTCAGGCGGACGCACCGGCCATCGCGGTGGCGACATTGTTGGCATTGGCAATTCGCTGAGCGCGCGCCTCGCCGGAGCTTCGTTCGTAGTACTGGTCGAACACTGCCGCGGCGGCGGCCGGGGTATCGGTGGCCCGCAGCCGCGCGTAGGCCGCGGACTCACTGCCTTGCAGCTCGTGCATCATGAAGTCGACCTGAGTTTCCCAGTCGCCGGCCGATTTACCCTGGGCCGCGGCAAATGCTTCCAGGTTGGCGCGACGCCCGCCCAGCCACTGGCACAGCCCGTAGGCGCCCTCGTTCGGGTTGTAGGCCCCGGTGTTCAAACCCGGTGCCTCGACCTGCATATTGCCGATAATGCCCGCCGCCTGGGCCGGTGTGAGGTGGTACTTGTTGACCAGCCGGTCGTAGATCTTCTCGGCCGTGGTCCGCTCACCGCCCTCCAGCGGCCGCGCATCCGCTGACGTCGGGATGTCGCCGCCGGTGTAGACATCGCCGGGCAGGTTGCTGCCGAAGGTCGGCGTCCACGGCGGCGCCCCACCGCCGCCGTACCCACCACCGCCGCCGCCATTCGAATTCGCCCCGCCCGGTGGCGAATTCCAGGCCTGCCGGTCCAACTCGTTGAAGGCGGTCCACACCGCGTCCACGGCCTTGCCGATCACCTTGTCGATGGCGCCCACCGCACCGACCTGCTCGCCGGGCGTCGGGCGGTCCGGTGGATCGTCGACGACGGTGGCCAGGACATCCTTGATCGCGTCTTCGAGCTGATCGACCTGGGTGGTCACCTCATTGGCCACATCGGCCGAGGCGGCGGCCATCTCGGCGATCTGGTCGTCGAGGGAGTTCCACTGGTCCTGATAGTCCTTGACGTCGGCGGCGCGCAGCTTGTACTGCTGCTTCATCTCGCCGGTGCCCGGCATCTCGGCCCCGCCGAGCCCATCGAGGTATTTCGCCGTGATCCGGGTCGCGTTCTTGTTGCCCAGACCCTTTTTCAGCGCCTCGAGCGTCGCTTCCGCCCGGGCGATATAGGGATTCAGGATGGGTGCGTCCGTGAATCGCCGAAACTTCACTGGTTCCGGAGCCACCGTCCACCTCCACCAACACGATGCCGCAGCATGCGCATCTCGCCCTGATCGACAGGCGTAGATGACCACCGCAAGAAATAGCAGAATCCGGCTGCTCACACGATCGGTGCTATTCCCCGCCGCGGGAAGCCTGCGGGTTCAGCTCAGATCATGGTGCCCACATCGGTGGCGACGAGATGATCGAGCGCGCGTTCGGCGACCGCGGCGATCGTCATCGACGGATTGCAGGCGGCGGTATTGCCCGGCATCAACGCACCGTCGAGCACGTACAAACCACGCTGGCCGAGCACCCGGCCCTCCAGATCGCAGACGCTGCCCATGCTCGCCCCGCCCAGCGGATGCCAGGTGGACGGGAACGCGGCATTGGTGTCGAGCAGGACGGTGCCCGGGCCGGCGATGCGGTGCGCGGTGGGGCCGATGTGGTTGTCCTGGATGAACGCATCGCCGTCGGCGGGCCAGCGCAGTACCGCCTGCTCGGAGGCCGTGTCGTAGCCGAAGCTGCCGCGCCCGGCGCTGACGCCGTAGCCGACCATCATGGTCGACTTCGGATCCACCGGCATCGGCGGGATCGAGGCCTGGATCAGCGTGCACGCGGAGTTCGGATCCGACCAGTTCAGGCTGCCGTATACCACCGGGCCGCCCTGTGCCGGACCGAAATCGGCGGCCGGGTTGGTCCACACATAGATCCGGTCGGCATTGGTGCCCCAGTTGCCGCCCAGCCCATCGGGCAGGTCGGGGATCAGGCCGCGGGCCCCGGCCCGCACCAGCAGTTTCGTCGTATTGAGGCTGCCCGCGGCCAGCACCAGCGCACCGGCGGTGATGACGATGTTCTCCTGGACGGCGCCGGTGGTGTCGATGCGGTCGACGTGGACGATCCAGCGTCCGTCGGGGGCGCGTTCGATATCGGTGACCTCGTGCTGGGTGCGGACCTGCACCCGTCCGGTGGCCTCCGCGGCGGCGATATAGGTGACGTCGACGGAGTGTTTGCCGCCGTTGTTCACACCCATCGCGCCGTCACCGTTCGTGTAGGACGGTTTCATCTCCCCGCGTAGTTCGGCGAGCGCGAAGTTCCAGTCGATGGGCATCGGGATCTTCGACAGCGGCAGCCCGGCGCGGCGGACGTGGTCGGCGAAGACGCGGGCGGCGGCGTAGTTGGGGTGCGCGATCAGTTCTTCGGGCGCGACGGCGAGCCCGAGCATCCGCGCGACCCGCGGATAGTGCACGCGATCCATGGTGGCCCAGTCGAGTTCGGCCGGGAAATGCGTGTTGAACACCGCTTCATCGGGCTGCAACGACATGCCTTGGTAGATCAGCGAACCGCCGCCGAGCCCGGCCGCGCACAGCGCCGTCATGTTCTCCCCCGGTACGGCTTCGACCAGGCCGGTGTAGGGCTCGAAAGCCAAGGGCTGCCCGAACAGATTCGGGCTGGAGCGGTGCCACAGGATGCGCTTGTCCGGCGCCGATGCGCGCGGGAAGGTCTCCGCGTTCGGCCCGGTCGGCCAGCGCATTCCGCGTTCCAGCAGCAGCACCGGCACGCCCGCCTCGGCCAGCCGCAGCGCCGTCACCCCGCCGCCGAATCCGGACCCGATCACCACGACCCGATGCTCTTCCCGGGTGAGCCGAACATCATTGACCCGGGCGGCGATGGCGGGCTTCGGGTCGAGGACCCGGGCTCCGGCGAGCACGGCCCCAGCGGCCACCGCGCCGGTCAGCAGTGAGCGGCGGGAGAGCTGCGACATGAACGATCCTTACGACGAGCCGAGTGCGGGGTGCACGGCGCATCGCTCGACAGCACTGGCGAGTCCTGCCATCGGGTGGCCAGCGCTGGTCACGTGATGGTCCGGATGCGCCGTGCGTCGGTCGCCGGGCACCCGGCGCGACCTCTCCGCGCCGGTAACCCGGTTACCGAGTAACGACGTTACTGCACCGGGCGGTGTGGCGCTCGCGAATCGAAGAACTCGGTTCTGAATCCACTCGCGCGCCGCACTCAGCTCAGCAGATGGCGGCGCACCCAGCCGGAGTCGAACCATGCGGACGCCCCGGCCCGGAACTCATCCGCCGACCACGCGCCCGCCCCCGCCGGTACCGAACCGACCACTTCGGCGCCGGTCACCCGCGGCAGGTCGACGCGGTTGGTTTCCATGGCCAGGTCAGGGACCGCAGGCCACGACCCGATCACCAGGCCCGCGCATTCCACACCCGCAGCGTCCAGCGCGCGAGTGGTGAGTTCGGTGTGGTTCAGCGTGCCGAGACCGGGAGCCGTCACCACGAGCACCGGAGCCGACAGCTTGGCCGCCAGATCGAGCAGAGTGAACTCGCCGATGCGCACCAGCAGCCCGCCCGCGCCCTCGACCAAGACGACGTCGGCGGTGAGTTCGGTGATGGCCGAAAGCGTTTCGTCGATGGTGAGCAGGGGCGCACCGCAGCGGCGGGCGGCCGTATCGGGGGCCAGGGGCTCGGGGTAACGGGCCAGCTCGACCGTACGAGTGACCCCGGCCAACTGCGTGACGGTCGCGAGATCGCCGGGCTCGTCCTGCGCGACACCGGTCTGGGCCGGTTTACATACCGCGACCGTACGCCCTGCGGCGATCGCGGTGGCGGCCAATGCGGCGGTGACGACGGTCTTGCCGATATCGGTCGATGTTCCGGTCACGAACAGCAGTGTCATCGGATCGCCTCCACCCTCGAGCGCCTCATGCCGGCACCGCCTCCCGCGCGGTCGCCAGCACCTCGCCGAGCACGGTGGCGATCGTGTCGAGTTCCGCGGCGGTGAGATTCGCCCGAGCCGTCAACCGCAGCCGCGAAGTACCTTCCGGCACCGACGGCGGGCGGAAACACCCCACGTCCAGCCCACATTCCCGGCACTGCTGCGCGGCGTCGAAGGCCACCTGCGCCTCACCCAGCACCACCGACACCACAGCCGAATCCGGTTGCGGCACACCGGCGATTCGCGCGATATCGGCGGCGCGATCGAGCACCCGCTGTGCGATACCCGGATCGCGGCGCAAGACGCCCAAGGCCGCACGGGCGGCGCCGACCGCAGCCGGCGCCAGCCCGGTATCGAAGATGAACGTGCGGGCCGCGTCGATGAGATGGGCACGCACCCGGCCACTGGCCAGCACCGCTCCCCCTTGCGCGGCAAGGGCTTTCGACAGCGTCGCGGTGATCACCAGATCCGGCTCCCCGGCCAGTCCCACTTCCTGCACCAGCCCGCGGCCACCGGTGCCGCGGACGCCGAGCCCGTGGGCTTCATCGACGACGAGTACCGCGCCGTTCGCGCGCGTCACCCGATGCAGATCGGCCAGCGGCGCCAGATCGCCGTCGGCACTGAACACCGAATCGGTGAGCACCAGCGCGCGCTCCTCGGTGCGGCTCGCCAGCAGCCGATCCACCGCCGCGACATCGCAATGGGGCGCGATCTCCACCCGCGCCCGCGACAACCGGCAGGCGTCGACCAGCGAGGCATGGCTACCGGCATCGGAGACGATCAGCGATCCCCGTCCGGCCAGCGCCGTCACCACGCCGAGGTTGGCGGCGTACCCGGAGGCGAAGACCAGTCCGGCTTCGGCGCCCATGAATTCGGCGAGTTCGGCCTCGAGCAGCTCGTGTTCGGTGGTCGTCCCGGTCACCAGCCGCGAGCCGGTCGACCCGGCGCCCCACCGGCGTACGGCAGCGACCGCGCCCTCGATCACCTCGGGGTGGTGCACCAGCCCCAGATAGTCGTTGGATGCCAGATCGATCGACGGCGACTGCGGTTCCCGTGCCCGCAGCTGCCGCCGCAGCCCCGCCCCCACCCGCTCGGCAGCACGCGCGTCCAGCCAGCTCAATGGATCGGTACTCACAGCTGAACACCATACTTGAACGGCGTTCAGGAGCGTGACCGGGGCCACCGAAAACGCACCGGGCGACGCGATCAGGAACCGAACCAGCTCGGCGTATCCATCCGGAACAGCTCACCCGGCGCCAGCGTCCGGAGATCGGCCTCCAATGCGGCCATCCGGCCGGCGCCCAGCATGGCCGACCAACGCGCGTGCACGCGGTCGAAGGACACGGCCGACCGCTCCAGTACCGCGATGCCGCGGTCGCTGAGGGTGTAGACCTTGCGCCGCGCGTCGGCCGGATCGTGACCGCGACGCAGGTAGCCGAGGCGTTCCAAGGTGTCGATGTGCTTACCGGCAGCCTGCTTGGAGATGCCGAGCGCCCGCCCGAGGTCGGCCGCCGTGCACCCTTGCGGCCCGCTGCGCGCGATCGCCTGGAACAGGAATCCGTGCATCGGTCGCAGCTCGGGGTGCCCGTGCTCGGCCAGGTCGGCGTGCACTTCGTCGATGGCCGCGCGGAAGGCGGCCAGCATCCGCAGCGGTAGCTCGAAGCCACCGGCATCCCTTGACATGATGGACAACCTCGTTAACTATATGGACAACATCGTTGTCTATCTTAAGGACGTCTTCTCGTGACCGTCATCCGACACTCCGAAACCCGCCGCACCGAAACCCCCGGCGCCGTCATGACCACCTTCGCCTCTCCCACGCAGGGCGGCGCCTCCCTTCCCCTGTGGCGCGTCGACGTCGCGCCCGGCCAGACCGGCCCGCTGCATTTCATCGATGCCGAGCAGGTCTGGACCATCCTCAGCGGGAGCGCCGAGATCACGGTCGACGGCGTCGATCACCTCATCGCCGCCGGGGACACGATCATCCTGCCGCCCGCCATTCTGCGCCAGATCTCCAGTGGTGCCGAAGGTTTCGCCGCCATCGTCACCGCGCCGGCGGGCGCGCGAGCCGGAACCCCGGACAAGGAGGGCACCATCGTGCCGCCCTGGATCGCGTAGCGGAAACTCCCGCGCGGCTGCCGATCACCCGACTCGGGCGGCGGCGATCATCGCGGACGTGACGGCGCCGATATCAGCGGTACTACTGATGAACGGCGGCATGCAGTAGATGAGATTGCGGAACGGCCGCAACCACGCACCGGCCGCCACCGCCGCATCGGTGGCGGCGCGCATGTCGACGGGGTGGTCGAGTTCGATCACCCCGATCGCGCCGAGCACCCGAACCTCGGTGACACCGGGCAACTCTCGCGCCGGCGCCAGCCCGGCTTCCAGCTCGGCTTCGATGCGTTTCACCTCGCCCTGCCAATCCCGCGACAGCAGCAGTTCGATCGACGCGACGGCAACCGCGCACGCCAGCGGATTGCCCATGAAGGTGGGCCCGTGCATGAGCCCACCGTGCGCGGCGCTCAGCGTTTCCGCGATCCGCTCGGTACACAAGGCGGCGGCCAGCGTCATATACCCGCCGGTCAGCGCCTTGCCGACGCACATGACATCCGGCCTCACCCCGGCCTGTTCGGCGGCGAACAACGTGCCGGTGCGGCCGAATCCGGTGGCGATCTCGTCGAAGATCAGCAGCACGCCGCGTGCGTCGCAGATCCGGCGCAATTCACCGAGATAGCGCGGATCGTGCCAGCGCATGCCGCCCGCACCCTGCACCACCGGTTCCACGATGACGGCGGCGAGTTCGTCGGCGTGCTCGGCCACCGCCCGCTCGAGCTGGGCGACATAACCGGGATCGTATTCCCGCGGCGGCGCGGGCACGAAGACCTGTTCGGCGAGGATGTCGGTCCACAGCGAGTGCATGCCGCCCTCCGGGTCGCACACGCTCATCGGGGTGAAGGTGTCGCCGTGATAGCCGCCGCGCCAGGTGAGCAGGCGGCGTCTACCGGGATGGCCGAGTGCGCGCTGATATTGCAGGCACATCTTTACCGCGACCTCCACCGACACCGAACCGGAGTCGCAGAGGAACACCTTGTCCAGGCCCGCCGGAGTCAGCCGCACCAGCAGCTCCGACAGCCGCGCCGCCGGTTCGTGGGTGAGCCCGCCGAACATCACGTGACTCATCCGCTGCGACTGCATCAGCAGCGCCGAGTCCAGCACCGGATGCCGATACCCGTGCACCGCCGCCCACCACGAACTCATCCCGTCGACGAGCTCGCGCCCGTCGGCCAGCCGCAGCCGGGTCCCCGACGCCGAGGCCACCACCAGCGGCTCGGTCGTGGCCGGGAAACCGCCGTAGGGATGCCACACATGTTTCGCGTCGATGGCGGTGATCTCGTCGGGCGTCAGCACCACAGCAACCCTTCGCACGGTCGACCCACCGCCCCGATGAGCGGCCTTGAACGCCGTTCAAGTTAGCACCGGAGCTGCGGCCGACGCCACGGCGGCTCACTCAGCGGACGCCTCGAACACTCCCGGCACCGCCGTCGCGCCCCCGCTACCGCACGCACCGGTCAGTCCAATGGCCAGGGCCGCAGCAGCGACGCACGTGCGCCGGTTAGTGTCGTTGCCATGGTTTCGCCCGATCCCGCGTCCGCCGCGGCACCGCTCGGTGTCTGGCCGGGTAGCGCGTATCCGCTGGGCGCCACCTACGACGGGGCCGGAACCAATTTCTCGCTGTTCACCGAGGTCGCCGACGCGGTCGAATTGTGCCTGGTCGACAAGCACGGCGGCGAGACCCGGATCGCGTTGGACGAGGTCGACGGGCATGTCTGGCACGCGTACCTGCCGGGCGTCGGCCCCGGACAACGGTACGGGTTCCGGGTACACGGACCGTACGACCCGGAACGAGGTTTGCGCTGCGATCCGAGCAAGTTGCTGCTCGATCCCTACGGCAAGGCCTTCGACGGCAGTTTCGCCGACCATCCCTCGCTCTACACCTACGGTCAGGATTCCCTCGGCCACACCATGACCGGTGTGGTCATCAATCCGTTCTTCGATTGGGGCGCCGACCGCCCGCCGAAGCGGCCCTATCACGAGACGGTGATCTACGAGGCCCACGTCAAGGGCATGACGATCACCCATCCCGACGTGCCGGAGGAACTACGCGGCACCTACGCGGGCCTGGCGCATCCGGCGATCATCAACCATCTGCGCGGGCTCGGCGTCACCGCGATCGAACTGATGCCGGTGCACCAGTTCCTGCACGACCGCATCCTGCTCGACCAGGGCATGCGCAACTACTGGGGTTACAACAGCTTCGGCTATCTCGCCCCGCATCACGAGTACGCGGCGGGCACCCGAGCCGGCGCGGCGGTGACCGAATTCAAGGCGATGGTGCGGGCATTGCACGCCGAGGGCATCGAAGTGATCCTCGACGTGGTCTACAACCACACCGCCGAGGGCAATCACCTGGGGCCCACCATCGGCTTCCGCGGCATCGACAACGCCGCCTACTACCGCCTGATGGACGACGATCCTGCGCACTATATGGACTACACCGGCACCGGCAACAGTCTCAATGTGCGTCATCCGCACACCTTGCAGCTGATCATGGATTCGCTGCGGTACTGGGTGCTGGAGATGCACGTCGACGGATTCCGCTTCGATCTGGCCGCCACCCTGGCCCGCGAACTGCACGATGTGGACCGGCTGTCCACGTTCTTCGATCTGGTGCAGCAGGACCCGGTGGTCAGCCAGGTCAAACTCATCGCCGAGCCGTGGGATGTGGGTGAGGGCGGCTATCAGGTGGGCAATTTCCCCAGCCTGTGGACCGAATGGAACGGCAAATACCGCGACACGGTACGCGACTACTGGCGCGGTGAGCATGCCACGCTCGGCGAATTCGCGTCCCGGTTCACCGGCTCCTCGGATCTGTACGAGGCCACCGGGCGCAGGCCCAGCGCCTCGATCAACTTCGTCACCGCCCACGACGGGTTCACCCTGCGGGACCTGGTGTCCTACAACGACAAACACAACGAGGCCAACGGCGAAGGCAACCGCGACGGCGAAAGCCATAACCGGTCCTGGAACTGCGGGGTGGAAGGCCCGACCGACGATCCGGAAGTCCTCGCCCTGCGGGCCAGGCAGTCCCGCAACCTGCTGGCCACGCTGATCCTCAGCCAGGGCACCCCGATGCTCGCCCACGGCGACGAGATGGGCCGTACCCAGCTGGGCAACAACAATGTCTATTGCCAGGATTCGGAACTGTCCTGGATGGATTGGTCGCTGGCGCACAAGAACGCCGACCTGCTCGCGTTCACCCGCGCCGCGATCGCGTTGCGCACCGCGCATCCGGTGTTCCGGCGCCGCAGGTTCCTGGCCGGCGGCCCGGTCCGCGAGGGCGGCCGTCCCCGCGATATCGCCTGGCTCACGCCCGACGGCGCCGAGATGACGGTCGCCGACTGGGACAGCGGTTTCGGCCGATCGCTGGCGGTGTTCCTGGACGGCGACGGTATCCCGGAACCGGGCCCGCGCGGTGAGCGCATCACCGACGATTCCTTCCTGCTGTGCTTCAACGCCCACGACAGCAGCCTGGATTTCACCCTGCCCTCCCCCGATTTCGGCGCCGAGTGGTCGGTCGCCCTGGATTGTTCAGCACCCGACGGACGCGCCGAGGCCACCTACGCCGCGGCCGGCACCGTCACCGTCTCCGCCCGTTGTCTGCTCGTCCTCCGCCGCACCGCCTGACCGAGAACATGACCGAGAACCTGACCGCCACGCATCTCACCGATCCACAGTCCATGCGCCGCCCCGCCCGGTCGACGCCGGTGCGCAGCACCTACCGGCTGCAACTGCGCCCGGATCTGCTCACCTTCGCCGACGCCGCCGCGATCGCCGAGTACCTGCAGCAGCTGGGCATCTCGCATCTGTACCTGTCTCCGGTGATGACCGCCGCGCACGGTTCCACACACGGCTACGACGTCACCGATCCCACCACGGTGTCGGCGGCGCTGGGCGGCCCGATCGGGCTCAAGGCGCTCTCGGACGAGGTGCGCAGCCGCGGCATGGGCTTGATCATCGACCTGGTGCCCAATCATGTGGGCGTGGGCGATCCGCGGCAGAATCCGTGGTGGTGGGATGTGCTGCGGCACGGGCCCGAATCGCAGTTCGCGCACTACTTCGATATCGACTGGAGCCCGGTCAACGGTGCGGGCGGGCGGCTGGCGTTGCCGGTGTTGCAGAGCGAGAACGATCCGGCGGCGTTGACGGTGGACCGGTCCGGCCCGGAACCGATGCTGGCGTTGCACGATCTGCGGTTCCCGATCGCGCCGGACACCGACGGCGACAACGCCCTGCGCATCCACGACAAACAGCACTATCGCCTGGTCAGCTGGAAGGCGGGGCTGTGCAGCTATCGCCGGTTCTTCGCGGTCAGCGGGCTGGCGGCGCTGCGGCAGGAGGATCCGGAGGTCTTCGAAGCCACCCACCGCGAGCTCGCGGCCTGGTGCGAGCACGATCTGATCGACGGGGTGCGGGTCGATCATCCCGATGGCCTGTCCTACCCGGCGGCCTACCTGTCGCGGCTGCGCAGCCTCATCGGGCCACATCGGCTGCTGCTGGCGGAGAAGATCCTGGCCAACCGCGAGCCACTCGACGCCACGCTGCCCATCGACGGCACCACCGGCTACGACGCCCTCGCCGATATCGGCGGTGTGCTGATCGACCCCGACGGTGAGCAGACGCTGACCGAACTCTCCCAGCATTTCGCTGGCCACGGCAGCGACCGCGCCTGGATCGGTGAGAAGCAGCACCGCATCAAACGCGCGGTGGCCGAGAGCATTCTGGCGCCGGAGATCCGGCGGCTGGTGGCGGCGGTCAAACGCGACGCGGGCGTGAACGGCTTCGACGCCTCCGGGATCAGCGATATGGCGCTGACCAACGCCACCATCGAGGTGCTGGCGTTCCTGCCGGTCTACCGGGTGGATTACGCCCCGCTGGCCGGGATGACGGGCGCCGTCGTCGCGGATGTGGAGCGACGCAACAGCGAACTCACCGAACCGCTGTCGGTGCTGGTGGCGGCGCTGGCCGCCGGTGGTGAGGCGGCGGTGCGGTTCAGCCAGGTGGGTGGTGCGATCACCGCCAAGGCCGTCGAGGACACCATGTTCTACCGGGCGGCGCGGCTGGTCTCCTTGCAGGAGGTGGGCGGCAACCCGGCCCGGTTCGGGCATTCGCTCAACGAATTCCACCTCGCCAACAGTGAACGCGCGCAGCGCTGGCCGGCCACCATGACCACGCTGTCCACCCACGACACCAAACGCGGTGAGGACGTGCGCGCCCGGATCGGGGTGCTGTCGCAGGTGGCGACGCGGTGGGCGCGCTCGGTGGCGACCTGGCAGGAGCTCACCCCCGGTCCCGACGGCGCGACGACGCTGTTCCTGTTGCAGAACATGTTCGGGGTGTGGCCCGCCGACGGCCGCCCGGCCGCCTCGGTGCCCGGGCTGCGCGACCGGCTGCACCGGTTCGCCGAGAAGGCGATCCGCGAGGCCGGTGAGCACACCTCCTGGGAGGAGCCCGATCCCGAATTCGAGGCCGCCGTGCACACCTGGATCGACGCCGTCATCGACGGGCCGGTCGGCTCGGGCCTGGGCGATCTGGTGCACGAGCTGGCCCCGCATGCCTGGTCGGACGCACTGTCGCAGAAGCTGCTGCAACTGTGCGGGCCCGGCATTCCCGATATCTACCAGGGCTGCGAGTTGTGGGAGGACTCGCTGGTCGATCCGGACAATCGGCGTCCGGTGGACTTCGCGACCCGCGCCGGCCTACTGCAATCGCTCACGGGCACACCAGGATTGGACACCACCGGCGCGGCGAAGATGTGGATCGTCGCCTACGCACTGTGGTTGCGCCGGGAGCGGCCGGACTGCTTCGTCGGCGGCACCTACCTGCCGCTGTTCGCGACCGGAGAGCAGGCGAGCAAGCTGGTGTCCTATGCGCGTGGACGGGCCGGTGATTCACCGGAGGTGATCGTGGCCGCGACCCGGCACAGCGTCTCGCTGGCCGAGACCGGCTGGGCCGATACGGTGCTGGACCTGCCGCCCGGCACCTGGACCGACCGGCTCACCGGCCACACCTTCCAGGGCCGAGCGCGGTTGGAGAAGCTATTCGCCCGGCTCCCTGTGGCGCTGCTGGTGCGCTGAACGCGCTCACACACCCAGCTTCGCGGTCACCGGGACGGTCTTCTCGATGAGCTCCTCGGGGAACATGCCGCCCAGCTCCTCACGCCAGCGCCGCAGATTGGCCGGGCGGTACTCGTCGTTCTGAGTGCAGGACGCCAACCGGATGCCGATGTCATCGGCGACGCCCAGCTTGCGCCAGGAATCCCAGTGAAACCGCGGGCTGCGCGGATTACGCAGCGCCCGCATCAGATTCAGGATGCGGTAGCCGATGCCCAGCGAATCGTGCCTGCGCATGTGATCGGCGCCGGCCGTGCAGCGTTCCGATAGGGCGTCGAGACGGTCCCGGTCGAACACCAGCCCCACCGATTCGGCCTCGGCCACCATCCACCGCAAGGTGATGTCCGACAGCCCGCATTCGGCATACCCTCCGCCGATATCGCTGTGCACGCCCTCGAACCACACCTGCTTCACCCGCTGGAAACCCCTGCGGTACTTCACGTTCGGCTCCACCGGAACCTCCCACAGGCAGGGCTCGAAATTGCGGCGGCGCTCATCGATGGCCAGGGCCTGGCGCGCGCAGTGCACGTTGGGGCCCAGGCGCACGTCGTGGAACTTGTGCCGCAGCGACGTCAGCCCGGGCACGCCCAGCGCGCCGACGGTGTCGAAGACGCCGAGGAAATCGATCTTGGCCAGGCCGGGGTGGCAGTTCTGCTCGCGGAACTTCTCCCACTCCGGCGGCGTGACACCGTCGGGCGGCACCGGCTGCTTGTGGATCTTCAACGCCTCCGGGTATTTACCGTCGATCATCGCTTCCGGCGTCATGATGCCGATCCGCCCGATCAGGCCCGCGAGGCTGCGCGCGGTGAAGGCGCCGCGGCTGAAACCGAAGATGAAGATCTGGTCGCCAGGCTCCCAGTTCAATGCCAGATGCCAGTAGGCAGCCGACAGATTCGCCTCCAGTCCCAGCCCGAACGCCCCGCCCATCAACCGGTCGGCCAGGAACCCCTGGGTGCCCGGCCCCGGTACATAGGTGACCCACTGGTGGATCGGCCGGCCCTGCTCGTCGGGCGCTTCGATCCGAATGGTCTGCGCGATCTTGATGATATTGGATACTGTCGTGCTCGACTCGGCCTTCCAGGTGCCGTCGCAGCACACCACCAGTCGTTTCATACCCCGATCCTCCCGCCGCGCCCGCTCCGGCAACCGCGTACTCGACTACCCGAATATTCGTTCCCGCCCCCGGGACCGTTAATGAGCGATTACTCGCCCCACCGTAACCACCCGCGGGTTCGCCACGCCAGACCCGTTGCGGCGCGCGATCATTTCGCGCGCCGGTTGCTCAGTCCTCTTCGTAGACGACGTGGTAGCGGCGGGTGTAGCGATTGAGTGCGGCCGGATCGAACCGGCCTCCGGCGCTGACCTCGGAGCGGTGTTCGATGATCGCCTCGACCACGCATTCCCAGCCGCCGGGCGAGGAGATCTGGATGACGCGCGGGGGTGGATTCGAGCCAGGGCGCAGCGCGTGCGGCACGCCGTGCGGCAGCAGCACCACCTGGCCCGGGCCCGCCATCTGGACGCGGTCGTCGAATTCGACCTCCAGTACACCGTCCAGCACATAGATGCACTCGTCGGCGACGTGGTGGGCGTGCCGCGGGATCGGCTGGGCGACAGTGACTTCCAGTGCCGAGAACAGGCCGTCGGTGTCCTCGGATCTGGCCTTCACACTGAATGCCGGGGGGATCGGGATCCGGCCGGGCCTGGCGTCGCCCTTGCCGAGCAGGTAGAAGCGATCGGGGTCGCCCCACTCCTTCGGGTCGTCGTGACCCAGGTGGTAGCGCATGCCGAAGGGCTTGCCGATCTCGTTGGCCTTGACCCAGTCACGATCGGCCGCCCAGTCGCCACTCTGCCGCGCTTCGGCTACCGCCTCGAGGTAGCGCTCCCAACCGGACGGCGCCGATAGCTGCAATGCGTGCACCGGGCTGTCTTCGCCGCCGAGGTTGCGCATGGCATGGGTGATGCCGCGCGGAACCAGGAAGCACATTCCGCTGGTGAAGCGATGGGTGCTACCGCGGTAGTCCAGTCCGAGCTCGCCGTCGATGACATAGACGAACTCGTCGAAGTTGTCGTGCACATGGGCGGGAATGTCGCCGTTGCTGCGGTTCTCCATCAGGGTGAACCGGCCCTCGGTGTCGTCGGTTCCCGCCTTGACCGTCGTCCACGGGGACAGCGGGACGCGGGTGGGTCGCGAGGCACCGGCCTCGAGCAGATAGAAGCGATCCTTGGACATCGCGAATCCTTTCCAGAACCGGAGTCGGATTCCGATTCCGATTGCGACCTTCCCAGAGCGAGATGCCGCTGTCAATCCCCAGGTAGCCCATTTCCGGTTGTCGATCAGGTAGCCCGGCCGTGACCATGGAGTACGCTGCCGAATCGGAATCCACTTCCGTCGACCGAAGGCCCGTCATCTCATGCCGAACCCACCACGCCGCTTGCGCGCCGATGCCGGACGTAATCGCGCTCGCGTTCTCGAAGCCGCGACCACGCTCTTCGCCGAACGCGGGGACGAGGTCCAGATGTCGGAAGTCGCCGGCGCCGCGGGCGTGGGCGTCGGAACGATCTATCGCCACTTCCCTACTCGGCAAGCGCTCATGGAAGCCATCGCCGAACAGCGCTTCATCCAGATTCTCGACTCCGCTCGTACGAAGTGCCCGGAGTTCGCCACCGGCATCGAGTCGGTCCGATGGCTGCTGACGCATGTCGGACAGGTGCACGAACAAGGGCGCACCCTGTCGAGGATGATCGAGTCGACACTCGGCAATATCGCACCCCAAGGCCCCGTCAAGGCCGACCTCTTCGAGTTCGCCACTGCGATTCTCGAGCAGGGCAAGACCGACGGATCGCTGCGACCGGATGTCACCTCCGACGACCTCTACATGATCATCGGCTCGCTCGCGGCCGTGGTACGGGCCGATCTCGGAGATTGGCAGCGGTTCATCGACATCATCCTGGACGGCTTGAAGCCCTGATCCTCCGCGTTCGGTGACACACGCGACCCGGCCGCGAGCACCCGCTCACACCGCGAGGAATGTCGCAAGGTGCCGGCCGATGTCGTCGAGGTCGCCATCCGGTTGCGACGAAGAACCGGTCGCCAACTCGGTTATCGCGACGTTCTGTGCCACGCCGACGAGCACCATGGCCGCAACTCGCGGATCGACTTCGTCGCGAAGGCGGCCGAGTTCCTGCTCGGCACGCAGGTGGTCGGCGAGTCGATTCACCGCCACCCGCGGGCCCGCACCGTGCCGCTGGGCGACTCGCTGATACTGGTCGACACTCCGGACCAGCCCAGGCCGTCATCCGCGCGCACGGTCGTCCCGCAATGTCTTGACAACCGCGATAGCCCATCCTGTACCGTATCGGAATATGATTCCGCTTCCGGATAGGTCAGGTAGCTCTCACCGTCCTGCACAGGGAGGTCTGAAAACTTCATGAGCACAACGCTTCTCGCCACGCACGTGACGGCGGCCCTGCTACTCGCGGTATTGCTCGGTGTGCAGTGCGGTGAGCTGAGCCGGCTGCGGCGGGCGTCGACGACTCAGGCGCCGAGACGAGTTCTGATCTCGATCGGCGCGATTCTGCCGGTCACCTTGTTCGTCGCGGGAACCGGTGGCCGGCTACTGAATTCGGGATCGCACGTCGGCGCCTGGGCAGCTGCCGGAATGGTCTCCAGCACACTCATCTTCCTCACGTCCCTGAATGCGCTACGGGTACTGGGTCGACGGCAGACGACCTCGGTCACCATCGGCGTGGCTGCCGCGGTGACTATCGCCGCGTCGCAGTGGGGCACACCGGCCTTCACTCTGGCCGGCGCCTACCTCATGGCCGCTCGCCCCACCGAGGTGATTGCAGCCTTCATACCGATCGCACTGGCGGTCGCGGTCACCGTGGTGATGTGCGCCCGCGCCACAACGGGTCGCGTCGCGGCGGCCTGACGCATCGAACATCGAGCAGCGAGGAACCCAGATGACCTACACGTACACCACCGATACTCCATCGGACGCAGCTGTGCGATTGAAATACTGGTCGGCAGCAACGATTTTCGCGAGACTCGCGCTCGGCGCGGGCTTGCTGTCCGCGGTTGCCGACCGATTCGGCCTGTGGGGCGAACCCGGTACCGGAAACGTCGCCTGGGGAGAATTCGATTCCTTTACCGCCTACGTCGACGATCTGGCGCCCTATATGCCCGATGTACTGGTCGATATCACCGCGTGGGCCTCCACAGCCGCCGAGGTGGTGTTGGGTGTGGCCCTGCTGCTCGGCATCGCGCTGCGGTGGACGGCCGTCGCTTCCCTGGCCACGCTGCTCGCGTTCGGCGGATCGATGTTCTTCTTCTCGGGCTTCGAATCGCCGTTGAACGCCTCGGTGTTCAGCGCCGCCGCCGCCGCGGCACTGCTGGCGCTGTCTCCCGAACGCGCCCACGTGCTCAGCATCGACAGTCTTCGCCGCCGCCCGTCCACACGCGCAGGAGCCGGGAAATGACCTACATAGATGAGGACATGCGGCGCATTGTCGACCGCGCCAAGCTGGCCTTCGTCGCCACCGTGCGGCCGGACAATTCGCCCAGCGTCTCACCGAAGGGATCGGTGCGGGTCTACGACGACCAGCACCTGGTGTTCATGGACATCGCCTCACCGGGCACCGTGGCGAACCTGGCGCAGAACCCGGGAATCGACATCGCCGTGGTGGACTTCATCGCCCGCCGCGGCTACCGATTCACCGGCCTGGCGGAATTCCGCGATCCAGGCACCCCGGAGTACTCGTGGCTGCAGACCTGGCTGCTGGACCGCAACGGACCCGGATACCCCGCACATCGCGCCGTCATCGTCCGGGTCGAGGAGATATCGCCGATCAATTCCCCCGCCTACGAATTCGGCAACGCCACCGAGCAGCAGCTCTCGGAGCAGTGGCGCACGGTCTACACCGAAGCGGCGGCTGAATAAGAACGACTATTGAAACTGCGCCGAACCGCAGGAGGTTCGAGGCCAGCAAGCGCGGGTGATGGCGGTGGCTCGGAGCTACACCATCCCGACACCGTCCTTCAGATAGTTCAGTGCGGTCTCACTTCTGGCTCGGCGCGCGGCCGCGACGCGCCGAGCCAGCACTGGTGGCAGCAGGTTCGCGGCTTCGGGCTCGTCACACCACGCTCAGCTTCGCCCCGCACCCATCCGTTTACGAGGCAGCCCGGTGATCTCCTCGGCTCGTTCAGACTCCATGCGGCACAACACTATCTATCGCGATCAACGCATGCCCTGATCGCGGAGACAGCAATTCGGCGAAAACCACAGGAAGACCCCGCTGCACTCGACGGTCAGGTTCTCAGCCGGCGCTCGCCTCGATCAGGCAGCCGTGGAGTTCGGCTGCTGGTTGTCACTTCGCACGCGGTGGGATTCGCGGTCTTGCTCGTTGCGAAGGTGAATTCGCGACAGCGTCTCGGCAAGTAGTTCGCCGGCGTGGTGGCGGTGGTTGATCCGCGGTTTCTGCTCGGGGTCGATGTGGGGTGGAGCGATCCAGGCGGTGCGCCCGGCGTACGGCGAACGTGGGCCCTCGACGCGGGTCTTCCAGCCACCGACGCCGTCGTGGATGAGGGCGTGGCAGGAATCGCAGGCGAGAGTCAGGTTCTCGATATCGGTGTGGCCGTTCTTGCGGTAGTCGAGGACATGATGCACCGCGGACAGGCTCGCCGGAGCGTCGCAGCCCGGACGCGAGCAGCCCTTCAGGGCAGCGATCAGCGCGAGCCGCTGGGCAGCGGAGGCGAGGCGCTTGGATCGGCCGAGATGCAGGGGTAGGCCGGTGTGGTCGAAGACTGCCAGCCAGGGCTGAGATCGTTGGGCAAGGGTGAGTGCATCCTCGAGGGGGACGTTGCCGCCGGTGGCGGTGGTCGCGATCCCGGCGCCGCGTTCGATGTCGTCGACGCTGATGGTCAGAATTGTCGAGACCGGCAGGCCGCGGTGGGCGCCGAGATGCTCGGCGACGATCCCGGAATCGAGGATGGCTTTGAGCGCATCGTGGTTGCGCTGGGCCGCGCTGCGGTGGTCACGTTCAGCGGCCTCGGCGAGAGCGATGGGATCGATCCAAGTGTCGGGCGGCTCGGGCGTGGAATCGGTGAGTGCGCCTCGGGATTCACCACCGCCCAGGGGGCCGCGGCACGAGGCAGAGGCCCGGGCGATGCCTGCGCCGGAAACAGGCGCAGCGCCCTCGGCAGGAACAGCGTCATGACCGGAACCGCCAGCGCCGCCGACGCCCGTGACAGGCGCGTGAGCACAAGCAGCCCCACGGCCGGAGTCGCCGGCATGGTCAGCAAGCGCAGAAGAAGCAGGGACAGGCTGCGCGCCAGACCGGGTGCTGGAGTCGTCAGAAGAGACCGGAGGGCGGGCGGGGCCGCTGTTGCCGGACCGCCGTCCCGCCCGGGTGGGATCATCCATGCCGGACGATCGCCGGGCCGGGCTGGGGCTTTCGGGGTCGTCGGGGTTGCACATGCCGGGGCGGGCGTATTTGGCGAGCAGTGGGTCGAGCAGGGCGCGCAGGACCGGGTCGATCTCGCCGCGGATGGGGCTCATACCGTCGGGGCGTTGGCGGCCGATGATGATGCCGCGCATGCGGGCCCGGTCGTTGTCGGTGGTGAGGTGGCCGTCGGGGTCGAGGTAGGCCAGGATCTTGTCGCCGACTTTGCCGATATCGTCCGGGGAGCCGGTGCGGGCGAAATCGGTGAGGATTTCTTCGGCAGCGGCTCGGTCGTCGGCGGTGGCGCCACAGGGGACGCGGTTCATCACGGTGGCGATGCCGCGGGCGTGGTCGGCGGAGATGTCGCCGGCGGTCAGGGCTTGAGCGGTGTGCGGCAACCGGGGTTCGACGGGATCGCCGCCCATGTCGTGGAACGTCGCGACCGAATGGGCTTGGTGCACACGGGCACCGGCGTCGGCGGAGGCAAGGTTCAGCGTCTCCATCAGGAACCGCTTCAGCGATTTCGACCCGTGCCGGGCAGGCAGTGACCGTTCGGAGGCCTCCACGAGCAGGCGGTGGCGGACCATGGTCAGCATCCGCGAGCAACGCTCCACCTCCCGCATCGCCGCGATCACGGCGGCATCCGAGAGCGGGGTCAGCGGTTCATCCAGCAGGTCGGCGACGGCGGCATGCAAGCGGCCCGCCGCACCTTCTTCTCCGATCCCCCCAGTCGAATGCATGTTCGAATGCTATCGCAGCCGACGCTCGCGCACTAGTGCAAACGAGATCTGAACTGGATGTCTTCACACTGGACGACCGACCGAACTTGCGGAGGTCGCCGACCCAGGCTGCGGACCGGGCAGGGTGAGTACCGACCACTTGCCGGCACTCCCAGCGCCCTGGCAACGGTATCGGCGATGTCGTCGACATCGTGGAACGGGCGCGCGACGTACTCGGCGGGGAAGCACTTCGGCAGCAGGCGAACTCAACGCTGCGGGAGAAGAATCCGGCGCCCCACAGCCGCTCAGGCCATGGGGCGCCGGGATTGTCTCCACGGGCTCCGGGATTGTCTCCACGGGCTACAGTCGGTCGAAATCGCCTTTACGGGTGCTGGTCAGAAAAGAGTCCCACTCGGCCGGGGCGAACACGAGAGCCGGGCCGGAAGGGTTCTTGGAGTCACGGACGCCGACGACGCCATTGTCGAGATGTGCAACCTCAACACACTCCTTGGTTGACGAACTCCTGCTGCTCTTGAACCACCGGGCTCCAGTTAGATCGACGGTCACCGCTGATACTCCTTTGCCACTTGCAAGAGCCGGTCGCGGCTCCGTTGCTGATCCAACGCTACACGGGAAATCCGGGTCAGGACCTGCCGATAACGGTCCACCTCGGGCTCGTCTTCGATGTACAAATCGCCGGTGTAGCCCTCCACGTACACCACCGGCGGCTCGGCCACTTTGGAAACCGAAAGCGCCGGGAACTCCAAGAGTAGGAAGCTACCCACGAGGAGACCAGGGTGACTGGCCGCGTTGAACGGAACCAATCGGAGTGAAACGTTGGGCCGGTCCATCATTAGGGCCAAATGTTCAAGTTGCGCGGCTGCGACCCCGGGACCCCCGGTCTGCTCGTAGATCACGGCCTCCGACAACAGCACATCCACCGAGAATCCCGGATCCTCGAGCCGCGACTGTCGACGAGTCGTCACTGCGACACGGCGCTCGATGGCTTCAGAATCGACCTCTGGCGACTCTGCCCAGGCGAGAGCACGTCGATACTCTGGGGTCTGCAACAGCCCGGGGACCACCACCGTCTTCCATGCCGTCACTCGGCTTGCGGCATCTTCCAGCGCCAGGTAGTGGTCGAAACCCGCAGCTAACTGGTCGGCGTACCCACGCCACCAGGCTCCACCCGACTTCTGAGCCGTCCGGAACTCCTGAAGCAGCCCCAACAACACACGCCGGTCCTTATCACTAGCCGCATACCGATCGCACAGCGCGTTGACCTGCAGGGACGACACCCGCGTCCCATGCCCCTCCTCGATCCGGCCGATGCTCTGCGGGGACAGCTCTATGGCGCGAGCCGCCGCCGACTGGCTGATTCCGGCTCGCTCGCGCAGTTTGCGCAGTTCCCGCCCCAATGCCCTGCGCGGAAGTGTCGATCCCACCCTGCTCACCTCTCCGTACTGGAATGCTCCGAATTGGAACGCTTTGACCTAGAGATGCCCGCATACGAAGTCTGACAGCCGGCGGCGAGAAAAGCCACTGCGCGGGTGATGAATTCGGCGCGTCGCGTGTCTACTGAGCGCAGCGCACGACGGCGGGAAAGCCTCGCCGCACATCCGGTTCGGAGTCCGGAGTACTCCATCCCGGATGGTCCATCGGGTTCGCCCGCAGCCCCGTTGGACCTCGCCGTCGTGCGCCCCACCACTCACCGCGAGGTCAGCCATGAAAGCCGTTGTCTACCTGAATTCCTCGTTTTGCGCGAACCGTCAGCAGGGCTATGAAATGGAGACGCGGGCCTGTGCTGCCAGGCATGGTTATTCGGTAGCGCGTACGGTTGTCGATGTCGGAAACGACGCACTCGTTTGGCTGTTGGTGAAAACCGAGCAGCTCGGGGTGTCGGCGATCGTCACCCCGACGCTCGATCATCTCGGCTCGCGGGCCGACGCCGTCCTGGGCCGCTGCGATCTGCTGACCGTGCACCCCAAGCGTTTCCTCCCACGGGGAACTCGCCTGGCTGCGACGATGCCGGGCAGCCGCCGATGACCGGCCCCTACGGACCAGACCTGTTGCCGGCCGACGACATTCCGGTGAACCACGATCCACCCCGCACCCGGAACGGGATTCTTTCGCGACGAACTCGAATCGATGTTGACTTACCATGCCGACTGTCCGCCGTGTGCATTCAAGGCCGTGCTTCTGAAAATGCTCGATTCGATGAACCGACAGGGTGTGGATTTCCTTCGAATGCCGCCGCGACCAACGAGCAGACCGTGATAGTGGTCCGGGTCGACTGCCATCAGACCAACCGCAGCGACGTGATCGACCGAACCGCGTGGTTGCTGCTGCACAACCTTTCTCGGCTATGCCGAACGGAACAGACCGCAACTGCCGCAGAATCAACCCGGTCGAGTACATCGGCGAAATCTGGTGAGACCTTGTCGATATCGGCTGATGCGATATTCACTAGCCGGGACCGGTCTGCGCGGTGAACACCCGCTCACGCCGAAATCCGGTCGAGCGAGCCGACCGGATTCGGGTTATTCATTTGTGGTTGCACTTCTTTCGGCATTCACACGCGGCGCAGGCCGAGGTATTGCAAGGCTGCGAAGGCGCCGACGACGAGGGCTTGCAGGACGGTCCAGATGGCGCCGGCCACGGTCAGGTCCAGGTCGAGGGTGAGGAGGGCGACCAGGCTGAGTACCACCCAGGCGGCGTTGCCCGCGATGACGGTGCGGACGGCGGCCGGGTTGATGGTCGCCGGGAGGCCGACGAGGGCTACCCCGATCCCGTAGAGAGTGAGGAAAATGCCGATCGGGATACCGACGGCGGTGTCGAGGCCGAGCAGGGATTCGATCGGGCCGGACAGCGCCAGGTAGGCCAGGCCGTTGGCGGCGGTCACCACCGCGTCGAGGCGCAGTGAGAAACGCAGCAGCGCGGGTCCGGGGGCGAGCAGGGTGGACAGGTGGCCGGAGGCGGTGGTGGTCATGATGACTCCTGGGAGGTTCGGATGGCAGATCGGGTCAGGCGGCGGTGGGGACCTTGTCGAGGAAGCCGTAGACGCTGGCGATGCGGCCGTCGGCGATGATCGCGACGTCGAATCCGACGACGACGGCGGGTCCGTCGGCGGGGCCGAGCTCCCAGGTGAAGCGCACCTGATCGTGGTGGCCGTCGACCGGGCCGGCCGGGCGGAACACCCAGCCGGGGAACTGGGCCTGCACGCCGGCGATGGCGGCGGCCAGCTGCTCGTGGCCAGTGACCGAGACCAGCGGGTCGACGTAGGTGGCGTCGGGGGTGAAGATGCGCTCGACAGCCGCGGCACGGGCCGCCTCGTCGGTGGTGTTCCAGGCTTCCAGGTACTGCGCGACGAGAGTGTTCATCGGGTCCTCCATAACGTTCTGATCTGCGGTTTCTCCGCTCGATCGGCTGATGAGAACTACGTTATGGGCGGGCAGGGGGTGCCCGAATCAGTCGCCTATAAGTACTTTTCCGGCGCCATTACCTACAGGGAGGGTCGAGCACTCACGTACCCGAACGTCGGGTCACGAATACAACCGCGCGACTCCTCGGCGCGGGCATCGCGTCCAGCTGACCGGTAGCCGGTGACCGGCGAGCCCGTGCATCGCACCGGCTCCGGCACTGTAGTGTTCGCCGCCGAGGGACCGGCGCGTGGACCGGCCGGACGGAAAGACAGGGATCCCAGTGGATTTCGGCAAGAACGACGATATGGCGACCGATACGGGATACGAGCCGTACCCCGCTGGAGCCAACGGCGCCCCGGACGCCTGGTCGGCACCGCAGGACTCGCGGGAATTTCCCCGCACGATGCCCGCGCCGGTACGGGCGGCGCAGATCATCTCCTGGGTGTTCGGCGCTATGGGCGCCGCCCTGATGGCGGTGGCGGTGTCGGTGGACAACTGGGAATTGGTCGGTGCGCTCATCGGTGGCTATCTGCCCGCCGTTTTTCTCGTGATCCTGGCGTTCGGCTTCGGGGTGAACGGCAACGGCGTCCGCGTGGCCGCGATCGTTGCCGCCAGTTTCGGCATCGTGTTCGGACTCGGCGGGCTGACCCAAGGACTGCCACCCGGGCTCCTGGGCCTGGGCATGTGCCTGGCGATTGTGATCCTGTTGTCGCAGCGCAGCGCGGCGGACTGGTTCAAGCGGCCGCAGTGATTGCGCGGGTAGCGCCCCGCGGCAGTTGTCACACAGCGGCAGGCACCGCACCGATCTCCAGCTGTGCTCCGCGCCATCGCTGACGCAACCGGCGGTCGTGGCTGACAATCACCAGTGCGCCGGGGTAGTCGGCCAGCGCGGCTTCCAGATCCTCGACCAACCCGGGTGAGAGGTGGTTGGTGGGTTCGTCGAGGAGCAGGGCATCGGTGGGCTCGCTGACCAGGCGGGCCAGGGCGAGGCGTTGGCGTTGTCCGGTCGACAGCTCTGCGACGCGCGCGGTGAGCTGGGTGCGGTGGAACAAGCCGAGCGACAGCAAGCGTTCGGCCTGGCGATCGGGTTCGCCGCGGCCGCGGGCGAATGCCGCGAGCACGGTCTCCCCCGGCTTCGGCGCCGGCGGTTGCTGGGCGAGGTAGCCGATGCGGCCGCGACGCACCACCGTGCCCGTGTCTGGGGCAAGTTCACCGGCGAGTACCCGCAGCAGCGTGGATTTGCCCGCGCCGTTGGGTCCGGTGATCAGCAGGCGGTCACCGGCGGCGAGGGTGAGGCCGGTCCGGTCGAGACGCCCCTCGACTGTGACCTCGGTGGCCTCGAGCACTGTGCCGCGCACCCGGCCGCCCGCCAGGGTCGGCGTGAAGCGCAGCGGTTCCGGGGGCGGCGGCACCGGGTCGTCGAGCAGGCGGCGCAGCCGCTCCTCGGCATTGCGGACCCGGCTCGCCAGCGACTGCTGCACGCGGCCGCCCGCCCGGTCGTAGGCCATTTTGTTGTTGTCGCGCATGGCTCGTCCGGGTGCCACCTGGCGGGCGGTGGTCGCGGCCGTCTCGCGCTGCCGGGCGACATCGGATTGCCACTGCTCATACGACTGGGCCCAGCGCTGCCGGGCCGCGGCCTGCTCGGCAAGGAAGCCGGCGTAGCCGTTGCCGTGGCGTACTACCCGGCGGCGGTCCGCGTCGACCTCGAGCAGGCTGGTCGCGACGCGATCGAGGAAGACCCGGTCGTGAGAGACGGCCACGGTGGTGCCACGGCGGGTGCGCAGGTGCTCCTCGAGCCAGGTGAGGGCGCCATCGTCGAGATGGTTGGTGGGCTCGTCGAGCAGCAGCACCTCGGGGGCCGCGGCCAGTAGGGCGGCCAGGCGCAAGCGCACCTGTTCGCCGCCGGAGAGTCCGCCGACGGTGCGCGAACGCGGGACCAGGCCGAGTCCGAGTCCGTGCAGGGCCTGTTCGAGGCGGGCGTCGGCGTCGTAGCCGCCGCGCAGCTCGAAGGCAGTCATCAGCTCGCCGTATTCGGTCATCACCGAGTCGTCGCCGTCGGCCATCGCGGTCTCGAGGTCGCGCATGCGGCGTTCGATCGCGCGCAATTCGCTCATGGCGCGGTCGACGACCTGCTGGACCGTCAGCTGCGGTGGCAGATGCTCGTCTTGGGCGAGATAGCCGACGCCGCCGTCGGATTGGACGACGATCTCACCCCGGTCGGGCCGTTCGACGCCGGCGAACAGGCGCAGCAAGGTGGACTTGCCGGACCCGTTTTCGCCGATGATGCCGGTGCGCTCACCCGCGCCGAGCGAGCAGCTGATCTCGTCGAGAACGACGCGACCGTGGAAGGACTTGGTGACCGCCAGTGCGGTGATCTGAGTGGGCATGCACACGCTCCGAAGCATTCGAGGTCGAGGCGGCCGTGACGGACCGCGGGGACGGGTGAACACTTCGAATGAGCATCGGCAATACCTCGTTAGTGCGACAACTGTCGTAATAGAATGACAGCCCCGACCCGTTCCGTCAAGCATCGGATGAACGACGATGAACTCCGCACCGGACAACGACCCGCCCACCAGCGCTCCCAAGCCCCGGCCGGGCGGGCGCACAGCCCGTATCCGCACCCAGGTCCTGGACGCGGTGCACGCCGAGCTGACAGAACACGGCTACGACGCGCTCACCATCGACAGCGTCGCCGCGCGCGCGGGCGTGCACCGCGCGACGGTGTACCGGCGCTGGCGCGATGTCGGCGGATTGATCGCCGATGTGTTCGCCGCCGCGGCCGATATCGACTGGCAGCCACGCGACACCGGGTCGCTGCGCGGGGATCTGGCCGCGCTCAACGAGGAGATCGAGGCGTCGCTGACCGAGCAGCCGTCGATCGCCGCCGCGCTGATCGCGGTGTCGTTCCGGTCGGAGGAGGCCGCCCGCGCGCTGCAACAGCTGTGGGAGCAGCGGTATGGGCAGTCGGAGATCGTCGTCGAGCGGGCGGTGCAGCGCGGGGAGGTTCCCGCGGGGACCGATGCGCGGGAGCTGTTGATCGCGGCGACAGCGCCGTTGTATCACCGGCTGGTGTTGTTGCGGGCGCCGGCCGAGCCGGGACTCGCCGAGCGGGTGGCCGAGAGCGCGGCGCGGGCGGCGGCGGCCGGGGCGTTCGTCGCGCGGGACGGGTGATCGCCGGCGGTCGCGGGCGCGGATGGAGGTGAGCCTGCGGGCATGGACGAACTCTGCGACGAGCCTCGACACCGCGCATCGCAACTCCAGGCAACCGTGCGGGCCAGGGCGCTACCGTTGGCCCCATGCTGCATGGACGCGAAGCCGAACAAGCCGAGATCGATCGGCTGCTCGAGGCGGCGCGCGCCGGACGCAGTGGGGCACTCGTTTTGCGCGGGGACGCCGGGATCGGAAAGACGGCGTTGCTTGATTATGCTGCGGCGCAGGGTATTCCGGCGGCGCGCAGTGCGGGAATCGAGTCCGAGGCTGAGCTGCCGTTCGCGGGGCTGCACATGTTGGTGCGTCCGGGCATGGAGTTGGTGGAGCGGCTGCCGGAGCAGCAGCGTGACGCACTGCGCGGGGCGTTCGGGCTGGCGCCGCGCGATCCTGGTGATCGGATGCTGATCGGGCTGGCGGTGCTGACCCTGCTGGCGGAGGAGTCCGCCGACGGGCCGCTGCTGTGCCTGATCGACGACGCGCACTGGCTCGACCGCGCCACGGCCGAAGCCCTGCTGTTCGCCGCGCGCAGGCTCGACGCCGAGGGCGTGGTGATGCTGTTCGCCACGCGCGCAGGCGCTTCCGATTTCCCGGCGCCGGGTATCCCGGAACTGCGGTTGACCGGCTTGCGGCAGGAGGCCGCGGCCGCCCTGATCGACAGCACAGCCCCCGACCTCGCGCCGGTGCTGCGCTACCGGCTGCTCACCGAAGCGGCCGGAAACCCGCTGGCGCTGCGGGAACTGCCCGCATTACTGGCGGCCGAAGCGCCAGGCGCGGGCGCGAATCCGCTGCCGATCACCGACCGGCTACGCATGGCCTTCCACGGGCAGATCAGTGGGCTACCGGACGCCACGTCGACGGCGCTGCTGGTGGCGGCGGCCGCGCACACCGCCGATCTGGCGACGGTGCTGCGCGCAGCCGAAACGCTGGGCGCCCGGCTGAGTGATCTGCGGCCGGCCGAGGATGCGGGGCTGGTGCACAGCGACGGAAGCACGCTCGCGTTCCGTCATCCGATGCTGCGCTCGGCGGTGTATCAGGGCGCGGGACTGAGCCGGCGCCTGGAAGCCCATCGCGCGCTGGCCGACGTCTCGACCGCACCCGAGGATGCCGACCTGCGCGCCTGGCATCTCGCCGCCGCCGCGACCGGCACCGATGAATCGGCAGCGGCAGCGTTGGAGGAGACTGCCGAACGGGCCCGCGTGCGCAGCGGCTACCACGGCGCGGTCGCGGCCTACGAGCGGGCAGCGGACCTGAGTACCGACGCTGAAGCCCGCGTGCGCAGGCTGGTGCTCGCTGCCGAAACCGCCGTGGAGGCCGGGCAATTCGACCGCGCACGGCTGCTGGCCGAACGCGCCGCGCCGCTCGGCCGCGACCCATCGGTGGCGGCGCGACTCGATTCGGTGCGCGGCACCGCCGAATTCGGCGCCGGCCGCCCGCGCACCGCCCATGAACTGCTGCTGAGCGCCGCCGACGGCACGGGCGATCCGTCTCGGGCCGCGCGGATTCTGGCTCAGGCCGTGCATGCCGCATGGTATGTCGGCGCGGGGGAACTCGCCGAGGTCGCCGAGCGGGTCCGGGGACTGCGATTGCCGCCGGACGATCCGATGGCGCCGATCATCGAGTATCTGCTCGCAGCGACGCTGGATATCCGGCCCGAGCCCGCGGGGCGGTACGCCGCTGCGGGCCAGTCCGCGCCGAGGGCGGTGACCACGACCAGCAGCTCCGCCAGACCGGTGAATAGCCCGTCGCAACTCGATACCCGGCACCTCCAGCAGGTACCGGCGGTCGACTCCGAGCGCCCCATCACCGCACCGGCCGCCGACGGAGGTGACCAGGCACCCGCCACTAACTCGCAGGCCAGCCCTGCATCATCGGTTCGCTCGCGACTCGCGGGAACCGATCCGCACCCGAGACTCGCACGCACGGACCTGCGCACCGCCGCAGCCGCCGCGCAACGCAACGGCGCCGACAGCCCGCGTGATCTGGTGCAGATGTGTGGCGCGGGACTGGTCGTCGGCGCGGATGAGCAGGTTGGTGAGCTGGCCCGGACTCTGCTGGCGCAATGCCGCGAGCAGGGACGGATCGCGCTTTTACCGCCGCTGCTGTTCTTCCGCGCGGAGGCCGAACTGTTTCTCGGCCGGCCGCGGGAGTCGCGGGTCGCAGCGGCGGAGGGGGTGCGGATCGCCGAGGACATCGGCAATGGGCATTGGGTCAGTCAGTTGTGTGGCTTCCTGGCCTATCTCGGCGCGCTCGAAGGTTCGGAAGCCGAGTGCGGCGAGCTGGTCGGCAAGGCGCTGGCCGAGGACCTCGGCGGCCCCGACGCGGCGGGTGCGACCTGGACCCATGCCGCGCTCGGCCTGCTCGACCTCGGGCTCGGCCGCGTCGACGGCGCGTTGTCGCGGCTCACCGCACTCACCGTGGAACCGGCACGGCACCAGGTGATCGGGTTGCGGGTGCTGCCGGATCTGGTGGAGGCGGCGGTGCGGGCCGATGCCATGCCCGCAGCAAACGAGGCCCGCACCAGGCTGACGACGTGGGCGCAGACCACCGGCGCCGACTGGATCGGCGCCCTCGATCACCGAGCCCGCGCGCTCACCACACCGGACGAGAGCGCCGAACAGCACTTCCGCGCCGCCCTCATTCCCGGCGGCCGCCCGTTCGACACCGCGCGCACCCAGCTGCTTTTCGGGGAATGGTTGCGTCGCGACAAACGCAAGACCGAGGCGCGCACCCAGCTCGAGGCCGCGGCCGAAACCTTCGGTCGGCTCGGGTTCACGCCGTGGGCCCAGCGTGCGCGCACCGAACTCGCCGCGCTCGGCGTCGGTGCGGCGACCCGGCCCGCGCACGGGCTCGCCGCCGCGTTGACGCCGCAGGAATTGCAGATCGTCCGGTTGGCGGCGCAGGGGATGTCGAATCGGGATATCGCCGCGCAGCTGGTGCTGAGCCCGCGCACGGTCGGTCATCACCTGTACAAGGCGTATCCGAAGCTCGGGGTGGTCTCGCGCGGGGAACTGGCGGATCTGCCGCTGGATCCGGACTGAGGTCTACCGGGTGCGCAGGATTCCGGCGATCCACACCAGGCTGCCGACCGCGGCGGCGGCGAGCACCGCGACCTGCGCGGAACCCACGATCAGCGCCAGCGCCAGCAACGTGGCCAGACCGGCGGCCAGCGCCTCCAGCTTGTACACCGGCCAGGCGCTCCCCGCGATATCGATCGCCGCCGGGCGGGCCGGCAGGGTGCGGCTCGCGGCGCGAATGTGGGGGTAGGACGCGGTCATGTCTTCAGGGTATACCGGACTGCAAAGTTCGGGCCAGCGAACTTTTTGTCGCGGTGACCACATCCGCCGGTCGCGGCCGGGAATGCGGGCCGCGGGAACAACCGCGCTCCCCCGCGCTGTTCTCGCAGATATGCCATTGACAGGGGAATACGCACCGAGCACCTCCGACTGGGCCCGCAAGCAGGCCGAAACCTACGAGAACTCCGGCGGCGAGAAGGGCACCACGCTCAACGGCGTGCCCGTCGTGCTGCTCACCACCCGCGGCGCCAAGACCGGCAAACTGCGCAAGACGCCGTTGATGCGGGTCGAGCACGACGGTGAGTACGCGGTCGTCGCCTCGCTGGGCGGCGCGCCCAAGCATCCGGTCTGGTACCACAACATCAAGGCCGATCCGCATGTCGAACTGCGCGACGGCACCGTCACCAGGGACTACACCGCGCGTGAGGTCATCGGCGCGGAGAAGGCGCTGTGGTGGGAGCGGGCCGTCGCGGTCTGGCCCGACTACGCCGAGTACCAGAAGAAGACCACCCGCGAGATCCCGGTCTTCGTCCTCACCCCGCACTGAGCGCGCCTACCACCCGCCGCAGCGCTCGCCCGCGGCGGGTGGCACGATATTCGGGTGTCGGATCCCGTCGATGTCCTCGCTGAACTGCCCACCCGTCCGCCGTTGAACGCGGACGAGATCGACGCGGCTGCGAAGCGAATTTCCGACATCATCGACCCGACGCCGCTGCAACTATGCCCGCGGTTGTCCCAGCTCACCGGCGCGCAGGTGTACCTCAAGCGCGAAGACCTCACCGTGGTGCGCTCCTACAAGCTGCGCGGCGCCTACAACCTGGTGGTTCAGCTCAGCGAGCTCGAACGCGCCGCGGGCGTGGTCACCGCCAGCGCGGGCAATCACGCGCAGGGCGTGGCGTTCGCGTGCAAGGCCATGGGCATCAACGGCCGCATCTACGTGCCGACCACCACGCCCAAGCAGAAACGCGACCGCATCCGCATCCACGGCGGCGAGTTCGTGGAACTGATCGCCGTCGGTGAGACCTACGACGCCGCCGCCGCGGCCGCCGCCGCCGACGTGGCGCGCACCGGCGCGACCATGGTCCCGCCGTTCGACGACACCCGCACCGCCGCCGGGCAGGGCACCATCGCCGCGGAAATCCTGGACCAGCTGGGCCGCACCCCGGATCTGGTGGTGGTCCCGGTGGGCGGTGGCGGCTGCCTCGCCGGCATCGGCACCTACCTGCGCGAACGGTCCCCGCGCACCGCGATCCTCGGGGTCGAACCGGCGGGCGCGGCCTCGATGACGGCGGCGCTGGTGGCCGGTGGCCCGGTGACGCTGCCGGAGATCGACCCGTTCGTCGACGGCGCCGCGGTGCGCCGCATCGGCGACGTGCCGTACGCGGCGGTGTCCGGGTTCGGCGGCCGGGTGGTCTCGCACGGTTCGCTTCCGCTGCTGGTGGCCACCGAATCTCCCTCGGGGGCAGGCTCGTTCCGGATGATGCAGGTCGACGAGGGCGCCATCTGCACCGCCATGCTCGACCTCTACCAGAACGAAGGCATCATCGCCGAGCCCGCGGGTGCGCTCGCGGTGACGGCGCTGGCCGGGCTCGATATCGAACCCGGCTCGACCGTGGTGTGCCTGGTGTCCGGCGGCAACAACGACGTCTCCCGCTACGGCGAGGTGATCGAACGGTCCCTGGTGCATCAAGGGCTCAAGCACTACTTCCTGGTGGACTTCCCGCAGGAACCGGGTGCGCTGCGCCGCTTCCTCGACGAGGTCCTCGGGCCCGACGACGACATCACACTGTTCGAGTACGTCAAGCGCAACAACCGCGAGACCGGGGCCGCGCTGGTGGGTATCGAACTGGGCGCGCCGGAGGAATTGGAGTCGTTGCTGGCGCGGATCGACGCCTCGCCGATCCAGTGCGAGCGGCTCGAACCGGACTCGCCGGCTTACCGGTACCTGACCTGAGCTGCTGCGATCTTTCCAGTCGCCCACACGGGTCGATGCGGGCGCCACGACAGGCGGTTTCGCGGTCGCTGTCGCGCCCCCGCATCGAGCCTCACCGCGACTCGGTATCGAGGACCACGAAGCAATGGCCGGGCACCTCGGTCGCGCCATCGCTCTGAATCGGCGGAGCCCAGCAGAGCACCACGGTTCCCGTCACCGGCAGCGTCACGGGCGCGTTGGAGAGGTTGCACACCAGCGCCAAGGCACCTCGGCGGATCACGATCCAGCGGGCCTCTTCGTCGAAGTCGATGTCGGACAAGGACGCCCAGCCGTCGGTGAACTCCGGGCGGCCGCGGCGTAGTGCGAGCAGCTCGCGGTAGCAGTCGAGCAGACGGGCATGGGTGGGCTCGGTGGGTTCGGCCCAGTTCAGCTTCGAGCGCGCGAACGTGACAGGGTCCTGCGGATCGGGGATGACGTCGGTGGACCAGCCGTGCTCGGCGAATTCTTCGCGACGCCCGGCGGCGGTGGCGGCACCGACCTCGGGATCGGTGTGCGAGGTGAAGAACTGGAACGGTGTGCGCGCACCCCACTCCTCCCCCATGAACAGCATCGGCGTGTTTGGCGCGAGCAGCGCCAGCGCCGCCTTGACCGCGAGCTGCCCGTCGGATAGGTAGGCGCTGGGCCGATCGCCGAGGGCGCGGTTGCCGATCTGGTCGTGGGTGCAGGTGTAGGCCAACAGGGCCGACGGTGGGATGGTCGCCTGGTCGATGGGCCGGCCATGCCTGCGACCACGGAAGGTGGAATAGGTTGCGGCGTGGAAGAACCCGTGCGACCAGGTGCGGGCCAGGCAGTCCAGGGAACCGAAATCGACGTAGTAGCCCTGCCGTTCACCCGAGACGGCCGCATGGATGGCATGGTGCAGGTCGTCGTTCCACTGCCCGGCGAGCCCGTACCCGCCGGCCGCGCGTGCGGTGATCAGTCGCGGATCGTTGAGGTCGCTTTCGGCGATCAACGTCAGCGGGCGGCCCAGATGCGCGGCGAGGCGGTCGGTTTCGGCGGCCAGTTCGGCCAGCAGGTGGATGGCGGTGGTGTCGGCGAGCGCGTGCACCGCGTCCAGGCGCAGCGCATCGATATGGAAATCACGGAACCAGCGCAGCGCATTGCCGATGATGTAGCGGCGCACCTCATCCGATCCGGGACCGTCCAGGTTCAGCCGCTGCCCCCAGGTGTTGCGCTGCTCGGCCAGATAGGGGCCGAACCGCGGCAGATAGTTGCCGACGGGGCCGAGATGGTTGTAGACCACATCGAGCGCGACCGCCAGACCGCGCGCATGACAGGCATCGACAAAGCGGACCAGACCGTCCGGCCCGCCGTACGCCTCGTGCACCGCATACCAGAGCACCCCGTCGTAGCCCCAGTTGCGCGGGCCGTCGAAGGCGTTGACCGGCATCACCTGCACCACCGTCACACCCAGCCGCACCAGATGATCGAGGCGTTCGATCGCGGCGTCGAAGGTCCCGGCCGGGGTGAAGGTGCCGATGTGCAGTTCGTAGAACACCGCGCCCGCGAGCTGCCTGCCGGTCCAGTGGGTATCGGTCCAGGCGCTCGGGTCGATGCGGTGCAGCGCCGAGCGGGCGTGCACGCCGTCGGGTTGCCGGGGTGAGCGCGGGTCCGGGAGGACGACGGGGTCGTCGTCGAGCAGGTAGCCGTAGCGGGCGCCGGGTGCGGCCTCGACCTGCGCGCGCCACCAGCCGTCGGCCGCCCGCGTCATCGGATGGACGGCGCCGCCGACATCCAGGCGCACCCGATCCGGCGTCGGCGCCCACACCTCGAACAAGGTCACCGGGCCAGCATGGCACGGCGGCGCCGCCCGGGCAGTCCGGCGCGACACTGGTGCGCGGGTGTGGTTGCTGACACAGTGGAGGCCGTGGGTATCTACAACGATCAGGTGGTCCCCCGGCTCGTCGAGGTCGCGTGCGGGATCAAGGCCAACGACAAGCTGCGCGCGCAGGTGTGCGGCGGACTGTCCGGCCGGGTGGTCGAGATCGGCTTCGGATCCGGGCTGAACGTGCCGTTCTATCCGCCTGCCGTGCAGTCGGTGAGCGCGGTCGAACCGGCCGATCTCGGCTGGAAACTGGCTGGGAAACGGGTGGCAGCGGCGACGGTGCCGATCGAGCGCGCCGGGTTGGACGGCCAGTCGCTGCCCTTCGCCGACAACAGTTTCGACGCGGCGGTATCGACCTGGACCATGTGCACCATCCCCGATATCGACGCCGCGCTGGCGGAGGTCCGCCGGGTACTCGTTCCCGGTGGCACGCTGCATTTCGTCGAACACGGGCTCGCGCCGGACGCCAAGGTGCAGGCCTGGCAGCACCGGCTCAATCCGATCCAGAACGCCGTCGCCGGCGGGTGCAATCTGAATCGTGATATCCGCGGGCTGATCGAGAACGCCGGGTTCCAGATGCGCGAGGTCGAGGTCTTCTACGGCGGGTGGCCGAAGTTCATGGTCGCGCAGACCATCGGAGTCGCCGTCTCGCCGTAGAGCGGTGGGTTCCGCTGATTTCCGGCGCCGGGCCCATATTGTATTGACCAGTCCAAAACTGCTACGGTTGCGTCATGGCACGACCACGAGGCTTCGACGAGGACGCGGCGGTCGACGCGGCCATGCGCGCGTTCTGGTCCGCCGGCTACGAGGCCACCTCCACCCAGGACCTGTGCGCGGCGACCGGACTGGGCCGCAGCAGCATCTACAACACCTTCACCAGCAAGCACGACCTGTTCGAGCGCGCCCTCGGCCGCTATATGACGGTCAAGAACGCGGCCACCGAGGAGGTCCTCGACTCCGACGCGCCGGCCAGGGAGAAACTGCGGACGCTGCTGTGGCGCGTGGTCGACGCCCCCGACGACGACCCGATCGGCTGCCTGGTGGTGAACTCGACCGTCGAACTCGGCCCGCGCGACCCCGAGGTAGCGGCGAGGCTTCGTGCCGACCAGCGCTATCGGGCCGAGTTGCTCACCGCCGTCATCGAGCGCGGGCAACGCGACGGTGAGATCAGCCGCGACAAGGACGCGCGCACCCTCGCCCTGTTCGTGATCGCCACCATCGGCGGACTCCAGGTGGCCGCGCGCGGCGGCGCCGATCGCGACGAACGCGCGGCCATCGCCGCCACCGCTCTCGGAGCCCTGTAACCCGGACCGCCCCAGCAGATTCGGCTCATGCTGTCCATATTTTGGACTGATCAATTCAAAACTAGGAAGGTTTCTCGTGCCCGTAGCCATCTACATCCTGGGCCTATCGATATTCGCCCAGGGCACTTCGGAGCTGATGCTCGCCGGACTGCTCACCGAGATGTCGGCCGACCTCGGTGTCTCGGTTCCCCGTGCCGGACTGCTGATCTCGGCCTTCGCGCTGGGCATGCTGGCCGGCGCGCCCGTGCTGGCCGTGCTGACCTTGCGGTGGTCGCGGCGCACCGCACTGCTGGTGTTCCTCGCGATCTTCATCGGCGCGCATATCGTCGGCGCGCTGGCCACCGACTACTGGGTGGTGTTCGCGACGCGCGTGGTCGCGGCATTCGTCTACGCCGGATTCTGGGCGGTGGCGGCCGCCACGGCGATCAGCCTGGTGCCGGCGACGATGCGCGGGCGGGCGATGAGCGTGGTGGCCGGCGGGTTGACCGTCGCCACCGTCGTCGGACTGCCGCTGGGCACCGTCATCGGACAGCATTTCGGCTGGCGGGCCGCGTTCTGGGCGGTCGCGATCCTGTCAGCGCCGGCGATGGCCGGTGTGCTGGCCAAGATTCCCGGCGGCCGCCCGGCCCGAACCCCGCGGGTGCGTACCGAACTGGCCGCGATGATCCGGCCGCGGCTGTGGTTGTCCTATGCCCTGACGGCCGTGGCGACCGGCGCCCTGCTCGTCACCTTCTCGTACCTGGGCGCCATGCTCACCGAGACCACCGGGCTGGCCGAATCCTGGGTGCCTGCGGTGCTGGCCGGCTACGGTGCGGGCGCGCTGGCCGGCATCGTCGTCGGCGGCCGGGTGGCCGACCGGTATCCGATGCGCACGCTGACCGTCGGCGTCGGCGGGTTGATCGTGACCTCGGCGCTGATCGCGGTGACCGCCTCCCACATCGCGCCGATGGTCGTGCTCTCGATTGCCTTGGGGGCCTTCGGATTCGGCACCAACCCGGTGCTGACCTCCCGCGTGTTCGCCCTCGCTCCCGAAGCACCGACCATGGCGGCGGCGGTGAACACCTCGGCGTTCAATGTGGGTATCACAGCGGGTCCGTGGCTGGGCGGGCTCGCACTCACCGCCGGGCTCGGGTATCCGGCGACGGCGTGGATCGGTGCGGTGCTCGGGCTGGTGGGGCTGGGTCTGGTGGGGTGTGTTGCGGCTGTTCAGCGGCGAGACGGTAGCGAGCGGGCGGCCGAGGTTCCCGGCGAACTTCCGGTCGCGGAACCGGTCCACGTCTGAGTCAAGTTCGCGACGCCGCGGCCGGAAACCATTGTCCGGGCGCGGCGTTCGCGGCTAACCACCCGGCGGCCGCGGCTCCCGCTTCCGTGACGTGCTGGGGCGGCGGGCCGCTTCCTCGGCGACGGTGGCGCGGTGTTCGGCGGGGACCAGGGCGATGATGTCCTCGCGCGAGCCGATGGTGAGCTTCTGGAAGATCGCGGCCATTTGCGCGTCGACGGTCTTGAAGGAGCTGCCGCGGCGGGCGGCGATCGCGGTATTGGTCCAGCCTGCGGCCGCCAGCGTCGCCACATCCCGTTCGGCGGCCGACAGCTCCTGCCAGCGGGTCGGGCGCTGGCGCCGGACCGGGTGCCGCACCGGCAGCGCGTCCAGCGACAACGTGCCGAGCGCCAGCTGGGCCACCTCGTCGTGTTCGGGGCGCAGCATCGCGCCCTCCCGCTCGGCGGCGGTGAACGCGGACTCCCCGAGTACCGAACGCGCGGTCCGGGCGGCGCGTTCGGTTTCGGTGCGGAACGAGGACAGGTGCACCAGGTCAACGCCGAGGCGGCGCCGCAGCGATGCCGCACCGCCGAGGATCCAGGCGATCTCGAGTGCGCGCACGCGCGATTGCCCGCCGTGTCCGGACCCGTCGGTGATCGTGCCGGCCAGCGCCCACGCGTAGATGTGCACCGCCCAGACCGTGCCCCACCGGTCCCGCATGGCGAGTTGCTCGGCCAGCGTGACGCGCACCCGCTCCAGCGCGGAGGCGGCGTCGCTGTTCTTGATCAACGCCAGCGCCCAGCCGAGTTCGGCCCACGACATATCCCACGGCGCCGCGGACCGACTCGACTCCTCCAGATGTCGCCGGGCGATCTCGCGGGCCTGCTCGGGTGTGCCGGCGAACCCGGTGGCGAGCACTTCGAACATCTCGCTCAACGACGCGGCACCGCGATCGCCCGCCGCGAGGAATTTGCGCCGCGCCCGCGCGAGCACCTCGATCGCGCGAGAATCGTTGTGCACCAACATGAGCAGGCTGCCGTGGGTGAATTCCACCGGCGCGGGCAGGCCGAGATCGGCCTCTGGTTCCCGGCGCACCCGCGCCACCGCATCCGGCTCCGGCAGGCAGGCGGCGATGCAGTCGTCGAGCAGCACCTCGGCGTCGGCCGGGATGCCCTGGCACATGCTGATCCAGCCGATCATGGCCATCGCCGTCACCTGCAACTCGACCGGCTGGGGGTCCAGCAGGCGGGTGGCGGCCAGCGCGCGTTCGGCCAGATGCCGCGACTCGCGCAGCGAGCCCTTGAAGAACGGCACCCGGATGGCGATCAACCCCACCATGATCTCGAGCCCCACCGCTGCCTCACCCGGCGTGGCCTCGGCGCTGTCGATCGCGCACAACAGGTTGTCCCAGGCCGCGCGCGCCCAGTCCAGCAGTTCCTGCTCGCGCGGGCCGAGCCAGTCGCGGTGCGCCTGCGCCACCTTGTCGCGGTAGTAGCGGCGGTGCCGATCGCTGAACCGCGCCAGTTCCGCGCCGTCGCCGCGTTCGCGCAAACGCTGCTGGGCGAAGACCCGAAAGCTCTCCAGCAGCGAATAGCGCACCGCGTCGGCGGTCAGGTGGACCGAGACCAGCGATTGATCGACCAGCCGCTCCAGCAGGCCCTCGACCTCCGCGCGGGCGATACCGTCCGGGCCGGCGGGATCGTCATCGGAGCAGACCGCTTCGATGGCCTCGAGTTCGGCGCCGATATCGCGCTCACCGGCGTCGCCGGGGTCGGGGTCGTAGCCGGCGGCGAACACCGACAGCCGCTCGAACAGCAGCCGTTCCTTGTCGTGGCACAGGTCGTAGGACCAGGCGATGACGTCGCGAATGCCCTGATGCCTGCCGTCGGCGCCGACCCGGTGCCCCGGCGACCAGCCCAGCCGGCGGTCGGAGGCCTCCCCGGTGAGATCGCGCAGGATCATCGACAGCGGTTGCCTGCGCAGCCGGGCCGCGGCCAGCTGAATCGACAGCGGATGGTTGTGCACATGGCGGCAGATGGCCGCGGCCAATTCCCGGTCGGCCTCGCCCGCGACGGTGTGCCCGGTCAACTCGGCCCGGCCCCGGAACATGATCAGCGCCTGCTCCCCCGACAGCGCTCCGACCGGCACCAGATGCTCATCCACCCAGCCGATGGCTTCGCGGCTGGTCGCGACCACGGTCAGGCCGGGCACGGCGCCGATCAGATCGGCGATCACCCGGCCCGCGCCGTCGAGGACGTGCTCGCAGTTGTCCATCACCAGAATGGTCTGCAAGGTGCGGCCGACGGCGTCGGTGCGGGCGAGGGTATCGACCAGGGCGTCCCAGGCCGGACGGCCGGAGAAATCGTCGTGCACCAGCGACTGGGCCAGTTCGTTCTCGATCGCGGCGGCGTCGGCATGATGAGGCAGCCGGGCCAGCCGGGCCCAATGCACCGGCACCCGTTTGGCCTTGTGGAATCGATGCACCGCCTCGGTCGCCAACCGCGTCTTGCCGATGCCGCCCGCACCGATCAGCGTGATCAGCCGGGTCGAGCCGAGCAGCAGCGTGCCGATCTTCTCCAGCTCACGCTCGCGGCCGATGAAATCGCTGGTGGCCGCCGGCGGAGCACCGGCGCGCGCAGTTCTGGCCGTCACGGTGGTGCAGCATAGCGGTTCGACACTGCCGGAAAACGCGGTTGTGGCGACGGATATGCGGGACCTACCTATCGGCGCGCGGTGCTGGGATCCACCTGCCGCCCAACGCATCCGGGATTCCGGCCGCCGATCGGCTACCGATGTGTGCGCTCTACCTATCATCCGACGATTCCGGTACACGCCGATCGATACCGGAAGGATCCGTACATGGGACAGATACAGGTGGTGGGTGCCGGCGAATGCGGTTTGCCGCTGGCGCTGCGCTTGCAGCGGGCCGGGCGCGAGGTCACGCTGGTCACCGACCGCGACGCCGAGGCGGTGCTGGCCGGTTCGGTCACCAGCACCCAGGTCAAGTTCGCGCGCACGGTGGCGCTCGAGGAAGAGGCGGGGCTGGATTACTGGGCCGAGACCGCGCCCGCGATCGCCGGTATCCGGTTCACCATGGTCGTGGACCGCAACGCGGTGGCCGGCTGGTCCGGACGGTTCAGCGCACCGGCGCGCAGCGTCGACCAGCGCACCGTATTCGCCCGCTGGTTCAGTGAGTTCGAGGCGAGCGGGGGGCGGATCGAGCTCACCGAGGCCTCGGTGGACGACGTCGATCGCCGGGCCGCCGAGCACGAGCTCACCGTCGTCACCCGTGCCTCCGGCGAGCTGGCCGCCTGCTTCCCCATCGATACGTCGCTGACCGTGCCCGGCAAGCCGGTCCGCAAGCTGGCCGCGCTGTACCTGGACGGCGTCGCTCCCGACCCGGACGACCTCGGCACCTATGTGGCGCTGCCCGGGCTCGGCGAGATGGTCTCCACGGCCGCCGTCACCGGCGCGCCGGGACAGGAAAGGCCCTGTGCCACTTTGATGTTCGAGGCGCTGCCGGGCGGCGGGCTCGATGTGTTCGACGCCGCGGACACACCCGCCGAGCGCTGGCGGCTGGCCCGCGAGATCCTGGACCGGCATCTGCCGCCCGCGCTGGCGGCACGGTTCCGCGACGCCGAACTCACCGACGCCGGCGCGACCATCGCGGGCGCGGTGACGCCGGTGGTGCGTCAGCCGGTCGGCACGCTGCCGTCGGGGCGGGCGGTGCTCGGCGGCGGTGACGTCGTCTGCCGGATGGATCCCGGCGGTGCCCAGGGCGCCAACAGCGCCGCCCAGTGCGCCGCCTACTACGCCGCCGCCGTGCTCGACAGCCCCGACCGCGAGTTCGATGCGACCTGGATGGCGGCCGCGGCCAAGCCGTGGATCACCGATATCGCCCGGCCCGCAGCACTGTGGACAATGACGCTGCTGGACCCGCCGCCGGCCTTGCAGCGGCTGATGGACGCCGCCCGGCACGACCGCACCCGCGCCGACGCGTTCGCCGAGACCTTCATCGTCCCGGCGAACATGTCCCAGCTGGCGCTGCTGCAACCCTGAGCCGGCGCCGGTCGGCTCTCACGCCGGGGATGCGGGAAAGACGACCGGCAGCGCGGCCAGGGCCCGATGGAACGGCCCTGGCCGCCAGGTCAATTCGGGCACCGGCACGGCCAGGCGCAGCTCGGGCAGCGCGTCGAGCAGCTGGTCGACGGCGTCCTGGGCGATCAGATAGGCCACGTTCTTGGCCGGGCAGGCATGCGGGCCCGCACCCCACGCCAGGTGCGAGCGGTTGCCGGTGACCGGGCCCGCGCCGATCTCGGGGTCGTTGTTGCAGGCCGCGAGCCCGATCACCACCGGCTGATCGGCGGGCAGCCAGGTGTTGTCGATGAGGATCGGCTGACGTGGATAGGTGACGCTGAAGTTGGCCATCGGCGGATCGTGGAACAGCACCTCGTCGAGGGCGTCGCGGGTGGACAGGCTGCCGTCGAGCATGCTGCCGGCGAACCGCTCGTCGGTGACCATCAACAGCAGCGAATTGGTGATCAGGTTCAGCGTCGGCTCGGTGCCCGCGCCGTACAGGATGCCCAGCTGATGAATGAGCTCCTCATCGGTGAATCCGGCCGGATGCGTGATCAACCGGGTGGTGATGTCGGCGCCGGGTTCGGCGCGTTTGCGCTCGATCAGCCGCAGGATCGCCGCGGCCAGCCGCAGATCGGCCTGTCCGGTGTCGACCCCCTCGAAGATGGCCGCGGTCGCCGCCGCGATCTCGTTGCCGATCTCGGGCGGGCAGCCCAGCAACGCGTTGATCGCCTCGAACGCCAGCGGCGCGGCATAGTCGCGCAGCAGATCGGCGCTGCCGTTCCCGGAGAAGGTATCGATCAAGGCGGTGGCGATGCGTTCGACGACGTCGTGCAGCCGGTGCAGGTCGACGCCATCGATGCCTGCGATGGCCGCGCGCCGGTAGCGGTCGTGTTCGGCGCCCGCGCTGCGCAGGGCGTTGGGACGCCAAGCCAGGATCGGCAGCACCGGGCAACCGGGGTCGATGTGGCGCTGCCAGCCGCGCGGATCGGCCGGGAAGTGGTCGGGATCGTGCAGGATCCGCACCGCGACCCGATAGCCGACCACCAGCGTCGCGGGTACCCCCGGCGCCAGCTCCACCGGCACCATCGACCCGTACCGCTCGCGCATGTCCCGGTAGGCGCGGTGCGGGTCGGCGGCGAACTCGGGGGTGTAGAGCCGGACCCGGTCGTGGTCGGTATGGACCGGTGAGCTGTGATGGGGCACCGGGCACTGTCCGGTACGAACGGATTCGGGCGAGATGTGCAACGGTGGAGCTCCCCTGATAGACCGGCGTCGAAGGCCATGACCGGGCCGTTCGGCGCGGTCGGACGGACCGAGGATGCGCCGATAGGTAGACCGGCGGCATCGGTAGTCGCGTCCGGGGTGTCTCAGTCGCGCCGTGTCCCCTTTACGACGCGCCGAGGGTGCCTTTCCGGCGACACGCCGAGTGGGGTGCGACGTCGGCCTCCCCGCCGGAGAGCCTCGGAAATCTTGTCGGTCCCCCGGCCTAGAATCTGATCCGCCAACCCCCGTCGAGACCTTGGGAGGAAGGACCGTCTTGGCCGACTCGTCCGGATCGTTCGTTCACCTGCACAACCACACCGAGTACTCGATGCTCGACGGCGCGGCCAAGATCTCGCCGCTGTTCGCCGAGGCCAACCGGTTGGGCATGACGGCAGTCGGGATGACCGACCACGGCAATATGTACGGCGCCTCGGAGTTCTACAACTCCGCCAAGAAGGCAGGCATCAAACCGATCATCGGCATCGAGGCCTACATCGCGCCGGGCTCCCGGTTCGACACCAAGCGCGTGCAGTGGGGCGATCCCAGCCAGAAGGGCGACGATGTCTCCGGTTCGGGTGCCTACACCCATATGACGATGGTCGCCGAGAACGCGACCGGCCTGCGCAACCTGTTCAAGCTGTCGTCGCTGGCCTCGATCGAGGGTCAGCTCGGCAAATGGGCGCGCATGGACGAAGAGCTCATCGCCCAGTACTCCGAGGGCATCATCGCCACCACCGGCTGCCCGTCCGGTGAGGTGCAGACCAGGTTGCGCCTGGGCCACGACCGCGAAGCCCTCGAAGCCGCCGCCAAGTGGCAGGAGATCTTCGGGCCGGAGAACTTCTTCCTCGAAGTGATGGACCACGGCCTGTCCATCGAACGCCGGGTGCGCGAGGGCCTGCTCGACATCAGCAACAAGCTCGGCATCCCGCCGCTGGCCACCAACGACTGCCATTACGTCACCAAGGACCAGTCCACCAATCACGAAGCGCTGCTGTGCATTCAGACCGGCAAGACGCTGTCGGACCCCACCCGGTTCAAGTTCGACGGTGACGGCTACTACCTCAAATCCGCCGCCGAGATGCGCGCCATCTGGGACGCCGAGGTGCCCGGCGCCTGCGACAACACCGTGCTCATCGGCGAACGGGTGCAGTCCTACGACGACGTGTGGACCCACCGCGACCGGATGCCGGTCTTCCCGGTGCCCGAGGGCGAGACCCAGGCCAGCTGGCTGCACAAGGAGGTCATGCGCGGGCTGGAGCGCCGCTTCCCCGGCGGCGTCCCGCAGGAGTACATCAGCCGTGCCGAGTACGAGCTCAGCGTCATCTGCGAGATGGGCTTCCCGGCCTACTTCCTCGTCGTCGGTGACCTGATCAACCACGCGCTCGAGGTCGGCATCCGGGTCGGCCCCGGCCGTGGTTCGGCCGCCGGTTCGCTGGTGGCGTACGCGATGGGCATCACCAATATCGACCCCATCCCGCACGGCCTGCTGTTCGAGCGGTTCCTCAACCCCGAGCGCGTGTCGATGCCCGATATCGATATCGACTTCGACGATCGCCGCCGCGGTGAGATGGTCCGCTACGCCACCGACAAATGGGGCAGCGACCGGGTCGCGCAGGTCATCACCTTCGGCACCATCAAGACCAAGGCCGCGATCAAGGACTCCGCGCGAGTGCTGTTCGGCCAGCCCGGTTTCGCCATCGCCGACCAGATCACCAAGGCGCTGCCGCCGCCGATCATGGCCAAGGACATCTCGGTCTCCGGCATCACCGACCCCGACCACGAGCGCTACAAGGAAGCCGCCGAGGTCCGGGAACTCATCAACAGCAATCCCGATATCGCCAAAATCTACGAGACCGCGCGCGGGCTGGAAGGCCTGATCCGCAACGCCGGTGTCCACGCCTGCGCGGTCATCATGTCCTCGGAACCGCTCACCGACGCCATCCCGGTGTGGAAGCGGGCCCAGGACGGCGCCATCATCACCGGCTGGGACTACCCGTCGTGTGAGGCCATCGGCCTGCTGAAGATGGACTTCCTGGGCCTGCGCAACCTCACCGTCATCGGTGACGCGCTCGACAACATCAAGGCCAACCGCGGCATCGATCTGGATATGGATCACCTGCCGCTCGACGATCCGCCCACCTACGAGCTGCTGGCCCGCGGCGACACCCTCGGGGTGTTCCAGCTCGACGGCAGCGCCATGCGCGATCTGCTGCGCCGCATGCAGCCCACCGGCTTCGAAGACATCGTGGCCGTGCTGGCGCTGTATCGCCCCGGCCCGATGGGCATGAACGCCCACAACGACTACGCCGACCGCAAGAACGGGCGCCAAGAAGTCAAGCCGATCCATCCGGAGCTGGAAGAGCCGCTGAAGGAGATCCTGGCCGACACCTACGGCCTGATCGTCTATCAGGAACAGATCATGCAGATCGCGCAGAAGGTGGCCGGGTACTCCCTCGGCCGAGCCGACATTCTGCGCCGCGCCATGGGTAAGAAGAAGGCCGAGGTCCTGGAAGCCGAATTCGAGGGCTTCGAAAAGGGCATGCTGGACAACGGATTCTCCAAACCCGCCATCAAGGCCCTGTGGGACACGATTCTGCCCTTCGCCGGGTACGCGTTCAACAAATCGCATGCCGCCGGCTACGGCCTGGTCTCGTTCTGGACCGCCTACCTCAAGGCCAACTATCCGGCCGAATACATGGCGGGCCTGCTCACCTCCGTCGGCGACGACAAGGACAAGGCGGCGATCTACCTGTCGGACTGCCGCAAGCTCGGTATCACCGTGCTGCCGCCGGACGTCAACGAATCCGAGCAGAACTTCGCCTCGGTGGGCACCGATATCCGCTTCGGTCTCGGCGCGGTGCGCAATGTCGGCTCGAACGTGGTGGCCTCGATCATCGCCGCGCGCAAGGAGAAGTCGAAGTTCACCGACTTCTCCGACTACCTCAACAAGATCGACGCCATCGCCTGCACCAAGAAGGTCACCGAATCCCTCATCAAGGCAGGCGCCTTCGATTCGCTGGGGCATCCGCGCAAGGGCCTGATGCTGATTCATTCCGACGCCATCGACGCGGTGATGTCGACCAAGAAGGCCGAGGCGATGGGTCAGTTCGACCTGTTCGGCGGCATGGACGACGACGATTCGGTGGCCTCGGTCTTCAATGTGAAGGTGCCCGACGAGGAGTGGGAGACCAAGCACAAGCTCGCTCTGGAACGGGAGATGCTGGGCCTGTATGTGTCCGGGCATCCGCTCAACGGTGTGGAGCATGTGCTGGCCGCCCAGGTGGATACCCCGATTCCCACCATTCTCGAGGGTGAGGTCAAGGACGGTCAGCAGGTCACCATCGGCGGCATCCTCGCCTCGGTGAACCGCCGGATCAACAAAAACGGCCTGGCCTGGGCGTCGGCGCAGCTGGAAGACCTCACCGGTGGGGTGGAGGTGCTGTTCTTCCCGCAGGCGTATTCGGTGTACGGCATGGACGTCGTCGAAGACGCGGTGGTGCTGGTGAAGGCGCGGGTGTCGGTGCGTGACGACCGGATCTCGTTGATCGCCAACGACCTGGCCGTACCCGACCTGTCCGCCATCGGGGTCGCCAAACCGCTCGCGGTCACCATCCCGACCCGCATGTGCACCCCGGAGAAGGTGTCAGCGCTCAAGCGGGTGCTGTCCAGCCATCCCGGCACCTCCGATGTGCACCTGCGGCATGTGGGTGCACGCGACAAGACCACGCTGCTGAAACTGGATGACAGCCTGCGGGTTTCGCCGTCGTCGGCGTTGATGGGTGATTTGAAGGCGTTGCTCGGGCCGGGGTGCCTGACGAGCTAGGGCCTCGGGCAACGTGCCTAGGAAAGCGACCGGCTCGGCCACGCCACGCGTACGGCCGGGTGAGCGTGGACGGTGGACCGCGCGTGGCATGAGACGGATTCGCCCGGGTCTCGATACCTTGCGGTGATCGAGGGCCCGGGCGATGAAGTGTGCTGCGCGAGAACCGGATTGCCTGGCTACGCGCGTCAGAGGCTCAGGACGAGAACAGCATCTTGCCGAAGCCGCGGTGCTGGTAGTGGTGCCCGTGCCGGTAGTGCGGGGCGGGAGCGCCCCAGGCCGGGGCCGGTGCGGCGGGCGGAGGCGGCGGCGGGGCCGGGTAACCCGCTTCGAGCCGGGTGAGGTTCTCGAGCTCGCCATAGTCCAGGAAGATCCCCCGGCAGTGACCGCACTGCTCGATATGCACCCCGCTGCGGTTGTAAGTCTGCATCATTCCACGACATTTCGGACACTGCATGCTGGTGACGTTACCGGGTTCGCGGGTTTCATGCAGAGACGGCAATCTGTGCCGCTGACGACGGGACCGGCTCAGGGAGCGGGAGTTTCGGTGAGGCGCAGGCAGGTGTCGACGAGTGCGGTTTCCAGGTCGTCGAGCGGCCGGCCTGACGCGACCGCCAAGGCCGCCGCCTGGACGACGACGGCGCGGGCCGGGAGATCCAGCGTCGGCCAGATGTCGCCGTCGGGTGGGATGGCGGGCCCGCCCGCGGCGCGGTAGGCGGTCAGGAAGCGGGTCCAGGCGGCTGGATCGAGGATGCCCGCGGCGAAGAAGGCGGCGGGGCGGGCGAGGTCCCACGCGGGGTCGCCGAGGCCGAGATCGTCGAGGTCGATCAGCCGCCACGCGCCGTCGGCGGGGCAGACCAGCTGACCTAGGTGGAAGTCGCCGTGTGTGAATGCTTTTGGTGCGCAGTACAATTCGGGGAGACTGTCGAAGGCTCGGCGCACCACCGCCGCTGCCGTGGCGTCGGGAATGTGGCCTGCGTTGTGCAATCGGCGCATCGCCCGGCGGACCCGGGCCGGACCACCGGCGACAGGGAGGTCGCAACAGCCGTGCACCGGTGCGGCATGCAGGGTGGCCAGCAGTTGTGCGGCTGCTTCCCATGGCGCGGCGTCGGGGGCACCCGGATCGACCGGCGTGCCGTGCGGCCACACCGTGACCGGCCTGCCTGCGCAGGTGAGTAGCACCGCACCGTCGACGGGGATCGGGGCGAGCAGCACCGATCGCGGCCCGGGCGAATCGGCCAGACGGAGCCGAGCGCGGAGGGCGGCGGGATCGGAGTCGGCCGGGTGGGCTTTGACTACGACGTCGCCCACCCGGATCACCAGAGCGTCCACTCGATCGGCCAGCACTTCCGGTTCGCCGGATGCCCCTGCCCGGCAGGCGATCTCGGCCAGTACTGCCACCAGTTCGGGGCTGGGCGCTCCCCCGCCATCAGCCCGCACCACAACGGTCCCCTCCCCGTGGGCGGCGATCTCCGCACGGAGACCCATGGCATCCGAACCTGGGAACACGACGAATCCGTCTGCCGTCCCGCCATCCTCGCCCGGCATCCCCGCACCAACCTCCGCCACTACGACACCCTGGCCGCCACCATGGCAGGCTAGCCGCCACTACGGCACTCGCGAATCCGACCCGGCTCCGTCCGGCGCGCTGGTAGCGTCGCCGGGCAGCAAGCGTGGTCCCATCCATGACGAACCCTCAGAGGTGGTCGATGATGACAAGCAAGCTCGCATTCGCTGTTCCGGCGGCGTCCGCGCTGGCCGTGGCCGCGCTGGCGGTGACGGCGGCGCCCGCAACGGCGGTCAACGGTGGCAAGTTCCAGACGGTGTATTCGCTGACCCAAGGTCTGTGTGTCGCGCAGATCGAGGCGTCGGTCAACGGGGACGCCTACCCCGAGCATGCCGCGTTCACGGTCGGCTCGACGATGTGGGGCGTGGGTGACTGCCAGCTTCCCGTCACGTTGAACTGGCGCAATCTCGAGACCGGTGAGACGGGCAGCAAGACGCAGACGCCGCACGGGCCCGGGTACTGGATGAACGACGGCAAGGCCGCGCTGTTCGCACCGGGCATCGGGAAGTTCTCGGCGACGATCACCATCGGCGCGGCGCATGTGCCCGAGCCGGGGACCATCGAGTTCACGGTGGCCGAGTACCAGGGCTGAGTACCGAGGCTGAGCGGTACTCCTCCCGGCCGATGATCAGCGGCACAATCAGGGCATGAACGGTCATCGGCAGGCGGGGCTGCGCGCGAGATGCCGCGTGCACGACGGCGGAGGACAGTCCACGCACGCGGGACACCTGGCCGTCCGCGATAGGCGCCCCAGCCCAACTGGCATACAGCGTCGCGCAGGCGTCGAATACCCGGCCGTGCGCGATAGACAACAGGTCGGCTCCGGCATCCACCCGTCCCTGCGCGTCGATCTCGGCGTTCCCGGCGACCACACCCGCGCATGACCACCACGATCATCGCGATCGCGGTCGCCGCAGCGCTGCTCGGTGTGGCCCTGCTGGTCTGGTCGCGGACCCGGCGCGTGGTCACCACTCCGGCTGAGCGTGCCGTGCATACCGCCCTGCATACCGCTTCGCTCGCGGCGCGGCCGTTGCGGCGCGGGCTCGATGAGAAGTCGGCGGGTGAGGCGGCGCCGCATCTGCGGGCGCTGACCGGGGCCGAAGGGCTCGGGGTGGCGGATGCGGAGGGTGCGCTGCTGGCCTGGGACGGCCCGCATGCGGATCTGGCCGAGCAGTTCTCCGAGGCGGCGCGGCGGGCCGTCACGGGTGAGCGTCCGGTGCTTGTCGGCGGGCCGGGTGGGCAGGCGCGCGGCCGCGCCAACGACCATGCCGGCCGCACGCTCATCGCGCAGCCGCTGATCATCGAGGGCACCGGCGTGGTGGGCGCGCTGGGGGTGGTCACCACCGGCACTCCCGGCCCCGGCACGCTCGGGGCGGTCGCCGAGGTGGCGCGGTACGCCTGCGGGCAGTTGGAGCTGGCCGAGCTCGATGCCTCGCGGGCGCGGCTGGACCGGGCCGAGGTGCGGGCGCTGCGGGCGCAGATCAGCCCGCATTTCATCTACAACGCGCTCAACACGATTGCCTCGTTTGTGCGCACCGATCCGGCCCGCGCCCGCGAGCTGATCCTGGAATTCGCCGACTTCACCCGCTATTCGTTCCGCGCCGCGGGCGAATACACCGTGCTGGCCGACGAATTGCGCAATATCGAACGCTATCTGGCGCTGGAGCGGGCCCGCTTCGGTGACGCGCTTCAGGTCAAGTTGCAGATCGCGCCGGAGGTGCTGGGCGTGGTGCTGCCGTTCCTGGCGCTGCAACCGCTGGTGGAGAACGCGGTGCGGCACGGCTTGGCCGGATCGCCGACCGGCGGGACGGTCAGCATCGTCGCCGCCGACGCGGGCACCGACTGTGTGATCAGCGTCGAGGACGACGGCGCGGGCATGGATCCGGAGCTGCTGCGCTCCGGTGAACTCGACGCCATCGAATCCGGTTCCGGCGCCACGGCGGCCGTCGAATCGGCGCATGTGGGCCTGGCCAACGTCGACGACCGGTTGCGCGCGGCGTTCGGTGATGATTACGGGCTGGTGGTCGAGACCGCGCCCGGCGCGGGCACCAAGGTCAGCATGCGGGTGCCGAAATTCCGGGCCGGAATCCAAGCGTGAATGCTGCCGCAGGCCCTGGCTACGATGGTTGAGCTGTGATGTAGGACACCGGAAGGGGCTGGCGATGCTGCGGGTGCTGGCCGTCGACGATGAGAAGCCCGCGCTGGACGAGCTGGTCTACCTGCTGCGGGCGCAGCCGGCAGTGGGCGAGGTCCATGCCGCGAGCGATGCCACCAGCGCGCTGCGGTTGCTGCGCGCCAACCCGGTCGACGCGGTGTTCCTCGATATCAATATGCCCGGCCTCGACGGCATGGAACTGGCCGGCATCCTGTCCGAGTTCGCCGCGCCGCCGGCGGTCGTGTTCGTCACCGCTCACGACGACAAGGCCGTGGCGGCCTTCGACCTGGGTGCGGTCGACTACCTGCTCAAACCCCTGCGGGAGGCGCGGCTGGCCGAGGCGGTGCGCCGGATCGCCGCCGCCCGCGCGGCCGCCGCCACGCCCGGCACCGAGGCCGCGCCGGAGCCCACCGATGCCAACGAGGTGATCCCGGTCGAGCTGGCCGGGGTGACGACCCTGGTGCACCGCTCGAGCGTGAGCTGGGTGGAGGCCGACGGCGACTACGCCCGGCTGCACACCAGCGCCGGATCGCATCTGGTGCGTATCCCGCTCTCGGCGCTGGAGGCGCGCTGGCAGGACGCCGGGTTCCTGCGGGTGCACCGGTCGTATCTGGTGGCGTTGCGGCAGGTCACCGGGCTGCGCACGGTCGGCAGCGGCACGGTGGTGTGCCTGCGCGGCGAGGGTGAGGCGGCGGCGGTGGAGCTGCCGGTGAGCCGGCGGCAGGTGCGCGAACTCAAACAGCGGCTCGTGCGCGGCCCGCGCCAGACCTGGACCGGCCGATGACGAGCCCGCAGCGGCCACCCCGCGAACGCGTCGTGCTGGCCGAACGGCGCGGTGCCCGCCGGGTGCACACCCGGATGGAAGTGGCCGAGCAGACCGAGATCGGCGCCGCCATGATCGGCGGATTGATCCGCGCGCAGTTGGGGCTCGCGCTGCGGCTGGCCCTGGTGACCGTAGCGACGCTCGGCGCGCTGCCCCTGCTGTTCGGCATCGAATCGGTCGCGACCGCCCATGTTCTCGGCATCCGCCTGCCGTGGCTGCTGCTGGGCGCCGCGGCCTATCCGGCGCTGTATCTGATCGGCCGCCTCTATGTCCGGCTGGCCGAGCGCAACGAGCACGACTTCCTCGAACTGGCCGAGGACTGAGAGGGCCGGGCGCGATGACCGAGACGTCGACGGCCGGTACCTGGCTGACGGTGGCGGCGCTGCTGCTGGCGGCGGCGGCCACGGTGATCATCGGCGGCTACGGAGTTCGCTTGGCGCGCACCACCTCCGACTTCCTGGTGGCCTCGCGCAGCGTCGGCCCGCGCTGGAACGCCGCGGCGGTCTCGGGTGAATATCTCTCGGCCGCTTCGTTTCTCGGCGTCGCCGGGTTGATCGCCAAGTACGGTGCCGACGCGCTGTGGTATCCGGTCGGGTTCACCGCGGGCTATGTCGGCTTGCTGCTGTTCGTCGCCGCGCCGCTGCGACGCTCCGGCGCCTACACGGTGCCGGATTTCGCCGAATTCCGGCTCGGTTCCTTGCGTTTGCGGCGGCTCGCGGCGCTGGTGGTGGTGTTGATCTGCGGGGTGTATCTGATCCCGCAGTTCCAGGGCGCGGGGCTGACGTTGCGCATTCTGCTCGGGGTGCCGGGCTGGGTGGGTGCGGTGGCGGTGGGTGCGATCGTGATCGCCAATGTGGTGGGCGGCGGGATGCGCTCGATCACGCTGGTGCAGGCGTTTCAGTACTGGCTCAAGCTCACCGCCGTCGCATTGCCCGCGCTGGTGTTGCTCGGGCATTTCCTCGGCGCCCAGCAGTCCGTCGGCTCCCCGGCCCCGCCGACCATCGCCCAGACCACCACCGTCGAGGTCACCACGCCGGTGATCGTGCAGGTCGACGCGGCGCAGCGGGTGACGATCACCGGCACGGTCGACGACCGGGCCGTCGACGGCCCGATCGTGCTGGGCCCCGGTGAACACGAACTGGCCGCCGATACCCGGCTCGTGCTCGACGCCGGCGCGACGGTGCCGGTGGTCGCGGGCGCACCCGCCGACGGCGCGGCATGGCTGCTACCCGGCGGTGGATTCGGCGACCCGCATCCGCTGTATCAGGTGTATTCGCTGATCATCGCGACCTTCCTCGGCACCATGGGCCTGCCGCATGTGCTGGTGCGCTTCTACACCAACCCCGACGGGCGCGCCGCCCGTGCCACCGCGCTGGCGGTGATCGGTCTGGTCGGCGGGTTCTATCTGTTCCCGATCCTGCTCGGGGTGTTCGCGCGGCTGTATGTGCCGCAACTGCTGATCACCGGCACCTCCGATGCGGCGGTGCTACTGCTGCCCGGTTCGGTCCTCGACGGCCTCCCCGGCCAACTGCTGGCGGCGCTGGCGGCAGCGGGGGCGATCGCGGCCTTCCTCGCCACCTCGTCGGGCCTGCTGGTCAGCATCGCGGGCGTGCTCAGTACCGACGTGCTGCGCGGACGCATCCGCGACTTCCGGGCGGCGGCGCTGGTGGCCGGTGCGGTGCCGCTCGGGCTGTCGCTGACGGTGGTGTCGCTGGATCTGTCGCGCACGGTCGGGCTGGCGTTCGCGGTCGCCGCCTCGACGCTGTGCCCGCTGCTGGTGCTCGGCATCTGGTGGCGCGGGCTCACCGCCGCCGGCGCGGTCAGCGGGTTGATCGCCGGCGGTCTGGCCTCGGGTGGCGCGACCGTGGTGTCGGTGCTCGGCGGCATCTCTGACGAGCTGGCCGGCGGCTGGCCCGCGGTACTGCTCGGCTATCCGGCGGCGGTCAGTGTGCCGCTGGCCTTCGCGACGATGATCGTGGTCAGCTTGCTCACCCGCCGCCAGGACGCGCTGACGGTGGCGCGGATCTTCGTGCGCATGCACGCCCCCGAACGCCTCGGTATGGGCGCCGATCGCGAGCGCGGGCTGTCGGCGGGCTGACCGTTCGTCGCGCCGATCCGACCGTTCACCGCACGGTCGATTCCGCCTGCCGAGTGACTCAGGCCACACCATTCTGTGCGCGCCCTGACGGTCGTAACTTCGATACACACCGTAAGCCACGTCACAGGTAGGACCGGGTGATGACCACAACCGATACCGACGCCGCACCGCCGCCGCGTACGCCGACGCCAGAGGAATTCCTCCGGATGCAGGCCAGCCCGGAATTCCAGGAACTGCGAACCCGATTGCGGCGCTTCGTCTTCCCGATGACCGCGCTGTTCCTCACCTGGTACCTGGTGTACGTGCTGCTGGGTGCGTACGCGCACGACTTCATGGCCACCACGCTGTTCGGCAATATCAACGTCGGACTGGTGCTTGGGCTCGGGCAGTTCGTGTCCACCTTCGTCATCACCGGGCTCTACGTCCGGTTCGCCAACCGGGAACTCGACCCGCGTGCCGCGGCCATTCGCGAGGAACTCGAAGGGGTCAAGGCATGAACCTGCACTACCTCGCCGCCGATGCCACGGTCGGCAATCCGGTCGCCAATATCAGCATTTTCGCGCTGTTCGTCGCGGTCACCATGGTCGTGGTCATCCGCGCCAGCCGCAAGAACACCACCGCCGCCGACTATTTCACCGGCGGACGCGGGTTCTCCGGCCCGCAGAACGGCATCGCCATCGCCGGTGACTACCTGTCGGCGGCGAGCTTCCTCGGCATCGCCGGCGCCATCGCCGTCTACGGCTACGACGGGTTCCTCTACTCCATCGGCTTCCTGGTGGCCTGGCTGGTCGCACTGCTGCTGGTGGCCGAAATGCTGCGTAACACCGGCAAATTCACCATGGCCGATGTGCTGAGTTTCCGGTTGAAGCAGGGCCCGGTGCGCACCGCGGCGGCCCTGACGACGCTGACGGTCTCGCTGTTCTACCTGCTGGCCCAGATGGCCGGCGCCGGTGGCCTGGTGGCGCTGCTGCTCGATATCTCCAGCAAGACCGGACAGGCCATCGTGATCGCCGTGGTCGGCGTGCTGATGATCGTCTACGTGCTGGTCGGCGGCATGAAGGGCACCACCTGGGTGCAGATCATCAAGGCGGTGCTGCTGATCACCGGCGCCGCGGTGATGACGGTGGTGGTGTTCGCCAAGTACGGGTTCAACCTCTCCGACATCCTCGGTTCCGCGCAGGCCGCGGTGAGCGGTTCGGCCAACGACGCCGTCGCCGCCCGCGATGTGCTCGCCCCGGGCGCCCAGTACGGCGGCAGCGAGATGTCGAAGCTGAACTTCCTGTCGCTGGGTCTGGCGCTGGTGCTCGGCACCGCCGGTCTGCCGCATGTGCTGATGCGGTTCTACACCGTGCCCACGGCCAAGGAAGCGCGGCGCTCGGTGGTCTGGGCCATCGCCCTGATCGGTGCGTTCTACCTGTTCACCCTGGTGCTCGGGTACGGCGCGGCGGCCATCGTCGGCCCGGATAAGATCCTCGCCGCGGCCGGTGGGCAGAACTCGGCGGCGCCGCTGCTGGCCTTCGAGCTCGGCGGTGTGCTGCTGCTGGGCGTGATCTCCGCGGTCGCGTTCGCCACCATCCTCGCGGTGGTGGCCGGGCTGACGATCACCGCCTCGGCCTCCTTCGCCCACGACATCTACGCCAGCGTGCTCAAGCGCGGCAAGGCCGATGAGGCCGCTCAGGTGCGGGTCTCGCGGATCACCGCGGTGGTGATCGGCGTGCTGGCCATCGGCCTCGGCATCCTGGCCAACGGCCAGAACATCGCCTTCCTGGTGGCGCTGGCCTTCGCGGTGGCGGCGGCGGCGAACCTGCCGACCATTCTGTACTCGCTGTTCTGGCGGCGGTTCAACACCACCGGCGCGCTGTGGAGCATGTACGGCGGCCTGATCTCGACCATCGTGCTGATCGTGTTCTCCCCCGCGGTGTCGGGTTCGAAGTCGGCGATGATCCCCGGCTCGGACTTCTCCTGGTTCCCGCTGTCCAACCCGGGCATCGTGTCCATCCCGCTGGCGTTCGCGCTCGGCGTCGCCGGCACCTACTACGGCGGACGCCGCGGCGGCGAGGATCCGGCCAAGGCCGCCGAGATGGAGGTGCGCTCGCTGACCGGCGTGGGCGCGGAGAAGGCGGTGGTGCACTGATAACTGCCCGATACCCGTTGTCCCCCTTGCTCATTCGATAGGAGTGCACGCGTTGACCACCGTCACCGTCGACCATCTCGACAGCCCCGCCGCCTACCCGCCGCCCGCCGACTTCGCCGCGAACGCCAATGCCGGTGCCGCCCTGTACGACCGGGCGGCCGCGGACCGGCTCGAATTCTGGGCCGAACAGGCCCGCCGGCTGCACTGGGACCGGCCGTGGAGCCAGGTGCTGGATTGGAGCAACGCGCCGTACGCGGAGTGGTTTGCCGGCGGCACCCTCAATGTGGCCTACAACTGCGTCGACCGGCATGTGCTCGACGGCCACGGCGATCAGGTCGCCATCCATTGGGAAGGTGAGCCGGGCGATTCCCGCTCGATCACCTACCGCGAGCTGCTGGCGGAGGTCAGCAAGGCTGCGAACTACTTCACCGAGCTGGGGCTGGTCGCCGGGGATCGGGTCGCCATCTACATGCCGATGGTGCCGGAGGCGATCGTGGCGATGCTCGCGTGTGCGCGGCTGGGCCTGACGCATTCGGTGGTGTTCGCCGGTTTCTCGCCGGCCGCGCTGCGCCAGCGCGTCGACGATGCCGGCGCGCGGCTGGTGGTGACCACCGACGGGCAGTGGCGGCGCGGTAAGCCCGCACCGCTGAAGGCTGCGGTGGACGAAGCACTGGGCGCGGCCGGCGAGACCACCGTCGAACACGTCCTGGTGGTGCGCCGCACCGAGATCGACACTCCGTGGACCGAGGGCCGGGACCTGTGGTGGCACGAGACCGTCGCGCAGGCCTCCCCCGAACACGAAGCCCAAGCCTTCGACGCCGAACACCCGCTGTTCATCCTCTACACCTCCGGCACCACCGGAAAACCCAAAGGCATCCTGCACACCAGCGGCGGCTACCTCACCCAGACCGCCTACACCCACCACTACGCCTTCGACCACAAACCCGGCGCCGACGTCTACTGGTGCACCGCCGACATCGGCTGGGTCACCGGCCACAGCTACATCGTCTACGGCCCCCTCGCCAACCGCGCCACCCAGGTCGTCTACGAGGGCACACCCAACTCGCCGGACGAGCACCGGCATTTCGAGATCATCGAAAAGTACGGCGTCACCATCTATTACACGGCGCCCACTTTGATCCGGACGTTCATGAAGTGGGGCAGGCAGATTCCGGACGCGCACGACCTGTCCTCGATCCGCCTGCTGGGTTCGGTCGGTGAGCCGATCAATCCGGAGGCCTGGCGGTGGTACCGCGAGGTGATCGGCGCGGGCACGGCGCCCATCGTCGATACCTGGTGGCAGACCGAGACCGGGTCGATCATGATCTCGCCGCTGCCCGGCGTCACCGCCACCAAACCGGGTGCGGCCATGGCACCGCTGCCCGGCATCTCGGCCCGGGTCGTCGACGACGACGGCGCCGGACTCGACCGTGACCGGTCCGGCCTGCTGGTGCTCGATCAGCCGTGGCCGTCGATGCTGCGCGGCATCTGGAACGATCCGCAACGGTTCCAGGAGACCTACTGGGACCGGTTCCGCGAATCCGGCTGGTATTTCGCCGGTGACGGCGCCCGCCTGGACGCCGACGGCGACCTGTGGGTGCTGGGCCGCGTCGACGACGTCATGAATGTCTCCGGCCACCGCATCTCCACCGCCGAAGTGGAGTCGGCGCTGGTCTCCCACCGCGCCGTCGCCGAAGCCGCCGTGGTGGGCGCCAGCGATGCCACCACCGGCCAGGCCATCGTCGCCTTCGCCATCCTCACCGCCGAGGCCGGCGCCGGCGAGCCGGACCGCGACGCACTGATCGCCCAGCTGAAAGCCGAAGTGGCCCAGCAGATCAGCCCGATCGCCCGGCCGCGCGATATCCACCTGGTACCGGAGCTGCCCAAGACCCGCAGCGGCAAGATCATGCGCCGGCTGCTGCGCGATGTGGCCGAGGGCCGCGAACTCGGCGACACCTCCACCCTGGTCGACCCGGCGGTGTTCGAGTCCATCGCCCGCGGGTAATCCCCGAGGGTGCGGCGGACCCGGTCCATGAGGGGGATCGGGTCCGCCGGTCAGGTACGGGAGAACTCGCGACCGGTCGCCAGGAACAGTAGGTCGATCACCGGCGCGCGCACCTGCTCCGGGCCGTCGCCGTAGGTCCAGTCCGCGTCTGTCGCCGTCAGCCGCAGGCCGCGCACGCGTTTGCGGGCGCCGTAGAACCGGCTGGCCAGCACGTGGTCCAGGGCGTGGGCGACGCGTTCGGGCGCTGTGTGCAGGGTGCGGCCGAGCGGGCGGGCCACGTCTTGTTCGTGGACGATGATGTCCACCAGCGGGTCGGCCGGTGCTGCGCCGGGTGAGCGTCGCGTCGACCCCGCCGAGGCCCGCAGCCGCGCGATCAGCTCGTCGGGGCGGTGGCGCGCCGATACTCGCCGCGCCTCCTCGGCATTCATCCGATCCCAATTGCCCCCGGTCCGGATCAGGCCGACGACGGTGGATCCGAGGGTGTCGACCGTGGTGATGTGAGCGAGCACATCGTGGACGGTCCAGCCCGCGCACAAGGATTCGCGCTGCCATTCCCCGGGCGTCAGCTGGTCGAAGAAGTCGGCGAAGGCCAGCCGTTCCTCCCGCAACCACGCCGAGATCAGATCAGGGTCCATCGTCGATTCTCCCGGTTCGAAGGGGCGTCACCGATAACGACGGCGCGCGGCGGCCGAATTCATCGCCGCGACCCGATCGGCCTCTTCCCCAAATGGACGCACGACCTGGCGGGGCTCCGAGATACCTTGCGCGAAGCGGTTATTCAGAGTTGGAGTACCTTCTTGCGCATGGAGGTTCTGCTGCATCAGATCGACGCGTTCGCCGACGCACCGTTCTCGGGTAATCCGGCCGCGGTGATGCCGTTGCCGAGCTGGCTGCCCGATGCGCTGTTGCAACACCTGGCCGAGGAGAACAACCTCGCCGAGACCGCCTTCTATACCCCCGAGTTACCCGCCGAGGCGGGCCCGCCGCCGGGTGACTGGCCCGCCTTCCACCTGCGCTGGTTCACCCCGCGGGTGGAGGTGGACATGTGCGGGCACGCGACGCTGGCCAGCGCGGCGCAGATCCTCACCGATATCCAGCCCGGCGCCGACCGGGTGAGCTTCTACACCCGCAGCGGCTGGCTGCACGTCGACCGCACCGACGACGACGAATACGTGCTCGACCTGCCGGTGGTGCCGTCGATCGAGACCGATCCCGATCCGGTTCTGGTGGCCGCGCTGGGTGTGCGGCCGGTGCGCGCCTACACCGGGGCGGACGCGGTCATCGTCGTCGGCAGTGAGCAGGAGGTACGCAGCCTGCGCCCGGCGCTGGACCGGTTTCCGCCGCTGCCGCGCGGCGCCATCGTCACCGCCCGCGGCGAGGACGTCGACGTCGTGTCCCGGTTTTTCGGGCCCGGGGTCGGTGTGCCCGAGGATCCGGTGACCGGTTCGGCGCATGCGCAACTGGTGCCGCTGTGGAGTCGCGAACTCGGCCGCACCACGATGACGGCCCGGCAGCTGTCCCGGCGGGGCGGGCTGCTGCGGTGCGAACTCGTCGGCGACCGGGTGCTGCTGATCGGCCGGTGCCGGCGCTACCTCGATGGGGTGGTCACGCTGCCGGACGACTGAGTCGCCTTCAACCCTCGGTCTCGCGGTGCGCGCGGTCCCACCCGCCGGTCGCGGTAGCAGGCCGCTAGCAGCGCGCTAGCGGAAGTCGGGAATGTGCCATTGACAAATGGCGCATTCAGCGCTGATGCTGGCTGCATGGTGACAACGAAGTCAACGGCGACTTTGCCACGCCCGGTCCCCCGGTCCGCGTCCGTACGGACGCGTATCGCGGCCACCGGATCGGTTCTGAGCATCCGGCAGATCAATGGCATCCTGCCGCCCACCCGATGGGGCATCGGCACAGGTCGCGGCCTGATCGCCACGGTCATGGCGCTGGGCGGGCCACCCATTCCCGGCACCACCACGATTCCGGTGCGCGCGGCCGGCGTCCGCGGCGAGATGGTGCGGGCGCCCGGTGTGCCGCTGGGTGAGCGGGTGATCTATTACGTACACGGCAGTGGGTATGTGATCTGCTCGGCGCGCACCCATCGCGGGCTGGCCTCGCGGCTGTCGTCGGTGACCGGGCTGCCGGTCTTCGTCGTCGACTACCGGCTGGCCCCCGAGCACCGTTTTCCCGCCGCCGCCGACGACGTGGCCGCCGGTTACCGGTGGCTGCTGGCCAACGGGTACGCCGCCGAGAACATCGTGATGGGCGGCGACTCGGCCGGCTGTCACCTCACCCTCGATCTGCTGCTGGAGAACGCCCGGACCGGGACGGCGCAGCCCGCCGGGGCCTTCATGTTCTCGCCGCTGATGGACCTCACGTTGACCGCGGCCGAAACGCTGGACCGGCGTCGCCCGGATCCGATGGCGCCCGCACCGGTCGGGCGCCGGATGATCCAGCTCTACACCCGCGACGAGCCCGCGGATTCGGCCCGGCTGCGCCTGACCATCCCTCCCGGCGTGTCACTGCCACCGCTGTTCGTCCAGGCCGCCGCCGGGGAGATGCTCGCCGACGACGCCCGCCACCTGCACGAGATGGCCACCGCGACCGGCAATTCCTGCCGGCTGGAGCTGTGGCCCGGCCGCATCCACGTCTTCCAGGCGCTGCCGCTGATCGTGCCCGAGGCGAGCGCGGCGCTGCGCCGGACCGCGGCCTTCGTCAGCGAGGTACTGGCGCAGGCCGAGGAGCCGCGACGTGAGCGGGTGAGTTGAGATGTGGCCTTTCAGCACCGACCGCACGCGAAACGCGAAGGCGGTCGTCACCGGAGCGGGCAGCGGCATCGGCCGGGCCTTCGCCCTCGAACTCGCCGCACGTGGTGGCGAGGTGGTGTGTGCCGATATCGACAAGGATCGCGCCGATGAGACCGTGCGGCTGATCGAACGCCGCCACGGCCGACCCGCCCATGCGTTCTTCTGCGATGTGGCCCAGCGCGCCGATGTGCAGCGGCTGGCCGACTTCGCCGAGGAGGTGTTCGCCGGACCGCCGACGGTGGTGGTGAACAACGCCGGGGTCGGCATCGGCGGAAAACCGGTCGGCGACATCGGATTCGACGACTGGGACTGGGCCCTCGGCATCAACCTGTGGGGTGTGGTGCACGGCTGCGAGATCTTCGCACCGCGCCTGCGCGCCGCGGGGCGGGGCGGCATCGTCAATGTCGCCTCGGCCGCGGGTTTCGCGGCTGCTCCCGGTATGGCGGTGTACAACACCTCCAAGGCCGCGGTGCTGTCGCTATCGGAAACCATGTACGCCGAACTCGCGGGCAGCGGCGTCGCGGTGACGGCGCTGTGCCCGACCTTCGTCAAGACCAACGTGGTCACCGACGGCCGGATCACCTCCGGCCCCTCCCGGCTGGCCGATCAGCTCATGCGCTGGACCGGATTCGCCCCCCAACGCGTCGCCGCCGACGCCCTCGACGCCCTCGACCGCGGCCGCCTCTACGTGCTGCCGCAGCTGGACGCGCGGCTGGTGTGGCAGCTCAAGCGCACCTTCCCCGCCACCTACGCCACCGCACTCGGCCTGCTCAATCGCCTTCTGCCACAGGGCGAGACGAGCAAGACCACCGACCTCGACCACACAGGAGCCTGAGATGGCCTTCAATTTCGACGACATGCTCACCAAGATCAAGGCCCGCCAATGGGCCCTGGCCGATATCGACTGGGACGCTCCCGGCGCCGAGGAGATCGACCCCGAACTGTGGGGCAAGCTCAAGCCCTTCATGTCCGATCTGATGTGGATCGAGAACGTCGGCGCCCGCGGTTTCGCCGCCATGGCCAAGAAGGCGCCCACCGACACCCTGAAGGAGATCTACCGCTACTTCCATGCCGAGGAACAGCGCCACGCCAACGCCGAACTGGCCCTGATGCGGCGCTGGGGCATGCTCGACGGCGACGAGATGCCGGAACCGAACATCAACGTCAAGCTGGTGATCGACTTCCTGGACAAGCACGCCGACGGCATGTCGCTGTCGTTCCTCGGCACCGTGATCCCGATGCTGGAAGTGGCGCTGGACGGCGCGCTGATCAAATTCGTCACCGATGAGATCAAGGACCCCGTCGCCCAAGAGGTGTTCAATAAGATCAATGCCGACGAATCCCGGCATCTGGCCACCGATTACGCGGTGATGGAGCTGCTCGGGCACGCCACCGCGCGCAAACTGGCCATCGACTTCATCGGCGGCTGGGCCAAGCCGTCGCTGATCGTCGGCGCGCTGAGTTACTTCCCGCTGCTGAACAAGATGCGCGACAACATCGTGGAGATGGGTGTGTCGGAGGAGAAGCTGTACGCGGCGATGGCCCGGTTCAAGGCCGTCGGTGAGCGGACCCCGGTGGTGAACCGGCTGCCGATGTACCGACTGGTCAAGATGCACAGCGATTGGGTGATCAACCGTGATCACCCGTACCACCTGTTCGCCGACGCCCTGGTCAAGGTGACCGGGCGCATTCCCGAACGATTCTTCGCCGAGCAGCCGACCTGGTCGAAGGCGCTGACCCACGAGCCGGTCGCATGAGCGCGGCAGCCAAGCCACTGGACGTGGCGGTCATCGGGGCGGGTTTCGCCGGCATCGGGGTGGCGATCCGGTTGCGTCAGCGCGGCATCACCGACTTCGCGGTGCTCGAACGCGATACCCGGGTGGGCGGCACCTGGCGCGACAACACCTATCCCGGAGCCGCCTGCGATATTCCGTCGCGGCTGTATTCCTACAGTTTCGCGCCGAATCCGGCGTGGTCGCAGACCTATTCGGGCAGCGCCGAGATCCTGGGCTACATCGAGTCCATGGTCGACCAGTTCGGGGTGCGGCCGCATATCCGGTTCGGGCACACCGTGACCGGGCTGGACTACGACGAGGACGCCGGCCTGTGGTCCATCGCGATCGCCGGACGCAAGCGCTCACTGCGCGCGCGGGCCGTGGTGATCGCCTCCGGGCCGCTGTCCAATGCCAGCTTCCCCGCAATCGAGGGTCTCGACGACTTCGCCGGGCACAAGATCCACAGCGCCCGCTGGGATCACGACTACGACTTCGCGGGCAAGAAGGTGGCCGTGGTCGGCACCGGCGCCAGTGCGGTGCAGATCGTGCCGGAGCTCGTGCAGCAGGCCGGTTCGGTGACGGTGTTCCAGCGCACGCCGGGCTGGGTCCTGCCGCGCGTCAACCGCGAGACCACGGCCACGACGAAGGAGCTGTACCGGCGGTTGCCGCTGGCCCAGACGCTGGCGCGGGAGGCCTGGTTCTGGGGGCACGAGTCGGTCGCACTCGGTGTGGTGTGGTCGAGTCCGCTGACCCGGGTGGTCGAGCAGGTATCGCGGCTGCATCTGCGGACGCAGGTGCGCGACCCGTGGCTGCGCCGCCAGCTCACCCCCGAATTCCGGGCCGGCTGCAAACGTTTGCTGATGAGCAACGACTACTACCCCGCGCTCCAGGCCGACAACTGCTCGCTGATCACCTGGCCGATCGTGCGGCTGGTACCCGAAGGCATCCAGACCGCCGAAGGCATCGTGCACAGCGCCGACTGCATCGTCTTCGCCACCGGATTCGATGTGTCCAAGGCCGGCGCACCGATCCCGGTGACCGGACGCGATGGCCGCACGCTCGACGAGGAATGGCGCCGCGGTGCCTACGCCTACAAGAGCGTCGCGGTGGCGGGCTACCCGAATATGTTCCTCACCTTCGGCCCGAACTCCGGGCCTGGCCACAATTCGGCGCTGGTGTACATGGAGGCGCAGATCGACTACATCACCCAGGCGATCGGCATCCTGCTGCGCCGCGACCTGCGGGCGATGGAGGTCGACCGGGTCCGGCAGGACCGCTACAACGCCCGGCTGCAACGCCGGCTGGCCGCGACGACCTGGAATTCCGGCTGCCGCAGCTGGTATCTCACCGAGGACGGGTTCAACGCGACCATGTATCCGGGGTTCGGCACGCAGTATGTGCGGCAGCTCGCGCAGGTGGATCTCGACGATTACGTGCTCACGCCACGGGTGCAGGCACGGGCGCTCGCGGCGAGTGGGGCGCGGGCCGGATAGGTCGGGGCAGCAGGGCTCCGTGCCCGATCGGGCACGGAGTTCGCCCGCCCGCGGTGCTACCGGTCGGGAACCGGGCCGTCGTCGGGCGTGGGGCCGATGACGCCGGTGGCGTCGGGCAGCAGCGGCACCACCGCGAACGCACCCGCCACGGCATCCGCCGGTAGGGCCTCCACCGCACGGATACCGTTGCGCGCGGCCAGGTCTCGCAGCTGATCCAGGGTGCCGCGCACGATCAGTCCCACCGCGCACGCGCATCCCTCGCGGAGCCGGGCGGCCGAGACGGTGATGACCTTCTCGGTGCGTTCATCGATCGCGGTGGCGCGGCGCAGCTGGTCCAGCAGTTGCCAGGCGGCGTCCTCGGCCGACCGCAGCACCACTTCCTCGGTCGCCGGGACCTGCACGGTCACCAGCTGGGTCTGCACCCGGGGCAGCGGCACCTGGTAGAGCACCCGCCCGATCCGCAGCCCGCCCGCCAGCTCCGGAAGACGGTGCGGGCTCTGGTATTCGGTGAACGACACCAGCGCCCAGTGCTCGGCGGAATCGGTGCCGCTCAGCGAATCCCGCGCTCGCGCCAGGTATTCCGCGACCGACTCGCCCTGTTCGGGGCCGAGCCGGTCGGTGGATACCGTCTCGGTACGCGGCTGCTGCATGGCGCCGACGGCTACCAAGACGACCACGACCACCCCGACCACCGCGGCGAACACCGCCCGCAGGGTTCGCGTGGATCGCAGTCCGGTGGGTTCCTCCGCGTCGTCACGCGGGCCGGATTCCGGCTCGTCGGACACGGTCAGCACGTCCTCCGGCGACGGTCGTCCCCGGTGCGACGCGAGCGGTTCTCACGCATTGCGCAGCACGTCGAGGGCGTGGGTCAGATCGGCCGGGTATTCGCTGGTGATCTCCAGGTACCGGCCGTCGGCCGGGTGCTGGAAGCCCAGCGAACGCGCGTGCAACCACTGCCGCTGCAAACCCAGCCGCTCGGCCAGGCGCGGGTCGGCACCGTAGGTGAGGTCGCCGCAGCACGGGTGGCGGATCGCGGAGAAATGCACCCGGATCTGGTGGGTGCGGCCGGTTTCCAGGTGGATATCGAGCAGGCTCGCCGCCTGGAACGCCTCGACGGTGTCGTAGTGGGTGATGCTGGGGCGGCCGTCGGCGGTGACGGCGAACTTCCAGTCGTTGCCGCGGGCGCGGCCGATCGGGGCGTCGATGGTGCCGCTGCTGGGATCCGGATGTCCCTGGACCAGTGCGTGATACCGCTTGTCGACGGTGCGCTGTTTGAAGGCGCGCTTGAGCACCGTGTAGGCATGCTCGGACTGGGCCACCACCATCACCCCGGAGGTGCCGACATCGAGCCGGTGCACGATCCCCTGGCGTTCGTGCGCGCCGGAGGTGGAGATGCGGTAGCCGGCCGCGGCCAGCCCGCCCACCACCGTCGGGCCGGACCAGCCCACACCGGTGTGCGCGGCCACACCGACCGGCTTGTCGACCGCGACGATGTCGTCGTCGGCGTAGAGGATCTTCATCCCCTCCACCGGTTCGGCCTCGATGGTGAGTTCGCGTTTGGGCTCGGGGAACACCACTTCGAGCCAGGCGCCCGCGGTCAGCCGATCCGACTTCCCGGCGGCGACACCGTCGAGCTGCACCGAACCCTCTTCGGCCAATGCCGCCACCGCCGTGCGCGACAGGCCAAGCAGCCGCGACAGACCGGCGTCGACCCGCATGCCGTCGAGCCCGTCGGGCACCGGCATGGTCCTGGTTTCCCTCACGCCGCGCTCCCCTCGCCCGCCCCGGAGTTCTCGCTGTTGCCGGCATCGCCGCTGCTGTCGGGCGTCTTCTTCTCGCGCCCGACCCGGCTGCCGTTGGGCTCGAACCCGAACACCGTCAGCACCACCAGCAGGATGGCACCGCACACGATGGCCGAATCGGCCACATTGAACACCGGCCACCAGCCGACGGCGACGAAATCGACCACATGGCCCTGCAACGGCCCCGGCGACCGGAACAGCCGGTCGACCAGGTTGCCCAGCGCGCCGCCGAGCACCATGCCCAGGCCGATGGCCCACCACAGCGAGCGCAGCGTGCGCCCGATGCGGATCACACCGATCACCACCGCGGCCGCGACCAGCGTCAGCAGCCAGGTCATGCCGGTGGCCATGGAGAACGCGGCGCCGGGGTTGCGCACCAGGCTCAAGCGGGCGACATCGCCGATGAGATACACCGGCTCGCCGGGAGTCAGGGTGGCGACCACGATGACCTTGGTCAGCAGGTCGAGTGCGAACAGCACCGCCGCGATCACCAGCAACAACCGCAGACGCTGCGGTGGGCGCGCCGGGGCCTCGGTGGGCTGTTCGGCGGTGCTCGGCTCGGGTGGCTGGTCCTCACTCACGCCGACCATCATCTCTCGAGGCGGGATCGGCCCGGTGCTGCGGGCACCGCATGTCCGGGCGCGGTGCGCGGCGCGAGTCCCAGGTGATCCTCAGCATGCACCGCCCGCATGTCCCAGCTGACACTCAGGATCCGGTCGTACTCTGTTGCTCGTGACGGTGTTGTCTTCTCCCCACGCACCCCGGATCGGCCGTTCCGGAGTGCTGATCATGGTGCTCGCGGTCGGGTTGTCGGCGTTCGGTGTCGGTTGCAGCGACGGCGCCGAGCCGTCCGCGGACGCCGAGGGCACCGAGCCGCTGGGGATCGGGCGCGAAGTTACGGTGCCGATCGCCGCCGCGGTGGCCACCGTGGAATCGCCGGGCGACGAGCCGCGCGCCGCACTGCGCGCCGGTTTCCCGGACGGCACCGTGCAGGAGGTGACGCTGCGCACCGATCACCGCATCCAGCAGCAGATCAACGACCAGCCGCCGCGCGATTTCTCGCACCCGGCGCTGACCATCCCGTTGACCGCGCGCACCGACGATTCCGACGTCGACCTCACCCTCGGCGCGATCACCACCCCCGACCCGGCCTTGTCGCAGGCGTTGACCGCCGCCGACGGCTCGCACGCCGGACTGGACATGAGCGAACTCGGTGCGATCACCGCGCTGCGGCTGGCGCCCTCGCCGGACACCTCCAACTCCGCCCGCGCGGCCATCGAGCAGGCGTTCTATCAGGCGGTGTACCAGTCGATCACGTTCCCGGACGCCCCGGTGGGCGTGGGCGCGGTGTGGACGGTGCGCCAGGAGGTCACCGGTGGCGTGGCGCTGGACCAGGTGACCACGGCGACGCTCACCGAACGCGACGGCAACCGGCTCACCATCGACCTGACCGTCGCCCAGACGCCGAAATCGCGCACCTGGAATCTGCCCAACGACGCGGGCACCCTGCACATCGAGGACTACGCGATGACCGGCTCGGGCACCATCATCGTCGATCTCGGCCTGCCGTTGCCGGTGTCGGGGGCGATCGATATCGGCGGGCACCAGTCCTACCGGGATCCGCGCACCGACACCCTGCTGCGCCAGACCATCAGCACCCGGGTGTCCTGGGGCGATTGATCCCGTCCGGATCGCCGGATCGGCGGTTTCTGTCGGTGCCCGGGCATAGGCTCGAACCGTCCGACAACCGATCGAGACCTGGAGGTCTTGCGATGTCCGATGTCTCCCCGATTCCCGAGGGTTATCCGCGCGTCTGTCCCGGCCTGGCCATCGACGGCGCGGCCGAAGCGATCGAGTTCTACAAGAAGGTTTTCGGCGCCACCGAGCGCATGCGCATGCCGCGCCCGGACGGCAAGGTCGCCCACTGTGAGCTGCTGGTCGGCGAGTCGGTGATCATGCTCGGCGATCCGGCGCCGGAGATGCAGTTCCGCGACCCCAAGTCCGTCGGCGGCACCCCGGTCAACTTCAACATCTACGTCCCCGACTCCGATGCCGCGTTCAACGCCGCCATCGCCGCGGGCGCCACCGAGATCGCGCCGATGGAAAACCAGTTCTACGGCGACCGCACGGGCAGCTTCACCGATCCGTGGGGCCACCAGTGGACCGTCGCGACCCACGTCGAGGACGTCTCGCCCGAGGAGATGGAACGGCGCATGGCCGAGTTCAGCGGCGCGTCGTAACGACCGCACCCCGGCCGCGGCATCGATGCGCGGCCGGGTTCGGTGCCTGGTTCAGGCTGCCCCGCCCGGGGACGCCGGGATGAGCTTGTGCTCCTCATCGCGCAGTGACGCGGTGACCCCACCAGGCCGCCTCCACCAGCACGATGCCCACCACACCGCAGATCACCGCGGCGGTGGTGAGCCCGACGTTGGACGGGTCCAGCTTGAAGAACTCCCGGGTGAACGGGATGGTGAACAGCAGCAGGTAGGCCAGCACCGAGGCGCCCAGCAGCACCACCTTCCACCACACATACGGGCGGGCCACGATGGCCAGCACCCACACCGCGATCATGATCAAGGTGATGAGCGCGGTGGTGCCAGCCTGCACGGTCTGCTCCTCGGTGGCTTCCGGTCCCGCGTAGGCGATCAGGTACGCGACGAAGGTGGCCACGCCGATCACCACACCGGACGGGATCGCCAACCGCATCACCCGGCCCACGAACCCGGTCCGGGCGCGCTCGTTATTGGGTGCCAGCGACAGGATGAACGCCGGAATGCCGATGGTGAACCAGGCCGCGATGGTGACATGGCGCGGCAGGAACGGATAGCCGATCGGCTCGTAGTCGAAGATCTGCGACCCGACCCCGGCCAGGCCGACCAGGAACGCCAGCAGCACCGAGTACACCGTCTTGGTGAGGAACAGATTCGAGACGCGCTCGATATTGCCGATCACCCGGCGGCCCTCGCCCACCACATACGGCAGGGTCGCGAACTTGTTGTCCAGCAGCACGATCTGGGCCACCGCGCGGGTGGCGGGGCTGCCCGAGCCCATGGCGACGCCGATATCGGCGTCCTTGAGCGCCAGCACATCGTTGACGCCGTCACCGGTCATGGCGACGGTGTGCCCGCGCGACTGCAATGCACCGACCATGGCGCGCTTCTGATCCGGGCGCACCCGGCCGAAGGTGGTCTCGCGGTCCAGCACGTCGGCGAGCGCGTCGCGATCCTCGGGCAGGCCACGCGCGTCGACGGCGTGCTCGCCGCCGGGCAGATCCAGCGAGGCGGCCACCGCGCCGACCGAGACGGCGTTGTCGCCGGAGATGACCTTGATCGCGACGTCCTGGCTCGCGAAATAGTCGAGGGTGTCGCGGGCGTCGGGGCGCACCTTCTGCTCGAGCACCACCAGCGCGGCCGGGGTGACCACACCCGGTGCGTCGGGGGCGTCGACGGGGCGATCGCTGGTGGCCAGCAGCAGGATCCGCAACCCCGACGAACCGAGTTCCTCGGCGGTGCGGGCGTCCTCGGACTCGGGATCGAGCAGCACATCCGGCGCGCCGAGCAGCCAGTTGCCGTGCTCGCCGTAGGAGAAGCCGCTCCATTTCTTCGCCGAGGAGAACGGCGCGACGGCGGTGTAGTCCCAGCCCGGACGCTCGGGCAGCGCCTCGGCGATGGCCTGCACGCTGGCATTGGGGCGCGGATCATCACCGGCCATGGCCGCGAGCGCGCGGCGGATCTCGGCGTCGTCGCCGCCATCGAGCAGTTTGATATCGGCCAGCCGCATCCCGTTCTCGGTGAGCGTGCCGGTCTTGTCCGCGCACACCACATCGACACGGGCCAAGCCCTCGATCGCGGGCAGCTCCTGCACCAGGCATTTGCGCCGGCCCAACCGCACCACCCCGACCGCGAACGCGATGGAGGTCATCAGCACCAGGCCCTCCGGCACCATCGGCACCAGCGCCGCCACCATCCCGGTGACCGCGGGCCGCCACGACTGGCCGCTGGAGAACAGCTGGTTGTAGATGATCAGCGCGCCCGCCGGGATCAACAGGTAGGTGATGACCTTGAGGATGGTGTTGATGCCGTTGCGCAGTTCGGAATTGACCAGGGTGAACTTGCTGGCCTCCTCGGCCAGCTTGGCCGCATAGGCGTCACGGCCGACCTTGGTGGCGCGATAGGCGCCCGAGCCGGAGACCACATAGCTGCCCGAGAGCACCTGGGCGCCCAGCTCTTTGTGCACCGGATCGGCCTCGCCGGTGAGCAGCGACTCGTCGACCTCGAGTAGTTCGGATTCGACCACCTCACCGTCGACCACGATCTGATCGCCGGGGCCGAGCTCGATCAGCTCGTCGAGCACTACATCCTTGGGCGCGATCTGCTCCGAGCGGCCGTCGCGGCGCACCGTCGGCTTGGCCTGGCTGACGATGGCCAGCTGATCCAGGGTGCGCTTGGCGCGGATCTCCTGGATGATGCCGACCGCGCTGTTGGCCACGATGAGCAGCCCGAACATGCCGTCGATCACCGAACCGGTCGCCATCACCAGCACGAACAGCACACCGAGGATCGCGTTGATCCGGGTGAACACATTGGCGCGGACGATATCGCGCACCGAACGGCTGGCCCGGTCGGGCACATCGTTGGTGCGCCCGTCGCGACGACGTTCGTCCACCTCGGCAGCGGTCAACCCGGTCGAACGCGGCGCCTGCACGGATATCGACATGGCAGCCAGCCTAAGCGACGACGCCGGGCGCGAACTGTCACCAGCCACGGATGGCGGATGCGGCGGCGGGCGGCGCCGCGAAGTACCGTCGGATGGGTGCGGCGGACCGAGTCGATTCCGGGTGTGGCGTTCGGGGTGGGGGCGTACGCGTCGTGGGGTGCGTTCCCGGCCTTCTTCGGCCTGCTGGCCTTCGCCCCGGCCACCGAGGTGCTCGCGCAACGCATTCTGTGGACGCTGGTGGTGGTACTCATCGTGCTGATCGCGGTGGGCAGGCTGGGCGAGCTGCGCCGGATCTCGACGAGCACCTGGCGCTACGCGGCCGTGGCGTCGGCGGCGATCTCGCTGAACTGGGGTGTGTACGTCTACGGGGTGATCTCCGAGCAGGTCGTGCAGTGCGCGCTCGGCTACTTCATCAATCCACTGGTGACGGTGGCGTTCGGGGTAATCATCTTCCGGGAACGGCTGGCCGCGGCGCAGTGGGTGGCGCTCGGGCTCGGCGCGTCGGCGGTCGCGGTGCTCACCATCGATTACGGGCGGCCGCCGTGGATCGCGCTGACGCTGGCCTGCTCATTCGCCATCTACGGGTTGGTCAAGAAGGTGATCCCGCTGGACGCGCTGCGCGGAGTGGCGGCCGAGGGCCTGCTGGCGGCGCCGTTCGCGCTGGTGTTCGTGATCGTGCTGGCCGTGACCGGCCAGGGCAGTTTCGGCGGCGACCTGTCCGAAACCGCGCTGCTGATGTCGACCGGGCCGGTCACGCTGGTTCCGCTGCTGCTGTTCGCGGTTGCCGCGCAACGGGTCCCGCTGTCGACCATGGGGATTCTGCAATATCTGACGCCCGCGCTGCAGCTGGCGTGGGGTGTGGCGGTGGCCGGTGAGCCGATGCCGGCCTCACGCTGGGCCGGTTTCGCGCTGATCTGGGCGGCGCTGGCGGTGTTCACCGGGCACGCGGTGATTCGTTCCCGGCGCAGAAGAGAGACAGCTCACAGCGATAGCAGGTTGTGATCACCCACAGACGGGGAGCGCATCTCGCCCGCGTGGGTTACATTCTGCCGTCGAATCGAGCTCAAATGTCCTGTGACAAGGGGTTTTTCTGTGACAAGGGGTACCAGTGATATTGGATGACGCGCATCTGGACCGGGCCGCCGGCGCGCTGCTCGGCGGCGCGGCCGGTGACGCGCTGGGCGCCGGCTACGAATTCACCTATCCGGCCGCGGATCAGGTGATCGAAATGGTCGGCGGCGGCATGTTCGGCTGGGCACCCGGCCAGTGGACCGACGACACCGCCATGGCCATGGCCATCGCGCTGGCCGCCGACAAGACCGACCGCGGCATCGACCTGGACGAGGTGGCGGCCGGGTTCGTCGCCTGGTGGGATTCGCAGCCGCCGGACGTCGGGGTGCAGACCTCGAAGGTGCTCGGCGTGCGGCCGTCCTCGGCGCGCGGCATGCAGGCCGTCGCCATGTCACTACCAGGCCTGACCGGCGGCAACGGCTCGCTCATGCGCACCGGGCCGGTCGCCCTCGCCTACCTCGCCGATCCGGTCGAATGCGCCCGGGCGGCGGGCGCCATCGGGCTGCTGACCCACCACGATCAGCAGGCCGTCGAGGCGTGCAAAATCTGGAGCCACGCCATCCGGCACGCGATCCTGGAAGCGAACTTCGACGGCGTGCGCGAGTACGTGGCCGCGAGCCCGGCCGCCGACTACTGGACGCCGCTGCTCGACCAAGCCGAAACCGGTACCCCGCAGGACTTCCCGAAGAACGGCTGGGTGGTGCACGCCCTGCAAACCGCGTGGTGGGCCATCACCACCACCGACCGATCCGGACCCGAACACCTGCCGCGCGCCCTGGAACAGTGCGTGCGCGCGGGCAACGACACCGACACCACCGCCGCCATCGCGGGCGCGCTACTGGGAGCGCGGTGGGGTGCCTCGGCAGTGCCGGCGCGGTGGCGCGAGATGCTGCACGGGTACCCGGGGTTGACCGGGAACGATCTGATCGCGCTGGCTCATCGGATCGTGCTGAAGAACGCGGGTTAGCCGGGCACACCTCAGTACGAGGTGATGATGTGGCCCGGCGTCCACGTCCCCGAGCGCTGGACCTGCTCGACCGTGAGACGGGCCGGCTCGGCCTCCGGGTCCACCGGGATGAACTGTTCGATGGAACCCCAGTCCCGGTCCCAGTCCTGATCCAGATACGCGGGCAGGGTGCGCGCGGTGAACAGCAGCTGGGTCCAGCCGAGCGGGCCGCCGCCGTCGTGGGCCTGCCACATGGTCGTGATGGAGGCGCCGTTGCGGTCGGGCAGGATCCGGTACTGCGGCAGTTCGGAGACGCCGTAGCGGGTGGGCAGGTGGTTCTGGCACGGGAAATTCAGGCCGACCGCCCAGTCCAGCAGCACCGGGGTCTGCGAGCCGAGCAGTTCGGTCACGGTGGTGGTCTGCGGGACGCGCGGCGGGGTGACCGCCAGCCATTGGTCGGCGCCGAGATCCTTGTCCTCGGCGACCAGGCGCACCACATCGGCGTCGCCGGGCAGCTGATCCAGCGGGACCCGCAGATTGCGCCACACCGGCGCCGGGCCGATATCCAGCGGCAGGATCATGCCGCGCGGGGCGACGCTGCCGTCGGGCTGGGTGCTGCCGTATTCGAGTTCCAGGCGCTGACCCGGGCGTTCGATACCGTCGGCGTCGACCGAGCGGATCCGCCCGGCGACCGCGATGGCGATGATGTCGCCGCGGCTGCCGTCGACCGCCTCCGGCAGCCGGTACCAGTCGGTGGTCAAACTCGCCGGCACCTGATCGGCCGGGCTGTAGGTGCCGAGCACCGGCGTGGTGGCCGGGTCCAGGCCGAACGGCAACGGCACGTTGCTGCCATTGACGCCGCGGCCGGTCGAGGTGTCGGAGGTCGAACCCGCCGAGGCCGCCGCATCGCGGATCTCGTCCGGATCCGACGACACCGTATTGGCCCGCCCGGTACTGGTTTCGAGTTCCTCGGATACCAGCACGGGCGCGACACCGTTCGGGGTGAACCCGGTGGATTCCGGACCGGCCAGCGCGGCGGCGGTATCGCCGGACAGTGGCCGCAACATCGAGGCGTTCGGATCCGGCTCGACGAGCACGTCATCGGCCAGGCCGCAGCCGTCGGAGAAGGTCGCGGCGATATTCGATTTCGCGAGCGAATAGGCCGGGTACTGGGCGACGGCGGCCTTGGCGAAGGAGGCCACCTCGAAGACCACCATGGCGGCGGCCACGATCATCAGCACCGGTGTGCGCGCGAGCCGCCCCGCCGCCGACTGTGGCGCCGGTTCGGTGCCCGGGCGGATGTGGAACCACGCGGCCACGGCGAGCGCCAGCACCGTCAGGCCCATCATGAACGTCGAGAACCCGAAACCGGCGAACGACGGCGGCTTGTCCCACCATGGGATGCCCCACGACGAGACATACCAATAGCCGTTGGCGGCAACGAAACTCATCGCGAGGGTGAAGAAGACCGCCGCCGCGAACAGCGCGCGGTTACGTACCGGACGCATCACCTTCGCGCTCACCGCGACGGCGGCCAGCGCGGCGGCGCAGGCGGCCAGGCCGGCGAAGACACCGAACTGGTGGTTCCACTTGGTGGGCGCGAACATCATCAGCACCATGGCGCCGAAGGTGATGCCGATGATGCGCCGCGAGGGTCCGGCCGCCGTGCCGGGGATGTGGCCGCCGCGGCGCAGCATGGTGACCACGCACACCAGCAGGCACAGGAACATCAGGAACACACCGAACCGGCGGGTCAGCCAGCCGTCGCCGCTGGGCTGGATCAGGTACTGGTAGCGCAGGTATTCGAAGAACCAGGACTCACCGGGACCGATCCGGTCGTGCACATAGAGCATCTCGGTGAAGGCGGCGAAGCTGCGGTCGGCGAAGATCACCGTCAGCACCAGCACGCCCACCGCGAACAGCGGCAGCAGCTGGGCCAGGTAGCCGATGGTCTTGGCGCGGTGCACGATCACCGCCGTCACCGTGCGGGCGCCGGCGATCAGCGCCGCCACACAGATCACGCCCGAGGGTGCGGCGGTCAACGTCATCGCGGCGATACCGATCGCCAGCGCGGCGGGCAGCAGCCGCCGGGTGGCGATGGCGCGTTCGACCGACACCCAGGTCAGGATCACACCGGTGGCCACCACGAACTCCGCGCGCAGGCCGTTGTTGTAGGGCAGCCAGAACGCCAGGAACATCAACGCGGAGGTCCACACCGCGATCCTGCTGTCGCGCACGCCGGCACCGAGGCGCGGGATCACCTCACGGCTGATCACCCACCAGCAGACCAGCGCCGACAACAGCACCGGCAGCCGCACCCAGGTGCTCGCCACCGACACATGCGTCATCCAGCCGATGACATCGGTGTAGGGGGTGTAGAACGGCGCCTCGTCGACGGAGAACCAGCGGTAGTAGTTGGACATGTAGCCCGAACTCTGGGCACCGCGCGCCATGCCGAGGATGTAGCCGTCGTCGGAGGTGTTGGCGCCGATGAAATGCCAGACGCCCAGGGTCGCGAAGACCACCCAGTCGACCGGCGTCAACCGCCACCAGCGCGACGGCAGGAACCGGCGGGAGCGGCGGCCGTCGAGACGGTCCAGCCGGTACAGCGCCACCAGCGAGAACAGTGTGGCCAGCACGGCGAGCGCGATGACGATGAGCTTGATCGGCGTCGGCGAGGTGGCATAGCGGGAGTCGACCTCGACATCGACGCGCATCCCGTCGGGCACGGCACCCGCCAGGTCGCTGAACACGCCGACCACCTGCGGCCGCAGATCACGCTCGGTGGCCGCACCCGCGGGTCCGGCGCCGGCGACCGTGACGGCGGCCCGCGCGGTGGAGACGTCGATCGACAGCGCGCAGCCCTGACCGCGCACCTGATCCAGCGGCGCCGACCACAGCAGGGTGTTGCGCGAGACCGCGTCCACCCGGCCGGGACGCTCGGGGGTATCGGCGACGACCTTGACGACGAAGCCGTAGCGCTCCATATCGGCCGACTGACGCGGGATGGTCGAGAACACCACACCGCCGGAATCGGCCAGCTGCGAGATCGCCGCGCACGGCACCTCGGCGGTCAGTCCGATCGGCGCGTACGACACCAGTGGCGCGGCGACACTGCGGGCGGCGTCGTCCTGCGGCCAGGTGATCGTGGCGGCATCCATGCGCACCGGCAGGAACGGCACCGCGAGGGCGCACAGCGCACCGATGAGGGCGGCGACGATGGCGACCGGCCGCGCCCAGCCACCACGATCAGCGGGCGCCGGACGGGGTTCGGTTGTCTCGCCGGGCCGTTCGCCCGCCCACACCATCGTGTCAGCCACGGAGCCCGATACTAGCGGGTAGGGCGGCGGTGAGATTTCGCCGGCGAGCGAGCTGACGGGCAATCGAGAGCGGCCGGCGCCCAGCCAGGGCACCGGCCGCTGCTATGCGACTGCTGTTTCGCCGATCAAGCCGGGCAAGCGGGCGACTGCATGCTGGCCGCCGTCAGCATGTCGCAAGCCCACTGCTGCTGGACCTTCCACTTGCCGTCCTCAGCGACGAACGGCACCGTGACCTCGTTGGTCTGACCGTTGATCACGAAGTTCGTGGTGGCGCTGATCGTGTCGCCCAACGGCGCCACGCTGACCACCTGGATGGAGGCGCCGGACTGCTGGTAGACCTGCGTCAGCGTGGTCGGCAGGTTCGGATCCGCCTCGGCGCCCTGGATCATTTCCAGCTTCTCTTCGTTCGGCACGTTCGGGTCGAGCGCGCGCTGCAACTGAGCGTTGAGCTCATCGACGGTCGGAACCGGCGGCAGATCGGCGGCCGCTTCGGCAGTCGTCGACTGGCTGGTGGTGGTCGACTTGGCCGGCTTGTCCGAATCCTTGTCGTCGCCACCACACGCGGTCATGGTCAGCGCGGCGGCGACGGCCAGACCCGCGATGGCGATGCGTCCGGTCTTACGAAGCTTCAACTGCTCGTCCTTTGCGTTCGAGTGGGGTTGTGTCGTTGGCACTATGGCAGCCCCGCCCGACCGGCGACGCTGCACGAGGTACCAAGGCTACCCGCCGGTCGGTCGGGCGCGTACCCGTCAGTCCAGACTGCCCAGCGGGTCGGCCCGCGACAGTGCGGGATCGTCTGCCGCGAAGGTACGCGCCGGACCGGGCCCCGTCGAGCGGGTCTCGAACCGCACCGTCACCCGGCCGTGGCCCGCACCCTGCACCCAGCCGTGGCCGAACTCGGGATGACGCACGTCGCTGCCGGGCTGCCAGTGCGGGGCGGACTGCGTCGGCGCACCGTCACGCGCCTCACCCGAACCGGACGCCGCCGCGCCCTCGGCGATCGCTCCTACCAGGGGCGAGACGGCGACCGGCACCGCATCCGCCTCCGCCGACGGCCCCGGACCGGCACCACGGCCCGCGGCGGTGAACACCGGTTCGTCGATTTCCGCCTCGTCCGCGCGCCCCACGGCAGCGAGCTCCGGCATCCGGTCCAGATCCGGGAACAGCGACTCCTGACGCACATCCGACAGCCCCGCGTAACCGACACCCACCAGGCGGATGGGCCCGAGGTCCTGCGGGTCGATGGCCGAACGCTGGGCGGCGGCGGTGAGGGTGGCCAGATCCTCAGTTGCGTAGGGCAGGGTGAAGGATCTGGTGACGATGCTCATGTCGGATTTCTTGAGTTTGAGCACCACGGTGCGGGCGGCGCGGCCGTCGCGGGCCAGGCGGCGGTGGGCGGCAGCGGCCATCTCGTCGATGGCCAGGCGCAGCCGATCCAGGGTCACGATGTCGTGCTCGACGGTGGTCTCGGCGCTGATCTGTTTGGCCTCGGCCCGCTCGGTGACCGGCCGGTCGTCGATACCGCGGGCCAGCCGGTGCAGCGCGGCGCCGACGCTGCTGCCCAGAATCGACACCGCCTCCTGCTCCGGCAGCGCCGCGAACGCACCGACCGTCTCGATGCCCAGTGACCGCAGTTTCGCATCGGCCACCGGACCGATCCCCCACAGCTTGCGCACCGGCAGCGCGGCCAGCAGCTGCTGCTGTTCGGCGGGCGACACGACCCGGATGCCATCGGGTTTTGCCAGGCCGGAGGCGATCTTGGCGAGCTGTTTGCCGGTACCGGCGCCGACCGAGGCGACCAGCCCGGTGCGTTCGCGCACCAGCGCCCGCAGCTCGGCGCAGAACTCGTGGACCCGGCGCACCGACGCGCCCGCCAGCTCGTCCGGCTCGCCGAACGCCTCGTCGAACGACAACGTCTCGAGCACCGGGATCCGGGCGCGCAGAGCGTCGAACACCCGCCCGCTCATCACCCCGTAGACGGCGCCGCGCGGCGGCACCACCACCGCCGTCACCCCGACCAGGCGCCGCGCCTGATGCATCGGCATCGCCGAGCGCGCCCCGTACACCCGCGCCTCGTAGCTGGCTCCCGCGACCACACCGCGTCCGCCGGTGCCGCCGACGAGCACCGGACGGCCGCGCAGCGTCGGCCGGGTGAGCTGTTCACAGGAGGCGAAGAACGCGTCCATGTCGATGTGCAGTACCCAGCGCCGGGAAGTGACGGCGTCGGGGTAGGCGGCAGCGCCGCCGGACCCCGCCGGATGCTGCGCGCTCACCGGCGCGTCGCCGGGCGTTGGCTGGTCCGGGCGGCGAGAGTTCCGGGTGCCGGACGCAGGTCACTGTGCGCGGTGACGATCCCGGGACTGGCACGCATGCCCAGGAATGTACGCGCGGGCACCGACAGGTCCGGCACCCTCACCTGTGCCGGGCACGGCGCGGGCCGATGCCCGGGCGTCGCTGCCGGATAGCCGGACGGTTCCTGCTCCCGCGGACGCGCCGGAATCGGCCGTGACCTGCCCCGATCACGCCGGCTCAGGTACCGGTGAACCGCCGATCCGGACCGGGGATCGGACTCGGTGGCGCGCCGGATATGTGATGATCGGTCCATGATGATCCGCAAGGCTGTGATTCCCGCCGCCGGTATCGGTTCCCGCCTGCTACCGCTGACCAAGGCGATCCCCAAGGAGATGCTGCCGGTCGGCGACAAGCCGGTGATCGAGCACACCGTGCGCGAACTGGTCGCCTCCGGGATCACCGATATCACCATCGTGGTCAGCGGCGGTAAATCGCTGATCCAGGACCACTTCCGGCCCAATCCGGCGCTGGTGGCGCAGCTGCGCGCCGACGGCAAGACCGCCTACGCCGATGCGGTCGAAGAGGTGGGCGAACTCTCGCGCCTGGGCCACATCACCTACCTGGACCAGCACGGCCCGTACGGCAACGGCACCCCGGTGCTCAACGCCGCCCGCGCGCTGGGCGACGAGCCGATGCTGGTGCTGTGGCCCGATGACGTCTTCGTCGCCGAGACCCCGCGCGCCCAGCAGCTCATCACCGCCTACGAGACCACCGGCTGCCCGGTGCTGGCGCTGATGCCGATGGATCCGGCCGAATCGCAGCGCTACGGCGTGCCGATGGTGCACGAGGACCTCGACAACGGACTGCTGCGCATCTCCGGCCTGATGGAGAAGCCGAAGCCGGAGGACGCCCCGTCGGCGTACGCGGCGATCGGCGGGTACGTGGTGACGCCCGGCATCATCGAGGAACTGCGCAAGCAGACCGAGGCCTGGTACACCCACCGCACCGGCGAGGTCTACCTCACCGACGCCATCAACGCCTTCGCCGCCGGGCACGCCGTCTACGGCCAGGTCATCAAGGGCCGCTGGTACGACACCGGCAACCCGGCCGACTACCTGGTGGCGCAGTTCGCTTCGGCGCTGGCGCATCCCGATTACGGTCCGCGGTTGCGTCAGCTGATCGACTGAGCCGGCACCGCACAGAGCGAGCACGGCCGGGCCGCCGGTGACATTTCCCCGGTGGCCCGGCCGTTGCCATCCGCAACGGTCAGAATCGGCGGATGCTGTAGATCTCGAACTGGCTCAGCGGCGCGAGACCGACCGGGACGCCGCGGCCGTAGGCGTTGAATATCTGGCCGAAGCCGGCGTAGATCCCGACGTGCGAGGCGTCGGCGTTCAGGATCACCACATCGCCGGGTGAGAGGGCATAGCGCGGCACCTCCGCGCCCACCTCGGCCTGTTCCCAGGTGGTGCGCGGCAACCGCACCCCGACCTGCGCGAAAGCCCATTGCACCAGCGCCGAGCAGTCCCAGGAATGCGGCCCCTCGCTCCCCCATTCGTAGGGCTTACCGGTCTGGGTGACCGCGACCGCGAGGGCGCCGAGCCCGGCGGGGCTGGGCAGCGGCAGCGCGGCCGAGCCGCTGGAACTGCCCGAGCCCGAACCCGACCCGGAACCCGACGACGATCCGGAGCCGCCGCTGCCGGAGGCGCTTCCGGTGTCGGGTGCGGCCACGGCGGGGGTGGCCAGGGTGAATGCCGCGAGGGCGGCGAAGCAGAAGCCGGTGATGATCCGGCGCAGCGGGGTTCTCGTCACGTGCTCGCCCTTCGGTCGGCCCGGCCGACGAGCCGTCCACCGGGACGCGTATCAGGTAGAACAATCCGTACCGATAGTCACTGCGGCACCGGCAGGATCATCAGCCCCAGCAGCAACAGCCCTGATTGTGCCGCGCGGGAAATGCGCGCACGGCGGGTTCAGCAAATAGCTGGGGTGTGATTTACGTCACTTTGCGGCGAGCGCGAGCCGGTGTGGACGGCAGAACGCATCCACCGCCCACACCGGCCCCTATCTCAGACCTTCGCGACCGCAGCGCGGACCCCGCCGACCAGTTCGGCCGCGTCGGCGCCCGCCGCACCGAAGCTCAGCTCGGTAGCCAGGATTTCGCCGGCGATCAGATCCCGATGGGTCTGCGCCCACGCCTGCCGCTCCTCCGGCACCTCGAGCACCACGGTGATCCGGTCGGAAACCTCCAGGCCGAGCGACTTACGAGTCTCCTGGAGATCACGGATCAGGTCGCGAGCCCAGCCCTCGGCCTCCAGCTCCTCGGTGACCACCGAATTCAGCACCACCAGACCGGCATTGCCCGGCAGCGCGGCGGTCGACTCCGGTTCGGCCGCCACCAGGCGCTGGGTGTACTCCTCGGGCAGCAGCTCGATCCCGGCCGCGCTGACCACGCCCTCGGCGTTCTCCGACCACTCGCCGGCCTTGACCGCCTTGATCACCGTCTGCACGTCCTTGCCCAGCCGCGGACCCGCCGCGCGGGCATTGACGACCAGCTCGAACCGGCCGTGCGAGGCCACATCGGTGGTCAGATCCACCTTCTTGACGTTCACCTCGTCGGCGATGATGTCGGCGTAGGGCGCCAGCCGGTCGGCGTCGGCCGCGGCGATGGTGACCTCGGCCAGCGGCAGGCGCACCCGCAGGTTCTGCGCCTTACGCAGGCTCAGCACCGTCGAGCACACCGTGCGCGCCTCGTCCATGGCCGCGACCAGCTCGGCGTCGTGCAGCAGCTCCTCGGCGGTGGGCCAATCGGTCAGATGCACCGAACGCCCGCCGGTCAGCCCGCGCCAGATCACCTCGGTGACCAGCGGCAGCAGCGGAGCGGCCAGCCGGGTGGTCACCTCCAGCACCGTGTGCAGGGTGTCGACGGCGTCACGGTCCTCTTCCCAGAACCGCGCCCGCGAGCGGCGCACATACCAATTGGTCAGCGCGTCGGCGAAGGTGCGCAGCTCGTCGCAGGCGCCGGCGATGTCGTAGACCTCGAGCGCCTCGGTGATCGCGTCCCTGGTCACCGCGAGCTTGGCCAGGATGTAGCGGTCGAGCACATGCGCCGAATCCGTGCGCCACACACCCGGTTTCGAGGCATACAGCTGCAAGAAGGTCCACGCGTTCCACAGCGGGCGCAGCGCGTGGCTCACGCCCTCGCGGATGCCGCGCTCGGTGACGATGAGGTTGCCGCCGCGCAGGATCGGCGAGCTCATCAGGAACCAGCGCATCGCATCGGAGCCGTCGCGGTCGAACACCTCCTTCACATCCGGGTAGTTGCCCTTGGACTTGCTCATCTTCAGCCCGTCGTCACCGAGCACGATGCCGTGCGCGGCAACGGTTTTGAACGCCGGGCTGTCGAACAGCGCGGTGGCCAGCACGTGCAGGGTGTAGAACCAGCCGCGGGTCTGGCCGTTGTACTCGACGATGAAATCGCCCGGGAAGTGGCTGTCGAACCAGTCCTTGTTCTCGAACGGGTAGTGCACCTGCGCGTAGGGCATGGACCCGGATTCGAACCAGCAGTCGAGCACCTCCGGCACCCGGCGCATGGTGGACTTGCCGGTCGGGTCGTCCGGGTTCGGGCGGGTGAGCTCGTCGATCATCGGCCGGTGCAGATCGGTCGGGCGCACGCCGAAGTCGCGTTCGAGCTCGTCGAGCGAGCCGTAGACGTCCACCCGCGGGTAGGCCGGATCATCGGAGACCCACACCGGGATCGGGCTGCCCCAGTAGCGGTTACGGCTGATGTTCCAGTCCCGTGCACCCTCGAGCCACTTGCCGAACTGGCCGTCGCGGATGTGTTCGGGCACCCAGGTGATCTGCTTGTTCAGCTCCACCATCCGGTCCCGGAACTGGGTGACCGCCACGAACCACGACGGCACCGCCATGTAGATCAGCGGCTGACCGGAGCGCCAGCTGTGCGGGTAGGAGTGCTCGATGGTCTCGTGCCGCAGCAGCTTGCCTGCCGCCTTGAGGTCCTTGATGATCACCGGGTTGGCGTCGAAGACCATCAGGCCCTCGTACGGCGGCACCATCGAGGTGAACTTACCGCCCGGGTCCAGCGGCTGCACGATCGTGATGCCGTTGGCCGAGGCGACGTCCATGTCCTCCTCACCGAACGCCGGCGCCAGGTGCACCACGCCGGTACCGGAGTCGGTGGTGACGTAGTCGGCCGACAGCACCCGGTGCGCGTTGGGGTGGCCGAGGAAGAAGTCGAACGGCGGCTGATACGACAGCCCCACCAGGGCGGCGCCGTCGTACTCGGCGAGCACCTCGGGCTGCTCGCCGAACTCGCGCGCGTAATGCGAAACCCGTTCGGCGGCGAGCACATAGCGCTTGCCGTCGGCGCCGCGCAGATGCACGTAGCGCACGTCGGGGTGCACCGCGATGGCCAAGTTGGACGGCAGCGTCCATGGCGTGGTTGTCCAGATCAGGGCGTTGGCGCCGTCGAGTTCGTGCAGTGGATGCTCGGCGGGCACCGTCAGCACCATGTCCACGGTGACCGCCGGGTCCTGACGCATCTTGTAGGCGTCGTCGAGGCGGGTCTCCTGGTTCGACAGCGGGGTCTGCTCGTACCAGCTGTAGGGCAGCACCCGGAAACCCTGATAGATCAGGCCCTTGTCGTAGAGCGACTTGAACGCCCACATGACCGACTCCATGAAGTCGAGATCGAGGGTCTTGTAGTCGTTGTCGAAGTCGACCCAGCGGGCCTGACGGGTGACATAGTCGCGCCATTCCCCGGTATACCGAAGTACCGACGTTTTACAGGCGGCATTGAATTCCGCGAGCCCCATCGCGTCGATCTGTGATTTGTCCGTGATACCGAGCTGCTTTTCCGCCTCGATTTCCGCGGGAAGTCCATGACAGTCCCAGCCGAATCGGCGATCGACGCGCTTACCGCGCATCGTCTGGAAACGCGGGATCAGATCCTTCACATATCCGGTGAGCAAATGACCGTAATGCGGCAGACCGTTGGCAAACGGCGGGCCATCGTAGAAGACGAACTCGCCGGAACCCGATTCGCCTGCCTGCGAGCGGTTTTCGATGCTGGCGCGGAAGGTGTCGTCGGCGGCCCAGGCGTCGAGCACGGCGCGTTCCAGGTCGGGGAACGACGCGCCCGGCCCGGCGCCGAGGTCGACGCGGGGATATGCGCTGCTACTGGATGTCTCGTCCGCCATCGCGGTGCGTCTCCTCGTGCCCGTGCGCCGTAGCGCACTCTCCTCGGCACGGGGACGACTCCGGCGCCCGGTGCGCCGAAACCGCGGTACCACCCCGCTTGTCCTGGCGCCCTACCGGCGCCGGACCTCTCGTCATGAGCTGTGACGGGCTCTCCCGTTCGGTTCTAGTGAGTGTGCGGCGCCCCGACCAGGGCGAACACACCGTTCTTCCGAAGGCTCCCCGGTGATGGCCGGATCGACGCCGTATTCATGTTTGATTCTAACCAGTTCGGTCAAACCAGTATTGCGAGCGCCGCGCTACCGCGAGGCCATACCCGCTCAGCGCTTGGCATGCCTGCCCTGTGGCGGCCCGTCGTCACCTTCGGGTTTGCCCATCGACAAGGCGCTCACCAGCAGCAATACCGCGCCGATCACACACACCACGATGCAGCCCCATGCCCAGACCACCGAACCGGTGGTCAGTGCTGCGACCAGCAGGGCGAAGCCGATCGCGGCGAGGACAAGCGTCAAGACGAGCATGGTGACCCCCAGGGGATGCCAGGCGGCCCGACTGCGTCTGGGGTGTGACTATTTGCCACCCTTGGCGAACGACGCGGGCGCGAGGTTGTTCGAACCGGTGTCGAAGGCCTCGCCGCCGTCGACGGGCACCGCGGAACCGCGGTTCTCCAGCTCTTCGAGCTGCGATTCCAGGTAGGACTTCAGCCGCACGCGGTACTCGCGCTCGAAGGTCTTGAGCTGCTCGATCCGGCTCTCCAGCACCGTGCGCTGCTGGGTGATGGTGGCCATGATCTCGGTGTGCTTGCGCTCGGCATCGGCCTGCAGGGCGTCGGCCTTCTCCTTGGCCTGGCGCAGCTGGTTGTCCGAACGGGTCTGCGCGTCCGACAGCATCGCGTCCGACTTCTGCCGGGCGTCGGCGATCATCGCCTCGGACCGGGTGCGGGCATCGCCGACGAGCCGCTCGGAATTCGCCCGGGCATTCGACAGCAAATTCTCAGCTTCGGTCTTGGCATCGCTGGTGAGCCGGTCGGCCATCTCCTGGGCGAGGCTGAGCACCTTCGCGGCCTGGAGGTTGGAGTCGGCACCCGCGGGATCCTTGGCGGCCGGCGCCGGCGCGGCAATCGGGGCCGGCGGCGCCGCGGGCACCGGCGGTTTCACCGGTTCCGGCGGAGGTGCCTGCTGGACCGGCTGTTTCGCGGTGGCGACCGCCGCGTTACCACGATTCTTCTTCGCCTCGGCCAGCTCGGAATCGAGCTCGGCAACCCGCTGGCGCAGATCCGCGTTCTCCTCGATCAGACGCGAAAGCTCCTGCTCCACGAGATCCAGGAAGGCGTCTACTTCGTCTTCGTTGTAGCCGCGCTTCCCGATCGGCGGTTTGCTGAACGCGACGTTGTGCACATCGGCTGGGGTCAGCGGCATGGAAGGATCCCTTCACGCGTCTTTTGGAGATCTAGCAGATCTGGCGAGCTGTGTCCTCGGCCCATTCTGTCACACCGGGGCTACCGGCTGCCCGAGCCTGCTCACGATCGACATCAGGATGAAGACGATGAATAGCAGGACCATTATCGACAGATCGAGCCGAATTCCCCCCAATGACACCGGTGGTATCAACCGCCTCAGGAGTTTCACCGGAGGATCGGTGATCGTGAAGATCACCTCCAGGATGACGACCACGATGCCACTGGGGCGCCAGTCACGGGCGAAGCTACGGATGAACTCGACGATCACCCGGCTGATCAGCAACAGCCAGAAGATGAACAGCACGAAGTACAGCACCGCGAACAAGGCCACGACCTCACTCTGCCGCAAAATCGGCGTCGCGCAAAATGACCGCGCCGACCAGTTCGACCCGCATCCGGCTCTCCCCCCGGTTCATGTTCCTATTTCTGGTTGTAGAAGCCCGTTTCGGCGATCCGGCGGCGTTCCTCGGCCGATACGTCGACATCGGCAGGTGAGAGCAGGAACACCTTGGTGGCCACCTTGTCGAAGGAGCCGCGCAGCGCGAAGGCCAGGCCGGCGGCGAAGTCGACCAGCCGTTTCGCATCGGCGTTGCTGAGGTCGACCAGGTCCATGATCACCGGGTTGCCCTCGCGGAACCGCTCGCCGATGATCCGGGCCTCGCTGTAGTCGCGCGGGCGCAGCGTCGTGATCTTGGACAAGGGACCTCCGTCCTCGAAGATCGCGGGACGGCGGGCGACGACGGGATCGGGACGCATCCGCTCCTCCAGTCGCCGTTCCTCGGCCTCGGGGTCGACGGCGAGCGCACCACGGGTGGCGCCACGCATCACCGGCGCGCTGCCACCGGCGCGGAACCGGGCCGCGCCCGCGGAGTCGATGCGGGTGGGGCGCCGCGGCGCCTCGTAGCGGTCGTCGCCGTAGCTGTCGGCGGTGTAGTCGTCGCGACGCGCGGCCGGGTAGCCGGCCTGGTACGGCGACTTGTAGGCCGGCTCGTCGAATTCCGCGTCGTCGTAGCGGTCGTCGGCGTAGCGGTCGGCGCCGTAACCGGGACGGTCGGCGTAGTCGCGAGGCCGGCGCGTACCGCGCTCGTCCATCGGGCGAGGGCCACGGTCGTCGACGTAGTCGTCTTCGTAATCCTCGAGCGGAACCATGCCGAAGTAGGCCTTGAATTTGTGCAGGGTACTCATCGTTCCACCTCGCTAACGCTCGCCTCGGGCATGGCCACGACGGCCCTGGTCCCACGCTCGCTCATATCCTCCCCCGTGCCGACACCCGACTCCGCCGTGACCACGATGGTGGCGGTGTGTATCGCTCGCTCACTTCGCTCGCTCATCCTGGTCGACCTTCCTTCGGCCCCGGTGACGGCCGGGTGTTGAAGTCTTGCTCAGCCCCTCGTCGGTCCCAGCATATGTGTCGAATGTGACTGATGAGGTTTCTTTGCTACGCCGAGGTTATCGGTCGGGCGCCCATGAGAGCGGTACCGACACGCACACAGGTGGATCCGTGTTCGATTGCCGATTCCAGATCTCCCGACATTCCGGCCGACAATTCCGACGCGCCGGGGTGAGCGGCGGTCAGCTCGGCGTGTACAGCCGCCAGACGAGCGAAGGCGGCGGCCGGCTCGACCTCCAGCGGAGGTATCGCCATCAGGCCCGACAGCCGCAGCGCGGGTGCCTCGGCGATCCGATCGGCAAGTGCCGCAACGTCATCCGGTGCGACCCCGCCGCGACTCGGGTCCGCGTCCAGGCTCACCTGGATGAGCACGTTCAGCGCGGTGTCGCGGTCACCGGCGTCCAGCGCGGCGGCGGCCCCGGCGTCAAGGGCCGTTGCCAATCGTTCGCTGTCCACCGAGTGCACGGTATGTGCCCACCGGGCCACCGATTTGGCCTTGTTGCGTTGCAGCCGGCCGATCATGTGCCACCGGATATCCGGGTGCCGGGTGAGTTCGGACACCTTTGCACTGGCCTCCTGCTCACGTGATTCACCGAACTCGCGGCGGCCGAGGCTATAAAGGATTTCCACGTCCGCGGCGGGGAAGAATTTGGTCACCGGCAGCAGCCGGACGCTGCCCGGATCGCGCCCGGCGGCCGCGCAGGCGGCGTCGATGCGATCGATTAGGCCGGCCAGATTGGTGGCCAGTTCGGTGGTGCGGCGGTCGAGGGTCTGAGCGGTGCTCGTAGGACTCACGCGTGCGGCTCCCCTTCCTCCATCCAGATCACCCCGCCGAGGCGGCCGGTCGGCGCGCCGCGGCGGTGGCTGAACAATGTCGTGTCCTCGATCGTGCAGCGCGGGTCGACGGCGACGGCGCCGACGCCCGCGGTGGTGAGCTGACGGCGCAGCCCGGCCCGCAGGTCCAGGCCGGGTGTGCCGCGCTCGGTGGTGGTGGCGCTGCCGGGTAGGTGCCGTTCCACATCGGCGCGCATCTCGGCGGGCACCTCGTACTGGCGGCCACTGGCGGCGGGCCCGAGGAAGGCGCCGATCCGATCGATGCGGGCGCCGACCGAGACCATGGCGTCGAGTACTCGGGGGACGATGCCGATCCGGGCGCCGATGCGGCCCGCGTGCACGGCGGCGATCACCCCGGCCTCGTCATCGGAGAGCAGGATCGGCACACAGTCGGCGGTGACGACCACCAGCGCCAACCCGGGAACGGTGGTCACCAGGGCGTCGGTGGCCGGTACCGGTTCGCTGCGCGGCCCGTCGACGATCTCGACGTTGCGGCTGTGGATCTGTTCCATCCAGACCAGTCGCTGCGGCGCCAGGCCGATGGTCTCGGCGAGCCGGTTGCGGTTGCGGCGCACGGCCTGCGGATCGTCACCGACATGGTCGCCGAGATTGAACGAGTCGTACGGGGCGGCGGAGTAGCCGCCGGCCCGCGTGGTGACCACTCGCCGGACAGTGCGAACCGATACCGATGTCATGCCGACGAGCGTAGTCGGCTGCCGGGTATTCCCCGGTCAGCGCGGGTACGCCGGGGTGATCAGCGTCGCATGAACGACGGGACGTCGACATCGTCGTCGTCATCGTCGCCGGTGTCGGGCGGCGGGGTGTGCGAGCGGCCGGTGTGGCCGGCGATGGGATCGGCTGCCGGACGGGGCCGTTCGTCGCGGTAGCTCGGCGCCGGTCCCCGGCTCACACTGCTCGAACTGGTGGCGGCCGGGCTCTCGGCCGGACGCGTGCTCGACTCGCTGCTGCGGCTCTGGCCGATCTCGCCGGCCCGGCCCGCGCCGATGGTGCCGCGGGTGGTGGCCGGGTCGAAGGTGCGCCGGGCCGGTCCGCCGCCGTCGAAGCCCGCCGCGATGACGGTGACGCGCACTTCGTCGCCGAGCGAATCGTCGATGACGGTACCGAAGATGATGTTGGCCTCGATGTGGGCGGCTTCCTGCACCAGCGAGGCCGCCTCGTTGATCTCGAACAGGCCCAGGTCCGAGCCGCCGGCGATCGACAGCAGCACGCCGTGCGCGCCGTCCATCGACGCTTCCAGCAGCGGCGAGTTGATCGCCGCCTCGGCCGCCTTCACCGATCTGCCCTCACCGCGCGAGGAGCCGATGCCCATGAGGGCGCTACCGGCACCGGACATGACGCTCTTGACGTCGGCGAAGTCGACGTTGATCAGGCCCGGGGTGGTGATCAGGTCGGTGATGCCCTGGACACCGTTGAGCAGCACCTCGTCGGCGGAGCGGAAGGCGTCCATCAGGCTCACCGCCGCGTCGCCGAGCTGCAACAGCCGGTCGTTCGGGATGACGATCAGGGTGTCGCAGGATTCGCGCAGCATATTGATGCCGACCTCGGCCTGGTTGCCGCGCCGCTTGCCCTCGAAGGAGAACGGGCGGGTGACCACACCGATGGTGAGCGCGCCGAGCTTGCGCGCGATGCTGGCGACGACCGGCGCACCACCGGTACCGGTGCCGCCGCCCTCGCCCGCGGTGACGAAGACCATGTCGGCGCCCTTGAGCACCTCTTCGATCTCGTCCTTGTGATCCTCGGCGGCCTTGCGGCCCACCTCGGGATCGGCGCCCGCGCCCAGGCCGCGGGTGAGTTCGCGGCCGACGTCGAGCTTGACGTCGGCGTCACTCATCAGCAGCGCCTGGGCGTCGGTGTTGACCGCGATGAACTCGACTCCCTTGAGTCCCTGTTCGATCATCCGGTTGACGGCGTTCACGCCGCCGCCGCCGATACCGACGACCTTGATCACTGCAAGGTAGTTGTGCGGGGGCGTCATGGGCTCTCGCCTTCCTTCGATCCAAAGCCTGTCGTTTCCGGATGCTCGGCACCGATCCGCGTCGGCCGGGCCGTGTCTCCCAGCGGTCCGCGACTCGAGCAAACCCTAAACCTCAACCATAGGGTTGGCGTTATGTCAAGTATCCGACTGGTGCCGAACGCTATTCGCAGCCGACGCGATCCGCGCGCAGGCGCGCCGAGACGAGAATCAGAATCTTGTGTGATCCCACTCGTGCCGACACGCCGGACGTCGTATCGTGGTCGGTTGCCCCCCGGCGGGAATCCCGTTGCGGGGACGCCTCCCGGATTGCCACCGAAAACTCGCCGGACACAAGAGGTATCACGCCGAGTTCGATGGACTTCGATCATTTTACCGTCACCAGGTTGGGGCTCGATACGTCGAACACCGTGCCGGGGCGGGTCAACAGCGGCCCGACCACCGCGACCTTGCGTTCGGCATCGCCTGCCCCACCCCACAGTACCGTGCGGCCGTCGCGCAGCCGCAGCGCGATATCCGAAATCGACCGCACCGCAACCTCGCCCACCTGCACTCGCAGCGCCGGCGGCAAGGCCGTCACCACCGACACCGCGGCCCGGGTGGCCGGGTCGGCACTGCCGGGATGGTCGGCGCGTAACTCCGGCACCCCGATCGGCGGCGGCTCGATCGCGTACTCCACGCCCTGGGCGTCGAGCAGGTGCGCGCCGCGTTCGCTGGTGTAGAACAGCACCGGTGTGCGCTCGGTGATCGTCACCCGCACCGTCGACGGGAACGAGCGCTGCACCCGCACCGAACCCACCTTCGGGATGCTCGCCACCCGTCCGGCCATGGCGGCGGTATCAATGCGCAGCATGGACTGCCCGTCCGGAATCTCGAGTAACTCCCGCACCCGCTCCTCCGGCACCGCCGACAGGCCCTCGATCTGCACCGTCCGCACCGACAGCAGTGGCGTGAACCAAGCCGCGACGAACAGGGTGATCAGCAGGCACACCGCGGGCAATCCCCACAGCCGGATCCGGCGCCATCCACGCGCACCGAACAGTTCGGCTCCGGATCGCACCGACGCTCACCGCCCGAACTGCGGACGCGCGCGTAGTCCGTCGAGGATCTGGCTGCCGAGCATGGTGACATCACCCGCGCCCATGGTGATCACCACGTCGCCGGGCAGCGCCAACCCCGCCACCTGCCGTCCCACCCGGGACATATCGGGTTGGTAGTGCACCGGTTTGGTGACCGACTGGGCCACCAGCGCGCCGTTGACGCCGGGCAGCGGCTCCTCGCGGGCGCCGTAGACGTCGAGCACCACCACCTCGTCGGCCAGGCCGAGCGCGGCGCCGAACTCACCGGCGAATGTCGCGGTGCGGCTGTAGAGGTGCGGCTGGAACACCACGATCACCCGGCCGCGCCGCGAACGCGCACCGTCGGCGGCTTCCTGCTCGACCAGCGCCGCGGCGGCGCCGAGCACCGCGCGGACCTCGGTGGGATGGTGGGCGTAATCGTCGAAGACGCGCACACCGTTCTCCCGGCCGACGAACTGGAACCGGCGGTGCACGCCGCCGAAGCCCTCCAGGCCCTGGATGATCTCGTCGATATCGGCGCCGGCGGCCCGGGCGGCCAGCAGCGCGGCCAGCGCGTTGAGCGCCATATGCCGGCCGGGCACCGACAGCCGCAGGGTGCGCGGGGCGGGCTCGCCGTCGAGCTGGAATTGCGCCAGACCGCCGACATCGCGCGGCTCCCAGCTGTGCAGCCGCACCCCGACCGGGACCGGCGCGTCGCTCAGCTCGCCGGAGCCGTAGCCGAGGACCTGGATGCCCTTGGCGGCCAGCCGGTCACCGACCCGCTCGGCCAGCGCGCGGGAGCCGGGATCGTCGAGACAGACCACCAGCAGTCCGCCGGGGGCGAGCCGGTCGGCGAAATCGTCGAAGACCTGGGTGTAGGCCTCGTCGGAGCCGAAGTAGTCCAGGTGATCGGATTCGATATTGGTGACCACGGCGACGTCGGGGTCGTATTGCAGCAGTGAACCGTCGCTCTCGTCGGCCTCGGCCACGAAGATGTCGCCGCTGCCGTGATGGGCGTTGGTGCCCGCCTCGTTGAGTTCACCGCCGACCGCGAACGACGGGTCGACGCCGCAGTGCTGCAACGCCACGATCAGCATCGAGGTGGTGGAGGTCTTGCCGTGGGTACCCGAGACCAGCAGCGTGCGATGCCCGCTCATCAGCGAGGCCAGCACGGCCGGACGCAGCAGCACCGGGATATCGCGCCGATTCGCCTCGACCAGTTCAGGATTGGATTTGGGGATGGCGGCGTAGGTGGTGACGACGGCGGTGGGGCCGCCGGGCAGCAGGTCCAGCGCGCTGGCGTCGTGACCGATGCGCACCTGGGCGCCGCGGGCGCGCAGCGCGAGCACACCGCGGCTCTCCTTGGCGTCCGAGCCCGATACCGCGCCGCCGCGGGAGAGCAGGATCCGGGCGATGCCCGACATTCCGGCCCCGCCGATGCCGACCATGTGCACCCGTTCCAGTGCCGGCGGCAGCGCCGCCCGTGCCTCGGTGCTCGCGTCCCCGGTCATCGGCGCGCCGCCCGGATGGCGATGCGGGCAACCTCGTCGGCGGCGTCGCGATGGCCGGCGCCTGCGGCGGCGCGGCCCATCTCGGTCAGCCGTGCGGGGTCGGTGAGCAGGGCAATCACCTCATCGATCACATAGGAGGACGTCAGCTGGGAGTCGGCCACAATTGTGCCACCACCGGCGGCGACGACGGGGCGGGCGTTGAGCTCCTGCTCGCCGTTGCCGTGCGGCAGCGGAACATACACCGCGGGCAGTCCCACCGCGGATACCTCCGCGACGGTCATCGCGCCGGAGCGGCAGACCACCGCGTCGGCGGCGGCGTAGGCCAGATCCATCCGGGAAAGGTACGGCACCGCGACATAGGGCGCCGACGGCGTGCCCGGCGGCAACTCCAGGGTGTTCTTGGGCCCGTGCGCGTGCAGCACCGAGATACCGGCCGCGGCCAGTTCCTTCGCCGCGCCCGAAACCGCCTCGTTCAGCGTGCGCGCGCCCTGCGAGCCGCCGAACACCAGCAGCACCGGACCGTCGGCGGGCAGGCCGAAGTGGGCGCGGGCCTCGGCGCGCAGCGCGGCCCGGTCCAGCGAGGTGATGGCCGAGCGCACCGGGATGCCGATGACCTCGGCACCGCTGAGTCCGGAATCCGGCACGGCGGCCAGCACCCGGGCCGCCACGCGCGCGCCGACCTTGTTGGCGATACCGGCCTTGGCGTTGGCCTCGTGCACCACCACCGGCACCGCGCGCCTGCGCCGCAGCACACCGCGTCCGGCGGCCAGGTAGGCGGGCAACGCCACATAGCCGCCGAAGCCGATGATCACATCGGCGTCGACCGCGTCGATGACAGCACGGGCGGCGGCCACCGACGCGCGCACCCGTCCGGGCAGGCGCAGCAGGTCGGCGCTGGGTTTGCGGGGCAGCGGCACCGGCGGGATCAGTTCCAGCGGGTAGCCGCGCTCGGGCACCAGCGTCGTCTCGAGGCCACGGGCGGTGCCGAGTGCGGTCACCCGGATCGCCGGGTCGAGGCGGCGCAGGGCATCGGCCACGGCCATCGCCGGTTCGATATGACCTGCGGTGCCGCCGCCCGCGACGACCACCGAGAGTGCCGTCCCTTGCGCGTCCGAGGTGCGGGTGGCCCCGCTCACCGCGGTGTGCTCGTTCGCGGACTGGCTTGCACTCACCTGGATCTTCCTCGTTCTCTCGCGTGTGTGACCGGATAGTTCGGCTCCCAGGCGCGGGTCGCGCGCGCCGAGCTGGTGCCGCGGCTCTGGGCCGAGCGCCGCCGTGGTTCGGCGCCGCGTTGCGCCCCGGTGCGTGGTCGGCGCGCCGGCGGCGGCCCGCCGCGCTGTCCGGGCTTGGCCCGCGCCGCCGACCGAGCCCGGGCCGCCTCGGCCTTGGCCGGGGCGTACACCTCCGGTTTGGGCAGTCGAAGCAATCTACTGAACCGCCCGTCCTGCCCGGCGTGCAAGGCCGCGACGGCCTCGGGTTCGTGCCGGGCGGCATTGGCGATGATGCCGAACATCAGCAGCGTGATCGCCAGCGAGGAACCACCGGCCGAGACCAGCGGCAGCTGCAAGCCGGTCACCGGCAGCAGCCCGACGACGTAGCCGATATTGATCAGCGCCTGCCCGGTGATCCAGGTGGTCGCGGTGGCGGTCAGCAGCCGCAGGAACGGGTCGGCCGAGCGGGCGGCGATGCGCAGACCGGTGTAGACGAACAGCGCGAACAGCCCCAGCACCAGCGCGCAGCCCAGGAAGCCGAGTTCCTCGCCGATGATGGCGAAGATGAAGTCGTTGTGCGAGTTGGGCAGGTAGTTCCATTTGGCGCGGCTCTGGCCCAGTCCGCGGCCCCAGATGCCGCCGTCGGCGAGGGAGAACTTGGCCTGCATGGCCTGATAGTTGATGCCCTGCGGGTCGTCGCCGGGGTTGAAGAAGGCACGCATGCGGTCGGAGCGGTACCCGGCCGACAGCGCGAGCACACCGGCGGCGATCACACCGGAGATCGCGATCGTCACGAACAGCCGCACCGGCAGCCCGCCGAACCACAGCAGCGCCGCCAGCACGATGCCGACGGCGATGGTGGTGGACAGGTTGGGCTGCAACACGATCAGCAGACACACCAGCAGGCCCGCGGGCACCAGCGGCACCAGGATGTCCTTGAGCGCGGCGTGCTCGGAGCGGCGCGAGGCCAGCAGATGCGCACCCCACACCACCAGCGTCACCTTGACGATCTCCGACGGCTGGATCGAGAACGCGCCCAGGTCGATCCAGCGGCGGGCGCCGTTGACCTGCGAGCCGATGCCCGGGATCAGCACCAGCACCAGCGCCACCACCGACAGCGCGAACAGCGGGAACGACAGCTGACGCAGCCGCCGCAGCGGGATCCGCAACGCCAGATAGAACAGCACCGCACCGAGCGCGGCGTAGACCGCCTGCTGCACGAACAGCGAATAGGCCGACTTGCCGTCGGCGTAGGCCTCCACACTCGACGCCGACAGCACCATCACCAGACCGAGCACGGTGAGCAGGGTGGCGATGGTGACGACCAAGTGGAACGAGGCCAGCGGACGCGCCAGCCAGGCGCCGAAGCGCGTGCCCGGCCGCGGAGCCCGCGCCGGGGTCACAACCGCCGCCCGATGTCCCCGTCTTCCAGGGTGTGCACCGCGGCGGCGAAGCTACGGCCACGATGGGTGTAGTCGGCGAACATGTCCAGTGAGGCCGCGGCCGGGGCCAGCAGCACCGTGTCGCCGCGGCGGGCCAACCCGGCCGCCGCGCGCACCGCCTGTGCCATCACCTCGTCGGCGCCGGCTCTGCCCGCATCGTCATCACCCATGCCTGCATAGTCTCCCGAGGCCAGCTCCACCACGGGGACTTCGGGCGCGTGTCGCGCCAACGCGGTGGCGATGACCTCCGCATCGGTGCCGATCAGTACCGCCCCGACCAGCCGGTCGGCGACCTCTTCGATGAGGTCCTCCACCCCGGCGCCTTTGAGTTGACCGCCGGCCACCCACACCACGTGCGGATGCGCCAGGATCGACGACCGCGCGGCATGCGGGTTGGTGGCCTTGGAGTCGTCGATGAATTCGACCCCGCCCACCTCGCGCACGAACGCCGCCCGGTGCGGGCCGACCTTGTGTTCGATCAGGCCCTCGCGCACGAACTGCGGGGCCACGTCGATGGCGCGGGTCAGCGCGGCGGCGGCGAGGGCGTCGGCGACACCGGCCGGGCCGGGCGGGCTGACCTCCTTGGTTTCGGCCAGGATCGCGGCCTTGGTGAAGGCCCGGTCGAGCAGTTTGCCGTCGACCACGCCGAGTTCACCGTCGGCGGGGACGCCGACCCGGAAGCCGACGGTGCGTTTGGCCTTGGACTTGCGCGCCAGCGAGGCGGCCACCGGATCGTCGAGGCCGACCACGCCGACCCGGCCCACCAGCGCCCGCGCCTTCGCGGCGGCGTAGGCGTCGAGCCCGCCGTGCCAATCCAGGTGATCCTCGGCCACATTGAGCACCACGCCGGCCTCCGGGCGCACCGACGGCGCCCAATGCAGCTGGAACGACGACAGTTCCACCGCCAGCACCTGCGGGCCCGGGTTGCGGCGCAGCGCGTCCAGGATCGGCAGACCGATATTGCCGCAGGCCACGCTCGCGATACCGGCCGCGCGCAGGATCGAATGCACCATGTTGGTGGTGGTGGTCTTGCCGTTGGTGCCGGTCACCACCAGCCATTTGCGGACTTCGCCATAGAGGCGGGCCTGATCGACCCACCAGGCGAACTCCACATCGCCCCAGACCGGAATGCCTTCCGAGACCGCCGAGACCAGCACCGGCGAGTCCGGCCGCCAGCCGGGGCTGGTGATCACCAGCGCGAATCGGCTCCAGTCGGCGTATTCGAGTTCGGCGCAGGTGGCGACCTCGAGGCCGAGTTCGGCGGCCTCGGCCAGCGCCTTGGCGCCACCATCGGTGACGACCGGTTTGGCGCCGATGTCCTGGAGCGGCTCGATCAGCGAGCGCCCGGACACACCCCAGCCGGCCACCAGTACCTCACGGCCGCGCAGGAATTCGAGCATGGGGCCCGGCGAACGCAGGGCCCGCGGAGAATGTTCGACCATTGTCAGCTCACCCGACCGCGGAGAGATATTCGCTGTAGAACAGGCCGAGTCCGACCGCCGAGGCCATCGCGGCCAGCAACCAGAACCGGATGATCACCGTCGTCTCCGCCCATTTACTCAACTCGAAATGGTGATGGAACGGCGCCATCTTGAACAACCGGTTACGGGTGGTGCGGAACACCGCCACCTGCAACACCACCGACGCCGCCTCGGCGACGAACAGCGCGCCGATGACCACCATCAGCAGCTCGGTGCGGGTGGTGATGGACAGCCCGGCCAGCAGACCACCCAGGGCCAGCGATCCGGTGTCGCCCATGAAGATCTTGGCCGGGGCCGCGTTCCACCACAGGAAGCCCATGCAGGCCGCGGCGCCGGCGGCGCACACCAGCGCCAGGTCCAGTGGGTCGCGCACGTTGTAGCAGCCGGTCTCCGGCTTGGTCTCGCACGCGTGGTAGTACTGCCAGAACGTGATGATCACGTACCCGCCGAGCACCAGGCTCATCGATCCGGCGGCCAGGCCGTCGAGGCCGTCGGTGAGGTTCACCGCGTTCGACCAGGCCACCACCAGCAGGCAGACGAAGGCCAGGAACACGATCACGCCCATCGACACCGTGGTGATGTCGCGGACGTAGGACAGATGCCTGCTGGCCGGGGTCAGGCCGCTGTCACCGCGGAACTGCAACGCCAGCACACCGAACACCACCGCGGCGGTGAGCTGGCCGATGTACTTACCGGCGGCGGTCAGGCCGAGGTTGCGCCCCTTGCGGATCTTGATGAAGTCGTCGACGAAACCGACCGCGCCGAGCGCGGTGGCCAGGCCGAGCACCAGCAGCGCCGACGCCGACGGGCCCTCGGCGTCGTAGCCGATGCCGATCAGGTGCGAGCCGAGGTAACCGGCCCACATACCGATGATGATGGCAACGCCACCCATGGTGGGCGTGCCGCGCTTGGCCTGATGGCTGGCCGGGCCGTCGACCCGGATCTCCTGGCCGAAGCCCTGCTTGGCGAACATCTTGATCAGTAGGGGCGTCAAGAGGATCGACACCGCCAGCGCGATCCCCGCCGCGAACAGAATCTGTCTCATCGCACTGCCTCCGCGCTACCCCTGCGTCCATCCGGGCGAGCCTCGCCGGTCACATGCTCGGCGACGGCCCACAGGCCGACCGACTGCGACGCCTTGACCAGCACCACATCACCCGGCTCGACCGCGTCGTCGAGCAGCGCGATGGCCGCGCCGATATCGGGAACGAGGACCGATTCCTCGCCCCATGAGCCTTCCATCACCGCACCCTGATGCATCGCCCGGGACGGACGTCCGGTGCCGACCACCACCAGCCGGTCCACGTCCAGGCGGACCGCGAGCCGTCCGATGGCGTCGTGTTCGATCACCGACTCCTCGCCGAGTTCGGCCATCTCCCCCAGCACCGCCCAGCTGCGGCGCGGGGTGTCACCGGCCTTGGACATGGTGACCAGCGCCTTGAGCGCGGCCCGCACCGAATCCGGGTTGGCGTTGTAGGAATCGTTGATGACGGTGATGCCGTCGGTGGTGGTGCGCACATCCATCCGGCGGGCCGAGGCCGCGCGGGCACCGGACAGCGCCGCGACGATGGAGTCGAGATCGGCGCCGCATTCCAGCGCCACGGCCACCGCCGACAGCGCATTGCCGACCTGGTGTTCCCCGTGCACCGACAGCCGCACCGGCGCGCTGCCGGCCGGGGTGTGCAGGGTGAATTGCGCGCGCGCCTGGTCATCGAGGACGACGTCGGTGGCCCGGATCTCGGCGCGATCGGCCTGGCCGACCAGCACCACGCGGGCCTCGGTGCGCGCGGCCATGGCCGCGACCTGCGGATCGTCGGCGTTGAGCACGGCGAGGCCGGTCGAGGGCAGTGCCTCGACGAGTTCACCCTTGGCCTTGGCGATCGCCTCGCGGCTGCCGAACTCGCCGAGATGAGCGGTGCCGACATTGAGCACGACGCCGATGTTCGGCGGGGCGATCTCGGTGAGCGCGGCGATATGGCCGACACCGCGCGCCGACAACTCCAGCACCAGGAAGCGGGTGGAGGCGTCGGCCCGCAGGGCCGTCCACGGATGGCCGAGTTCGTTGTTGAACGAGCCGGGCGGGGCCACCACCGGGCCCAGCGGCGCCAAAACTGCGGCCAGCAGATCTTTCGTGGAGGTCTTGCCGGAGGAGCCGGTCACGCCGACGACGGTCAAACCGCCCGCCGCGACCAACCGTTCGACACTCGCGCGCGCCAGCTTCGCCAGCGCCGACAACACCGCCGCGCCGGAACCGTCGGTGTCGCCGGCCACCACCGCCGAATTCGCGGGCAGCGTCCCGGGACTGGGCGTCACCACGATCGCGGGCACCCCCACCGGACGCGCCGCCAGCACGGCGACCGCACCGGCCTCGACCGCCGCGGCCGCGTAATCGTGGCCGTCGGCGCGCTCACCCGGAAGGGCGAGGAAAACATCTCCGGGACCGATGTTGCGCGAGTCGAATTCGACCGAACCGGTCACCGTCACCTCCGGGTACGCGACGTCGTGCAGCGTGCCGCCGACGACGTCCGCGATATCCCGCAGTGTCATCTCGATCATGAAACCGTCAAGTCCTCCGCGTCCGAACCCTGCGGACTTCGCTGCTGTATCGCGGCCGCGAGCACCTCGCGGTCGTCGAACGGGTGCTTCACCCCGTGGATCTCCTGCCCTGCCTCGTGTCCCTTGCCCGCGACCAGCACCACGTCACCGGCGCGGGCCCAGGCCACCGCCGCGTCGATGGCGGCGGCCCGGTCGCCGATTTCGCGGATCTCGCCGCGTTCGGATTCCGGCACACCGAGCGCGCCTGCGCGCAGGGCGGCCCGGATGGCCGCCGGATCCTCGGTGCGCGGATTGTCGTCGGTGATGATCAGCAGATCGGCGCCGCGCGCACCGGCCGCGCCCATCAGCGTGCGTTTGCCCGTGTCGCGGTCGCCGCCCGCGCCGACCACCACGGCGAGCCTGCCGCCGGTGCCCGCCTCGTCCAGATGGGCGCGCAGGGTGGCGATGACCGATTCCACCGCGGCCGGTTTGTGCGCGTAGTCGACCAGCGCGAGAAAATCCTGGCCGCGCTCGACCCGCTGCATGCGGCCGGGCACGTCGACGGTGGCCAGGGCCGGTCCGGCGACCGCGGGCTCGACCCCCGCGGCCGCGCACAGCGCCAGCGCCAGCAGTCCGTTGGCGACGTTGTAGCGGCCCGGAAGACGCAGGCGCACAGCGGTTTCGCCGTGCGGACCGGCCGCGGTGAACTCCTGTTCAGCGCCGTGGGTGCGCACCGGGCCCGCGACCTGCCAGTCGGCCGGGCCGGTGGTGGCGACGGTGACCGGTGCGGGCAGGTCGCCGGCCAGGCGGCGGCCCCATTCGTCGTCGATGCAGATCACCGAGGTGCGCGCGGCCACCGGCGACTGCGGCTCGAACAGCCTGCGCTTGGCGGCGAAGTAATCCTCGAAGTCGGCGTGGAAATCCAGGTGGTCCTGGGACAGATTGGTGAATCCGCCCACCGCGAAACGCACGCCGTCGACCCGGCCCAGCGCCAGCGCGTGGCTGGACACCTCCATCACCACCGCGTCCACGCCCTGCTCGACCATCAGCGCGAACATCGCGTGCAGCTGCGGCGCTTCCGGCGTGGTCAGCGCGCTCGGCACCCGGCGTCCGCCGATGCGGGTCTCGATGGTGCCGATCAGCGCGGTGGACAGCCCGGCGGCGGCCAGGCCGGCCTCCACCAGATAGGAGGTGGTGGTCTTGCCGGAGGTTCCGGTGATGCCGACGATGCGCAGCCGGCCCGAGGGGTTGCCGTAGATCGCGGCCGACAGCTCGCCGAGCACCTCGCGCGGACGTTCACGCACCAGCACCGGCACGCCCAGATCACCGGCCAGCTCGGCGCCTTCGGCGTCGGTGAACACCGCCACCGCGCCGCGGTCGACGGCAGCGCGGGCGAAGCGGGCGCCATGGGCGCGGGAGCCGGGCAGCGCGGCGAACAGATCACCGGGCACGACCGCGTCCGAACGCTGTTCGATACCGGTGATCACCAGGCCGGACGGCAGGTCCGAGCGCGGCTCGGCGCCGGTCAGATCCAGCAGGTCGGGCAGCGTCGACGACTTCGGCTCGGCCGGTCGTAGCGCGTGCTGGCTGGACTGCGCGGGCACAAGGTTCCTCTCTGCGATTTATGGTGCGTACACCGACGACGAGTCAGGTTACCGACGCCTGCTCGAGGGCAGGCAACGCGGTTCACGGATTCGGGTCCGCCGCGCCCGGGCCGGCCCACCGCGACAGCGGTCGCGGCAGGTCCAGCGGTTGCGGGCAACGGCATGAGCTCACGAGGCCTGGAGCACGAAACGCCTGGCCGGCTCGGTGGACGGCGGGATACGGTCGCGCTGCAACGCCCAGGAGGCGATGTTGTGGAACAGCGGCGCGGCCGACTGGCCGCCGCTGCCGTCGGCGCTGCGCACCGGGGCATCGAGCATCATGCCGATGACGTAGCGCGGGTCGTCGGCCGGGGCTATTCCGGCGAAGGTGATCCAGTACGACGAGGTCGAATAGCAGCCGCAGGCCGGGTCCACTTTCTGCGCGGTACCGGTCTTGCCCGCGATCTGATAGCCCTCGATCGCGGCCGGGACGCCGGTGCCCATCTGCACGCCCATCGGATCGCGCTGCACGACCGCCTGGAACATGGTGCGCAAGGTCTGCGCGGTCTGCGGGCTGACCACCCGCACACCCTCCGGCGTCGGCCGCTCGGTGCGGGTTTTGTCGGGGGCGATCTCGGCGCGCACGATGCGCGGCGGGATCCGCAGGCCGTCGTTGGCGATGGCCTGGTACATGCTGGTCATCTGCAAGGTCGTCATCGAAAGGCCCTGGCCGATCGGCAGGTTCGCGAAGGTGCCGCCGGACCACTGGTCGCGGGCGGGCACCCGGCCCGGGCTCTCACCGGGCAGGCCGACGCCGGTGCGCTGGCCGAGACCGAACCGCTGGAGCATGTCGGCGAAACGGTCCTCACCCACCCGCTGGGCGAGCATGAGGGTGCCGACATTGGAGGACTTTCCGAAGATCCCGGTGGTGGTGTAGGGCGCGACCCCGTGTTCCCAGGCGTCGCCGACGGTGACACCGGCCATGTGGATCTGGCCCGGCACCTGATGGACCTCGTCGGGAGTGGTGAGACCGTATTCGATGGCGGCCGCGGCGGTGACGATCTTGTTCACCGAGCCCGGTTCGAACGCGTGCGTCACCGACGGATTGTCCAGCGTCTCCGGTTTCCAATGTTCCGGGCCCAGCGACGGATTGAACGTGTTGTCGTTGGCCATCGCCAGCACCTGGCCGGTCTTGGCGTCCAGCACCACCGCCGAGGCCGACTGCGCGCCGGACAGATCCTTGGCCTGCTGCACCTGCTGCTGAACGTAGTACTGCAGATCCGAATCGAGCGTGAGTTCGATGCCGTAGCCGTTGACCGCGGGCACCCGGTCGCGCCAGCTGCCGGGAATCACCGCGCCATCGGCACCGCGGTCGTAGGTGTGCGAGCCGTCGGTGCCGGCCAGCAGCGAGTCCATCGACGATTCCAGCCCGATCTGGCCGTGGCCGTCCCAGCCGACGGCGCCGATGATGTTGGCCGCCAGCGAATCGCCCGGATACTCGCGCGGGTTCTGCGAGTCGGCGCCGACTTCCTTGAACTCGACCACGATCTCGGCGGCGATACGCGGATCGACATTGCGGGCCAGGTACACGAACGGCTCGTCGCTGTTGAGCAGCTCCAGCAGCTTCTTCTCGCTGGGGCCTTTGTCGCCGAGTTTCTCGTGGATGGTGGCGGCGATATCGCGCAGCCGCTGTTCGGGATCGGGCGCGGAATCGTCCTTGGCCTTGGCCTCGGCCAGATCCTTACGCACCTTCACGGGCTGGAAGTGCAGTTCCTTGGCCGTGACGGTGAACGCGAGTGCCTTACCGTTGCGGTCGGTGATCGGGCCGCGCATGGCCTCGTCCACCCAGTGCGCGGTGCGCTGGCTGGCCGCCTGCGCCGACAGCCCCGGCGCGGAAATGCTCTGCACCCACAGCAATTGGATCGCGACGACGGCGAGCGCACCGAGCATCGCGATCCGCCCCACCCCCAACCGCATCCGCACCGGCCGGTCCAGCTGCGCCGCCGCGGGCCGCCGTCTGTTCACCGGCCCGCGACGGGAACGCCTCGCGGGTCCGGGCCGCCTCATCGTGCGGCCTCACCGGCGTTCGGCCGCACGGTCGGCGCGACGGCGGGGTGCCCGGGGGCGTTCTCGATGAGAGCCGGTGCGGCGGGAGCGGATTCGGCGGATGGATGTGGTGGGTCTACCGGTGCGGGCGCAGGGGCGGTGGCCGGGACAGCCGGTCCTGCGGCCGAAGGACGATCGCCTGCCGGTGCGGGCGTGCTCTGATCCCTGGTGGACGCCGGGTTCGACCCAGCGACGGCGGCCGCGGGGGCCGGGACGGGTACCTCGACAGCAGCCTGCTGACGTGCGGCGGGCGCGACGGCTGCCGCCGGGGCCGAAGCCGCGGTTTGTCCGGGCATCTGTGCGGGCGCCGGATTTTCGGCGGGGCCGGATGCGGGAGCCGATGCCGGGGCGTTGGCCGGTGCGGGGACCGGAGCCGCGGGAGGAGCCGGTGCGGTGGCGGGAGCGGGCGCTCCGTCTGCCGGGGCGGCGGCGGGGGTGGGGGCAAGTCCGGCGGCCGGGGCGGCCGGCGGTGCAGGCGCGTCAGCCGCAGGTCCGGGCGCGGCCGCCGGGGCGGCCGCAGGGCCGGGCGCGGGGGCGGCGGGAGCAGGGCCAGCCGCCGGGTCGGCAGGCACGGGCGCTTGGGCTCCTGCCGGAGCGGGAGCAGGTTCGGGTGCCGCGCCCGGAGCCGGGGCCGCGGCGGGCACGGGTGCCGGCTCGCCGGCCGGTGCCGGTCCCTCTGCGGGTGCCGGGCCCGCCGCGCCTTCCGGAGCCGGAACGCCGGCAGCGGCCGGGTTCGGCGCAACCGCCGGGTTCGGCGCAGCCGCCTGGTTCGGCGCAGGCGCCGGGCTCGGCGCGGCCGGGGTCAATCCGGCGCCTACCGGGGGTGCGGCGTTGATCTGGGCGCCGTCGGGGCGGTCGGCGGGGGCGCGGGGGGTCGAGGTGACCGGGACGACGCGCTCGCCCTGGCTCTGCGGGGTGCCCGGGCGGTCTGTGGCGCGGGTGGGCGGCGGGCTCAGCGGGGGCACCGGTGCGCCCTCGGCCGGCTTGGGGTCGCCGATGACGATGATGCTGCCGTCGGGCGCGACCACCAGGCGCGCCGGGTCCTTGGCCGGGATCATGCCGAGTTCGCGGGCCCGCGCGGCGAGTTCGGGCGCCGAGTCGGCGGCCTCCACCTCCCGTTGCAGGGCGGCCCGCTCGTCGGCGAGGGTCTGGTTCAGCTTCCTGGCGTCGCTGAGCAGGTAGCTGTCCTCGGCGGCACGGGTGGTGAGCAGCAGGGTGAGGGCGAGCCCGCAGGCGAGCAGGGCCAGGATCGCCGCGACGAACGGGATCCGGGTGGCCATGAGCGAGGTCCGCGGCAGCACCGCATCGCCGCCCGCGACCCCTTCGGCGCGCAGCTTGCGGCGGGCGTAGGCCCGTTGCGCCGCACCCGATTTCACCCGCTCGGCGGCCTGCACTCGGCGGGCGATCCGCCCGGGCTCGGCGACGGTCCGTGTCCGCACGCTCACGCTGCGCCCTCCTTTTGCCTGACCGGGCCGCTGTCCGGGTTCAGCCGAACCGCCGCCCGCGGGCACCGACCCGCTCGTGCGGACCGCCTCCCGTCTCCCCGTCGGAGGCTGCCCGAGCGTTGTCGTCGCCCTGCTCATGCACCCTCCTGAATCCGTTCCGCTGCGCGCATCCGCACCGGGGCGGCGCGCGGGTTGTCCTCGATCTCTGCTTCGGTGGCCTGTTCGGCGCCCCGGGTGAGCAGCCGGAATTCCGGCCCCATCCCCGGCAGTTCCACCGGCAGGCCGACCGGCGTGCGCGAGGCCGCACGCTGGGCCAGTTCGTGTTTGACGACGCGGTCCTCGAGCGACTGATACGACATGACCACGATCCGGCCACCCACGCGCAGCGCGTTAAGCGCCGCGGGCAGTGCGGCCCGCAGCGATTCCAGTTCACCGTTGACCTCGATCCGCAGCGCCTGGAAGGTGCGTTTGGCCGGGTGTCCGCCGGTGCGCCGGGTGGCGGCGGGGATGGTGTCGTAGAGCAGTTCGACCAGCTGGGCGCTGGTGGTGAACGGCCGCTGCTGCCTGCGCCGCACGATCTCACTGGCGATCCGGCCGGCGAAGCGTTCCTCGCCATAGGTTTTCAGGATCCGGGCCAGATCGCCGTGGCTGTAGGTGTTGAGCACATCGGCGGCGGTGGGCCTGGTGGTCGGGTCCATCCGCATGTCCAGCGGGGCGTCCACCGAGTAGGCGAAGCCGCGGTCGGTCTCGTCCAGTTGCATCGACGAGACACCCAGGTCCATCAGGATGGCGCTGACCGAGCCGGTGGCGGGCAGGCCCGCTTCGGCGAGGGCGTCGGCGATGCCGTCGTATCGGGTGTGCACCAAGCTGATTCGGTCCTGGTACGGCCGCAACCGCTCGCCGGCGAGCGCGAGAGCATTGGTGTCGCGGTCGAGCCCGACCAGCCGGATCTGCGGGTAGGTGCGCAGGAAATGTTCGGCGTGCCCGCCCAATCCGAGGGTGGCGTCGAGGTAGACGGCGCCGGACTCACCGAGCGCGGGCCCGAGCAATTCGTCGGCGCGCTCGAGCAGGACCGGGACATGGCGCGGGCCGTGCTGTTCACGGTTCACCTCGACCTCCCGGATCTTGCCTCGCTTCGTCACGCACCGATATCGGGTCGCCTTGTTCCACAGTGTTTTCGGCGGACACTGCGGGTAGATGGGTAGTGCTGTAGTGAGTGATGGCTCTGGAATGGTTGCTGTGAGCAGCGAATGCTGCGGGATTCGGACCGGATGTCGGTGACGAATGCCCCGTGGTCTCTGACCGAAGCGGCACCTGGCGTCGGGGAAGTACGTCAGGGTCCGCATCCGGGCAGAGGCCGCGTGGCACTCGTGCGGCGCTAGAAGATCCCGCCCAGCGACTCGTCTCTCGCTTGTGCGTAGTCCTCCTCGTGTTCGGCGAGGTAGGACTCCCACGCCTGCTTGTCCCATATTTCGAGGAAGTCGACCGAGCCGATCACCACGCAGTCCCGTGACAGGTTGGCGTAGCGACGATGGTCGGCCGACAGCACGATCCGGCCCTGAGCGTCCGGACGCTGTTCGTCCGTGCCTGCCGCGAGAGCCCGGACGAAAGCCCGTGCCTGCGGATTGCTTCGAGACGCCGCCGCGGCCCGCCGCGCGAGCGCGGTGAACTCCTCTTTGGGGTACACGGCCAGGCTGTGGTCCTGCCCCTTCGTGACCATCAACCCTCCCGCCAGATCGTCTCGAAACTTCGCAGGCAACGTGAGTCGCCCTTTGTCGTCCAATCGAGGTGTGTAGGTACCGAGAAACAACTCGACACCTCCCTACCGGACCACCTCGATCACGCATGGCCGGAACTCGCTCCGGCCGAGCGCCTTACGGCCTCTCCTGTAGTGCGCGCTCCACATTACCCCACTTTCCCCCACTTTCAATCGAAACACGGGGTGATCTGGCTCCCCGCTTTCGCGATTGCCCAGGTCATCCCAGCTATCACTGGGTGGAAGAACTTTTCCGGCGCTTCACCTCCCCGCGCGCGTCCGATCCGGGCGAGCCCGACAACTACCAGCAAACTCCCAGGTGCGTCCAGGAATCCGGGTGTGGTGGGGGAAGGTGGAGCGCGTCGTGGGGCGATGTGGGGATCAGCGGGCCGAGCGGGAACGGGCCGACCGGTCGGCACGACACGCCGTGGGCGCCAAGGGGTATGGACAGACAGACGAACGGCGGTGCGGCACCGGGTTTCCGGTACCGCACCGCCGTTCGCTGTGAACCTGTGGGCGAGCGGGTGCAGTTACTCCTGCTCGAACCTTCTGCGGAAGCGATCTTCCATGCGCTCGGAGAAGCCGCCGGAGCGGCGCTGACGCCCGCGTCCACCGGAGCCGGGACCGGACGGACCGCTCGACGGCGCGTCGCCGCCGCGGTCGCTGCCGCCGGCCTTCTTGGAGCCACCGAGCAGCAGCAGCACTCCGGCACCGAACATGACGATGAATCCGATCAAGCTGATGATCGGGAAGCCGCCCGGCTTCACCGGCGCGGCGATACCTGCGACGAGTAGGAACAGGCCGAGGACGAACAAGGCGGCGGCCTGAAGTCTGCGTCTACTCGAGGTCGTACGAAGGCGTCCGCCGCGGACGGACGAGGCGAACTTCGGATCCTCAGCATAGAGCGCGCTCTCGATCTGTTCGAGCATGCGCTGCTCGTGCTCGGAGAGTGGCACGGTACCTCCCCCGGCACTAGGACGTGGCTGTCGCCTCCGGGTAGGCGACAGATAGCCGACCTTGGCGGCTATCTGTCTCCAATGATACGAGTTCGATCAGGGCCGTACCACCTACTCGCCGATAACTCGCGGGCCGATCCGCAACTCCGGCTCGGCCGGACCACGTAATCGGGCCGCGGGCGCGATCAAATCCTCCACGTCGTGCAGGAACGCACCGACCCGCGAGTAGAACTCGTCGGCCTGGGTGTGGCCTATCTCGCGGGGCAGGCCGGCCTCGAGCGCGGCGCGGGTCTCGGAATGGGCGCTGAAGTAGTCGGCCCACATCACGAATTCCGGGGCGGCGCGTTGCAGCATGACCCAGGCGTTGCGGGAGCGGGCGCGCGGCGCGGCATCGGCGCCGGTGGCCGCCAGCACCGCACCCGCACCGCGCAGGGCGGCCAGGTAGGCGGTGCGGAAACGCTCGCGGGGATCGTGCTCCCCCGCGGCTTCCATCAAGAGCCCGTCGGCGCGCCGCAACAACATGCCCGCACGCCCGGGCCGGCCCGGATGAACGTTTCGACCAGACATCAGCCGTCCCTCCACCAGTCGCACACCCCGGCCCGAGACCGATGGCCGACCGGACGGTCGGCACCGCACGAACCGAACAGGTATTCGAACGTTTGAATTGAGCTTGAATATAAGGACGACCACCGACATGTTTTTCCGCACGCGCCTCCAGCGTCCCCACCTCACGAGAGCCATGACCGCCGTCAAGCCACATCACACCCCCGCACCGGTCGTCGTCGACCTCTCGGTCACGGCGCTGCGCGCCCGGTTGCACGACGCGCTCGCGGTGTACGTCGCGGCGATGGATTATCCGCGCGGCACCGGACACCATCGCGCGCCCATGTGGACCGAGCACACCTCGCGCGCGGGCTGGCAGGCCGTGGCCGCGGTGATCCCGGACGACTCCGGCTACTTCGACGTGCGCACCTCGCCGATCGTGGCCATCGGCTACGGCTACCGGGGCGCGCCGCATCAGTGGTGGCAGCAGCAGGTCTATACGGGTATGCGCCGGTCGAGCTGGCCGGAGCATTCGGCGCGGGAGCTGCTGTCGGATTATTTCGAGCTCACCGAATTGCATGTGCATCCGTCGGCGCAGGGCCGCGGCATCGGGTCGACGCTGCTGGAGCGGCTGCTGCGGGACCGTCCCGAGCGCGCGGTGCTGCTGTCGACGCCGGAGGTCGACGCCGAGGACAACCGGGCCTGGCGGCTGTATCGCCGCGCCGGGTTCGGCGATGTGGTGCGGCATTTCATCTTCGCCGGCGATACCAGGGAGTTCGCCATCCTGGGCCGGCGGTTGCCGCTGTGAGCTCGCGATGACCGTCGTTGTCGTCGGTTCCGGCCACAACGCGCTGGTCGCGGCCTGTTATCTGGCGCGGGCCGGGCACCGGGTGGAGGTGCTCGAGCGCGACGAGGTGTTCGGCGGTGCGGTGTCGACGGTCGAGCGCTTCCCGGGGCATCTGGTCGATCGCGGGTCCTCGGCGCACATCATGATCCGGCACACCGGCATCATCGAGGAGCTGGAGCTGGCGCGCTTCGGGCTGCGCTACATCGATTGCGATCCATGGGGTTTCACGCCCGCGGGCCCCGAGGGCGGCGCGCCGATCGTGTTCCATCGCGATCTGGACCGCACCTGCGCGTCGATCGCCGCGGCCTGCGGGGAACGCGACGCCGACGCCTACCGCCGGTTCGTGCGGGACTGGGGGCCGCGCAGCGCGCGGGTGATGCGCGCCTTCGGCGGCGGGCCCACACCCGGGCATCTGCTGCGCTCGTTCTGGGGGCTGGACGCGCGAGCCGGCGGTAGCGCGCTGTCGCACGAATTCCTGCAATCCGGAGACGCGCTGCTGGACAGCCTGTTCGACGACGAGCGGCTCAAGACCTCGCTGGCCTGGTTCGGCGCGCAGTCCGGGCCGCCCATGTCGGAGCCGGGTACCGCGCCGATGGTGGGGTTCGCGGCGCTGATGCATACGCTGCCGCCGGGTCGGGCCGTCGGCGGCAGCGGGGCGCTGACCTCGGCGTTGGTGGCGCGGCTGCGATCCGACGGCGGTGTGGTCACCGGCGGTGACGCGGTGCGCGAGCTGCGCCGCGACGGTGACGGCTGGCGGGTGCGCACGGCTTCCGGGCGGGAACTGGCGGCGCGCGCCGTCATCGCGGGCACGCACATTCTGACCACGCTGGATCTGCTGGGTGCGGGCGGTTTCGATGCTGCGACGCTGGCGGACTGGCGCCGGCGGATCCGGGTGGGTCCGGGCATCGGGATGGTGGTGCGCGCGGCGACGAACGCGCTGCCGTCGTATCCGGGCAGCTCGGCCGGGGAATCCGCGCGCGGGCTGCAATTCCTGGTGGCCGAGCGCAGGCAGTTGCGGGCCGCGCACGGTGCCGCGCTCGCCGGGGCGCTGCCGCCGCGTCCGGTGGTGCTGGCGATGAGCTTCAGTGCGCTGGACCCGAGTATCGCCGCGCCCGGCGAGCATCAGCTGTCGCTGTGGTCGCAGTGGCATCCCTACCGGCTGGCCGACGGCACTGACTGGGCGGGGCACGCCGAGGCCGAGGCCGACCGGATCATCGGCGAAGTCGATTCCTACGCACCCGGTTTCGCCGGGTCGGTGCTGCGCCGGTTCGTGCAGACGCCGGCCGATCTGGAGCGGGAGCTCGGGTTGCTCGGCGGCAATGTGATGCATGTGGAGATGTCGCTGGACCAGATGATGCTGTGGCGGCCGCTGCCGGAGCTGTCGGGACAGCGGGTGCCGGGCGCGCCGGGGCTGTATCTGACCGGCGCCTCGACCCATCCCGGCGGCGGCGTCTCCGGTGCCAGCGGGCGCACTGCGGCGCGGCTGGTGCTGCGTGATCAGGGCCGGTTCGCGCGGCTGCGCCGGCGATGAGCGGGGTCGGGCCGCGGGCGGGTCGCACCGTGAGCGCCAACGACCGCCGATGGTTCGGGCGGATCACGGTCGATCCCCGGCCGGCTGCCGGTGCACTGGTCCCCGGCGTGCTCGCGGTGCTGTGGGTGCTCAGTCAGATCGCGTATCCGTTGACCGGCGGCGCCGCCCGCGACCGGGTGACGGTGCTGGTGGTGGCGCTGGCGGCCGCGACCGCGTTGACCCACGCCGCCTACACCCGCGGCCCGCGTTATGCCGTCGGCGTGCTGGTCATCCTGTCCGGCACCGGTCTGCTCGCCGAGATCATCGGCACCGCCACCGGAATGCCGTTCGGCTGTTACGACTACGCCACCGATCGGCTGGGTCCCGCTCTGGCCGGCGTGCCGCTGGTGGTGCCGCTGGCCTGGACCGGCGGGGTGTATCCGATCTGGGTGGTGGCCGGATTGCTGGCCAGGCGGGTGTGGCAGCGGATTCCGGTCACCGCGGTGGGCGCGGTGGGGTGGGATCTGTTCCTGGACCCGCAGATGGTGGCCGACGGCCACTGGCGGTGGTGTGTCACCGATGCGGGACTGCCGGGCGTCGAACACATTCCGCTCACCAACTATCTGGGCTGGCTGCTGGTCGGGATCGTGATGGCGGTGCTGCTCACCGGCTGGGAACGCACGGCACCGCGGCGCCGTGGCGGGGACGCGGTGCCGGTGGCGATGTTCGCGTGGACCTGGCTCGGATCGACGCTGGCGCACGCGGTGTTCCTGGATCTACCCGCCTCGGCCTGGTACGGCGCGGTGGGCATGGGCCTGCTCGGGGTGCCGTTGCTGGTGCGGTTGATTCGCGATGCGCGCGCAGCGTCCGGCCGCCGGTCCGGCTGATCGCCGGGCGGTTGCGGGCGGGTTCGCCCACGTCGCGGCCCGGATCGAGTAGGTTCGGGGCAGTCGGCTGTCGCGGCGGCGGGCCCGGTCGCGGCAGCGCGTGCGGAACCCGATCGTGACGCGGCCCGGCGCCCGCTCGGCTTCGTCGTCCACGATCCGGAGGGAAGATGCAGGTATCGACCGCGGTATGGATCCCGACCCTGATCCTGATCGCCGGGCTGCTGCTGTTCGACTATGTCTTCCACGTGCGCAAGGCGCACACCCCCACCCTGCGCGAGGCGGCGATCTGGTCGGGGATCTATGTGGGGATCGCGGTGCTGTTCGGGATCGGGGTGCTGATCTTCGGCGGCGTGCAGATGGGCACCGAGTACTTCGCGGGCTATGTCACCGAGAAGGCGTTGTCGGTGGACAACCTGTTCGTCTTCCTGGTCATCATCGGCAGTTTCCGGGTGCCGCGCGAGGACCAGCAGAAGGTACTGCTGGTCGGCATCGTGTTCTCGCTGGTGGCGCGGACCGGGTTCATCTTTCTCGGCGCCTCCCTGATCAATGCTTTCGCGTGGGTCTTCTACGTCTTCGGTCTGCTGCTGCTGGTGACGGCGGGAAATATGCTCGCGCCGTCGGAGACCGAGACCCGGTCGGCGGACAATCTCGTGATCCGGGTGGCGAGGCGATGGTTTCGCACCTCACCCGATTACGACGGCGACAAACTGTTCACCGTGCGCGACGGCAAGCGCATGCTCACCCCGATGCTGCTGGTGATGGTGGCCATCGGCGGCACCGACGTGATGTTCGCCCTCGATTCCATTCCGGCGATCTTCGGCCTCACCCAGAACGTCTATGTGGTGTTCACGGTGACGGCATTCTCGCTGATGGGGTTGCGGCAGCTGTACTTCCTGATCGACGGGCTGCTCGACCGGTTGATCTACCTGTCGTTCGGGCTGGCCGCGATCCTCGGATTCATCGGGATCAAGCTGATCCTGCACGCGCTGCACGAGAACAACCTGCCGTTCATCAACCACGGCGAGCCCGTGCACGTGGGTGAGATCAGTACCGGTGCGTCGCTGCTGGTGATCCTGCTCGTGCTGGTGGTCACCGTGGTGGTGTCGGTGGTGAGTCCGCGCGGACGGGCCCAGCAGGCGGTGGCCAACGCGCGCAGGCATGCCACCGACTACCTCGACCTCGGCTACACCGCCGACCAGGCCGAACGCGACCGGATCTTCGGCCTGCTGCGCAGTGAGGAGCAGCGGCTGCGCGCCCTGCCGGAGAAGTACCGGCGCCGGATCCGGCAAGAGGACGAACTGATGCAGCTGCTGCGCGATGCCCACCGCCGTCACGACGAGAACGTGGCGATGCGCAGCAGATAGTCACGCCCACCTGGGACGACGCGGCCGATGCGCGGTGTCGCGTGCACGGCGCGCCGCACGCCTGGCACGATGTCACCCGTGCAGCCGAGTCCCGACACCACGACGCCCGACGCTCCGGTCACCTCGCCGCGTTCGCCCCGCCCCGGGATCCGGGTGACGGCGGCCGTCCTGCTGGCGGCTCTGCTGGTGCCGGTGCTGGCCGGTTGCCTGCGGGTGCAGGCGTCGATGGGTGTTTCGTCCAACGACCGCGTCTCCGGACGTATCGTCGCCGCGGTGATCCCCGCCAACCCCGAGGACAAGGGCCCGCAGCTGAAGGCGCCGGACACCCTCGCCACCAAGATGCGGGTGGAGCCCTACAGCCAAGACGGTTACGTCGGCAGCCAGGTGTTCTTCGACGATCTGAACTTCGGTGAGGTGCAGCAGCTCGGCCAGCTGTCCGACCAGACCCAGGGCATGTTCCAGTTACAGTTCCAGCGCACCGGCGACCTGGTGGCCCTCGACGGCCGGGTGGACCTGAAATCGGTTCCGCCGCACGGCTCGGACGTGCAGTTCAGCGTCGCGTTCCCCGCTCGCGTGGCCAAGACCAACGGCAATCGTGAGGGCGATTCAGTGGTCACCTGGAAGCTGCCGCCGGGCGATGTGACCAGGCTGCACGCCGAGGTGAGCTACGCCGACCCGAATACCCGCTCGTTCGCGGGCTGGGCGGGCATCGTCGGCGGCATCACTCTCGCCGTCGCCGCGGTGGTCGCGGCCATGGCCTACGTCAACCGCAATCCGGCTCCGCCGAACGCGCCGGCACCGAACTTCGACCTCGGGCGATGGTGGCGCGAAGTGCGCAGCGGTAGGTAAGGGTTGCCGGCCGGGCGGATTGGCCGAGCGACGATGCCTGGCGAGACGCGGGTGGTGTCGGCGATTCGGGTGGGTACCGGGATCGCGGTTGCGGGTTGCGCTGTGGCGATGGGGAATCTGCTGACGATGCGCCGGTTGCGCCCGGGCCCGCCGGTGGACGAGACCGTGGCCGTCTGCGTTCCGGCACGCAATGAGGCCGAGCGGTTGCCGGAGCTGATCGAGGATCTGCGCGCACAGACCGGCGTGCCCGGGCTGTGGGTGCTGATCCTGGACGACGGGTCGACGGACGATACGGAAGCGGCGGCCCGGCACGCGGCGGGCGACGACCCGCGCATCACGGTGCTGCGCGGCGACGACGAGCCCGAACCGGGCTGGACCGGTAAGGCCGCCGCCTGTGCCCGGCTGGCCGAAGCCGCCGCGGCGACCGGCGCCACGGTACTGGTCTTCATCGATGCCGATGTGCGGCTGGCACCTGCGGCGATCGCCGCCGCGGTGACGGAATTGCGCGCACGCCGTTTCGCGCTGGTCTCGCCTTGGCCCCGGCAGCTCGCGCACTCCCCCGCCGAACGCCTGGTCCAGCCCTTGCTGTGCTGGTCGTGGGCCACGACGCTGCCGGTGGTGCTCGCCGAGCGCGGCACGCGTCCCTCGATGGCGGTGGCGTGCGGGCAGTTCCTCGCTTTCGACGCGGCGGATTACCGGGCGATCGGCGGGCATGCGGCGGTGGCGGGCAGCGTCACCGAGGACCTCGATATCGCCAGGGCCTTGCGGCGCCATGGGATGCGCACTGCTGTGGTCGCGGCCGGATCGATGGCACGCACCCGCATGTACCGCGACGAGGCAGAGCTGGAGGCCGGCTACACGCGGTGGCTGTGGTCGGCATACGGCGGGTCGGCGGCCGGTGGTCTCGCGGTGGGAGCCGTTGCCGGCCTGGCCTATTGGCTGCCGCCGCTGGCCGCGCTCGCCGGACACGGGCGGGTGCGCCGGATCGGCCTGCTCGGTTATACGGCCGCCGTCGCGGGGCGCATCGTGGCCGGCTGTCTGGACAGCGGTACGGCGCCCGGTCGCGACGAGGTCGTTGCCGCGTGTGCGCATCCGGCGTCGGTCGCGGCCTACCTCTACCTCTGGACCCGGTCACGGCGAGCCCGACGACAGCACGCGCTGATGTGGAAGGGGCGCGCACTCACGCCGTGATGGCGAAGCGCTTCGCGCCGGGCAAGGGCTGAACTCAGCCTGATTACTACCGTTGTGCTGCGGTTTCGCTGCGACGCATGATGATTCGGCCGACCGGATCCGCGCCGGGATCCGGGTCCGGCGATACCGGTCACGACCCGGCGGTGATGCGCCGGAGCCGGCCTCTCACCCAACGCACCGCCCCACGAAGGAGACCTCCCATGACCACCGGCCTCACTTCGTTCGCCACCGACTGGGCCGCCTGGCGCACCGAACGCGAAGCGGTCCTGCGTGACCCACTCGGTTTCCTCAGCCTGACCGCCCTGCACTGGCTCACCGACCGGCCCGAGCGATTGCCCGGGGTGCCCGGCACCTGGTGGGTCATCGAGGACCGGGTGTTCGTCGCCGCCAAACCCGGCGACCGGCTCGATCACGACGGCGAACGCATCGGCGGCGTGCACATCGTCGTCGCGGACGAGGGGGCGCCGGGCGCGCTCATCCGGCACGAGCAGCGGGTGCTCGAGGTGATCCGGCGCGGCGGGCGATCGGCTGTGCGGGTACACGATCCGGCCGCGCCGACCCTGGCCACCTTCGCCGGTGTGCCCGCGTACGCACCCGACGAACGGTGGGTGGTGCGTGGGCGGTTCGAGGCATTCGGCGAGCCGGCCACGATCACCACGGGGGCGGTGGTGGCTGGGCTCGAACACCGTCATCGGGCGGCCGGCGTCATCGAATTCACCGTCGGCGCGGTAACCGAATGGGTCGTCGCCTTCGGCACCCCCGAGGCATTGCGGGTGCTGTTCACCGACGCCACCAGCGGCATCACCACCTACCCCGCGGCACGCCTGCTCGAAGTGGGAGCCGCCGACGACGATGGCACCGTAGTGCTGGACTTCAATCGCGCGCTCAACCTGCCGTGCGCCTTCACCGACTACGCGACCTGCCCGGTGGCGCCCGCGCAGAACCGGCTGCGGGTGGCGATCGAGGCGGGCGAGCAGGATCCACGGCTCGGCGCTGCGAGGTGACGGCGCGGACGACCCGCTGATCACCGGCAGCGCCGACGACCACCCCGACCGGTGGAATCAGCTCGGTTCACGCGTGTCCCACACCCGCTCGAGCGGGGCCGGAATCCCGGCTCAGGCGCTGATCGGCGCCGCGGTGACGCCGTAGCCGAGGTTGGTGAGCACCTCGCTGGTCGCCTTGGCGAAGTTCAGGGTGATGAAGTGCAGGCAGGGCGCGCCCTCGTCGATGAGCCGCTGGCCCATCTCGGTGGCGATCTCGATGCCCACCGCGCGCACCGCGGCGGCGTCCTCCTCGGGACCGCTGCCCGCCGCGCGCTCGAGCCGTTCGATCACCGCACGCGGCAGCGGCCGCCCGCACAGTTCCTCGGCGCGCTTGACGGTGCGCAGCGAGGTGATCGGCATGAGTTCGGGAATGATCGGCTTGGCGCCCTCGACCGGGTCCATGGCGATGAGGCGATCGCGCAGCCGAAGATAGTGCTCCACGTCGAAGAACATCTGGGTGATCGAATACTCCGCGCCCGCACGCAGTTTCGCCGCCAGGAACCGGGTGTCGTGGTCCAGGTCGGGCGAGCGGTGATGCCCCTGCGGGAACGAGGCGACACCGACGTGGAAATCGCCGAGATCGCGCACGATGCGCACCAGTTCCTCGGCGTACTCGACGCCCTCGGGGTGCTTATGCCATTCGCCGAGCGGATCGCCGGGCGGGTCGCCGCGCAGCACGAGGATATTGCGGATCCCGGAGTCGGCGTAGGCGCCGACCAGCGAGCGCAGCTCGGCGACGCTGTGCCCGACGGCGGTGAGGTGGGCGACCGGCAGCAGCGTGGTCTCGCCGGCCAGCTCACCGGTGACGCGCACGGTGCGGTCCTTGGTGGACCCGCCCGCGCCGTAGGTCATCGACACGAACGCCGGATGCATGCGTTCGAAGGTGCGCACCGCACGCCACAGCCGGGCCTCGCCGGCGGCGTCGCGCGGCGGGTTGAACTCGACGGAGAACGGCACCGCCCGGCTCGCGTGCAGCCGCAGACTCTGCACCACCGAGGGCGTCGCCGAGACGATCGGCGGCGTCGAGGACGGCCGGCCTGGGGTCGAACGTCCCCGCACGTTGTCGAAAGTCACCGGTTCAGTGTAGAGGTGAGCGGCCTGCGGGCCGGAGCGTCGTCGGAGCGGACGCGTATTGTTCGAGTCGAGAGCGGGTGCACCGCCGCGGTGGCCGACAGCGGCCGGCCGGGCCGCATCCGCCGAGCCGACCCCTTCCCCGGACATCCTTGGAGGTCATCCTGTCCGCCGGACCCGGTACCCCGACCAGGCCGAGCCCGACCTCGGCGACCCCAGGGACGCCCGCCTTCGCCACCGCCGTGGAACAGGCGCTGACCGCCTTCTTCGCCACTCGCCGAGAGACCGTCGGCGAGCTGGGGCCGATCTTCGTCGACGCCGCCGAGGCGCTGGAATCGTTCGTGCTGCGCGGCGGCAAACGCACCCGGCCCGGTTTCGCCTGGACCGGCTGGCTGGGCGCGGGCGGCGACCCCGACGGTCCCGACGCACCCGCGGTGCTCAACGCCTGCGCGGCCCTCGAGCTGGTGCAGGCGTGTGCGCTCATCCACGACGACATCATCGACGCCTCCCGCACCCGGCGCCGCTTCCCCACCGTGCACGTCGACTTCGAACAGCGCCACCGCGACCGCGGCTGGGCCGGCGACGCGCCGCGCTTCGGCACCGGCGTGGCCATCCTGATCGGCGATCTGGCCCTGGCCTGGGCCGATGACATGGTGCACGCCTCCGGGCTGGACCCGCGGGCCGTCGCCCGGTTCGCCGCGGTGTGGGCGAAGATGCGCACCGAGGTGCTGGGCGGGCAGCTGCTCGACATCCACGGCGAGGCCAGCGGCGACGAATCGGCGGCCGCGGCGCTGCGGATCAACCGGTACAAGACCGCCGCCTACACCGTCGAGCGGCCGCTGCACCTGGGCGCCGCCCTCGCCGACGCCGGCCCGGAGCTGATCCGCTCCTACCGCGACTTCGGCACCGATATCGGCATCGCCTTCCAGCTGCGGGACGACCTGCTCGGCGTCTTCGGCGACCCCTCGGTCACCGGCAAGCCCTCCGGTGACGATCTGCGCGAGGGCAAGCGCACCGTGCTGATCGCCGAGGCGCTCGCCCGCGGCGACAAGTCCGATCCGGCCGCCGCCGAGCTGCTGCGCACCAAGGTCGGCACCGATCTCAGCGGCGAGGACGTCGGCCAGCTGCGTGAAGTGCTGGTGCGCCTGGGTGCTGTCGAGGCGGTCGAAGCGCGCATCGGCGAGCTCACCGAACGCGCGCTGGCCGCTATCGACACCAGTTCGGCCACCCCCGCCGCCAAGGAGCACCTGCACGCCATGGCACTGGCCGCCACCCGCCGCACGGCATGAACGGATTGCTCTCCGGTCGCGCCGCGGTGCGCATCCACGCCTGCGCGACCTTCGCCTGCGCACGGAGGCCGGGCCGATGAAGACTGTGACCGGACCGACCGATCGGGTCGTCGTCATCGGCGCCGGACTGTCCGGGCTGGCCGCTGCGCTGTACCTCACCGGCGCCGGGCGCCAGGTCACTGTGCTGGAGCGGGCCGACCATGTCGGCGGGCGGGTCGGTCGCTACCGCTTCGACGATTACGAGATCGATTCCGGCGCAACGGTGTTGACGCTGCCCGAGCTGATCGACGACGCCCTTGCCGCCGTCGGCCGCGACCGCGAATCCGGTGCGCGCCCGCTGCGGATCCGCCAGCTCGCGCCGTCGTATCACGCGCGCTTCGCCGACGGCTCCGATATCCGGGTCTTCGCGGACCCGGATCAGATGGCGGCCGAGGTCGCGCGCACCTGCGGCCCCGACGAGGCCGCACGCTACCGTCGCCTGCGCCGGTGGCTGGCGCAGATCTACCGGGCCGAATTCGGCGAGTTCATGGACACCAACTTCGACTCGCCACTGGACATGGTGCGGCTGCCGCGCAAACGCGCCGCCCTGCTGGAACTGGTGCGCCTCGGCGGCTTCGGCAGGCTCGGGCCACGGGTGCGGCATTTCCTCCGCGATCCCCGGCTGACCAGGCTGTTCACCTTCCAGGCGCTGTATGCGGGCATGCCGCCGAACCAGGCGCTGGCCGTCTACGGCGCGATCCCGCATATGGACACCTCCCTCGGGGTGTATTTCCCCGAGGGAGGGATGCGCGCGGTCGCCGAGACCATGGCCGAGGCGCTGGTCGCCGCGGGTGGGCGGCTCGAACTCGGTGCCGAGGTCACCGGCATCGACTACGCCGGGCGACGGGCCCGCCGGGTGCGGCTGGCCGACGGGACCGCCCGAGACTGCGATGCGGTGGTCGTCACCGCCGATCTCGGCACGATCGAGCGGTTCGGCCTGAAGCGCAGGCGCGGACTGCGCGCCTCCCCGTCGGCGGTGGTCGCGCACGGCACCATCCCGGTCGAAATCACCGAACGCTGGCCGAACCAAGCCCACCACACCATCGACTTCGGCGCCGCCTGGGAACGCACCTTCGCCGAGATCGCCGCACCGCGCGGTGGCCGCTTGATGAGCGATCCCTCGCTGCTGCTGACCAGGCCAGCCCTCTCTGATCCGGGCCTGTATCTGGACCGCGCCGACGGCCGCTACGAGCCGTTCTCGCTGCTGGCGCCCTGCCCGAACCTGGATTCGGCGCCGCTGGACTGGGCGAACCTGGGCCCGGCCTACCTGCGCGAGCTGCTCGGTGTGCTGGAGCAACGCGGCTACCACGGCCTCGCCACGCACTTCCGGCTCGACCACCTCGACACCCCGCAGACCTGGCTGGACCAGGGCATGCTCAGCGGCACGCCGTTCTCCGCGGCCCATCTTTTCCGGCAGACCGGGCCGTTCCGGCCACGCAACCTGCCGCGCGGCAGCGACAACGTGGTTATCGCCGGTTGCGGCACGACGCCGGGCGTCGGCGTACCGACCGCGCTGCTGTCCGGAAAACTTGCGGCAAACCGGCTGATCGGGCCGGAAAATCCGCGTCGCGGCGAAACCCCGCGCACCATCGGGACAGCCCCGCGCGAACAAGCCGTAAACTAAGCGCCGACCTATCAGCTCGCGGTTGCGACCGCCGACCACACCCGGGGGGAACGACACCACATGCCACCCCCGGAAACGACTGCCCCAGTGACTACCCCGGTACCGGCCTCCGTGTCCTCGAAGCCCGCGACACGACCTTCGACCTCCGGCATCGCACCGGCCGCGGGCAGCCCGCGGACCCTGCGGTCCTGGCTGCGCACCTCCGCCGATTTCGCTCGCAGTCCCGAGGGACATGCGGCGCTGCTCGGCCTGGTCGGCGCGATCATGATCACCTTCGGCGGTTTCGGCGCGGGCGCCGTCCGCAAACGCGATCCGCTACTGGAAGCGATGCACCTGTCCTGGTTGCGCTTCGGGCACGGCTACGCGCTGTCGACGATCACCATCTGGATCGGCGTGCTGCTGATGATCACCGCCTGGGTGCGGCTGGGCCGGGCCACGCTCGGTCGCGGCAACTACTCCGGCGCGGGCGTCACGCTGAACGAATTGCGCGCCATCGTCGCGATCTGGGTGGCCCCGATGCTGTTCGCGGTGCCGATGTTCAGCCAGGACGCCTACTCCTACCTGGCCCAGGGCGCGCTGCTGCGCGACGGTTTCGACCCCTACAAGGTGGGTCCGGTCGCCAATCCGGGTGTGCTGCTGGACAACGTCAGCCCGGTCTGGACCACCACCACCGCACCGTACGGCCCGATCTTCCTGCTGATCGGCCGGGCCATCACCACCGTCACCGACGACAATGTCGTCGCGGGCACCATCGCGCTGCGGCTGGTCATGCTGCCCGGCCTGGCGCTGATGATGTGGGCCATCCCGTACCTGACCAAACACCTCGGCGGTAAACCCACCGTCGCGCTGTGGCTGGCGGTGCTCAACCCGCTGGTGCTGATCCACCTCATCGGCGGTGTGCACAACGAGGTGCTGATGGTCGGGCTGATGTGCGCCGGTATCGCGCTGGTGCTCGAGCGCAGGCATGTGCTGGGCATCGTGGTGGTCGCGATCGCGGTCGCCATCAAGGCCACCGCCGGTGTCGCGCTGCCGTTCCTGGTGTGGATCTGGATGCTGCACGAACGCGATCGGCGCGCCGAACTGGCGACGAAGGAATCCGAAGCCGCCCTGCCGCATCCGGCGCTGTTGTTCGCCAAGATCGCCGGACTCGGCCTGTGTGTGTTCGCCGCGGTGTTCGCGCTCGCCTCGGCCGCCGCCGGTGTGGGTATCGGCTGGCTGACGGCGCTGTCGGGTTCGAAGAAGATCATCAACTGGCTGTCGCTGCCGACCATCATGGCGCACGGCATGACCTGGATCGGTCCGCTGCCGTTCGATCCGGTGCTCGCCGTGACCCGCGCGCTGTGCGCCGCCGCGCTGGTGGCGACGCTGGTGTGGACCTGGTGGCGGTTCCGGCACAGCGAGCGCGAGGCGGTGCTGGGCATCCTGATCGCCTTCGTCGCGATCGTCATCCTCTCCCCCGCCGCGCTGCCCTGGTACTACTCGTGGCCGCTGGCGCTGGCCGCCGCGTTCGCGCTGTCCACCAGGACGCTCATGGTGCTGGTGGGGTTGTGTACCTGGTTGATGCTGGTGTTCCAGCCCGGCGGCGCGATCGGGCTCTACGAGTTCTGGCATGTGGCCGCGGCGACCTTCGCCTCGGTGGTGGCGGCGCTGTCGTTGCGCACGGTCGACCCGCTGCGGCTGCGCAGCACCCGCGCGGTCACCGGCCCGGTGGTGCCCTCGCCGGCCGATCCCGTCATCCATGACCGGCGCTGAGCGCGGTCTCGAGCTCACCGCAGCCACCGATCGGTCCCGCCCTGCCGGGACCACCGAACTCGCCGCGGCGTATCGGCTGTGCCGGCGGATCGCCGCCGAACACGGGCGCACCTACTTCCTGGCGACGCGGCTGCTGTCGGCCCCGCAGCGGCCCGCGGTGCACGCGCTGTACGCGTTCGCGCGCATGGTGGACGACATCGTCGACGGTTCGGCCAGCACAGCACCGCCGTCATCGGCCACCCTGGCAGCACACGGACTCACCGCTCGGCTCGATCTCATCGAGGATCGGCTCCGGACCGCACTGACTCCCGGCGCGGCAGCGATCCCGGCGGCCGGCCCCACCGATCGGCAGCGCGACGCGATCCTGCTCGCCGTCACCGACACCAGCCGGCGGTACGGCATTGCCGCCGAACACTTCTGGACGTTCCTGGACTCCATGCGCATGGATATCCCCGGCACGCCGCGGTTCCGCAACCGCTACGCCGATATGGCCGAGCTGAACGAGTACATGCGGGGTTCGGCCGCCGCGATCGGCCTGCAACTGCTGCCGGTGCTCGGGACCGTGGTGCCGGTGGCCGAGGCCGAACCGGCGGCCGCCGCGCTGGGTAATGCCTTCCAGCTCACCAACTTCCTGCGCGATATCGGTGAAGACCTCGATCGCGGGCGGATCTATCTGCCCGCCGACGAACTCGTGGCATTCGGCGTGGACGACGAGCTGCTGGCCGATTGCCGCCGCAGCGGCCGCACCGATCGACGGGTGCGGCGCGCGCTGGCCTATCTCATCGCCGTCAACCGCGATCTCTACCGCACCGCGGCACCGGGCATCGAATTACTCGCCCCGCGAGTACGTCCGGCGATCCGCACCGCCGCCACCTTGTACGGCGCGATCCTCGAGCAGATCGAAGCCAGTGACTACGCGGTCTTCGACCGGCGCGCCGTGGTGCCGGTGCACCGCAAGCTGCGCGTCGCCGCGGGCGCGTACCTGACCGGCCGCTAAGCCCCTACACCGGCCGCACCGCGCGCGCCTCGGGCCCCCGGCGCGCCTCCTCGACGTCGAATTCGACTTCCTGTCCGGCCTCCAGCGAGCGGAAACCCTCGCCGAGGATCACCGAGTACTCGACGAACACATCCGCGCCGCCGGGACGGGCGATGAACCCGAACCCTTTCTCACGGTCGAACCAGCGCACGGTGCCTCGCACCATCGGCCATTTCCTCCTCGAACACCATCGGCTCCCACCCGGTACATCACAATGCGCCCGCGCCGCGTTTCGGGCAAGGGCACCGGAGGGCCCGGGTGGTCAAGGCAGGGCGACGATGGTGACGGTGGCGCCCGCCTGCACGTTGGCGTTCATCGCAGGGGTCTGCGACACCACCACCGAGGAATCCAGTGGGGCCAGTTGGCGGACCTGCACCGTCAGGCCGAGGCCCTCGAGCACGTCGCGCGCTTCGGCGACCGACTTGCCGAGCACCTCCGGCATCTTCACCGCATCCGACACCAGCAGCACCACCGAGGAACCGGCCTCGACGGTCGTGCCTGCCTTCGGGTCGGTGCCGACGACGTCGCCGGCGGCCACCGTGCGGTCGAACTGCGGACGGTTCTCGCTGACGGTGATGCCGAGGTCGGTGAGCATCTGCTGGGCCTCGGCGGTGGTCTTGCCGCGCAGGTCGGGCAGCGTCACCGGCTGCGAACCCTTGCTGGAATACACCTTCACGTGCGCGCCCATCGGCAGCACGGTGCCCGGCGCCGGATCGACCTTGGCCAGGGTGCCCTCGGGTGCCGAGCTCGGCGCCTCGCCGGCATCCACCGGTTGCAGGCCCTGGTCGCGGATCAGCTGGTTCACCTCGCTGATGTCGGCACCGGGCGCCACGTCGGGGACCTGCGGCTTACCGCTGGAGATCAGCACCGCGACCGTGGAGCCCTTGGTGACGCGGGAACCGGCAGACGGATCGCTGCCCACCACACCACCCACCGGGATGGTGTCGGAGGCCTTCTGCCGGGTGGTGGTCTCGAATCCGGCGCTGGTGAGCACGGCCGTGGCCTTCTCCACGTCCATGCCTGCGATGCTCGGCACCGCCTCGAACCGGCCCACCCCCAGCCACCAACCGCCGACGCCGACCAGTAGCGTCAGCACCGCGACGACGGCGATCCAGACCGCGGCGGTCCGGCGGGAATTGTTGCGGTCACCGGCGAAGGCCGGCGCGGGCCCCGGATGCGGGCGCACGTGCTGCGGCGGTGGCGGCGGCGCGGCGAACTCGGTGCGTGGCCGCTGCGCCGTCACCACCTTGGTGTGCTGCGGCGGCGCCGGATGCGGACGCGGCTCGGGCGGGCGCGGCCGGTCCGCCGCGGGTCCCGCCGCCCGGTAGGACGAGCTCAGGTGTTCGGCCGATTCCTGCGGTGCGGGCACACGGTAGGCGGGCAGCTCCAGCGACGCGCTGATGGCCCGCAATTCGGCGACCATCTCATTGGCGTCGGCGAACCGGTGCGCGGGTTCGCGGGCGGTGGCCCGGGCGATGAGCGCGTCGAATTCCGGCGGCACACCGGCGATGAACTGGCTGGGGCTCGGCACATCGTTCTCGATGCGCTGATAGGCCACCGACAGCGAGGTGTCGCCCGTGAACGGAACCTGCCCGGTGAGCAGTTCGAAGATCAGGATGCCGAAGGAGTAGACGTCGCTGCGGGCGTCGGCGGTGCCGGAGGTGACCTGTTCCGGGGACAGGTACGCGGCGGTGCCGAGGATGACGCTGGCGGAGGTGGTGTTGGCCGCGGCCACCGCCCGCACCAGGCCGAAGTCGGCGATCTTGACCTCGCCGGAATCGGAGATCAGCACGTTCTCCGGTTTGATGTCGCGGTGCACCAGCCCCGCCGAATGCGCCACCCCGATCGCCGCGAGCACCGGCTCGGCGACCGCGCGCACCGCGTGCGGCGGCATCGGCCCGCGCTCGCGCAGCAGTTCACGCAGCGTGCCGCCCTCGACCAACTCCATGATCAGGAACGGATGATCACCGTCGACGCCCTGGTCGTACACCGCGACCAGCGACGGATGTTTCAGCTTGGCGACCGCGCGCGCTTCGAACTCGAACCGCGACAGGAACTGCGGATCACCGGCGAATTTGGGATCCATCACCTTGATCGCGACCGGGCGATCCAGACGGGTGTCCTCGCCGTGGAACACCATGGACATCCCACCCCGAGCGATCGGCGCATCGATGCGGTAACGCCCTTCCAGCATGTGGCCGATCAATTGATGTCCTCCGGCTTTCACAAACCCTCTCCACCCCTCGCTGCGCGCGACAAGAGCAGCCGCGCCCTGCGGCCCCCACGATGGTATCGACCGAACGCCCCCGGGTGTCTCACGACGTGGTCGGCGCCAGCGTCTACCGTTATCCGGGTGAGCGCATTTCCCTGTAGTGACGATGTTCTGCCCGCCTCGGTGACCCTGTTGTCGCTCCCCGATGTGGCAGAACGGCTCGGCATCGTGGTGACCAGGGTGCATCAGATGCTGCGCGACCATCAACTCCTGGCCGTGCGCCGTGACGGCGTAGCCGGGGTGCCGGAGATCTTCTTCGACAAAGACGGCAACGTCATCCGGTTCCTGCCCGGCCTGATCACCGTCATGCGTGATGCCAAATACACCGATGAGGAGATCCTGGAATGGATCTTCACCGACGACGATTCGCTGCCGGGTAAACCGGTCGAGGCCCTGCACGGCCCGCTGGCCCGCGAGGTGCTGCGCCGGGCCGCCGCCGAACCGTTCTGAGCCGACTCCCCCGAAAACCGATCCGGCCGGCGCGATCGACGCGCCGGCCGGGTGCTCGGGTCCGGGTAGCCGCGGATCAGCTCAGCGCAGCATCTCCGCGACCAGGAACGCCAGCTCCAGCGACTGCTGGGTGTTCAGGCGCGGGTCGCAGGCGGTCTCGTAGCGGCCGGACAGATCCAGATCGGAGATGTCCTGGGCGCCGCCGAGGCATTCGGTGACGTCCTCACCGGTCAGCTCGATGTGCAGGCCGCCGGGGTGGGTGCCCAGCGCGTGGTGCACCTCGAAGAAGCCCTGCACCTCGTCGACCACGCGGTCGAAATGGCGGGTCTTGAAACCGGTGGACGATTCGTGGGTGTTGCCGTGCATCGGGTCGCACTGCCAGATCACCTGATGACCGGTGGCCTGCACCTTCTCGATGATCGGCGGCAGCACTTCGCGCACCTTGCCGTTGCCCATCCGCGACACAATCGTCAGACGCCCGGGCTCGTTGTTCGGGTCCAGCCGCTCCACGTACTCCACCGCCTGATCGGGGGTGGTGGTGGGGCCGATCTTGAGGCCGATCGGGTTGGCCAGCAGTTCGGCGAAGGCGATGTGCGCGCCGTCGAGCTGACGGGTGCGCTCACCGATCCACAGGAAGTGCGCCGACAGGTCGTAGAGCACCGGCTCACCGGTCGCCGGGCTCTCCCCCAGCCGCAGCATGGCCCGCTCGTAGTCGAGCACCAGCGCCTCGTGACTGGCGTAGATGCGCGCGGTCTGCAGGCTCGGGTCGTTGACCCGGCAGGCGGTCATGAACCGCAGGCCACGGTCGATCTCCTCGGCCAGCGCCTCGTAGCGGGCACCCGCGGGCGACTGGGCGACGAAGTCGCGGTTCCAGTCGTGCACCCGGTGCAGATCGGCCATGCCCGCGTCGGTCAGCGCGCGCACCAGGTTCATCGCGGCGCTGGCATTGGCGTAGGCGCGCACCAGCCGCGACGGGTCGTGCTCGCGCAGCGCGGCATCGGCGGCCAGCGAGTTGACCATGTCGCCGCGGTAGGACTTCAGGCCCAGCGCGTCGGTATCCGACGAGCGCGGCTTCGCGTACTGGCCCGCGATCCGCGCAACCTTCACCACCGGCAGGCTCGCGCCGTAGGTGAGCACCACCGCCATCTGCAACAGGGTGCGGATATTGCCGCGGATGTGCGGCTCGGTGTTGTCGGCGAAGGTCTCCGCGCAGTCACCGCCCTGGAGCAGGAAGGCCTCGCCGCGCGCCACCTCGGCCAGCCGCTCACGCAGCTCCTCCACCTCGGCGGGCACGCAGATCGGCGGGACGCTCTCCAGCACGGTCCGCATCATCGCCGCCTGCCCGGGATCCCAGGACGGCTGTTGCAGCGCGGGACGGGCCAGCGCGTCGTCGAGCCGCTCACGCAGCTGCGTGGGCAGCGGCGGCAGCTCGGGCAAACGATCGATGGGTACGTCGACGGTCCAGTTCACCCATTCAGGATACGGACCTGCTCCGGGCGGTGAGCATCCGAGCGGCCAACTACCACCGCGCACCGGCCGCCCGCGCGGCGATGTGGCCGGGTTGCGGGCGGGGCCGTCGTTCGGTGGGCATACCACCAGGCCGTACCCTCGGGCGGACAAGTTTCGGGAGGAGACCGGCTTTGTGAAGTACTTCTATGACGCGGAATTCATCGAGGACGGGAAGGTGATCGACCTCGTCTCGATCGGGGTGGTGTGCGAGGACGGGCGCGAATACTACGCTGTATCCACCGAATTCGATCCCGAGCGGGCCGGGCCGTGGGTGCGCAAGAACGTGCTGCCCAAGTTGCCGTCGCCGTCGTCGCCGCTGTGGCGCAGCCGCCGCCAGATCCGCGACGAGCTCTACAGGTTCCTGGTGCCGCGCCCGACGGTGCAGCCGGAGCTGTGGGCCTGGGTGGGCGCCTACGACCATGTGGTGCTGTGCCAGCTGTGGGGTTCGATGGTGGATCTGCCGCCCGCACTGCCGCGCTACACCAATGAGCTGCGCCAGCATTGGGACGCGCACGGGCGCCCGGATCTGCCGCCGATCCCGGTCGACGCCCATGACGCGCTCGCCGACGCCCGCCACAACCTGGCCAAATACGAGGCCATCGAGGCCGCCCGGCGCCGCTGAACCCGGCCTCGAACACGAGCAGGCCCCGAGTCGGATTCGACTCGGGGCCTGCTTCGCGTTCAGCGGTCAGTGGCTGTGCTTGCCATGGCCGTTGGCGTTCTCCTGTGCCTTCCTCAGCACCGCGAGCTGCTTGTGCTCCTCCTCCAGCTCGGTGGCGAAGTGCTGCTCGCTCTCCTGCCACGGATCCGGGCGCAGGAAGCTACCGGTACCGGGCTGGCCGGCCGAACCCAGCTGGTTCATCTTCTTGGGCACCGGGGCGCCCTGGTACTCCAGCGGGATCGGGTGGCCGTGGTCGTCGACCGGGCCCAGCGGCTGGTGCACCTCGATGTACTCACCGTGCGGCAGGCGCTTGATCACACCGGTCTCGATGCCGTGCTCGAGCACCGCGCGGTCACTGCGCTGCAGGCCGATGCAGAACCGGTAGGTCAGGAAGTACGCGATCGGCGGTCCGAGCAGCAGGCCGATACGGCCGACCCAGGTGGTGGCGTTCAGCGAGATGTCGAACTTCAACGAGATGATGTCGTTGACGCAGGCCAGGGTCAGGATCACGTAGAAGGTGATCGCCATGGCACCGATCGCGGTACGCACCGGCACGTCGCGCGGACGCTGCAACAGGTTGTGGTTGGCGTTGTCCTTGGTGAGCCGCTTCTCGATCCACGGGTAGGCGATCAGCAGGGTGAACACCAGGCCCATCACCAGCGCGACCCAGAACACCGCCGGGACCGTGTAGCGGCCCAGGTAGAGCTCCCACGGCGGCATCAGACGCGCCATACCGTCGGTCCACATCATGTAGAAGTCGGGCTGTGAACCGGCCGAGACCTGCGACGGGTTGTACGGGCCCAGGTTCCAGATCGGGTTGATCTGCAGGACGCCACCCATGATGCCGACGAAGCCGAGGGTGAAGGCGAAGAACGCGCCCTGGTCGGCGGCGAACACCGGCACGATGCGGGCACCGACGACGTTGTTCTCGGTGCGGCCCGGGCCGGGGAACTGGGTGTGCTTCTGGTACCAGACGATGGCCACGTGCGCGGCGATCAGCGCCAGCATGATGCCGGGGAACAGCAGCACGTGCGCGATGTAGAGGCGCGGGATGATGATCTCGCCCGGGAAGTCGCCACCGAACATCAGCCAGTGCAACCAGGTGCCGATGACCGGAACACCGATGGTGATGCCGGAGAACGCGGCCCGCAGACCGGTACCGGAGAGCAGGTCGTCGGGCAGCGAGTAACCGAAGAAGCCCTCGAACATCGCCAGGATCAGCAGCAGCGAACCGATCACCCAGTTCGCCTCACGCGGCTTGCGGAACGCACCGGTGAAGAAGATGCGCAGCAAGTGCACGATGATCGAGGCCGCGAACAGCAGCGCCGCCCAGTGATGCACCTGGCGCACGAACAGGCCGCCGCGCACCTCGAAGGAGATGTTCAGCGCGGTCTCGTAGGCCCGCGACATACCGACACCGCGCAGCGGCTGGTAGGCGCCGTCGTACACGACGTGGCTCATCGACGGGTCGAAGTACAGCGTCAGGTAGACACCCGACAGCAGCAGGATGATGAACGCGTACAGCGCGATCTCACCCAGCAGGAACGACCAGTGGGTCGGGAAGACCTTGTTGATCGACCGGCGCATGAACGCGGCGGCGCGGTACCGCTCGTCCACGGCGTCGGCGTGGGCACCGACCTTCCGGCCGATTGCTGATGGAGAACTCATGAACGACGCTCCCAGAAGGCCGGGCCGAGCGGCTCGATGAAGTCGCCGTTGGCGACCAGGAAGCCCTCGGAGTTGACGGTGATCGGCAGCTGCGGCAGCGCGCGGGCGGCCGGACCGAAGACCGGCTTACCCCACTCGGTCGCCGAGAACTGCGACTGGTGGCAGGGGCACAGGATCCGGTTGGTCTGCTGCTCGTAGAGCGAGGTCGGGCAACCGAGGTGGGTGCAGATCTTCGAGTAGGCGAAGTAGTCGCCGAAGTTGAAGCTCTCCTGGCCCTTGCGCTTGACCGCCTTCTGCGCGTCTTCGGTGCGCAGCCGGATCAGCATGACGGCGTTGCGGATACCGCGCAGCGACTGCAGGGTCGCGTGCTCGTCACCACGCCAGACTTCCTTCCACGGGAAGACGGTTTCCATACCGCCCGCGTCCAGATCCTCCGGGCGCACCAGCACGATGTCTTCCGGACGGCCGGTGTCGCGGCGCAGGTAGATGGTCTGGCCCTCCCAGTCCGGGGTCCAGCCCGACACCCACAGCGGCGACTTGTCGCCCTTGGCCCACGGGTTCTTGATCATGCCGCCGACGAACAGCGCGGCCGAACCCAGGCCGACGATGCCGAGGCCGGCGCCGGCGGTGCGGGTGATCATCTTGCGACGACCCAGCGTGGAGGTGTCGAGCGCGTCCTGCAACTCCGCCACCAGGGTGCGGCGGTCCACCTCGCTGGAGCGGCCGTCGTGGCGCTCCTGGATGGACAGCTCGGCCGGGATGAACTTCTTGCGGATCAGCACCACCGCGATGCCGATCGCGAGGATCGAGACACCGAAGGTGAGGCCGTAGAGCGGGGTGGCCAGCGAGTAGAGGTCGTGTCCCTCGGACTCCTTGCCCTTGTACTCCCAGGGCCAGAACAGGAACACCCCGACCAGCGCGGCTGCGGCCAGACCGGAGATGGCGAACCACAGCGCCACCTGACGCTCGGCGCGCTTCTCGGCGCGGGTACCCGGAACCGGGAACCGCTCACGCCGGTAGGCGACGTCGACGCCGTCCATCTCGGTGCCGAGCTTGACCAGCTCGTCGCGCGACATCGCGTCCAGCTCGGCCTCGGTGGGCTCCGCGGCGGCGTGGCCGGTGGGCTTCACCGTTTCTTTCGACGGCTCGGCACTGGATCCCTCATCCGGGCGCCCCATGTCGTCTCGCTCCTTGTCTGTCATGCGATTCCCTCTCGGCATGCCCGGGCGCCCTGCGCGGTTACGCAAGCTGCCTTCTCCGGGCGCTGACCGGTCATGACCGGGATCCGATCCACATCGCGGCGCCGACGGTCAGCACGATGCCGACCACCCAGATCGCCAGGCCCTCGGTCGCGGGGCCGAAGCCGCCGAGGCCGTAACCGCCGGGCGACTTGGCCTCCATCGAGTCCTTGACGTAGGCGATGATGTCGCGCTTCTCCTCCGGCGTCAGCTGCCGGTCGGAGAACTTCGGCATGTTCTGCGGGCCGGTGAGCATCGCGGCGTAGATCTGCTGCTCGGAGGCGGGCTCGAGCGGCGGCGCGAACTTACCCGACGACAGCGCGCCACCACGACCGGTGAAGTTGTGGCAGGAGGCGCAGTTCATCCGGAACAGCTCGCTACCGCGGGCGATGTCGTCGCCGCGCAGCGATTCCTGGGCGATGGTGCCGTCGGCGTTGCGGACCACCGTCGGGCCGCCGCCGTTGGCCGCCACGTAGGCGCCGATGGCGTCGGTCTGGTGGGCGTCGAACTTGACGGGCTTGCGCTCGGCCTGGGCCTCGTTGCGCGTCATCGGCATACGACCGGAGGAGACCTGGAAGTACACCGCGGCCTCGCCGACACCGATCAGGCTGGGACCGCGGTCCTGCACGCCCTGCAGGTTCGCGCCGTGACAGGTGATGCAGGAGGTCTCATACAGCTGCTGACCCTCGCGGATCAGCGCCGAGGTGTCCTGGTTGGCCGTCGCGATCTGCGGGTCGGGAGTGAGGGCCGAGGCGAGAAAGCCGGCTCCGACGAGACCCACCAGAAGCGCGAGCCCGCCCGCGATGCGGCGGCGGACGCGGCGCTGCCTGCGCGTCTTGCTGGCCTGGCCGTGCCCGGGGCTGGCGGGCTCTGGCGCTGATGGGGGAGATGAACTCATCTGTGTCCCTTTGGAGTAGACGGAACCGACTGGTGCTAAAGCTTCCACTGAGCCCGGGTCAGCGGACGAAGTAGATCGTGGCGAACAGCCCGATCCAGACGATGTCGACGAAGTGCCAGTAGTAGGAGACGACGATCGCTGCGGTGGCCTGCGCCGGGGTGAACTTGCTCAGCTTGGTGCGCACCAGCAGGAACACGAACGCGATCAGACCACCGATGACGTGCAGACCGTGGAACCCGGTGGTGATGTAGAACACCGAGCCGTAGGAGCTGCTCGAGATCGAGGTGCCCTCGTGCACGAGGTGGTAGTACTCGTAGCCCTGGCCGAGCACGAAGAAGGTGCCCATGGCGAGGGTCAGCACGTACCAGCGGCGCAGGCCGAAGACGTCACCACGCTCGGCGGCGAAGACACCCAGCTGGCAGGTGAACGACGACGCGATCAGCACGGCGGTGACCGGGACGGCGAGCTTCATGTTCAGCTCGGTCGGCTCCGGCGGCCACTCGGTGGACTGCGCACGCGCGACGAAGTACATCGCGAACAGGCCGGCGAAGAACATCAGCTCGCTGGACAGCCAGATGATGGTGCCGACACTGACCATGTTGGGCCGGTTCAGCGAATGCACACGCTGGGTAATGGCCGATCCTGGGGTGCCTACTGCGGTCGTCACGGGGGTAAGTATGACTCGTCGTAGTACGACAGCAGTACCCGGGTATGAAACTTGGCTGTGCGTGTCGGATTCGGTTGTGCCGCTTCCTGCGGGAACGCCGGAAAATCGGGCCGCGAAGATCAAGTTCGGACCGCCCCCGCGGGCGCCCGCGGACAGATATCGAGCGACCGCCCGCGCCGGGCCCATTAGGGTTGTGCCCTACGAGACTGCTGGGCGTACCAGTGTGATGGGAGATGTTGATGAGCGTGCGCAGCTGGCCCCAGGTGCTCGGCACCCTTGCCGACGGTGGCGACCTGACCGCGGACGACACCGAATGGGTGATCAACGAGATCTTCTCCGACAATGCGACGCAGGCGCAGATCGCCGCGTTCGGGGTGGCGATCAAGATCAAGGGGCCGACCGCCGAGGAGCTGTCGGGCCTGGCCTCGGGCATGCTCGGGCACGCTCGGCTGGTCCATATCGACGGCGACGCGGTCGATATCGTCGGCACCGGCGGTGATCGGTCGGGCTCGGTCAACATCTCCACGATGTCGTCGATAGTCGTCGCCGCGGCCGGTGTGCCGGTCATCAAGCACGGCAATCGCGCGGCCACCTCCAAGAGCGGCGGCGCCGACGTGCTCGAGGCGCTCGGTGTTCGACTGGCGCTGGGCCCGGAGTCGGTGGCGCGATGTGTGCGCGAGGTCGGCATCGGGTTCTGTTTCGCGCCGCTGTTCCATCCCGCGCTGCGCTTCGCCGGGCCGGCACGCAAGGAGATCGGCATCCCGACCGTGTTCAACGTGCTCGGGCCGCTCACCAACCCGGCCCAGCCGCGCGCGGGCCTGGTCGGCTGCGCGTTCGCCGATCTGCTGCCCAAGATCGCCGGGGTGTTCGCCGCACGCGGCAGCTCCGCGCTGGTGGTGCGCGGCAATGACGGACTCGACGAGATCACCACCTCCGACACCACCGACGTCTGGGTGGTCTCCGGCGGCCGCATGCGTGAGGCCACTATCGACCCCGCCCGGCTCGGCTTCCCCCGGGTCGAGCTGGACGCGCTGCGCGGCGGCGACGCGCAGGTCAATGCCGGTGTGGCCCGCGATGTGCTGGCCGGAACGCCCGGCGCGGTCCGCGACGCGGTGCTGGTCAACTCCGCGGCCGCCATCGTGGCCTACGACCTGTCCCAGGGCGCCGGCGATCCGGACGCCGACCTGGACGATCAGCTGGGCGCGGCCGTCGAACGCGCCGCCGACGCCATCGACAGCGGGCGCGGCGCGGCGCTGCTGGATCGCTGGGCGAAGCTGACCAACACCCTCGGCGACGCCTGATCCGTCCCGTTCGAGCCCGCGATCCGCGGGGCCGGGGAGAAACGCCGTCTTGCCTGGACCGGCAAACCATCGATCGGCGCTATAGAGTTGCGCGGTCGTCCGGGCACATCGCTGTGCCCTCGTGCGACGACTCGGCGCAGACATCCCGGCGGTGCCGTCCTGCCATGGACCGGTGATGGTCCGCGCCCTCAGTGAATCCGTCGATCGTGGAGGTAGGTATGAATCACGGTGTGCCCGTGGTGTCCGGCACCCTGCTCGCCGCGCTGGCGGTGGGGGTGCTGAGTGCCGGGCCCGCGACCGCCGCGCGCGGCGGACTCGTCGTCGACGGCACCGTGCATCACGATCCCGTGGGCTGCCTGGAGGTCAGCGGCGGTGCGCGCACCCTGAAGGTGGAAAACCACACCGACGAACCGGTGACGGTGTATTACGGGCGCGGCTGCCGCGGCGACATCACCGCCACCCTCACCTCCCGCGAGGTGCGCACCGTCGTCGGCACCTCGATCCAGGTCCCCTAGACCGTCATTCGCCCAGCGAGAACCCTGCCTCGACGTCGGCGCGCGAATAGGACTTGAACGCGATATGCGTGGTGGTCCGCACCACGCCGTCGGTCTTATCGATGCGGCCGGTCACCACCTCGGCGATCTGCTCGTGGTCGCGCACCCGGACCACCGCGATGAGGTCGACATCGCCCGCACAGGAGTAGACCTCGCTGACGCCCTCGATATCGGCGACCGCCTGCGCGGTTTCCGGGATACGGGCATTGGCGGCGTTGATCATGACGATGGCGGTAATCATGGGCTCAGCCTAGGCGGTGATCGGGTGCCGGCTGCCGTGTTGCTGCGTGTCCGGGTCCCTGGGTGGCTGTGCCGGATTTGCCTGCGGACGTAGCGGGGCGCAACAGCAGTCGCGAAGCTGAGCCGACTCAGCCGGACATGCGTTCGTAGTCCTGCGCCGCGGACTCAGCGGCTGCCGCGGCCTCGGCCGTCGCGACCCAGGCCTGCCATGCGCCCGCGCCGTGTGCCGGTTCGCAGTAGCCCTCGCTGGTGCGCACGATCCGCACACCGGGCCGGGCCAGCCAGCGCACGACCAGCCCCACCTCCTCCGGTGACCCGCCACGCAGCGGCGACAGATCACCGTCGCAGACCACGGTTTCCGCGGCGGCCACGATCCGTTCCACCACCGGCATCGGCGCCACTCCCCTGGCGGCCGTGCCCGCGCCCGCCAGGCGGCCGAAGCGGATCACCGCGAATTCCCAGCCGCCCGCGCCGTCGGGGTGCGCGGCGACGAGTTCGGCGATGCGGGCGACGGCGGCCAGGCGCTGGGTACGATACAGCGCGCGGATCACCGTCACCGCGCGGTCGCGCAACCGGGCAGCTGCCTCGAAATGTTCGGCGGCGGAACGGGTTCGGATCTGTTCGAGCACCATGCGCAGGACCGTGTCGTCGGTGCCCGCGAACAGCGCGCGCACGGCGGCGGGCGCGGACGCGTATTCCTTACTATTACGGGTCATTCCATCGGCCGCGGCCGGGCAGCCACCGACGGCGGCGGGCGGGCAGTCGTGAATTGCCGTGCGCGACAACCGAGTTGTGCAGGTGCGCAGCCCGCTGAACTCGGCGATGGTGGCGGCGACGTCAGCGGCGTCGGCTCGGGCGCCGAAGGGTCCGAGCGCCTCGGCGGCCGGCGCGCGCACGATCGCGAAGCGCGGAAACGCCTCCTCGGTGAGGGTGATCCACCAGCCGCGCTTGGGAAACTTCGAGCGCCGGTTGTACGGCGGCGCATGCGCGACCAGCAGCCGCAACTCGCGCACCCCCGCCTCGAGGCCGTGCGCGCATTCGACGTGATCGACGCGGGTGGCCAGCGCGACCATCTCCTTGATCCGGCCCCGGGTCTCCGAGCCGGTGAAGTAGTTGCGCACGCGGCGGCGCAGGTTCACCGCCGTCCCTATATAGAGGACTTCATCGGACGGTCCACGGAACAGATAGACCCCGGGGCTCGCGGGCAAGTCGGCGGCCAGCCCACGTTTGGCGCGCTGCCCCGAGCTGACGTCGGGCAGGTAGTCGATCAGCTCGGTGAGGCTGTGCACGCCCTGATTGCCCACCCGCGCCATCAGCGCGTGCAGGACGTCGACGGTGGCGCGGGCATCGGCGAGAGCGCGATGAGTGGGCTGGGTGCTCGCGCCGAGCACCCTGGCCAGCACGCTCAACCGCACCGACGGCGCCTCGTCGCGGGCCAGCACCCGGCGCGCGAGGCGCACGGTGCACACCACCTGGGCGGCGGGCCAGGGCGTGCCGCAGCGAGCAGCCGCGGCGCGCAGGAACGCCATATCGAATCGGGCATTGTGCGCGACGAGCACCGCGCCGGCCGCGAACTCCAGGAAGCCGGGCAGCACCGCTTCGATCGGCGGGGCGGCGCAGACCATGGCAGTGGTGATGCCGGTGACGTGCACGACCGCGGGCGGGATGGCGCGTCCGGGGTCGACCAGGGTGGCGAATTCACCGAGCACCTCGCCGCCGCGCACCTTGACCGCACCGATCTCGGTGATGGCGTCCGATTCCGGGCTGGTGCCGGTGGTTTCCAGGTCGACGACCACGAAGGTGGTGTCGTAGAGCGGGGTGTCGAGCTCGTCGAAGGCCAGTTGCGCGGCGGCGCGGCGGCGCGGGACGGAGTCGGACACGGCGTGCAGCGTACGACCGGGGTCCGACAGGTTCGGCCGCGGCGATGAGCTGGTGATCCCCCCGGTGCGCGCAGGTGCGGACAGCGCGAAAATGCCCGAATTACACAGACGAGCTTTTCGTTTCGGTACCCCCGAAATGATCTTCGATGCCTGAAAGCGGCGTAGCTCACAGAGAAAGTCGACGGGTATCAATCGCCGGGCGTGTCGGATTCACGCCATGGGGCCGGAGCCCGTCCACCCCTCCTCCGAACCTCGGACAGGCCGTCCGACACCCCGCGACCACCCCGCTAACTCCGAGAGATGTCCCGTGAACTGCGAGAAATGCCGAGGGCCGGGCGAGCAGGCGTAGTTACTGTTACCGCAAGTAACGCCTGTTCGCGGTTCGAGTTCATCCGGATAACAACGCGTCGTTATCGTTTCGTGATTGTTGTGACGCATATCGCACGGGTTTCCGGCGGAATTGTTGACCACCGCCGTTTCGCTTGTTCGCGGCTTTACAAACCACCGTGATCGGTTCGTAACCTCATCGAGACCTCACGGAGTCCGACCCACCACCCCGGTGCGGCGTCGTGGGGCAGATTGGGAGTACCGCATCATGGCGTCCACCACCGTCAAACGACAGGCCAAGCGTGCCGTTGCGGCCGGAGCCGTCGGCGCTGCCACCATCGGCGCGTTCCTGCTGCCCGCCGCACCTGCGGCGGCCGCACCGGTCACCGTCCCCGGCGTCGGCACCTTCGACGTCCCGGACGAGATCGTGAACCAGATCCCCGGCGGCCTGCCCGCCGTGCCGGGTCTGCAGATCCCGGGCCCCGCGCCGCTGCCCTTCACCGCGCCGACCAAGACCCTCGGCGAGGCCGCGCTCGATGCCGCGATGAGCAAGATCGGCTCGCCGTACGTGTACGGCGCCGCAGGCCCGAACGCCTTCGACTGCTCCGGCCTCGTGCAGTGGTCCTACCGCCAGGCCGGCCGCGAGGTGCCCCGCACCAGCGGCGCCCAGCTCGCCTCGGGCACCCCGGTCTCGATGGACCAGCTCCAGCCCGGCGACGTGGTGTCGTTCTACGGCGGCGGCCACTCCGGCCTCTACGCCGGTGACGGCAACGTCGTGCACGCCTCCACCGCGGGTACCCCGGTGCAGGTCGCGCCGATTTCCTCCATGCCGGTCGCGGGCGCCGTCCGCTTCTGACCCGCAGCTTCGAGGCCCGCACCGTCCGACGGTGCGGGCCTCGCCCGGTCCGGGCGGCTGTGATCGGTTCGTGCTCTACTGGACACCGATGGTCGCCGTTCCGTAACCTAATCGAGACCTTTCCGCGGCTTCACACGAGAACGGGGCACGGCAGGCAGTGGCAGCACAGCATCGCAGTCGAGGGATGAAACGCCTGGCAGCAGCGACGATCACGGCAGCACTGCTGTCGGTGGCGCTCTACGGCGGCGGTCCGGCGGGCGCGGACCCGGCCACCATGCCCACCACCGCGAGCGCGGCCGTGCAGCGCATGATCGATCTGTCGCGCGAATCCGAGCAGCTCAATCAGCAGGCCCTCGGCGCCCAGGCCGACTACGACGCCAAGCTCGCCGTCCAGCGCGATGCCGAGGCCGCGCTCGCGACGGCCACCGACGCCGTCACCGCCGCGCGCAACGAGGTCCGCAAGTATCAGCCGGTCATCGACCGCACCGCGATCGCCGCCTATCAGGGCGCGCGCACCAACCGCCTGTTCTCGGTGCTGGTCAGCGATTCGCCGCAGCAGCTGCTCGACCAGATGTCCACCCTCGATGTGGTGGCCACCCAGACCTCGACGCAACTGAAGCAGTACAAGAAGGCCACCGACGCGGCCACAGCGGCCGAGTCCACCGCGCGCACCGCCGCCGACAATGCCCGCACCGCCGCCGAGAAGGCCGATGCCGTGCGCGGCGACCTGGAACGCAAACGCGCCGATCTGCAGGGCGCCATCGTCCAGGTGATCGAGGCGTGGGGCACGCTGTCGGCGCAGGACAAGTCGGCGCTGGCCGGCTCGCCGTTCCCGCCCGGCTTCGATCGCGACACGCTGCTGCGCGGGCTGGTCCCCGGCAGCGGCACCAGCGCGCTGGCCGCCGGGCTCACCCGGGTGGGCGATCCCTATGTCTGGGGCGCCACCGGCCCGGACCAATTCGACTGCTCCGGTCTGGTGCAGTGGGCGTTCAAGCAGGTCGGCAAGGATGTGCCGCGCACCAGTTCGGCGCAGGCGTCCTACGGCACGCCGGTCGCCAAGGAAGATCTGCGGCCCGGCGACGTCGTCTTCTTCTACCCCGATATCTCGCACGTCGGTATCTACGCGGGCAACGGCCTGATGCTGCACGCCTCCACCTTCGGCGTGCCGGTCGCCGTCGCGCCCATGGGTTCCACGCCTTATCACTCGGCTCGGCGATACTGAGCACCGATGAACGGTGTGCGGCGCGTCCGTGACTGGCTGTCGCAACGACGGCGCTTCGAGTTCTGCCTCACCACCGTCATGGTGGTCCTGCTGACCGGCACCTGTGCCGCGCTACTGCTACTCCCCGATTCGGTGATGGCGCCGTTGCGGGCGGCGCGGGCCGGCACAACCACGGCTCCGGTCGCGGCGCAGCAGGCCGCCGGTGACGCGCGGCTGGCGCAGATCCAGCGCATCACCGAACCCTTCGGCCCGCTGGTGACCAGGCAGGTGCCCACCGGCGGCGCCCAGCCCGCGCTGGTCGCCGGACATCCGCAACATCAGCGCGAAGTCGACCTGCTCGCCGCCGAGCTGGCCACCGCGAGCAATGCCGTCACCGAACTGTGGGGCCCGGACTGGTCCCGGTCACCGGTGGTGGTCGTGTCGTCCGCACCCGCCGAATTCGCCGCCCTGGTCCACGCCACCACCGAACTACCCGGCGAGATCGCGGCCGCGACGGTGTCGGATCCGTTCACTCCCGGCACCCGGCCCACCGGCCAGCGGGTGGTGTTCGGCCCCGACGCCGGGCGCCGCCTCGACCCCGACGGTCTGCGCGCACTGCTGCGCCACGAACTCACCCACGTCGCCACCAGGGCCGCGACGGTCGACGGTTCCCCACAGTGGCTGCTGGAAGGTTTCGCCGAATACGCCGCCCACCGCGGCCGCGACCACTCCTTCACCGACATCGCCCCCACGCTCACCACCCGGCTGGCCACCGGCACCGTCCCTGCCGACCTCCCCGGCGACCCGGAATTCACCGGCCCGGACGCCGCCGCCGCCTACGAAACGGCCTGGTCGATCTGCGCCTACCTCGCCGCCACCTACGACGACGCCCGCCTGGTCACCCTCTACCGCCGCCTCGCCACCGGGCCCCAGACCCCCGCCACCGAAGACGCGGCCATGCGCGAGATCTTCGGCGTCGGCCGCGCGGAGGTCATCAACGGCTGGCAGAACTGGTTGCGGGCAAGCAGCGCGTGAACGGCGACGCAGGCGACGCCAAACAAACACAGTAAGTTGGGGGGCATGGCTCGAACTCTGCTGGTTACCAATGATTTCCCGCCGCGCCCGGGAGGTATCCAGTCCTATCTTCAGGCATTGGCCGGGCAGTTGCCGCCGGATGACCTGGTGGTCTATGCGCCGCGGTGGCGGGGCGACAGTCATGTGAAGTTCGATGCCGAGCAGAAATTCCAGGTGGTGCGCCATCCCACCACGCTGATGCTGCCCACGCCGCTGGTGATGCGGCGGGCGGCGAAGTTGTTGCGTAGCGAGAACTGCGACACCGTCTGGTTCGGGGCCGCCGCGCCGCTGGCATTGATGTCGCCGGTGCTGCGCCGGGCGGGTGCCGAGCGGATTCTGGCCAGCACGCATGGGCATGAGGTCGGCTGGTCGATGCTGCCCGCGGCCCGGCAGGCATTGCGGGTGATCGGTGAGCAGACCGATGTGATCACCTACGTCAGCAAGTACACCCGGGCGCGGTTCGCCGCGGCGTTCGGCCGCAATGCCGCGCTCGAGTATCTGCCGCCGGGTGTCGACCCCGATGTCTTCCGCCCCGATCCCGCCGCGCGCGCCGAACTGCGGCAGCGCTACGGCCTGGGCGAGCGGCCGACGATCCTGTGCCTGTCGCGGCTGGTGCCACGCAAGGGCCAGGACGCGCTGATCGTGGCGATGCGTGAGATCCGTGAGCGGGTGGACGGCGCGGTGCTGGTCATCGCCGGCGGCGGCCCGTACGAGCAGAAGCTGCGTGGCCTGGCCGAAGCGCTCGGCGTCAGCGATTCGGTCGTCTTCACCGGACGGGTCCGTTCCGATGAGCTGGCCGCTCACCACACCCTCGCCGACGTGTTCGCCATGCCCGCCCGCACCCGCGGCGCCGGCCTGGACGTCGAGGGCCTCGGCATCGTCTACCTCGAGGCCTCCGCCGCCGGCGTGCCCGTCGTGGCCGGGCGTTCCGGCGGCGCACCGGAAACCGTCATCGAGGGCAAAACCGGCCGCGTGGTCGACGGCCGCAAGATCGACCAGATCGTCGACGCCCTCGTCGGCATCCTCGCCGACCCCGACGCCGCCGCCCGCATGGGCACCGCAGGCCGCCAATGGGTGGAACAGCAGTGGCGCTGGGACACCCTCGGCGCGCGCCTGCGCCAACTGCTGAGCTGATCGCCCGCACCGCGCTGTAGTCTCAGGCCGTGAGCAGTATCCAGGTCGCAGATCAGACGTTCGTCGCCGCCTCGGGCGCGGCGGTCGGTGAGGTGCTCTCCGCGCCGGGGAAATGGCGGCGCTGGTGGCCGGATCTGACGTTGGACGTGCGAGAAGACCGTGGCGACAAGGGAATCCGCTGGACCGTCGGCGGCGCGCTGACCGGAACCATGGAAGTGTGGCTGGAACCCTCGCTGGACGGGGTGATCCTGCACTATTTCCTGCATGCCGAGCCCACGCGCCCGATCGAGCCGCGCAGGCTGGCCGAGGCCAACCGGTTGCGCCGGGTCGCGGGTAAGAAGATGTCGTTCGAGGTGAAGTCCCGGCTGGAGGCCGACCGCCCGGCCGGGGTCGCCCCGTAGCTCACGTCCCGACGTTTCACCGCCAGCATCGTCGCCGGAAAGGAACCGTTGACCGTCATGGCCGACCGGACCCAGAGATCGATCGTCATCGCGGCCCCGTCGCAGCAGGTGATGTCCGTTATCGCCGATCTGCCCTCCTACCCGGAGTGGGTGTCGGCGGCGAAATCGGTCGAGGTGCTCGAATCCGGTCCCGACGGCCGCGCCCGCACCGCGCGTTTCGTGCTCGACGCCGGCGTCGTCAAGGACACCTACGTGCTCTCCTACACCTGGCGCCCGGACGGCAAAGCCGTCACCTGGACCCTGCTCAGCGGTGATCTGCAAAAAGCCCAGGACGGCAGCTACGAATTGGTCGATCTGCCCGACGGCGGCACCGAGGTGATCTACCAGCTCACGGTGGACCTGAACATCCCGATGATCGGCATGTTCAAGCGCAAAGCCGAGAAGGTGATCACCGATACCGCGTTGAAGGAGCTGAAGAAACGGGTCGAAGGCTGACCGCGCACAGCACCGGCCGGGGCGGTGCGCACCGCACCCGGGTCGAGTTGTTCATCGGCAAGGGCGGCGTCGGTAAGACCACGCTGGCCTGCGCGACCGCGATGTCCTACGCGCGCGGGGGTTCCCGGGTGCTGGTCGCCTCGCTCGATCAGGCCCATTCCCTGGGCGATGCCCTCGGATTCCGGTTCCCGCACGATCCGGGCACGGTCGCGGGCATCACCTCGGTGGTGCCGGGCCTCGAGGTGATCGAGATCGATTCGCTGGCGCTGCTGGAAGACCGGTTTCGTGAGGTCGCGCGGCTGCTGTCGGCCGACACCGGCCACGATCACGGCATCGACCTCGGCGCGCTGGATCCGGCCGAACTCACCGGGCTGCCCGGCGTGCAGGAACTGCTCATGCTGGTCGAGATCGCCGGGTACGCGGGCGAAGACGATTGGGATGTCATCGTGGTGGACTGCCCGCCGTCGGCGGACATGCTGCGCATCGTCACCGCGCCGGACACCCTGCTCGGCTATCTCGATCGGGTGTGGCCGCCGCACGCGCGGGCGATGAGCAGTATCGGCACCGATCTGCGCCGCGTGGTGCTGGCCACGACCGTGCAGCGCATCGTCGCGGCGGTGACTGAGGTGCGTGATCTGCTGGCCGATCACGAACGCACCGGCGCGCGCCTGATCACCGTCGCCGAGCGGGTGGCGGTCGCCGAATCGGCGCGGGTGCGCTCGGCCGCGGCACTGCTGGGGTTGCGGCTGGACGCGGTGGTGGTGAACAAGGTGCTGCCCGCGATGCCGGAACCGACCGGGCCCGCCGATTCCGCGCATCCGGCGGTGCACTGGTATCAGAACCGGCGCGCCGAACAGCACGATGTGATCGCCGGGCTGCGCCGCGCGATGCCCGAGGTCCCGGTGCTGGTCGCCGCGCATACCGGCCCGGAACCGGTGGGTGTGGGTTCGCTGGCGGCGCTGTCGTACGCGGTGGACGAGGGCGCCGCAGCCGCGACGCGCACCGGCGACGCGGGCGCGGAACTCGACACCGGCCCGGTCCTGGGCAACAATCCGGCGGAGGGCGGCACACGATCGGGCGAACCGAAGGTTCGTCTGGAATCGGGCGCCGGGCTGCATTCGGTGTACGCGATGCGGATGCATTTGCCGGTCGCCGATCCGGCGACGTTGCGGCTGGGACGAGTGGAGGACGATTTGATCGTGGGAGCGGACGGGGTCAGGCGCCGGGTGCGGCTGGCGCCGGTGTTGCGGCGGTGCACGGTCGCCGCCGCCGAACTCGACGGCGGCTATCTCATCGTCCGCTTCCAGCCCGACCCGGAGGTGTGGCCGCTGTGACCGCCACCGCCGAACCCGACGGCCTCGCCGAATTCGCCGTCGAACTCAAACTGCTCGCCGAAGCCGTCCTGGAACGGGTCGAACCGGTCCTGCGCCGCGCGGCCGCCGACGGCAAACCCGAATGGGACAACTGCAGTTGGTGCCCGGTGTGCGCGGCCGCCGCGCTGGTACGCGGCGAACAGCACGATGTGCTCACGGCCATCGCCGATCACGGCACCGCGATCGTGACGGTGCTGCGGGAAGCGCTCGCCGGTGTGCCGGTGGATCCGGTGATGCCCGACGGGACGGAACCCGGTGTGCGGCATCGTCATCACGGGGCTCGGCCGGAGGACGCGGGCCAGCGGGCGGATTCGGACGAGTCGACGAGTGCGGATGCTGCGGGTACGGATCCGCAGGACCCCCAGCCCGACGCAGAACCCGGCGCCGGGTCCTTCGAGCCCAGCGCCGATCCCGCTGGCGGCGCCGACTCCGCGCGACCCGAGCGCGGCAGGCTTCGACGGTCCAGGGCCGAAGGCCGGCGCCGCGCCTCGCGCACGGACAATCCCGCCGACGCCGTCCGGGATGACATCCGCAGCGGCGGCACACCGGCGGGCAGCGCGGCCGCACCCGGAGCGCACCCATCAGCCGAGGGCACCCGCACTCGCGCTCGTTACGTCACCATCCCCGTGACGATCAAGCCATGACCGCAGCGGCGGCGGGTTCGCACCCACTGACCGTCGGAATCGACGTCGGCGGCACCAATATCCGTGCCTCGGTCGTCGACAGCGAGGGTTCGGTGCTCGACACCGTGCAGGCGCCCACACCGCATTCGGCGCGCGCGCTCGACGACGCTCTCGACCGGGCCGTGCGCGAACTCGCCTCCCGGCATCGCATCGACGCGGTGGGGCTCGCGGTGGCCGGGTTCGTCAACGGCGATCACACCACCGTCCGGTTCGCACCGCATCTGCCCTGGCAGGACGCACCCGTCGCGGCGCGGCTGACCGACCGGCTGGGCCTGCCGGTGCTGCTGGAACACGACGCGAACGCGGCCATGTGGGCCGAATACCGGTTCGGCGCGGCGGCCGGCGGGCACAACGTGGTGCTGGTCGCGATCGGCACCGGCATCGGCGCCGCGCTGCTCATCGACGGCAAGCTCTATCGCGGCACCCACGGCATCGCACCCGAACTCGGCCATCTGCAAGTGGTTCCGGACGGGCGCGCCTGCGCCTGCGGTAAACGCGGCTGCTGGGAGCGTTATTGCAGCGGGACGGCACTGGCCGATACCGCAATCGAACTGCTCGCCACCGAACCCGGCCCATCGATGCTGGCCAGGGAGGTGCTGCGGGATCCGGGTTCGCTCACCGGCCGTCGCGTCGCGGGCGCGGCCCAGGACGGTGATCCGCTCGCGCTGCGCGCCATGACCGATTTCGCCCGCTGGCTCGGACTCGGCCTGGCCTTCGTCGCCGACATCTTCGATCCGGATCTGGTCGTGATCGCGGGCGGGGTGAGCAGTTCGGCGCCGCTGTTCCTCGACGACGCCCGCGACGAGTACGCCGCCACCCTCACCGGCCGCGGCCACCGCCCGCTGGCCCGCATCCGCACCACCCAGCTCGGGGAGGCGGCGGGCATGATCGGCGCCGCGGAGATGGCACGGGCCGCCCTCGCCTCGCCCGGCGGTGACATGTCCTCGGTCGCGCACACCGGTCGCTGATCGCTGTCGGCGCCGAACCCGGTCGCCGCGGGGCATGGTCGCCGTTGATCGCAATCGTCGCCGAACGCCAGCGTCTCCGAACGCGGTCATCGGCCGAACTCGGGCCTCGCAGAACGGCGCCCGGACGACCCGCGAGCACACCCGCAGCAAACCGAATCGGCGCCATCCGCGCGTACCGCCGGACTCGCGCCGCAGTCGCGGAAACTCCCGTCAGCACGCTGCCCGGGACGGCATCGCGCCGACGCGGTGTGGTGAGATTCGCCTCTGCGCTTGGATGTGATCTGCGTCCAGCGGTAAAGTCGGCAACCGAGAGGTGCCCGCCTACGATCCCGCTCCCGGGGGTAAGGACGTCATGTTCTACTGGCTGCTGAAGTACGTGCTGATCGGCCCGCTCATCCACATCTACAACCGGCCGACGGTAGAAGGCGTGGAGAACATTCCCGCCGACGGCGCCGCCATCCTCGCCGGTAACCACCTCTCCTTCGCGGACTGGTTGTTCGCGCCCCTGATGAGCCCGCGCCGGATCAACTACCTGGCCAAGGCCGAATACTTCAACACCCCCGGTGTCAAGGGCCGCCTGCAGAAGTTCTTCTTCAGCGGCACCGGCCAGTACCCGATCGACCGCAGTGGCGCCAGCGCCGCCGAGGACGCGCTCAACGCCGCCCGCAAGCTCATCGATCAGGGCCGCCTGGTCGGGCTCTACCCAGAGGGCACCCGCTCCCCCGACGGCCGCCTCTACAAGGGCAAGACCGGTATGGCGCGGCTGGCGCTGGAGACCGGCGTCCCGGTCATCCCGGTCGCGGTGATCGGCACCGACGAGGTCAGCCCGCCCGGACCGTTCCGCTGGCGTCGCCGCAAGGTCACCGTCAAGTTCGGTGAGCCGATCGACTTCTCCCGCTACGAGGGCATGGGCGGCAACCGTTTCGTCGAGCGCGCCGTCACCGACGAGGTCATGTACGAGCTGATGCGCCTGAGCGGCCAGGAGTACGTCGACGTCTACGCGGCCAGCCTGAAGAAGGGTGTGCCCTCGGGCTCGGCTCCCGAAGCCACCCGTATCCCCGAGTCCGCCGCGAGCTGACACCAGGTCTGCCACGCCCCGCTCACCCTTCCGGTGGGCGGGGCGTCGGCGTTGAAGGACGGTGCGCGGGTGGCCGTCGCCGCCCCGGATTCACACCATCGCGACAGCCCCGATGCGGCACGTCCGTCGTCACCACCGAAATCGCCGTGGCCCGTGCCGGTTTCGTCCGAATGACCTCGATCACAGCGCAACCGATCGGTAATGGCGCCCCGCGGCCGGGATGGCAGAGTCGCGGTCATGTTCAAGAAGTTGCTTGCGTCGGTCGGGGTGGGTGCGGCCGAAGTGGAAACCGAGTTGTCCGGTACCGGGGTGCAGCCCGGCGGGGTGGTGCAGGGCGTGGTTCGGTTGCGCGGCGGACAGGCGCGGCAACGCGTATCGCGGGTCGGCGTCGAGCTGGTGACCCGCGTGGAAGTGGAATACGGCGACGGCGAAGCCATCGGTGAAGCGTCGTTCGCGCAGCTGCCGCTCAACGGCGGCTTCGAGGTCGGGCCGGGATCGTTCGCGGAATTCCCGTTCGCGCTGCGGGTTCCGATGGAAACGCCGATCACCTTCTACAACGGCCGCTACCTGCCCGGCGCGGCCATCGCGGTCCGCACCGTGGTCGACCTCGACGGCGGCGTGGACGCCACCGACACCGACCCCATCGCCGTCGCGGCACTCCCCGCCCAGCAGGCGGTGCTCGACGCCATCCTGCGCTGGGGTTTCGCCTTGCGCAGCACCGACGTCGAATCCGGCCGCATCGCCGGCGCCGTGCAGCAGCTGCCGTTCTATCAGGAGATCGAATTCGGTCCCTCCGTGCGTTTCCCGCGCATCAACCAGCTCGAACTGACCTTCCTCGCCGCCGACAACGGGATGAACGTGGTGCTGGAAGCGGACAAGCGCGGCAGCTTCCTGGCAGCCGGCCGCGACGATATCGGGACCATGTGGATCGACTACGCGACAGTGGGCCAAGTGGATTGGACCGCCGCGATCGGGCACCGGTTGAACACACTCGCCTCGCGCTGAGGCGCTCACCGCGGCTCGGCGAGTCGTTGACCCAGCCGACGACGCCCGTTCACATTGCGTTGCCCCGGCTCCGCCAAGGTCGACGCCATGGTTGTTCTCCGCCCCGGCAACGGCTTCTCCCGGCGCGCACTGCTGCGCACCTCCGCGCTCGGCCTGGTGGCCGCACCCGCGCTGGCAGCGTGTTCGAACGACACCGGGCCCGCACTGGTCCGGCAGCGGCCGACGCTCACCCACGGCGTCGCCGTCGGCGATCCGCGCAGCGACGGCGCCCTGCTCTGGGCGCGGTCGGACCGCCCGGCCACGCTGATCGTGGAAACCGCGGCCACCGAATCGTTCACCGACGCCAAACGATTCACCGGGCCGCTGCTCACCCCCGATTCGGACGGCACCGGGCGCCTGCGGGTCTCCGGGCTGCCCGCCGGTGAACTCGTGCACTACCGGGTCACCCTGGAAGGTGAGGACGGCGCCACCTCCGAACCGCTGACCGGCGTCTTCCGCACGGCACCGCTGGCGCCCGCAGATATCCGGCTGCACTGGTCCGGTGACGTCGCCGGCCAGGGCTTCGGCATCAACCCCGACATCGGCGGCATGAAGATCTTCTCCACCATGGCCGCCCGCGACCCGCATCTGTTCCTGCACTCCGGCGACGTCGTCTACGCCGACGGACCATTGCAGGAAACCGTGGCCCTGCCCGACGGCCGGGTCTGGAAGAACATCGTCACCGAGGCCAAGAGCGCGGTCGCGGAAACGCTCGACCAGTACCGCGGCCAGTACGCCTACAACCTCTCCGACGACAACGTCCGCCGCTTCAATGCCTCGGTCGCGCAACTGGTCCAGTGGGATGATCACGAAACCACCAACAACTGGTCACCCGGCGGCACCGTCGCCGCCGACAAGGGCTACACCGAGCGGGATATGAACGTCCTCGCCGCCCGCGCCTGGCAGGCCTTCCACGAATGGAATCCGCTCGATCCGCACGAGGCCGCCGACGGCAGGCTCTACCGCGCCATCTCCTACGGCCCGCTACTCGACGTCTTCGTGCTCGATATGCGCACCTACAAAGACACCAACGGCGCCAACACCGCACCCGACGGCCGCATCTTCGGCCCGCAGCAGACCCGCTGGCTCATCGACGGCCTGCGCGCCTCAACCGCCACCTGGAAGATCATCGCCAACGACCTGCCGCTCGGGGTGGTGGTGCCGGACGGCAAGACCGCCTACGAGGGCCCCGCCAACGGCAAGGCCGGCGCGCCGTCCGGTCGCGAATCCGAGATCGCCCAGGTGCTCTCGGCCATCAAACGCGATCGGGTGACCGGCGTCGTGTGGCTGACCGCCGACGTCCACTACACCGCCGCCCACCACTACTCCCCCGAGCGGGCGGCGTTCACCGACTTCGACGAGTTCTGGGAATTCGTCTCCGGACCGCTCAACGCCGGCGCATTCGGACCCAACACCCTCGACCCCACCTTCGGGCCGGAAGCGGTGTTCGTGCACGCCCCGCCGCAGCCCAATACCTCCCCGCTCGACGGCGCCTACCAGCATTTCGGCGAGGTGCTGATCGACGGCCGGTCAAGGGAGCTGACGGTGAATCTGTGCGACGCGAACGGATCGGTGCTGTTCAGCCGACGGCTGCCCGCGCCGGGCCGGTGACGAGGATGGATCGGCCGCGCACGAGGGGCCGCGCTGTGGTTAGCTTGCGTGCCATGAGCACGCCGCACACTGTCGCCGCCGAAGAACATCTCCCTCGTGACACCGCGGATGTCGTTCGCACCGTGCGCGATTCGCGTCAGCGCGCCGAGCCGCTCACCGTTTGCGGTGGTGAGCTGGCCGATGACGGCGTGTCGGTGCCCGATCAGCGCGCCGTGGTGTCGATGCGCCGGATGAACTCGGTGCTCGATATCAACCTCGGGCGCGGGACGGTCCGGGTGCAGGCCGGTGCCCGGCTGTCCGAGATCGACCGGCGGCTCGGCGCGCACGGGCTGGGCCTGCCGATCGTCGGCGACCACCGCGATATCACCGCGGGCGGCTTCGCCTCCGTCGGCGGGGTGAGCACGGCCTCGCACAAATACGGCATGTTCATCGACCAGATCGTCGACCTGGAATACGTCGACCCGGACGGGCGTATCGGCACCTGCGGGCGCGACCACCACACCGAGCGTTTCCACCGCATCCTCGGCGCCGGCGGGCGCGCGGGCATCATCACCGCGCTGACCCTGGACACCGTCGAGGTCGACAAGGACCACAGCTGGCTCAGCACCAACGCGCACCGCTTCCTGGATTTCGATTCCTTCGTCGAGTACGCGCACGGTCAGGTCGCGCGGCCCGGTGAGGCGGTGTTGCAGGTGGGCCGCTGGGTCGACACCGCGCCGCTGAAGGTGTCGCGGCCGGTGGGCACCGGGCATGTGCAGCTGGGCACCGTGCGGTTCGGACAGTGGTCGAGCCTCTACCCCACCGCGCCCACCCGGTCGCTGCGCGCGCGTCGCGAGGTCGGCACCAGGGCCCGCAAATCGCTGGGCGTGATCGCCTCGGCCGCCGGCGGGCGTGCGGGCATGCCGGTGCGCAACGCCGCCGCGGGCGCGGTCATGCTCACTCCGAAGGTGCTCACCCTGCGCGACGCCGAATACCTCGCCGACACCGTCATCAGCTCCTCCGAACGCGGCCCCGCCTATCGCGTCGGCGTCTTCGCCCCACTGTCGAGCTACACCTCGGTCTTCTACCGCCTGCACGACCTGTTCGCCGGCCACCGCGAACGCACCGGCTGCTTCACCGTCATCTCCGCGATGACCTACGGCGTCCGCTCGAACTTCCTGCGCCAGGAATCGGCCACCCGCGGCCTGTCCACCGAAGACCACGGCCTCATCACCTTCACCTGCCGCCTGCGCCCCGCCTCCCTCCCCTCCGAACAGCTCCGCGACATCGTCACCACCATCGACGAAATCTGCAGGTCGGAGAACGCCCTCCGCTACGAATCGGCGGAGTAGATCAGAAGCAGCGGGCAACCCGGCCGCGCCCGAATCCGGCGGCCGGTTTTCTCGCGTGATCGGTCTCGCGCTACTTACGCCGGCAACCGGTGGCTGCCAGTGGTCACATGGGTGCCCGCACGGTGCGGGACCACCACGCGATGACGCACGCCGTGGTTACCGCCAAGCCGAGCACTGGGACAACCAGCCCCGGCAGCATGTCGGTATGGTCGGGAGCCCAATTACGCGAATCGTTGGTCGATTCCAATCGCGCGACCAGGGCCGCATATCCGAACGCGATCAGGATTAGTTCTCCGATAACCAACGCGAACGTCAGGGTCATCGTGCACGTTCCAACCGCGGACGTGGCGAACCGCTGCGGAAACGCGATCGCAATCACGGCCAGCACGGCGACCACCACGAACAGCAGCCAGACGCCGCTGATCCCCTCTTCCCGCAACGCGAACAACGAATAGGTCTCCCGGCCGTCACCACCACGATCGGTGGCGAACAACGGCACGAACATGCCGACTACGGTCAAGAACAGCCCGACCACAAACCCGATCACCGGCTCTCGCACGGTGTCGCCGAGCTCCCCCCGGCGTGACATCCATAGCTCTGACACACGGTGAGCATATCGATACCTCCACTTGCGCGCCGACCGCGCTTCAGGCGGCACTCGGCCGACCCCTCCGAACCGACGCGAGCGGCGAGCACCGGCTGGTTTCGTCTCTGGCCGACGCTGAAACGAGGAATGCCCCGCCGGTTGTAACCGGCGGGGCATTCGTCATGTGTGGCTCAGTGCTTCTCGGGACCCATGTGGTACTCGAAGACCAGGCCGCCTGCGGCGATCAGGACCAGCACGACGCCGATGCCGATCAGCCAGAACTGGAAGAAGGCCAGGCCGAGGGCGGTGACCGAACCGGCGGCCGCCAGGCAGATGGGCCAGAAGCTGCCGGGCGAGAAGAAGCCCAGGTCACCGGCACCGTCGACGATCTCGGCGTCTTCGTAGTCCTCCGGACGCAGGTCCAGGCGCCGGGCGACGAAGCGGAAGTAGGTGCCGATGATCAGCGACAGACCCGCGGTCAGCACGATGGCGGTGGTGCCCGCCCATTCGACGCCGGTGCGCGACTGTGCCGTGAAGAAGCCGTAGACGATGCCGACGATGACGAAGAACACCGTCAGCAGTTCGAAAATCCGCGCTTCGATCTTCATGTCAGATCAGTCCTCAGTTGCTCTCGGCCGCGCTCTTGACGGTGCGGTCGGTGTTGAACGGCCGGGTGGAGGTGGCCACCGGCGATTCACCGATGGACTCGAGCGCCTGGGCGTTGGTCATGCCCTTGTCGCGCGCTTCGATGTAGGCCTGGAACTTCTCCGGCGAGACGGCGCGGACCTCGAAGTTCATCATCGAGTGGTAGGTACCGCACATCTCGGCGCAGCGCCCGACGAACGCGCCTTCCTTCTCGATCTTGGTGATCTGGAAGACGTTGTCGGAGTGGTTTTCCTTCGGGTTCGGCATCACGTCGCGCTTGAACAGGAACTCCGGCACCCAGAAGGCGTGGATGACGTCGGCGGCGGCGAGCTGGAACTCGATGACCTTGCCGGTCGGCAGCACCAGCACCGGGATCTCGTTGCTGGAGCCGACGGTCTCGATCTTGTCGTAGTGCAGGTAGGACAGGATGTCGTTTTCCGGCTTACCGTGCACCGGGCCCGGCTGCGGGTGGCCGTGCTCGGCGTCGACGCGCTCCTCGTAGGCCTTCAGCTGCTCCTGGTTGAGGGCCTCACGCTCGGTATCGATGCCGTTGTAGGTGAAACCGTTCTTCAGGTCGACGGTGCGGTAGCCGAACTTCCAGTTCCACTGGAAGGCGGTCACGTCCACGACCACGTCGGGGTTGTCGACCTTTTCGTGCACGTAGTTCTGCACGACGACGGTGAAGTAGAACAGCACCGCGATGATCACGAACGGGATCGCCGTGTAGGTCAGCTCCAGCGGCACGTTGTAGCCGGTCTGGCGCGGGAACTCCGGCGAGTCCTTCTTCTTGCGGTGGAAGGCGATGGTCCAGAAGGTCAGGCCCCACACCAGCACACCCATCAGCAGGGCGGCGACGACCGACCAGGTCCACAGCTCGCGCATGCGGGTGGCCTGCGGCGTGATGCCCGAGGGCCAGCCGAACCGGAGCCAGACATTGTCGATCGAGCAGCCCGAGACGAGCATCGCGGTGATCCCCAAGGACACCGCCAGCCCGGCCCGCCGAAGGACACGGCCCTGCCGCCCCCGGGCGGGGTGTGCCCCGATCTCGTCGCTCGCCTTGTGCGCCACGCTCACGCCTTCCTGGTCGCCACACATTCCGACACTGCACCGCCCGCTGGGGACGGCACGTCAACAGCTTGTCCGAACCTCGCCGCGGAGACCGGCGCTTTCGCGCACGGAGCACCACGGGACGGCCCGAGTACTACGCAGCGTAGACCAAACCTGGTCTTGGTTCCGCGTCGGGTCGGCTTCGACACTCCGTGCTGCGGTACGCATCCGCGCCGGTGCGCACATACGCCCAGCACGCGGGGGTTCGCGGCAATGCCGACCGCCCCTGAACAACGCGATCAGCCGTCGAGTGGGGCATACTCGGTCACTAGATTTTCGCCAGGGAATCCCCCGCCGCGCGCGACCCGGATCGGCGCGGTACCGACCGCAGGAAAGAGGTTGCCGACGCCGTGTGTGGACTGCTCGGATTTCTGACGTCTGACAAAGCAGCGCCCGACACGGTGGAGCAGGTGTACGACGCCCTGCACTGCGGCCGCCACCGCGGCCCGGACGAGCGCGGCACCTGGCACGACGAGCATGTGATCTTCGGTTTCAACCGGCTGTCGATCATCGATATCGAGCATTCGCATCAGCCGCTGCGCTGGGGTCCGGCCGACAACCCGCAGCGTTATGCCCTCACCTTCAACGGTGAGATCTACAACTACCTGGAGCTGCGCGAGGAACTGGCGCGCGAGCACGCCGCCGAGTTCCCCGACGGGGCCATGTTCGCCACCGAGGGCGACAGTGAGTCCATCGTGGCGGCCTTCCACTACTGGGGCCCGGATGCAGTGCGCCGGCTGCGCGGCATGTTCGCATTCGCGATCTGGGATACCGAGACCGAGCAGCTGTTCCTGGCCCGCGACCCGTTCGGCATCAAGCCGCTGTTCCTGGCCACCGGCCCCGGCGGCACCGCGTTCAGCAGTGAGAAGAAGAGCCTGCTGGAGCTGCTGCCCGCGATCGGTTCCGGCGACGAGCTGGATCCGCGCGCGCTCGAGCACTACACGGTGCTGCAGTACGTGCCGGAGCCGGAGACCCTGCATGCGGCGATCCGCAGGCTGGAGTCGGGTAGTTACGCGATGGTCCAGCCCGGCGAGCAGCCGAAGATCGTCCGCTACTTCGAGCCGCGGTTCCGGGTCAAGCCGTTCGCGGCCGGGTCCGAGCAGGCCCGCTACCGGGAGATCGCGGCGGCGCTGGAGGATTCGGTCGCCAAGCACATGCGCGCCGATGTGACCGTCGGTTCGTTCCTGTCCGGCGGTATCGACTCCACCGCCATCGCCGCGCTGGCCATGCGGCACAACCCGAACCTGATCACCTTCACCACCGGGTTCGAGCGCGAGGGCTACTCCGAAGTCGACGTCGCCGCCGAGAGTGCCGCCGCGATCGGGGCCCGCCACATCGTCAAGGTGGTCTCCCCCGCCGAGTTCGCCGCCGCCATCCCCGAAATCGTCTGGTACCTCGACGATCCGGTGGCCGACCCCGCGTTGGTCCCGCTGTATTTCGTGGCCAAGGAGGCCCGCAAGCACGTCAAGGTGGTGCTCTCCGGCGAGGGCGCCGACGAGCTGTTCGGCGGGTACACCATCTACCGGGAACCGTTGTCGCTGAAGCCGTTCGAGCGGCTGCCGAAGGGGTTGCGCCGGCTGGCGGGCAAGCTCTCGGACCGGATTCCGGAGGGCACCCGCGGCAAGAGCCTGCTGCACCGCGGATCGCTCACGCTGGAAGAGCGCTACTACGGCAATGCGCGCAGCTTCAACGATGCCCAATTGCGTGCGGTGCTGCGCGATTTCCGGCCCGAATGGACCCATCAGGACGTCACCGCGCCGATCTACGCGAAGTCGCGCGGCTGGGACCCGGTGGCCCGGATGCAGCATCTGGACCTGTTCACCTGGTTGCGCGGCGACATCCTGGTCAAGGCCGACAAGATGACGATGGCCAATTCGCTGGAACTGCGGGTGCCGTTCCTGGATTCGGAGGTCTTCGCGGTCGCCGAGCAGATCCCGTTCGAGCAGAAGATCACCAAGGACACCACCAAGTACGCGCTGCGCCAGGCGCTCGAGGGCATCGTGCCCGCGCATGTGCTGCACCGCGCGAAGCTGGGTTTCCCTGTCCCGCTGCGGCATTGGCTGCGCGGCACCGAACTCTACGACTGGGCCCAGCAGCAGATCGCCGAATCGCAGACCGATCACCTGCTGGACAAGGCCGCGATCACCAAGATGCTCGAAGCGCACCGGGCCGGCACGTCGGATCACAGCCGCCGGCTGTGGACGCTGCTGGTGTTCATGGTGTGGCACGGCATCTTCGTCGAGGACCGGATCAAGCCGGAGATCCAGGAGCCGACGTACCCGGTGTCGCTGTAACTGCGAGCTGAAAACCCGAGTGCCCCGCTCTTTTCGAGCGGGGCACTCGGTTGTTCGGAGTTCGGTTCGGACTGCACACGCGGCGTGCCGCCCGAGAGAACCTCAGCGCAGCAACGGCTCCAATTCGGCGGCGGCTTCAGGTCCGTACGCCTGGGTCAGACGCTTGAGGGCGTCGTCGGGGTCCAGGCTCCATTCCTGGGTACCGACAGTCTCCAGCACCAGCACCGCCACCAGCGAACCCAGCTGCGCGGAGCGCTCCAGGCTCAACCCCGCCGTGTGGCCGGTGAGGAAGCCGGCGCGGAAGGCATCGCCGACGCCGGTCGGGTCGACCTTGGCGTTCTCCGGCACCACGCCGACGCGGACCTCGGTGCCGTCACGATCGACGACCAGCACACCGTTCTTGCCGAGCGTGGTGACCCGGATGCCGACCCGCGAGGCGACTTCCTCCTCGGTCAGCCCGGACTTCTGCTTGAGCAGGCCCCACTCGTATTCGTTGGTGAACAGATAGGCGGCGCCGTCGATGAGCTGGACGGTCTGATCGCCGTCGAGGCGGGCCAGCTGCTGGGAGGGGTCGGCGGCGAAGGGAATGTCGAGTTCCCGGCATTCGGCGGTGTGGCGCAGCATCGCCTCGGGATCGTTCGCGCCGACCAGCACGAGGTCGAGGGTGCGGTTCTCCACCAGGCCGGCGATCGAGATGTCGCGGGCCTCGCTCATCGCACCGGGATAGAACGAGGCGATCTGGGCCATGTCCTCGTCGGTGGTGCAGACGAAGCGCGCGGTGTGCGCGGAATCGGAGATCCGGACCGCCGAGCAGTCGACGCCGTGGCGTTCCAGCCACTGCCGGTACTCGGTGAAATCGGCGCCGACGGCGCCCAGAAGCAGCGGATTGCGGCCGAGCAGACCCATGGCATAGGCGATGTTGCCGCCGACCCCACCGCGACGGATCACCAGATCGTCGACGAGGAAGCTCAGCGAAACATGGTCGAGCTGATCGGCCAGCAGTACGTCGGCGAACCGCCCGGGAAAACGCATGAGATGGTCGGTCGCAATGGACGCGGATACGGCAATGGACACGTAGCTGAACCCCTCTGGAGAAGGCGGCAAAAGGCGAAGACCTGGACCGGAGTCCGGGTCTTCACCGTATCAACTACGTGTCCGTTGAAGGAACAACTGAGATCAGTTGAACGAATCGCCGCAGGCGCAGGAGCCGGTGGCGTTGGGGTTGTCGATGGTGAAACCCTGCTTCTCGATGGTGTCGACGAAGTCGATCGAGGCGCCCTGCACGTACGGGGCACTCATCCGGTCGACCGCGAGGGTGACGCCACCGAAATCGACGGTCAGGTCGCCGTCGAGCGAACGGTCGTCGAAGAACAGCTGGTAGCGCAGGCCCGCGCAACCACCCGGCTGCACGGCGATCCGCAGTGCCAGGTCGTCACGACCCTCCTGGTCCAGCAGCGCCTTCGCCTTCGCGGCGGCTGCGTCGGTGAGCGTCACACCGTGGACTTCGGTCTCGTTCTGCACTGTCATGAACTCTCCTAAGGACAGCTGTGGTCATCCCGTGAACAGCGCACGGCTCGTCGGGAGTCAACACCACCGGGCGGGCTGCTATTCCCATCTTGCCACCTTCCTCGCCTGCACCGGACGCGACCCGGGTGACCCTGCCCACGTGTGTCGGGCAGACCGCATTTCCGGCGATGACATACATCGAATAGCCTGGTTGCTGTGAAATTGTTCCGCCGCGGCGACTCCAGCACCACCGACGAGCCCGCCGACCGCACGAGCGCGGACGGCGATACCGCCGCGAACTCGACGCGGCAGGCGGCCACCGCAACCGCGGGCAAGGGCCGTCCCACCCCGAAGCGCCGTGACGCCGAAGCCCGGCGTCGCGGCCCGGTCGCGCCCGCCCCGCTCACCGCGAAAGAGGCCCGCGCCCGGCGCAAGGCAGCCCGCGGCAACAAGCAGGACCGCAAGACGGCCGCCGCCGAGCGCCGCGCCGCCGCCCAGGACCGGCGCGCCCGCATGCTCGCCGGTGAAGACAAGTACCTGCTGCCCCGCGATCAGGGCCCGGTACGGGCGTTCGTCCGCGATATCGTCGACGCCCGGCGCAACCTCGTCGGCCTGTTCATGCCGATGGCGCTGGTGCTGATCCTGTCGATGTTCGCTGCGCCCGCGCTGCAATCGATCGTGACGCTGGCCATGCTGGTCATGATGCTGTTCATGGCCATCGAGGGCGTGATGCTCGGCCGCATCGTCAACAACCGGGTCCGTGAGCGGTTCCCCGATTCCACCGACACCGGGTTCCGGCTCGGGTGGTACGCGTTCGTGCGCGCCTCGCAGATCCGCAAGATGCGGGCGCCGAAGCCGCGGGTGGGTCCGGGCGACGCGGTCTGAGGTTCGCGTCCTGCGGTCGCCGGCGGCGGCCTGTCCCACTGTCGGTAGCCACTGCGGCGGGCAGCCCCCGGCTACGGCGCTTCGACTAGCCTCCCCTTTTCCGCAGCTGATCAGCGGTGCGGCGCTCGGGACCGCATCGCCGCGAGTTCTTCACGCGCCCGTTCGACGTCGCGATCGATGACGTCGGTCGAACCCGCTCGCCCGAATCCGAGCCAGCCTATCGCCGCGACGAACGCTGCCAATGCCACCAGGGTTATCACCAATCCAGCCATGGCAGTAATTGTTTGCCGAGCAAGATCCGGCCGAAAGTGGCAGTACTGACATAGTTCATCAATATTCGGCCAGATAAACTGTCGGCATGTTGTCCAAGGTCGCCGTCGTGCTGTCCGAACGGCTGGCCATGTTCGAGTTCGGCGTGGTCTGCGAGGTGTTCGGCCTCGACCGCACCGCCGATGGCCTGCCCGGATTCGATTTCCGGGTGTGCGGGCGCGAACCCGGACGACCCTTGCCTGCCACCTCGCCGGGGATCTCGGTCACGCCCGAGTACGGCCTCGGCGAACTCACACACGCCGATCTGGTGGCAATTCCCGCTTTCCCGGCCACGGCCCGCCACGACCCCGTCGTCGTCGATGCCGTGCGCGCGGCCGCCGAGGCCGGGGCCATCGTGCTCACCGTCTGCTCGGGTGCGTTCCTGGCGGGTGCGGCGGGTTTGCTCGACGGTCGCAAGTGCACCACGCACTGGCGTTATGTCGACCAGCTCGCCGCCCAATTCCCGGAAGCGACCGTCGACCCCGACGTGCTGTTCGTCGACGAAGGCAACCTCATCACCAGCGCGGGCACCGCCGCGGGCATCGACGCCTGCTTGCACCTGGTGCGCCGGGAAATCGGCAGCGCCGCCGCCAACGGCATCGCCCGCCGCATGGTGGTCCCACCGCAGCGCGACGGCGGCCAGCGCCAATTCATCGAACGCCCCGTCCCCGACTGTGCCTCCGACAGCCTCGGCGCGACCCTGCAATGGATGCAGGAGAACCTCGAGCTCCCGCACACCGTGGAATCGCTGGCCGCCCGCTCGATGATGTCCACCCGCACCTTCGCCCGCCGCTTCGCCGCCGAAACCGGCACCACCCCGGTCAAATGGCTGACGACTCAGCGCGTCCAGGCCGCCGAACACCTGCTGGAGGACACCGACCTCGGACTCGAGCAGATCGCCGCCCGCGCCGGCTTCGGATCGGCGGCCTTGCTGCGCCACCACTTCCAGCGGGTGGTCGGCATCGCGCCGACGGAGTATCGGCGGCGGTTCGGTACGGGGACGACATAGTGCGGTGGCCTCCGCGTCGCCTCGCACGCCGAACCACCGCGATTGCCGATGCAGCCGATCCGCGTTCTCGCCCAGCCCCGTATGAACGCCGAGTCGGACGAATCGCAGGCAGATGCCGCATCGATCGGGCGTGGGGCAGCCGCTACGCGCGGCATCCGACCACCGACAGCCGAATTGGTAGCGTGCACGGGTGTCGCCCACCCCGCACCCGTCCCCCGCGCGCCGCACGCTCGTGCTCGGCGGCGCGCGATCGGGGAAGTCGGCGTATGCGGAGTCGCTGGTAGCGGGCGGCCCGGTCCGCTACATCGCCACGGCGATCCCCGACCCGGCCGACGTCGATTTCGCCGAACGCATCGCCAAGCACCGCGAACGCCGACCCGCCGACTGGGAGACCGTCGAGAACGCCGATACCGCAACGGTTCTCGCCGACCCCTTCCCCGGCGCCACGCTGATCGACGACCTCGGCACCTGGCTCACCGCCCGTATCGACGCCCGCAATGCCTGGGACGAACCGCGCGGCACCGTCTCCCCCGACACCGACGCCCTCGTCGCCGCCGTCGCCGGCTACGACCACCGCCTCGTCATCGTCACCCCGGAAGTCGGCATGGGCGTCATCCCCGCCACCCGCTCCGGCCGCCTCTTCCGCGACGAGCTCGGCACCCTCAACCAGCGCCTCGCCCAGGTCTGCGACGAAGCCGTCCTCATCGTCGCGGGACTACCCCTGCGCCTGAGCTGACCGAAAGATTGGAGCGTCAACGCGTGGAACGCCGCCGTTACGAATCCCTGCGCCGCCAGTCCCAGGCCGATCGCACGCGCAGCGATATCGCCGAGGCCGCGGCCAGGTTGTTCACCGCCAAGGGCTGGGCGGCGACCAGCGTGCGCGACGTCGCGGAGGCCGCCGGGGTCTCGGTGCCGACGGTGTACGCGGCCTACGGGAACAAGACCGGCCTGGTGTGGGCCCTGGTGAACGCCGCGGATCTGGCCGCCGACCAGCCGCAGCAGCTGGCCGAACTGGAAGATCGCGCCGATCCGGCCGGGCAGCTCGCCGCCATGGCGGGCTACGACCGCAGGCTGTTCGAGCGCGCCGGCAATCTCATCGAGCTGGTGCGCGAGGCCGGTCGCACCGAACCGGAACTGGCCGACGTCTACGAGCGCGCCCGCAAGCTGGGTGATCGCACCCGCGTCGAGGTGTTCTCGTCCTGGCCCGACGCCACCCTGCGTCCCGGGCTCGATATCGCGACCGCCACCGACATCTACGCCGCCCTGTGCAATGTCGACGTCTACACCACCTGCACCGTCGAGCGCGGCTGGTCGCCCGAACGGGTCGAACGCTGGTGGGGCGAAGCGCTGGCGCGGGAACTGCTGGCCGACTGAGAAGCGATGACGGCGTGGCGGGTGGTGGGCGCCGGGTGATCATCGCCGGGCAAGATGGTGCGCAGTGATGCAGGTGCGACCGGAGGAGCTCGGCACAGTGACAGACGGATTCGGGGCGGTTGCGGCGCCGGACGCGCAGGTGCGGGCGGCGGCGCAGCAGCGGCAGGCCCGGCTGACCAAGCCCGCCGGTGCGCTGGGACGGCTGGAGGCACTGGGCAATTGGGTCGCGGCCTGTCAGGGGGTGTGCCCGCCGAAGCAGTTCGAGCGGGCCCGGGTGGTGGTGTTCGCCGGTGATCACGGGATCGCACGGGAAGGGGTTTCGGCGTATCCGAGCGAGGTGACCGCCCAGATGGTCGCCAACTTCCTCGGCGGCGGGGCGGCGGTGAACGCGGTGGCGCGGGTGGCCGGCGCGACGGTGCGGGTGGTCGACATGGCGGTCGACGCCGACACCGATCCGGGCATCTCGCAGCACAAAGTGCGCCGGTCCAGCGGGTGCATCGACCGCGAGGACGCCCTCACTGCCGACGAGGTCGCCGCCGCACTGGCCGCGGGCCGCGCGATCGCCGACGAGGAGATCGATGCGGGCGCCGACCTGTTGATCGCCGGCGATATGGGCATCGGCAACACCACTCCCGCCACCGTGCTGATCGCGACTCTCACCAATACCGAACCGGTGGCGGCGGTCGGGCGCGGCACCGGTGTCGACGATGCGGGCTGGATCCGCAAGGTCGCCGCCATCCGCGATGCCATGCGCCGCGCCCGCCCGGTCGCGAAGGATCCGGTCGATCTGCTGCGCGTCGCGGCGGGCGCCGATATCGCCGCGATGGCGGGTTTCCTGGCCCAGGCCGCTGTCCGCCGCACCCCTGTCATCCTGGACGGGCTCGTCACCACCGCTGCCGCACTGGTCGCCGAGGACTTCGCCGCAGGCGCCCGCGACTGGTGGCTGGCCGGCCACCGCTCCACCGAACCGGCCCACGCACTGGCCCTGACCAACCTGCGGCTGGACCCACTGATCGATCTCGAGATGCGCCTGGGCGAAGGCTCCGGAGCTCTCACCGCGCTGCCGATCCTGCGCGCTGCCGTCGCCACCCTCGCCGAGATGGCCACCTTCGACGAAGCCGGCGTCAGCACTTCGGACGCCACAGCCGCCGTCGACCTGCACAAATGACGGCCCAGCCGCTCGGTCACTCGGCGCCGCGCCGACCGCCTCGTGGCGCCGGTACCACGTACGGGGTGACGGAGCCGACCCCATGATCGGACCGCGTCTCGCCTTCTCCTGGCTGACGGTTCTCCCCGTCCGCGGACCCGACACCGTCGACCGCGAGAGCGCGGCGATCGCCATCGCCTGGGCCCCGGTGGTCGGGGCATCGCTCGGTGTGCTCGCGTGCGGAGTTCTGTGGCTGCTCACCGTGGCCGGGGCGAGTTCGGCGGTGGCCGGCTTGGTCACCGTCGGGGTGCTCGCGCTGAGCACCCGGGGCATGCACCTGGACGGGCTCGCCGACACCGCCGACGGCCTCGGCAGCTACGGCCCACCCGAACGGGCCCGCGAGATCATGAAGAGCGGCAGCGCCGGCCCATTCGGCGTCGCCGCCATCGTCTTCACCGTTGCCCTGCAAGCCTTTTCGTTCGCCGCCCTCGCCGATGAGGGACGCTGGTTCGCGGTGATCCTGGCCGTCTCCCTGCCCAGGGTCGCCGTCGTCGCGGCCTGCCGCAGGGGAACCACAGCCGCCCCGGGTACCGGCTTCGGCGCTCTGGTCGCGGGCACGCAATCGCCGATCACGATCGCCGCCTGGACCCTGGCAGCCGTAGCCGCCGCTTTCTTCGCTCTCCCCGCCCACGGCTGGCTCGGCCCCCTCGTCGTCGCACTCACCGCCCTCGCCGTCCTGGTCCTGGTCCGCCACTGCCTGCGCCGCTTCGGCGGTCTCTCCGGCGACGTCCTCGGCACCGTCATTGAAACCACCACCGCCCTCACCGCCCTCGGCTTCTCCCTCGGCCCCTGACACCACCGGGGACACGACCGTCCCAGTCACCGGAGAGCGCCCGACCTGGGCGGATCTCCAACTCGGCGGGTCGTACGGTGTCGAATCGGCCAGCTGACCCGACACCGCCGATACCTATGGCCCTACAGTGACGGGTATGTCAGCCGAGCGCCTGTACTTTCGTCAGCTGTTGTCCGGACGGGATTTCGCCGTCGGTGATCCCATCGCGACGCAGATGCGCAATTTCGCCTATCTGATCGGCGACCGGGACGCCGGTGAGTGCGTGGTGGTCGATCCGGCGTATGCCGCCGGTGAGCTGGCCGATATCGCCGAAGCGGACGGGCTGCGGCTGACGGGGGTGCTCGCCACCCATCACCACCCCGACCACGTCGGTGGGACCATGCTCGGCTTCACCCTGCGCGGGGTGCGCGAGCTCCTCGAAAAGACCAGCGTCGCAGTGCATGTCAACAACCAGGAACTACCGTGGGTCGCCAACGTCACCGGGATCGCGCCCAGCGAGCTCACCGGCCACGACCACGGCGACAAGGTGAGCGTCGGCGCGTTCGACATCGAGTTGCTGCACACCCCCGGACACACCCCGGGCAGCCAGTGCTTCCTGTTCGACAACCGCCTGATCGCCGGTGACACGCTGTTCGTCGACGGGTGCGGGCGCACCGACTTCCCCGGCGGCGACTCCGAGGCGATGTTCCGCAGCCTGCGCTATCTGTCCGAATTGGACGGCAATCCCACGGTCTACCCCGGCCACTGGTACAGCCAGGATCCGAACGCCTCGCTCGACACGATCCGCGCCAACAACTACGTGTTGCGCCCGACGTCACTGGCCGAATGGCAGGCGCTCATGCCCGGCTGATCGGCCGATTCGCCCCTCCGGCCGGGCCCGGCCACAGCCGGCCGGCCGGATTTCCGGGGACCGTCACAGACGGCGCATCCACTGGTGGATATCGGCGAAGGTGCCGCGCTGGATCCCGGTCAGCGTCTCGCGCAGGGCCATGGTGACCTCGCCGGGCTCACCGCCGCCGATGGCGAACTCCTCGTCCCCGGTGCGCACCCAGCCGACCGGGGTGATCACCGCGGCGGTGCCGCAAGCGAACACCTCGGTGATCTCGCCCGATTCGGCGCCCTTACGCCATTCCTCCACCGAGATCTTGCGTTCCTCGACCTGGTAGCCGGAGTCGGCGGCCAGGGTGAGCAGCGAATCGCGGGTGATGCCGGGCAGCAGCGAACCGGACAGTTCCGGCGTCACCAGTCGGGCATCGGAACCGGACCCGAAGACGAAGAAAAGGTTGTTGGTGCCCATCTCCTCGACGTAGCGGCGCTCGCAGGCATCCAGCCATACCACCTGGTCGCAGCCCTTCTCGGTGGCCTCGGCTTGCGCCAGCAGCGAGGCCGCGTAGTTGCCCGCCACTTTCGCCTCCCCGGTGCCGCCGGGAGCCGCGCGCACGTACTCGGTGGACAGCCACACGCGCACCGGCTTCACTCCGCGCGGGAAGTAGGCACCGGCGGGCGAGCCGAGCAGCAGGTACTTGTAGGCCGCGGCCGGCTTCACGCCGAGGCCGGATTCGGTAGCGAACATGAACGGCCGCAGGTACAGCGATTCCTCACCGCCGGCCGCGGGCACCCAGCGCTCGTCGACCTCGAGCAGCTGACGCACCGATTCGATGAACAGCTCGTCCGGCAGTTCGGCCATCGCCATCCGGCGCGCCGACCGGCGGAACCGGGCGGCGTTGGCGTCGATCCGGAAGCAGGAGACGCTGCCGTCGGGCTGGCGGTAGGCCTTCAACCCTTCGAAGATGGCCTGGCCGTAGTGGAACACCATGGTCGCCGGATCCATCGACAGCGGCCCGTACGGTTCCACGCGGGCGTTGCTCCAGCCCGCGGCCTCGGTGTAGTCGATGGAGACCATGTGGTCGGTGAAGTAGCGACCGAAACCCGGCGCCGTCAGTATCTCCTGTACCCGCTGCTCCGGAAGCGGAGCCGGATGCGGAATACGGGTGAACTGTGCAGCAGCGGTCATACGGCGATCTTATCGGTCGAGGTTTCGCCGCTTTTCGGCGCGTTGTCCGGCTCGGCAACCTCGCGACATGGCGCCGGCTATTTCGCCTTGACTTCGACGAACGGCGGCCGGACCACCTCGCACCGCAGCCGCCGCCCACGCACATCCACCGCGACTTCGGCACCCGGTTCCAGCGCGGCCCCGGTGTCGAGCAGGGCGAGCGCGATACCCACCTTCAGCGACGGCGAGAACGTTCCCGAGGTGGTCTCCCCCACGACCTGATCCCCGAGCAGGACCTGCTGCCCCTGCCGCAGCACACCGCGATCGAGAGCCTTGAGCCCCAACAGGATTCGCTTGGGTCCGGCCGCCTTCTCCTGTTCCAGCGCGGCCTTGCCCCAGAACTCCGGCTTCTTCCAGCCGACCGCCCACCCGGCCCGCGCCTGCACCGGCGAGATCTCGGTGGACAGCTCGTGCCCGTGCAGTGGATAACCCATCTCGGTGCGCAGGGTGTCGCGGGCGCCGAGGCCGGCGACCTGTCCGTCGGCGGCCTGCACCTCGCGGACCAGGGCGCGGAACAGCGGTTCGGCGTCGGCCCAGCGCGGCAGCAGCTCGTAGCCGTGCTCGCCGGTGTAGCCGGTGCGGCAGACCCGCACGGGCCGCCCATCCCATTCGGCGTCGGCGTAGGCCATGTACTCGAGGTCGGTCGGCAGGCCGAGCGCGGTCAGCACCTCGGTGGAGCGCGGGCCCTGCACCGCGAACACGGCGTAGTCGCGGTGCTCGTCGGTCACGGTGATGCCCTCGGGCGCCACCTTCCGCAGCTCCGCCACGACGGTTGCGGTGTTGGCGGCATTGGGCACGAGGAAGATCTCGTCGTCGGCGACGTAGTAGGCGATCAGATCGTCGATGACGCCGCCGTCCTCGGTGCAGCACAGCGTGTACTGCGCCTTACCCGGCCGGATCCGCCCCAGGTCGTTGCTCAGCGTCGCGTTGACGAACTCCGCCGCACCGGGCCCGCGCACCGTCGCCTTGCCGAGATGGCTGACGTCGAACAGCCCGACCGTGGTCCGCACCGCCTGATGCTCGGCCACGGTGCCCGCATACGACACCGGCATCTCCCACCCGCCGAACGGCGCGAAACTCGCACCCAGTTCGACGTGGAGATCATGGATCGGCCCTTGCAGCAGGTCAGCGTCGCTCACCCGGCGAGCTTAACCCGCCGGGCGGCGGCGCTGTCCCACCCGTCGGGACCGGCCGAATCAGGGCCGGAACCACATCGGCCGCAGCGTAGGCCCGTTCTCCGGCAGCGTGTGGTTGATACCGGTGGCCTCGAATCCGTGGCGCGCGTACAACCGCGACGAGCGCTCGGTGCTGGCCTCGAGGAACGCCGGAATCCGTTCGGCGGTGAACACCGGCAACCGGTCGGCGAGGATCGCCGCGCCCGCACCCTTGCCGCGATGTTCCGGCACGGTGACGATCACCTGGAGATACCGATGCGGAATCTCGCGCGGGTGCTCCGCGGCGAGCAACGACATCACCGCGTCCAGCCGCCGCGCGATGCTCAGCTCCGGCATCTGCTCCCGCATCGCCCGCGCCTCCTCGGCCTCGGCGACGAACCGGTCCATCGAGGTGACGTGCTGCCAGATCGATACCGCCCAGACCTCCTCGCCGGCCCCGGCGATCCAGATCTCGTCCTCCTTCAACCCGCGATCGATGATCATCGGCACATGCTGGTCGATGTAGGCCTCGACCGGATGCCCCTCCAGCACCCAGGCCGTCACCGCCTCGTCCGAGCATTTGCCGAACGCCTCGACCACCGCATCCCGATCCGCCTCGCTCGCCCGCCGCACCGTCAGCGTGGTACCCATATCCGTTTCCTCCCGCCGTGAACAGTGTGTCTGGGTGCCAAAGTAGAGCGACGACAATGCCCTTGCCATCATTTCGTCACACTGCTTAGGGTGATGAAATGGCGGCCTTGGACGCATGCGTGACCTGCGGACAACCCCTCGCCCACCCGGCCCGCGGACGACGCCGCCGCTACTGCTCCCGCTCCTGCCAGGCCCGCGCGTACCGTGCCCGCCGCGACGCCCTCATCCCGGCGCACCACACAGCACCCACCCGCCGCCGCGCCACCGGCGCACCGCCGACCGCCGTCACCATCGCCCGCACCGCCGTCGAACTGGCCGATCGCCTCGGCCTGGACGGCCTGTCCACCCGGCGGCTGGCCGGCGAACTCGGCGTCACCACCGCCGCGCTGTACCGGCACTACGCCGACCGCGACGCGCTACTGGCCGCCATGGCCGAACTGGTCCTCGCCGAGGTACCGCCGCCGCCACCGGAGTTGACCGGATGGCGCGCCCGCGTCGCTTACGAGGCGCGTCAGGAATGGCAGCTCTACCAGCGTCATCCGTGGTTGCTGCCGGTGCTGGCCCGGACCCGGCCACCGATCGGTCCCGCCTTGTTCGACATCCTGGAGCGCACCTTCAGCGCACTGGACGAGCCGGCCATGACGCCGCACGAGATCCTGTCGATCTACCTCGCCCTGTCCGGCCTGGTCCAGGGCATCGCCCTGATGTGGAGCGCGGAGTACGTGGAGCGAGCGCTCGATCCGGACGCCCAGCCCGGTGAGCAGGTGCAGGCCGAGCTGGCCGAGCTGCTCGATCCGGCAATACGTCCGGTGCTGGGCAAACTGTTCGGCACCGGGCCGCCGGAGGTCGATTTCGACGCAGTCATCGACGCCGGCATCGACCTGCTCCTCGACGGTGTCGCCGCGCGCTACCGGCGGCACCCCGCGTCGTGACCGACCACCCGGCCTGCCGCGGGTTCGCCCGAGGTCGCGCTCGCCGATCGGCGCGCCGCGGCTAGCCTGAGCCCATGACCGCTGTCGCTGATCGCCCGCTGGGCCCCGAACTGCATCGCACCGAATCCATCGGCCCCGACACCGATGTGCTCGTCATCGGACTGACCTCGTCGGAGGACGGCCCGGCCATCGCGCCCGAGGACATGTTCAGTGATGTACTCGGGCCCGAGCTGCGCGCACAACTGCTCGATCAGCTCGGCGCCGTCGGCGCGAAGGGCAAGGCCGAGGAACTGACCCGGATTCCCGCGCCCGCCGGACTCGACAACGTCACCAGCGTGCTCGCCGTCGGCCTCGGCAGCGCCGACAAACTCGACGCCGAGCAGATCCGCCGCAGCGCCGGTGTGGCCGCACGGTCGCTGTCGGGCACCGAACTGGTGTCGACCACGCTGTCCGGGCTCGACCTCGCCGCCGCGGCGGAGGGCTTCTATCTGGGCGCCTACTCGTTCACCCCGTTCCGCTCGGACAAGACCGCACCCAAGCCCGACGAGCGTCCGGTGGTGCGCGTCGAATTGCTGGTGCCCGAGCCGAGTTTCGGCATCATGGAGCTGCTGCGCGCGCAGCTGGTGGCCGAAGCCGTCGCCACCGCACGCGATTTCGTCAACACTCCGCCCAGCCACCTCTACCCCGCCGAGTTCGCCGCACGCGCCCAGGTTCTGGCCGAGGCCGCCGGGCTCGAGGTCGAAGTCCTCGACGAGAACGCCTTGGAGGCAGGCGGTTACGGCGGCATCATCGGCGTCGGCAAGGGCTCCTCGCGTCCGCCGCGGCTGGTGCGGCTCACCTATGCAGGCGGCCCGAAGAAGGTCGCGCTGGTCGGTAAGGGCATCACCTTCGACACCGGCGGCATCTCCATCAAGCCCGCGCAGAACATGGAGAACATGACCTCGGATATGGCCGGTGCCGCCGCGGTCGTGGCCACCGCGCTGCTGGCCGCGCGGCTGAGCCTGCCGATCACCGTCACCGCGACCGTGCCGATGGCCGAGAATATGCCCTCGGCGACCGCGCAGCGCCCCGGCGATGTGCTCACCCAGTACGGCGGCACCACCGTCGAGGTCATCAATACCGACGCCGAGGGCCGGCTGATCCTGGCCGACGCCATCGTCCGCGCCGGCGAGGACGAGCCCGACTACCTCATCGACGTCGCCACCCTGACCGGTGCGCAGATGGTCGCGCTCGGCACCCGCACCCCGGGCGTGATGGGCACCGAGGACTTCCGCGATCGCGTCGCCCGCATCTCGCGCGAGGTCGGCGAGAACGGCTGGGCGATGCCGCTGCCCGCCGAACTGCGGTCCGACCTCAACTCCAAGGTCGCCGATCTGGCCAATGTCACCCCGCACCGCTGGGGCGGCATGCTCGCGGCCGGGCTGTTCCTGAAGGAGTTCGTGCCCGAGGGCGTGCAGTGGGCGCACGTCGATATCGCGGGCCCGGCCTACAACACCGGCGGACCGTTCGGCTACATCGGCAAGGGCGGCACCGGTGTTCCGGTCCGCACGCTCATCGCCGTGCTGGAAGACATCGCCGCGGAGTAGCGGTCAGCATCGGCCGGATGCGGCGTCCCAGACGCGGACGCCGCGCCGGTACCGCTACAGATCCTCGAGATCGCGTTCGATCTGGCGCTGACGTTCGATCCGGCGCCGCGCGTCGTAATCGCGCATGCGCTGCGGATATCCGGTCTTGTGCACGTCGTAGACCGGAATGCCCAGGTCGCGTGCGAGATTCTGGGAGCCGCGCTCGCCGATGGCCCGGCGTGTCCATTCCCCGTCGGCGGCCACCAGCACCACGGTCACATCCGTCAGCGTCGTCTTCGGTTCGATGAAGCCCTCGACGCCGGTGTGGGTGCGTACCCAGTCGGCCAGATAGCGGGCGTCATTTCCGTACCCGCGAGTAGCTTTCACCTGCTTGCGCGCACCGCGGCGGAAACGATCGAGCAAACCCACGCGCGCTGACCTCCTAGTCCCGCACCGGAACCGTGGTAGTTACCGGTAAGTCCATATTGCCAGTTCCCGGCTGAGGGACGCCCTCTGCGACGTCGTGCGCCCATAAGTGCAAGGATGGTTCCCGGTACAAGAACCACACGGACCCCCGCAGCCACGCGCCGAACCAAGAGCGCGGCACACAATGCCTGTGTCACGCACAATGATCGGTGGCCGGTAATTCGCCACGACCCGCGGCGAGCTACCAGCGGGGTACGAACTGTTGTAGACCCGTCGAGCAGTCAGAGGAGTCAACGGACATGGCCTTCTCCGTCCAGATGCCCGCTCTTGGTGAGAGCGTCACCGAGGGAACGGTGACCAGGTGGCTGAAGCAGGAAGGAGACACGGTCGAGGTCGACGAGCCGCTGCTCGAAGTCTCCACCGATAAGGTCGACACCGAGATCCCGTCCCCCACGGCGGGTGTGCTGTCGAAGATCGTCGCCCAGGAAGACGACGTGGTCGAGGTCGGTGGCGAGCTCGGCATCATCAGCGAGGCCGGCGAGGACGCCGCGCCCGCCGAGTCCCCCGAACCCGCCGCGGCCCCGGAACCGGCCCCCGAACCCGAGCCCGCCGCGCAGGCCCCGGCGCCGGCCGAACAGGCTCCCGCCGAGCAGGCCCCGGCCGAACCGGCACCGGCCGCGCAGGCTTCCGGCGACGGCGCTTCCGGCACCCCGGTGAACATGCCGGAGCTGGGCGAATCCGTCACCGAGGGCACCGTCACCCGCTGGCTCAAGGCCGTCGGTGACGAGGTCGCCGTCGACGAGCCGCTGCTCGAGGTCTCCACCGACAAGGTCGACACCGAGATCCCGTCCCCGGTCGCGGGCACGCTGCTGGAGATCACCGCGCAGGAAGACGACACCGTCTCTGTCGGCGGTCAGCTCGGCATCATCGGCAGTGGGTCGCCCGCCGCCGCTCCGGCGCCTGCGCCCGCTCCGGCCCCGGCTCCCGAACCGAAGCCCGAGCCCAAGCCGGAGCCCGCTCCGGCTGCTGCCGCCCCGGCCCCCGCGCCTGCTCCGGCTCCGGCTCGGGCTCCGGAGCCCAAGCCGGCCCCCAAGCCCGCCCCGGCTCCCGCGGCGCAGGCTCCCGCTCCGGCCGCTCCCGCGCCCGCCGCGAACGGCGCGACGCCGTACGTCACCCCGCTGGTGCGCAAGCTGGCCGAGGAGAACGGCGTCGACCTGTCCACCCTCACCGGTTCCGGTGTCGGTGGCCGCATCCGCAAGCAGGATGTGCTGGCCGCCGCCGAGGCGAAGAAGGCCCCGGCTCCGGCCGCCGCCGCGCCCGCCAAGGCCGCTCCGGCCGCGAAGGCGCCCGCCGCCGCCAAGCCGGAACTGGCGCATCTGCGTGGCACCACCCAGAAGGCCAACCGCATCCGCCAGATCACCGCGACCAAGACGCGGGAATCGCTGCAGACCACCGCGCAGCTGACCCAGGTCCACGAGGCCGACGTCACCAAGATCGCGGCCCTGCGGGCACAGGCCAAGGCCGCGTTCAAGGAGCGCGAGGGCGTCAACCTGACGTTCCTGCCGTTCTTCGCCAAGGCCGTGGTCGAGGCGCTGGGTGTGCACCCCAACGTCAACGCCAGCTACGACGAGGGCACCAAGGAGATCACCTACCACGCCGCGGTGCACCTGGGCATCGCCGTGGACACCGAGCAGGGCCTGCTGTCCCCGGTGATCCACAACGCCAGCGACCTGTCGCTGGCCGGGCTCGCGCGCGCCATCGCCGATATCGCCGATCGCGCCCGCAACGGTGGCCTCAAGCCCGACGAGCTGGCCGGTGGCACCTTCACCATCACCAATATCGGCAGCCAGGGCGCGCTGTTCGACACCCCGATCCTGGTTCCGCCGCAGGCGGCCATGCTCGGTACGGGTGCGATCGTCAAGCGTCCGGTCGTGGTCACCGACGAGACCGGCAACGAGTCGATCGGTGTGCGGTCGATGTGCTACCTGCCGCTGACCTACGATCACCGCCTGATCGACGGCGCCGACGCGGGTCGTTTCCTCACCACGATCCGGCATCGGCTCGAAGAGGCGGCGTTCGAGGCTGACCTCGGCCTGTAACCGGGACATTCACGGATGAAGGTCGTGATCGCCGGCTCGTCCGGGTTGATCGGTACGGCGCTCGTCGCGGCACTGCGCCGCGACGGGCACCAGGTCGTCCGCTTGGTGCGCCGTCCGGCGGCCGCGGCCGACGAGTACGTGTGGGATCCCGCCCGCGCCGATCTGGACGAGCAGGCGTTGCGCGGTGCCGATGCCGTGGTGAACCTGTGCGGGGCGAGCATCGGCAGCCGCCGCTGGACCGGCAGCTTCAAACAGGAGCTGCGCGACAGCCGGATCACCCCGACCGACGTGCTGGCCGGTGCCGTCGTCGCCGCCGGGGTGCCGGTGCTGGTCAATGCCAGCGGCGTGCACATCTACGGCGGCGACACCGGCAACCGCGTGGTGGAGGAATCCACGCCGCCGGGCACCGGCTTCCTGGCCACCCTGTGCCGGGACTGGGAGGCCGCGACGCTGCCCGCCAGCGCCGCGGGCACCCGCACCGTGCTGCTGCGCAGCGCGGTGGTGCTGGCCCGCAACGGCGGCATGCTCGGCATGTTGAAACCGCTGTACCAGCTCGGGCTGGGTGGGCGGCTCGGCAACGGCCGCCAGTACACGCCGTGGATCTCGCTCGACGACGAGATCGGCGCGATCCTGTTCGCGCTCGGCAACGACGCGATCGCCGGGCCGGTCAACGTCGTCGGTCCGGCGCCGGTCACCAATGCCGAGTTCAATCGGGCCTTCGGCCGCGCGGTGCACCGGCCCACGCCGATGGTGGTGCCTGCGTTCGCGCTGCGCGCGGTTCTGGGCGAGTTCGCGCAGGAGGGAATCCTGCACGGCCCACGCGCGATCCCGACCGTCCTGGAGGCGGCGGGCTACCAGTTCCAGCACCCCACCATCGGCGCGGCGCTCGCGGCGGCAGTGGGCGGGAACCACCGATGACGCTGGAAACCCGCAGCACCTCCGTCATCCGGGACGCCACCGACGGTGACCTGCTGGCGATTCTCGACATCCACAACCGCGCCATCGCCGAGACCACCGCCATCTGGGACGAGGAGCTGGTCGGCCTCGACGATCGGCGGGCCTGGCTGCGCGAACGCACCGGCGCCGGACGTCCAGTGCTGATCGCCGAGGTCGACGGCGAACTCGCCGGATACGCCAGCTACGGCACCTGGCGGCCGAAGTCCGGATACCGGCACACCGTGGAGAATTCGGTCTACGTCGCCGACCGGTTCCATCGGCGCGGCATCGCCTCGGCCCTGCTCACCGAGCTGATCGCGCGGGCGCGTGCGGCCGGTGACGTGCACGTCATGGTCGCGGCCATCGAAGCAGGCAACACCGGGTCGATCGCGCTGCACGAGCGTTTCGGCTTCCGGACGGTCGGCGTGCTGCCGCAGGTCGGCATCAAATTCGGCCGCTGGCTCGACCTCACCCTCATGCAACTGACCATCGGGCTCGGCGATCCCGCGTCGTGGCCCGCCGCCGGTGACGGGCCCGCATCCGGCCCGCAACGACTGGCGTAACGTCGTGATCGTGAACCACACGCGCTCCGTCACCCGATCGGCTCGCTTCGACACCACACCCGTCGTCGTCGAGGATCTGGGACTCATCGACTATCACCGGGCCTGGGATCGCCAACGCGAGATCGCCGCCCAGCGCGCCGAGGGTCTCGGCGCCGATCACCTGCTGCTGCTGGAACATCCGTCGGTGTTCACCGCGGGCCGCCGCACCGAGGCCGAGGACCTGCCCATCGACGGCAGCCCGGTGGTCGAGGTGGACCGCGGCGGCAAGATCACCTGGCACGGGCCCGGTCAGCTGGTCGGCTATCCGATCATCCGGCTCGCCGAACCCGTCGACGTCGTCGATTACGTGCGCCGGCTCGAGGAAGCACTGATCACCGTGTGCACCGGACTCGGCGTCAGATGCGGCCGGGTCGAGGGCCGCTCCGGCGTCTGGCTGCCGGCCGCGGGCCCGCTCGCCGAACGCAAGATCGCCGCCATCGGCGTGCGTGTGCAGCGCGGCGTCGCCCTGCACGGCATCTCGCTCAACTGCAATTCCGGCATGGAAGGCTTCAGCGCGATCATCCCGTGCGGAATCCGCGACGCCGGCGTCACCACGCTCTCGCGTGAGCTCGGCCGCGACGTCACCGTCGACGAGGTGCGCCCGCTGGTCGCCGAGGCGATTGTTGCCGCGTTGAACGGAGAAATTCCCGTTAAGGCGCACGATATCGAACATCTCACACCCGGGGACACGGCAGGCACGGCCGCCGATCCCACCGGCGTAAGGTCGAACTCGTGACCTCAGCACAAGCACCGGCAGGCCGAAAGCTGCTGCGCATCGAGGCGCGCAACGCGGAGACCCCGATCGAGCGCAAGCCCAAATGGATCCGCACCCGCGCCACCATGGGCCCCGAATACTCCGAGCTCAAGGGCCTGGTGAAACGCGAAGGCCTGCACACCGTCTGCGAGGAAGCCGGCTGTCCCAACATCTTCGAATGCTGGGAAGACCGCGAAGCCACCTTCCTCATCGGTGGTGAACAGTGCACCCGCCGCTGCGATTTCTGCCAGATCGACACCGGCAAGCCGGCCGCGCTCGACCGCGACGAGCCCCGCCGTGTGGCCGAGAGCGTGCAGGCCATGGGTCTGCGCTACTCCACCATCACCGGCGTCGCCCGCGACGACCTCGACGACGGCGGCGCCTGGCTCTACGCCGAAACCGTGCGCGCCATCAAGGCGTTGAACCCCAACACCGGCGTCGAACTGCTGATCCCCGATTTCAACGCCAAGCCCGACCAGCTCGCCGAGGTCTTCTCCTCGCGCCCCGAGGTGCTGGCCCACAACCTGGAAACCGTGCCGCGGGTGTTCAAGCGCATCCGCCCGGCCTTCCGCTACGAGCGTTCCCTGGAAGTGCTCACCGCCGCCCGCGAGGCCGGCTTGGTCACCAAGTCCAACCTCATCCTCGGCATGGGCGAAACCCCCGAAGAAGTCACCCAGGCCATGCGCGACCTGCACGAGGCCGGCTGCGACATCCTCACCATCACCCAATACCTGCGCCCGTCCCCCCGCCACCATCCGGTCGATCGCTGGGTGAAGCCGGAAGAGTTCGTGGAGCATTCGAAGGTGGCCGAGGAGATCGGATTCGCCGGAGTGATGGCGGGGCCGCTGGTGCGCTCGTCGTACCGCGCGGGCCGGCTGTACGCGCAGGCGATGGCGCATCATGGGCGGGAAATCGCCCCTGCGATGGCGCATCTCGCGGAGGAAGGGACGGCTTCGCAGGAAGCCAGTTCGGTGCTGGCGCGGTTCGGGAGCTGATGGGCGGACTGCCCGGCGCGGCGATCTCCTGCCGCCGCGATTCGGTCAGCGTATCCGGCGCAGGCGGGGGCGCGGGTCGTCGTCGGGCGGCAGGTGCGCCGTGTCTGTGTCCACTACTGCGGGCTCGCCCGGTCCAGCGCGACCGAGCCTCGCGTTGGCGACATACGAGGTAAGAGCCACAACCCGGCACGCGGCGTCGGCCACGTGCTCCGAAACGACGGTCGGCGCGGAGTTCCTGTGATGGGATAACCCGCATGAAGACACTCGCAGCGGGTATGGCAATCGTCTCGGCCGCGATGTTCTCCACCCTCGCGACCGGGACAGCGCAGGCGGCACCGATCTGTCCCGGCGCCGGGCAACCAACCTCGGTCGCGGCCACCGTCGGCGGCGCACTGGAAGGTTTGACCGTCGACGACCGCGGCCGAGCCTTCACCACGGATCTGACCACCGGCCGCGTCTACCGGATCGACGCACCCGGCGCACCGGCCGTCCCGATCGCCACGGTGCCCAGCGGCGGCGGGGGCGCGCTGGCCTGGACCCCACGCGGGACGCTGTTGGTCGGCTACGGCGCCGATGCCCGCGTCGTCGTGGGCGATGCGCTGCGCCACGCCGGCATCGTCGAAATGGACCCGAACACCGGCGCACTCACGCCCTTCGCCTCCGGCCTCAGCGCCGCCAACGGCATGGCCACCGCCCGCGACGGCAGCGTCTACGCCACCAACGACTTCGCTGCGCTGATCGGCAAGGTCCACCCGAATCGCACCGTGCAAGCCGATTGGGCCCGCTTCCCCAGCGCGAACGGCGCCGTCCTGGACCGCAACGACGAATTCCTCTACGTGGCCCGCACTTTCGTCAACCCCGGCGTCAGCCGCATCCCCGTCGCCAACCCCGCAGCGCCCCAATCCGTGCTCGACCTCACCGGCCCCGACGCCCTCTCCGCACCCGACGGCTTGACCCTGGACTCGGCCGACCGCCCCGTCGTCCCGCTGAACACCGCAGGCCAGGTCATCCGCGTCGACGCGCCGAACCAGTACTGCATCCTCAGCACCGGCAACCCCCTCACCAGCGTCGTCACCTACGGTCGCGGCACCCAGGGCTTCTCCGCAGGCCGCCTCTTCGCCGCGACGTTCACCGGCGTGATCTACGAGGTCCCCGGCGGCTTCGACCCAACGCCCGCACAGCGGCACCGTAACCGCACGGCACGCACGCTCCAGGCCGCAGTGACCGGCGCCGGCGCTTCCTCCTGACGCGGATTCGCGGCCGGCGCCGGGTGGTCGCTGTCAGGCGCGGCGAACTTCCACCTCGCCCTGTCCGCCGATCTCCACGGCCAACGCAGCCCGGGCATCCTCCATCGCCGTATCGCTATCCGCTTCGGCAGCAGCCAGCGAATCCGACCACGACCCGCTGGACCGCGCGGCCGCGAGCTTTTCCAGCGCCGTCAACGCCGCCACCGCCTTCTCATGTGCCTGCGCGGACCCATACAACTCGATTCGCGCGACGGCCGACCGCAGTTCCGACAACGCCGAATCCTTCTCCTCGCCGCGAACCCCTTCCACCGGCGAACGCACCTGCCGAGCGGCGACGAGGAACTGGTGGCAGGCGTCCTCGAGTTTCCCGGTCCGTGCCGCCTGGAGCGCGATCGCCTGGTTGCGGTGGGCGAGCTCGGTGGCGTTGCGGCCGGTCAGGATGACGTTGGCGACGAGCGTCAGATTCCCGGCGATCGCCACCGCCGCCGTCAACCACAGTTGGCTGGTCATGTGCGACATCTACCACCGATGGCTGGCGTCCCGCCACGCGCAGCACCACCCGATCGGCGTACCACCGCGCCGCCGGTCAGCGCCTTCCGCCACGCACGCCCCCGCCGACCTGCGGAACAGCCGCCGACGACGCCAGGTTACGGTGGTCGCGCTCGTGCAGATCTGAGGAGAACAACCGTGTCGCGTTCGGCGGACCGCTTCGACCCCGCGGGGCCGAGACATCCGCATTGGATCACCATCCAGTCCTCGCGCACGGTCCTCGTCGTCGTCCACACCATGACCGCCTGGAACCGCCTGGCCGATATCCTCACGGTCTTCGACTCCGACCGCCGCGTCCAGCTCGTGTTCACCTTCCCGGCCGTCTCCGACGTCACCGGCGACGTCGAACGTCAACTCGCCGACGACGGCGCCCTCGTCATCCCCTGGTCGCAAGCCCTCACCGGCACCTTCGACGCCGCCATCGCCGTCCACCACAGCGGCGAATTACACCGCATATCAGCCCCTCTCGCAGTCTTGTCCCACGGCATCGGCTTCTCTAAGATCGTCCGGCATCGCGACGAGCGACGAGCGACGAGCGACGAGCGACGAGCGACGAGCGACGAGCGACGAGCGACGAGCGACGAGCGACGAGCGACGAGCGACGAGCGACGAGCGACGAGCGACGAGCGACGAGCGACGAGCGACGAGCGACGAGCGACGAGCGACGAGCGACGAGCGACGAGCGACGAGCGACGACGTTTACGGTCTCGGCCGCCGCTGGTTGTACCGGGAGGGCACCGTCCCCGCGGCGGTCATCCTCCCCCACGACAGCGACCTCACCGCGCTGTCGCGCACCACCCCGGAAGCCGTGCCGAACGCCGTGGTCGCCGGCGACCCCTGCCTCGACCGCCTCACCGCCAGTCTCCCACTGCGGCAACAGTATCGCCGCGCGCTCGGCGCCGACTCGCACACCACGGTCGTCACCCTCACCTCCACCTGGGGCCCGAACTCGCTGCTCGGCCGTAACCCCGAGCTCATCGACGCCACCCTCGCCGAACTCACCCTCCAAGACCACATCGTCACCGCGATCATCCATCCCAATGTCTGGTTCGCCCACGGCCCCTGGCAGCTACGCCGCTGGCTGGCCGGCGCCCGCCGCGCCGGACTCCGCCTCATCCCACCCCTCCACGGCTGGCAGACCACGCTCATCGCCTCCGATGTGGTGATCGGCGATCACGGCGCCGTCACCGGTTACGCTGCCGCCCTGTCGATTCCGACGCTGCTCGCCGCTTTCCCCGAAAGTGAGGTAGCGCCGGGGTCAGCAGCAGAACTGGTCGGCCGGTTCGCGCCCCGCCTGGACCGCAGGCGAGCACTGCCCGAACAGTTGGGCGAGGCTCGGTCGCGACACGACTCCGACCTCTCCGAGCAGATCGCACAACGGGTGAGTTCGAGGCCTGGACAATGCGCTGATCTACTCCGCTCCGTCTTCTACCGGCTGATCGGCCTCGCGGAACCAGCTTTCGCCGCACCGGTTCCGCCGTATCCGGTCGCCGGGCTGGATGCCGATCGAGAACCCGTCCGCTCATGCCGGATTTTCTGCCGCCCCGACGGCGTGGACCTTCACATACAGATGTGGCCGGGCGATGTCGCTGCGCGACCTCGGCGCGGCCACCGCACCACCGAAACCTACGCCGCCGTCGAGATCACGCATTCCCGGAGGGATCTGCGCGCCAACGCCGACATCCTCGTCCAGAGCGCCGATTACGCCGCCACCGACGCCGAGATCCTGCGCGCCTATCCGGCCGCCATCATGGTCGTCACCATCGTCCAGCCCGAACGGCTGATGATTCTGCACCGACGCCACGGCAGATTCGAACTCGAAGTGTCTGAGCCGGTAGCTGTTCCGATGTGGCCGGCGGGGCTCGCCGCGGCCGCACACCATGTCGGCCGTCAGGTCGATATCGACGGCAACGGTGGTGTCGCCCGGCTCGGGCAACACCGAGTAACGTTCCGCCTCAAGGTGATCTGAGCCGACCGGGTCGTTCGCACTACCGGTCGGCGCGGCGTCCGATAGAGTCGCCGGGTGGGGATGATCGACAGCAGGGGAGGCCGTTGTGAGTAGCAATTGGGTACCGCCGTGGGCCGATCCCTTCTTCGACCGCGAAGATCTCCTGAATGCCATGGCCGACAGTGTCGAGTCCTTCCGCAGGCAAGGCCGACCGGCCTACCTGCACGTCTTCGGGCTCGAGGGGCTCGGCGTATCCAGCTCTGTCGCCCGATTCGGCAAGGACAAGCGCGACCTCCTCGGTCATACCTTCATCTGGTTGCGTGGCCGTGAACCCGACGGCACCCCCGTCGCATCAGGCGAATTGCTGAACCGGGTGCTGCGCAAACTCGGCGTTTCCGATGCAGACCAAGCGGTTTCCGATGGCGGGAAGCTCGACCAGTACCACGCGATCGCACGCAACAAGCAGTTCGTCATCGTGCTCGATGACATGGACAGCACAGCGCAGGCGAGGCTCCTGCTCCCCGGCGATGCACCCGGCGCGGTCCTCATCACCACCTCGCCGTTCGCGCAGCTCGAGCTGGAAGCCGAGCAAGGTTTCGCGCCGTTCCAGCCGGAGCTGCTGAGTGCGGAATCGGCAGCCGAACTGTTCCGGCACGATCTAGGCGATGCGGCAGAGGTGATCGATGCCGCCGTGACCGTGGAGCTGGTCGCGATGTGCGGTGGGCTCCCGCTGGCGATCAAACTGCTCGCCGCCCAGGTGCGCAGCGACCCCAGCTCGGCCGATGCGCTCCTGGCCGAGCTGCGCGACGCCGGCCTCTCGATTCTCGATATCGGCGACGAAAAGCGCATCGCCCGATTCCTCGACAGCACCTATCAGAGCCTCGACGCCGAACTCGCCACGGCTTACCGACTGCTCGGCGTCCTCCCCGCCACCGATTTCGACGCAGCGACCGTAGCGGCGGCGTTGGATATCGGAAAAACTCGGGCGGCCCTGGCCCTCACCCGGCTTGCCTCGTTCCACCTGCTCACCAAGTCCGGTACCGGCCGATACGCGTTCCATCCGCTGCTGCGCGGCGATGCGCAACTGCGGGCCGAGACGACCGATTCGCCGTCCGATCGCGCGGCGGTGCTCGAGCGCTGGATCGACCAGGTACTGCGCGAGGCGATACCACGCGGTCTGGCGCTGTCCAATCGCTGGTTCGTCACGCCGGTTCTCGACCGAGCGATGCGGTACTACGGTGCCGAGATCCCCACGCCGAGCCGCGCGGAGGGCCTGGCCTGGTTCGACGCAGAGTATCCGAACCTCATCGCCGCCATTCGCGCCGCGCATGGTGCGGATCTGTACGAGCAGTGCTGGCAATTGTGTGTCGTGATGTGGAAGTACCAGCACCTCTACGGGTTCCACGACACGTGGATCGACACCCACGTTCTCGGCCTGGCCTCGGCCCACGCTGCGGCCGACGATGCGGACGCACGGGTGCGGGGCGAGGCCCACGTCGGCATCGTGCAGCTCGCTTCCCAGCTCGGTGCAGCGCACTTGGCTACCGGCGAACTCACCGCGGCGGAACAGAAGTTCGACGAATCACTCAACTACGCCCAGCGACTGCCGCACGCCATCGGCGAGCAGAGTGCTCTCGAGTGGCTGGGCAAAACCGCAGCACGCGCCGGTGATTACGACCGCGCCGAACACTTCTACCAACGGTCCTGGGACGTCACCGTCGCCGCCTCCGACGAGGCCATCAGCCCCGCGGACAAGGAGCGCGTCTTCGCCCTGCTCCGGCTGCAACGCAACCGCGCCCGCGCCGACGTCGGCCAGTGGGACGGCATGGTCGACGACATCTGCCCGGCACTCGACTACTTCGTCCGGCAGCACAACGAGACCGACAACGTGGCCAAGGCCCGCTTGGTCCTCGGTCGCGCTCTCCTCGCTCAGGGCGATGCCGCCGGCGCCGAAGCCGAGTTCGCCACGGCAGCCACCCACTTCGGGCAGGAACGCGCGACCCGCGAACAGGCGGGCGCGGAATTCTGGCGCGCCAGGGCGCTGGCCGCCGCGCACCGGCAGGCGGATGCGCTGACCAACCTCGATCTCGCTCATACCCTGTACCAGGAGTTAGGCGACAACCGCGCGAATGACGTCGCCGCACTCCGTGACCAACTATCCGGTTGAGCTCCGCACCGATGGACGGAACTCCGGGCGACCCACATCTCGGTCGGCCCCACCTCCTTCCCGCCCACGGACTCATAGCTCCATGGCGAAAACAAAACCAGACAGTACGGTGGATGTCGGCGTTCTCGGCTCACACCATCACCGGACGACGAAGTGGGGATCCCAATGCTGGAAGTCGCACACCTGGTGCGCAGATTCGGCGACAACACCGCCGTCGACGACGTCTCCTTCACCGTCGCCCCGGGAACGATGACCGGCTTCGTCGGCGCCAACGGCGCGGGCAAAACCACCACGATGCGCATGATCATGGGCGTCCTCGCCGCACATGGCGGCGCGATCACCTGGAACAGCCGCCCGGTCACCGCCGACGACCGCCGCTCGTTCGGCTACATGCCGGAAGAACGCGGCCTCTACCCCAAACAGCCGGTCCGCGACCAGCTCGTCTACCTGGCTCGGCTGCGCGGCCTGTCCGCCGCCGAAGCCAAACACCAAGCCTCTGACCTGCTGGAACGGTTCTCCCTCCAGGACCGCGGCACCGACAAACTCGAATCGCTGTCTCTCGGCAACCAGCAGCGCGTCCAGATCGCGGCAGCCCTCATCGCGCACCCCACCGCCCTGATCCTCGACGAACCGTTCTCCGGTCTGGACCCGGTGGCCGTCGACGCCATGGCCGACCTGCTGGGACAGTACGCCGCACGCGGCGTGCCGGTGCTGTTCTCCTCGCACCAACTCGATCTGGTCGAGCGGCTGTGCGACCACCTGGTGATTCTCGCGAAGGGCCACGTCGTCGCCGACGGTTCCGCCGAGCAGCTGCGTTCCACCGGCCCGGTCCGCCATCGCCTGCGCATGGCCGGCGACACCGAGTGGCTGCGGGAATTCACCGGCGTGCGCGTGGTCGACAGCAACGGTTCGGCGGTCCTGCTCGAGCTGGACGGCATCACCACCGACGCGCTGCTCACCGAAGCGCTCATCCGTGGCTCGGTGCACGAATTGGGCGAGGTCCGACCGTCCATAGCCGAGATCTTCCGCGAGGTGACAGCATGAGTACCGCTCCCCGACGCGCCTGGCTGATCGTCGCCCAGCGCGAGATCGCGGTGAAACTGCGCGACCGGAACTTCCTGATTTCCACCGTCATCACCATTGTGGCGATCATCGCGTCGCTGGCCGTCAGCGGGTTTCTGACCAGCCGCACCGACAAGATCGATGTGGCGATCACCGACCCCGCCGCCGGCCAGGTGATCAGCACCGCCAACGTGCTCGCCGACCATGCCGACGCCGATGTCGACTTCACCGCGCACCGCGTGGCCGACGAAGCCGCTCTCGAACAGCAAGTCCGCGACGGCACGGTCGACGCCGGCCTGCTCGTCGCGCCCGACGGATGGCGCTTGCTCGGCGACACCTCCGAAAACGACAAGGTCGACACCTACGTCACCGCCGCCGCCCAGCAGATCGCGTTGGAGCACAACGCCACCGCCGCCGGCGTCACCCTCGAACAGCTCGCCCGCGGCAGCGCCGTCAGCTATGACCTGCTCGATGAAGCGGCCGTCGACACCGGCCTGGCCACCATCGTCGCGATCGTGTTCGCGTTCCTGTTCTATCTGTCGTCGATCCTGTTCGGCATGTCCATCGCGCAGAGCGTGGTGGAGGAGAAGCAGAACCGCATCGTCGAGATCCTCGCCAGCGCGATCCCGGTGCGCCAGTTGCTGATCGGCAAGGTCGCCGGCAATACCGTGCTGGCCTTCGCCCAGCTCACGCTGTTCATCGTCGCCGGTCTGCTCGGGCTGGCCGCAACCGGACGCGGCGGTCAGGTCGCGCAGATCGCGGGGGCGGCGGGCTGGTTCATCGTCTTCTTCGTCGTCGGATTCCTGGCGCTGGCCGGGCTGTGGGCCGTCGCCGGATCGCTGGCCACCCGCAGCGAGGATCTCCAGTCCACGGCCACTCCGATGACCATGTTCGTCATGATCGTGTTGTTTGCTGGAATTTTCCTGTCTGGTACAGCGCGTGTCGTGGCGTCCTATGTTCCGATCGTGTCGATCGTCGCGATGCCCGCCCGGCTCGCCGAGGGAACCGCCGCCTGGTGGGAGCCGATCATCGCATTGGCCCTGATGTCGGCGGCCACCTACGGGATCGTGCTCGTCGCCGAGAAGGTCTACCGACGCTCCCTGATGCAGACCCAGCGCCGCCTGACTTTCCGCCAGGCTCTCGCCGTCGAGGACTGAACTCCCTACCACCGCCCCTAATTCCAGGGGCGTGACCTGCGTTTCCGCTGGTTGAGCTGCCATTACATCCCATGACCCGACAAAGTGTGAAACAACCCCTTGTCAACACAAACGGTCGCTTGCTATGTTGCCCACGTCACAGTAGAGACCCTTACGTGACCTACCTCTCGGTCCGGGTTCCAACCGCCGTGAGGATTTCGCACCAAGTCTCATAGAAGGAGATTCGCTATGGGTTCGCTCAGCGACCTGCTCGGCGCCTTGATCCCCGCCCTCGGCTCGGCCGTGGCCGGCGACGGCCTGCTCGACGTCTTCCTCGGCTCGCTCGAGGGCCTCAAGACCTTCATCGCCTGACATCCGGATATTCCCCCGAGCCCAGCCGGGCTCGACCCGCACGAACGCTAGGAGAACACCATGGGATCGCTCATCGACATTCTGGGCATGGGCACCGCGAGCCTCGGCGAGCACGGCACCAATATCGTGAACGCGCTGATCACCCTGAGCGGCGGCACACCTGCCCCCGGCAAGTAATTCCCAGGCAACGGTCCGGGGGCGCCCGCATACGCGGGTGCCCCCGATCTTTATGTGATCGGTAGTTGATGATGAATCTTGGCAGGTTGCGCGGAATCACTTCGGCCGCATGCGCTTTCGCGTTGGCGGCGACGCCCGTCGCGGTTGGCGGGGCAATGGCGTCCGCCGAACCCAGCGCGGTGGTCAGTCGATCCGCCGTCGGCCAGCTGGTGGAGCTCGAGGTCTATTCGCCATCAATGCAACGCTCGATCGCCTTGAAGGTGCTGCGCCCCAGCGATACTCAGACGCCCGCGCCGACCCTGTACCTACTGAACGGCGCCGGCGGCGGCGAGGACGCGGCCAACTGGTTCGGCCAGACCGACGCCGTCGAGTTCTTCGCCGACAAGCACGTCAACGTTGTCATCCCGATGGAAGGCGCGTTCAGCTACTACACCGACTGGCTCGCGCCCGACGAGGGCCTGGCCGAAACCCTGGACAACAACGGCCGCAACATGTGGGCCACCTTCCTCACCAAAGAGCTTCCGCCGGTGATCGATTCGACCTTCGGCACCACCGGCGTCAACGCCCTCGCCGGCATCTCCATGGCCGGCACCTCGGTCCTCGACCTCGCCATCCAGGCCCCCGCCCTCTACCGCAGCGCCGCGGCCTACAGCGGCTGCGCGATGACCAGCGACCCCATCGGCCAGGCGTTCGTCAAGACCGTCATCGACATGGGTGGCGGCGAAGCCGAAAACATGTGGGGCCCCTTCGACAGCGACCAGTGGCGCGAACACGACCCCTACCTGCAAGCCCACCGCCTGCCGAACATCCCCATGTACATCTCCAGCGGCAGCGGCTTCCCCGGCATCCACGACACCCTCGCCAACGCCCGCCTCGACAACGACACCCGCAAACTCCTCAACCAAACCCTCGTCGGCGGCACCATCGAGGCAGCCACCAACTTCTGCACCACCCGCCTGGCCCAACGCACCGCCGAACTCGGCCGCACCAACATCACCTACAACATCCGCCCCATGGGCACCCACTCCTGGGGCTACTGGCAGGACGACCTGCACGACTCCTGGCCGATGATCGCCCAATCGATCGGCGCCTGATGAATCCCGTTGCCCCACTGCGCGTCACCGCCGAACGCCTACATCCCCGCGACGCCGTCTTCGTCTACGACGAAACCGACCGCCACCTGTCGAACATCGTCGCCGTCTACGCCTTCGACGCGTCCGACACCGACCCTCTGACTACGGATCAGGTGCTCGATTGGGTCCAGGCCCGCCTGGGCCACGCCAAACTCTTCCACCGCCGGCTACAGCGCCTCCCCCTCGATGTCGACCTCCCCTATTGGGTTCCCGACCCCATCGTCGACCTCCGCGACCACGTCACGCTCACCACACCGGGCACGTGGTCCGACGTCCGCCGCGACATCGCCGAAATAACCTCCACCCGAATGGATCTCTCCCGTCCCCCGTGGGAAATCCACGTCATGGACCGAGTCCGCGAGGTCCCCGGCCTCCCCGGCGAAACCACCGTCGTAGTCCTGAAGTTCCACCACAGCGTCGGCGACGGCGTAGCCACCCGAGAACTCGAACTCAAACTTTTCGGCAACGTGCCCCTCCCACCACCCGCCCAACTAGACCCCCGCTGGCCGACCCCCACCACCGTCCTCAACACCGCCGACGCCCTCACCCTCGGCACCCTCCGCTTCGCCACCGGCCTCCACCGCACCCGCTCCGCCGCCGAAACCCCCACCCACTTCATAGAACAACCTCTCCCCCACCGCCCCGCCACCCGCTTCAACCGCCCCACTCACCACCCCCTCACCTTCGACCTGGTCACCATCCCCCTAGCCGAAGTCCTGAAAACCAAAGCCAACAGTCCCACCCGCATCACCGTCAACGACCTGATGCTGGCCACGATCTCCGGCGCCTTATCCACCTACCTGGCCGAAAAGGGTGAATCCCCTGCTGGTTCCCTAGCCGCCATGGTCCCCATGTCCATGCGCCCCCTCACCACCTGGACGTCGGCCAACCAACTGGTCCAGATGTACGTCGACCTCCACACCAACATCCCCGACCCCCTCGAACGCCTCCAAGCAATCCGCAAATCCGCCACCGCGGAGAAACACCGCAACTCCGACCCGTCAACCCTCCGCACCGAATCCCGAGTAGAAACCTCCCCCTCCTGGCTCCTCCGCCTAGCCGGCTGGGCCCGCGCCCAGCGCAGCTTCGAAGCAGCCGAAACCGTCCCACTGGTCAACACCACCATCAGCAACGTCCCCCCTGTCGCCACCGCCCTCGAATTCTGCGGCCGGCCCGTCGCCCGAATCTTCGGCGTGCTCCCGACGATGGACGGCGACGGTCTTCGCCACCTGATCACCTCACAGGGCGACGAGATCGTCATCTCCTTCAGCACAGACGCGACGATGATGCCCGATTCAGATGAGTACGCCGCACACCTGCTGGACTCGTTCCGCGCTCCCTTCGCATCGTTCGCCGCCAACCGGCGATAAACCATCTCGCACGAAACAACCAGGCGAGAACCGCCGACATATCGACCATGCTGCCGCGAGAACGGCCCTCACCCTCAACACGCACAAATACTGGCAAATACTGGCATTTACTGGAACCACTGGATACAGTGCATCCGTGACCCCGTCAGCAGAACAGCTGGAGGCACAGATCGCGGCGTTGCGAGCCGAAGTCCGGCGCGCGGCGGCCACCGGCGATCGCGCCACCGCCCGACAATTGCGCGCCGAGCTGCGGCGAGCCGAGGATTCCTGGGATGCCGTCGTTCTCGGCGCCACGCAAGAGGCGCAACCCGTCGGCTCCACCGTCCCCGTGCGCGAACACGTACACCGCGCACTCACCCTGCTGTCGGTACCGGCCGCGCCGAAGCTCGTGTTGGCCGTGCACACCGGGTTCTTCTCCGGCGAGCTGGTGCCCGCGCGGTTGACCAGCCTGCGCCGCGATGAGGAACGCTCCTTCCGCGCCGCGCCATACTCCCGCCCGTACTACATCTGCTCGGCCCTGACCACCGACCTGCTGGCCCCCGCACGAGGGCTGCTCGCGGTGAGCACCTGGCCGCTGGCCAAGCGCATGGTCGGGCCGCTCAGCCCGCGCGTCGATCTGCTCACCGCGGCGATCCGGCTTGCCGAACACGTTGCCGCGCAGCAGCACACCGAGCCGTCGGGACAGCGGGTGCTCTGGCAGATCTCCACGTCGATTCCGGGAATCAGCGGTGCCCCGGGCCGCCTCGACCCCGCAGCCGTCATCGAGGCGGCCCGCGGCGAACTGGCGGTTCACGTCGACGAAGACACCCGTCATCGTGCCGCGGCCGCCGAGCGCGCGGCCCGTCAGCTCGACGACCCGGCCGCGCAGCTCTTCGGTGCGCGGCTCGGCGTCGCCGCCCGTCGAAGCGAGGCCGGATGACCACTCTCACAGCGAAGCTCGACCAACTGCGCGGTACCGCGCCGACGACCAGGCACAATGCCCGCACCATCGCGGCGCTGACGGCGAATCCCGGCTGCGCACGCCGCGCGCTGCTCGACGCCGCCGCAGTCGACAAGGCCGCAATCGCGCAGGCCCTCGGCCATCCACCGCAGTTCGGTCAGTCGCAGTTCGCCATCACCCGCGGTAATGCCTTCGAGGCGATGGTCAAAGCCAACGGTTGCGCTGAACTGCTCGCCCTGCTGCGGGACAAGCTCGATCTCACTCTGCCCGAGGTGGCCTACCACGATCTCGCGACCGTCGGCGACAACGCCGGCAACGCGGTCCGCTACCAGCGCACTCGTCAGCTGCTCGCCGACGCCATCCGGTCCGGGACGGGCACGTTGTTCGACCATCCGATGCTGCGCCTGGACATCGCCGGCGTCCCCGCCTACCTCGAACCCGACGTGGTGGCGCTGCAGATCGAGGGCCAGTTCCACGTCGTGGAGATCAAGTCCTTCCCTGTCGTGGACGGCCGCGCCGATCCCGTCCAGGTCGCCTCCGCGGCCCGGCAGTCCGCGGTCTACGTGCTGGCACTGCGCGAGCTGATGACGGCCATCGGGGAGTCACCAAGTCTGGTTGCCGACACCGCGATCCTGGTGTGCACCAAGGACTTCAGCAACCGTCCCACCGCCGAGAAGGTGGATCTGCGCAAACAGCTCGCGGTCATCTCCCGCCAGCTCTCCCGGCTCACCGCCATCACCGCCCTCACCGACACGCTGCCCCCGGATGCCACGTTCGAGCCCGGTGAGCGCCTCGAGAGCACCCTGTCCGCCATTCCGGCCCGCTACGCGCCCGAATGCATGTCGACCTGCGATCTGGCTTTCGCGTGCCGCGCCGAGGCGCGGGTGGGAGGCTCGGTCGATGTGCTCGGCCGTGGCGTCTGCGATGACGTCGGCGGCATCGATCAGATGGACACGGTTCTCGGCCTGGCCGACGGAACCCTCACACCGGGGCCGGAGCACGCGGATATCGCCGAGAAGCTGCGTGTCGCGCACCGCCTGCGGCTGGAGATCGCCGGATGAGTGTGCTCACTGCCCTCGCCCGAATCGAGGCCGCGCAGGCGGGACGGGCCCAGCCCATCGCCGATGTCCGCCACGTCCACCTGTCCGACCGTCCACTGGTCATGGTTCCGTTGCGGCTGGCCGGGGAGGCTGCCGCACCGCTGGCCGTGCTCACCGGCACCGCACCTGATGACGTCGAATTCCTCATTGTTCCGCAGCCTCGCGACCGCGTGCTGCGCCTGCGTTTCATCGCGCAGCTCGCCGACCGTGTGCTGCCGTATATCTCGTCGTTCGCCGACGAATCCGACTCGTTCGAATTGGTGCCGATCAAGTCCCGCGGTGGAACCGAACAGCAGGCTGATGAGGACGCGCCCCAGGAATGGAAGCGCTACAACGACGCCCCGCAGCTGCTCGTACCCAACACCGGCGGCGTCGAATTCCTCCGCCTACTCGGCCGCGCCGTCCGTTTCCAGCCCATCGAGGGCCCCAACGCCGTGCCCGAATCGGTGCCGCTGCTGGGCCGCTGGCTCACCTGGTTCGCCGACCGCGCCGAACATCCCGGTTCCAGCACCCTACTGCCCCTGACGACCGTGCTCGCCATGCATTGGGCCACCGGCCAGTCCGCACTCGAAGACGCCAATCTCGCCGCCCTGCTCGGCTGGATCGCCCCACCCGACGGCCTCACCGGCCCACAGGCCGCCGCCCGCGCCGAGGACCCGCTGCGGTGCCCTCCCGCGGGTCCCGCCACCGACCCCGGCTTCGACAACGAGGAACTGGCCCCACTCATCGCCGCCTACGACAAGGCCGCTGGTGACGAAGCGAAAACCGTTGCCGTGCACCGGCTCGAAAGTGCGCTGCGGGCCCAACTCGAACCCACCTGGCAGCTCATGTGGCAGGGCATCGACCTACTCCGCGCGCTACCAGAAGGCGGGAGCGTCGCCCGTCGCTGGCTCAACGACCGCTCCGCCTTCTCCCGCTTCACCGCCGACATCCCCGAAGGGTTCCCGCAGGCCCGCCGCGATTCCGCCGTCCCGGCCGTGCGCCGCCTGCTCGACCGCGAACGCGCCCTCGACGTCTTCGAAGCCGAACGGGCCTTCGACGACCCGCGCGTCATGATCGAACGCCGCCTCGACGGCGAAGCCTTCCGTGGCGAGGTGGTCGACAGCGAGCCAGACCGCATCGACACCAGCGGTTCCCGCCGCAAACTGCGCCCGCACATCCGGGTCCGAACCGACGACCCCTTCCGCGCTTCCCTTGACGAAACAGTGTTCAGCGTCGACCGGGTGAAACAGAAGGGCAAGGTCGTCGCCATCGAGGACGACAGCTTCGTACTCGAACTCGAAGGCGGCATGGGCCGAGCCCTCACCGCACCACCCGGTTCCGTCCCCGAAGTCGGCGAAGTCGTGAGTTTCGCCCGCTTCTCTCCCGCGAGCTTCAACGCACCGGCCAAACTGCCTGCGCGCGAAGAAACTCCGTGGACACACGGTGGGCCGCCGCCAGAGTACGTGCCGATTGCCGACGAGCCCGCCGAGGAGTGGTCATGAGGTGGTTCGCCGCGTTGCCGCTCGCCGCCGGCAACAAGCACTGCCCAGTGACGCCATTGTTCGGTGTCGGCTCTCCGATTCCCCGGCGCGGATCGTCGTCGCCCGCAGCTCACCGTCGGAGGCCCTAGCATGACCACCCCTGACCAGGTAGTCACCAACATCCTCGACGACCTGCGCGACCCACCTCACCGCGCCCTCGTCGTCGATTCCCCGCCCGGCGCGGGCAAATCCACCCTCGTCGTCCGCGCCGCCCGCCAACTCGCCGAAGACGACGCCCAAAAGATGATCGTCGCCCAAACCAACGAGCAGGTCGACGACCTCATCGACCGCCTCGCCACCGCCGACCCGGCCCTGCGCATCGGCCGCCTCTCCGCCGCCAACTACACCGAATCCGAACGCGTCCAACGCCCCAACGTCCGCATCGCCCAGAAGCACACCGACCTCACCGACCGCGCCATCGTCATCGGCACCGCCGCCAAATGGGCCACCGTCGACGACGGCACCTGGTCCTGGGCCATCGTCGACGAGGCCTACCAGATGCGCTCCGACATGCTGCTACGCATCGCCAACCGCTTCGACCGCGCACTATTCGTGGGCGACCCCGGCCAACTCGACCCCTTCGCCACGGTCGACGTCGACCGCTGGGCCGGCCTGTCCTGGGATCCCACCATGAGCGCTGTCAGCGTCATGCTCGCCAACAACCCGGACCTTCCCGAACCGCATCGCCTTCCGGTGTCCTGGCGCCTTCCCACCTCCGCCGCCTCCGTGGTCTCGGCAGCCTTCTACCCCTTCACTCCGTTCCGCGCCGGCACCGACCCCGGCCAACGCCGCCTCGACTACGCGACCCGCGGCCTCCGCAGCCCGTTGGACGAAGCATTGGACATGGCCGCCGAAACCGGCTGGGCCTGGTACGAGCTACCGGCCCGCCACACGCTGCGCACCGACCGCGAAGCGGTATCCGCCATCGCCGCCTTGGCCTGCCGCCTCCTCGAGCGAGGCGCGACAGCGCATTCCGAACAAGGCACCCACCCGGTCACCACCGAGCGCGTAGCCATCGGCACAGCTCACCGCGACCAGGCCGACGCCGTCCGAGCCGCATTGCGCGGCACCCCCGCCGAACCGATCACCGTCGACACCGCTAACCGCCTCCAAGGCCGCGAATACGACATCACCATCGTCCTCCACCCCCTCTCCGGCCGCCGCGACGCCAGCGCCTTCCACCTGGAAGCGGGCCGACTGTGTGTCCTCACCTCCCGCCACCGCCACGCCTGCATCGTGGTCGGGCGCGCCGGAATCCCCGAGCTACTGGATGCGCACCCGTCAGCGGAGCCGGTGCATCTCGGTGTGCCGGTGAAGTTCCCGGACGGGTGGGAGGCGAACCAGTCGGTGTTGAGTCACCTTGCCGAGCACCGGGTTCCAGCCGCGCACCACGGCTGACAAGATGACTTCAAACCTCAACAGATTCTGACAACCAGGAGAGAGACTTTGGCCGCCTTCGTATTCAGTCTCAGCTATAGCGATTCTGCCAACTGGCCAATCTGTAAGGACACAGGTTTGATCGGTGTTCGTTCCAGCGCTTCGGCGCAACGTAGCGCTCTCCAGGTACACCAGGATGACATCGTGTTCGTTTGGCGTGGCGGCGGACAGCGCCCTGGAGCCGGCTTGATCGCAATGACCACCGTTACAGGCCCAGCACGACCTGCCCGGAATGTGCCCTGGCCAGAACCCGAGCTCTACAGCTACGTCATACCCATTAAAGTCGTCGCAGAGCTCGCGACGCCAATTCCGGATCAATTCCCGAACAACCAGCGCGGCATCAAGTTCGGAATCCAGAACACCGACCTCCAGAAGGGTCTGCGGCCGCTGTCGCAGGACTCCTTCTCTCGGCTACGGCAGTGCTTTTCCTAGCAGCTTCGAAATGCTCATGCATAACCGATCAAACCTACCCGACCGCTTACCTGAGCCACATCAGCCGTGGATCGTGCCGCCAAGCGTCCATGCCTCTCACCATAAAGTCGGAGGATCACCGGGCTCGTCCATCAGCTCGTCAGTGGGTGGTGGGGCGGGGTCCTCCCCGTACGGGGTGAACATCTCCAAAATTCGACGCGCCTCCGCCTCATCGCGTCTACTGCGTTCCGGATCCTCTTCCCATTCGACGGTGCTGAACAGCCCAGTGTGCGTCCAATCGTCGATCAGGTCGTCCGGCAACTCGTCATTACTGAATGCTACATCCGCTGCGCTGTAGAGGATGCGGAGGTCTCTCTCCACGATCTTGTATTTGGTCGGGTATTCGTATAGCCTCCGATGAATCGACTTATCCTGTGAATACTCGAGGGCTCCCAAATAGTAATCAATATCGAGTCGGAGCAGATCATTTAGGTCTTGCAACTGGGAGGCAGTGAGTCCAGCAACAACGATGGCAGCGACGTTGTATTGGCGAATCATGTTGGCGAAACCAGGAACGGACAGACCTTCCCGCAAGCCGGCCCCATCGAAAACCTTCAATGCGATCTCGGCCGGGGACAACCCTGCCCGATTCATCTCCCATGTGGAAGGAGAAAATGCTGCAGTAGCAGTAAGCTCGCGGCGATACTCCGGAACAACGCGCAACAGCCTTCGGAATACCTCCTTCTCGATCTGCATGGGAACGACCTGAACCTCATCGAAATGCAATACGACCCTATGCAGGGTCATCGAGATGGGTTGCTGCCGCGCGGCGACGTCCTCCGCCCTGGATCCTGACAGCTCGTCAGCGAAGTCCGCCAGATCCAGCTCGCGCCGGCTTCCCAGGCGTGCATACTCAAACATGGCTTGAATCGGACTTTTTGGTTGCCCGAAAAGCCTCGCCGATACCTTGATTTCGGTCTCCGAAATACCGACGATCACGCCTAGCCCCGTGTATACAATCGGCTCTCTCTGAGCCGCATTTAGATCGGTCGTGGCCGTAGCGGTGGTCAGCCACTCAGGGTCGAATCGGATCTTCACCCTTCGGTCGCCGAGCGTGAAAGTCAGATATGGATCCTGTGCCCACGAACCGGTGATCGGCCGCGGAGGACGCCCTGGCGGGTTCACCACCCACATGGGTCCATCGAAGGCAACCGTCAGACCCTGCGTCAGCACATCAACATTCTCGACATCGAGCTGCACTGCCTGCTCATTCCAGTTCTCGAAGATCGGCTGAATGCGGTGCACGAACATGCCCACTGCGGAGCGCTGACCGTTGAATGGTCGCGTCGGATCCAGTCCCACCTCATTCGCAATCGTATGTAGACCAAGTCCGTCTGTCTGCATACTTATGCGCGGTAGATTGAGGTAGTCGACGCTGCTGTAGCGGGCATTCCAGGATCGGCCAGCCTTTCGCAGCACTGCACACCAATGCTCATGCACCGCCTTCAATGTGCGCAATTCCTCGGCGCCCACCTCGGTCTTGTCCACGATGTCGTGACAGCTGGGGCACAGTAGCAACAGGTTTTCTACGGAATTCCGTTCTTCCGTGGACATCCCAGGATCAGCGCGTGGGCCCGCATCCGAAAGGGCGTGGATATGTGCAGTCTCCGCAGTGGGTACCGCCCCCGCAACGCCGACGTCGAGCTCGCGGCGGCACCGATAACACATACCGTTCGCCGCCCGCCAGAGCTCGCGCTTTACAGAGCCCTTGACCTCGCCACTACGCCCCATGCACACCCCTATCCCGACAATTCTTGTGCTGCAGAGGATCCGATGAACCCACCAACAGGTAGTCAGGTGAACCCCCCATGCGGCACAGCATAGCCACCGCAGCGCGACTCGGCCCCGGCACGCCTGAACTCGAGCCAGAAACCTGCCGATACGCAGTGACTGTACAGGCGCTTTCCTCACAGTCGATCGCAACCACGCGCAATCGCGATTCTTCGACCCTAGGGGCCTTCGATACTCCTGATCAACGCCGCCAGCTCGATGACGCGACGATCCTGCTCGCCGTACCGAACTGCCATCTGACTGTGCAGATGTCGCAGGCGGGCGATGGCGGCGTCGACATCACCGTTTCGCACTTCGCAGATGGCCAGACTCCGTTGACAGAACATGACCTGATCGTCGTACGGCCCACGCTCGGCACCGATGTCATCGACGAGGTGCCGATATACCTCGGCGGCACCCGCGTAATTCTCGGTTTCGAATCGGAGTTGGGCGAGCCGCAACCGAGCCTCGACCACATCCGCATCTCGGGAACCGAACAAGGTAGCGGCGCGTTCCACCGCGGATTCCAGCTGCCTAAGTGCCGGGTCGTAGCGTGAGTCATCCGCGAGGTCGCCCGCGCGCTCGACTGCGCGTTGCAGGTCCCCGCGGCTGAATTCGACCGTTACCGCATCCCCTTCGGGCGCGTCATCTGGCTCCGAGACCACTGGAGCACGTACCGCATCGGGCGCGCTGACAGCTGGCGACCCGGTCACACCAACGGCCTTCGCATACATCAGAGCAGGACCGCGCAGGTCATTGATCTCCGGAAGCGCACCCAGGTCGATCGCATGCCGAAGCAACACAGAATGCACAGTGGCGGCGTCCTCAGGCCGCTGGTCCGGCGACTTGGCGAGCATGCTCATGATGAGCCGTGCCATATCGTCCGGTACGTCCGGGCAGATCTCCTGAATCTCGGGGGAGGGCAGGTGGACCTGATTCTGCCACAACGCATATGGCGTACTGCCGGTCATGACTCGATCACCGGTGAGGAGTTCGTGCAGCACCAGACCGAGTGCGTAGAGGTCGGTTTGCGGGACAACCGATCGACCTTCGACCTGTTCCGGCGCCATGAATGCGGGCGTCCCGAGTGTGTGGCCGGTGCTGGTGTAGCGGCTCATATCGGCGTCGAGGGCCACAGCGAGACCGAAGTCGAGGACCTTCACGGTCCCGTCAGCGCACAGCATGAGGTTCGATGGCTTCAGGTCGCGGTGGTAAATGCGGTGCCGGTGGGCAGCCGCGAGCACTGCCGCCACTTGCGCACCGAGTGTGGCGACGACACCCACTGGTAGCGGCCCACGCCGGGCCAGCAGTTCGCCGAAGGTAACACCTTCGATGAACTCCATCACGAGGTAGGGGCGCTCGGGGCTATCCGGAACACTGCCGGCATCGTGGATAGTCGGCAACCCGGGATGGTGCAGCCGCGCCATCAGTTCCGCTTCCCGGAAGAAACGCTTTGTCCAGTCAGGGTCGGCGTTGAGTCCCTGCTGGGTGAACTTGACGGCGATCCGGCGTTTCAGATGGCGATCGAATCCCTCGTAGACCTGCCCCATCCCGCCGGAGCCGATCTCCCCGATGAGCTCGTACCGATCTCCGACGACCTGCGGTTTCACCGCCGCTACCTCCGTGAGTCCTGATGAGCCGATACGCCGCGCTATTCACCAGGGTCTGGCTGCAGCGCGCCCGTCGCCAGTCCTCGGATGCCCGTGCGCACCAATTGTTCAATGTTCGCACGTCGGCGGCGCCAAGACGCTTCCAGCTCGCACAATCTCGCGTATGCGACACCGTAGCGGCGTTGCTCGGCGAGCGGAACGCGCGGAACCTCGATCCCGTACAGATCAACCGGAGAACCATCGTCGGTATCGATCGCTCCGCGGAGCACGCATGCGAGAAAATGCGGATCTAATGTGTCGGGATTACAGCGCACGAGGTGAATCCCGGGGCCTAGCAGAATTCCACCGTCTGTACACACACTGATCGCGGCACCCACCCCGACAACGACGGCGATGTCCCCGGACCGCACGGTGACGGCTCCGGGGGTATCGGCGGAGCCATATCTCGATGGTGGTCGGCCGAGCCGAACGTCCTTCACCGACAACATGGGCAGGTCGCCGTTGTCGGACGCGAGTGTCGGCGGTGACAGGTACACCGTGACAGCCTCCGCCTCTACCAGATCCTCGATCTGGACCGAACCGTAGGATCTGAGACTCGAGCGCAGGGCGGGCGGAACCGTCATCGGGTGTTCGAGCAGCGCGGTGCGCAGCATGGCGTAATCGTCCCAGTGGTCGGTCACCGTCGCACCGTCCCGCGCTCGTCGGAGCCCGGAACTATCGCCCCAGCGGTGAATCCAGTCGTCATGAGTTCCGCGACGTGTTCGGCGGCTGTACACGCGCGGCTTGCGGCCGTGCGAAGCCGGAACAGCTGACGGAATGCCACACCATATCGTTGCTGGTCCGGCATTGACAGCACGGGCAGCCGCAGACGACTGGGATCGAACCGAATGGTCGAGGTTCTTGTGGCAGAGACGTTCTCGGCTCCGGTGAGAAACCCCGCGACGAACCACGGGTCGAGTACGTCGGTATCGAGACGCAGCGCGTGCACGTGCGGTCCGAGGACCACGCCGGCATCCTCGGTTCCGGCGACTCGTGCTGTGCGGCCGGCACGTCGATCACTGCGGACCGCCGGAATCAGAACATCGCCAGGCCGGATTTCGATGATCTCGGCCGGACGCACAGACGCAGTGGTGGCCGATGCGGGATTTCCAGTCGCCACATCTGGAGCCGTCAGCACCGGCCTGACGTCGGTCGGCACGGCACGGTCGGCAGCTTCTGGTCGGGCGCGAATCCATTCGAGTTGACCGTGCGACACCAGGTCCGCGACCGTCACCGAGCGCCATGCACTCCCCGCTCGTCCCGACGAGCCGGTCAGCTCCGACGTCAACGAGGTCAACTCGGTGGCAGCGGTGGCGAGGCTGTTCACAGCCTGTTCGACCTGCTTGGAAACCACTTCCGCGTCCATCGACGATCGCACATACCGGGCCGGTGTGAGATCAACGATCTCGTCGAGGACGTCGACGAGCCGAACCACTGCCGCCACGCCGGATATCTCGGCCCGGTCGTAGTCCCCCATATCGAAAGCGCGCCAAACAGGTACGACGTCTGCGGTCACTCCGCCCCATTCGGCCTGGTCATCGGTCGAGGTACTCGTTGATGATGTCGCGGTGTCCATGAAGAGCACGGCATCCGGCACCTCGCTATCCGGCTGCGGACGGCGCAAGACCCAGATCTGCAGCCCGATATGCCATGGCTGCGCAGCGCCCGGAGCCAGACCGATCACTGCTCGCAAGGCGCCGGTCCGCACGAGATTGGCGCGAATCTTGCGTCCGGAGGGCCGTGTCGACACCGCCGGCGGAAGCAACAACACCGCGCCGGCCCCTGGATGCAAGTGCGCGAGGGCGTGCTGCACCCAGGCGAGTTCTGGTTCACCACGGGGCGGCAGACCGTAGTCCCATCGTGGATCCAGCGCGAGCTCACCGGAACCCCAATCACGTTGGCCGTAAGGAGGGTTGCATAGCACGGCGTCGAACTGGCGACCGGCGAAGGCATCCGCGATCAGACTGTCGCCTTGCCGAACGTCGGCATCGAGGTCGGTATCCGCCTCGATCATGAGCCGGGTGCGATCGACTTGGATCTTCGACAGGTCTTGACCGTGCAGCTCGGTCGCCCCCGCTTCAGCTGCCGCCAACAGCAATGAACCGCTCCCGCACGCCGGATCGAAGCAACTTCGGAGCTCGGGACCGGTCGATGTCTTCGACAGTGCCGCCATGAGCGCCGCGATCTCAGGGGGCGTGGTGTACACCCCAGTCATGGGAGAGCTCTCCATCGCCCGCTCCGCCAAGGTGTCGATCGCGGTCCGAGCCCCATCTCTCTCGGCAGTCCGGGCAACCGCGTCCACTACCTCCGCGGCGAAGCTCGAACTACGACGATTCGCGCCGCCGACGGACCAACCGTCAGCCGACTTGCGCAATTCCGTCATCACCTGCGCGATAAGCCGGGGTTCCTGCGAGCGAACCAGGGTACGCAGGTCCGTCGCCGGGGAATCCGGCACGGTGAACCCGTGGTCGAGCAGCCATGACCGCACCTGCTGCAGGTCGAACAGCGGGCGCGAATCAGTGCCGGCAACCGCTGGCGGAAAGTCGTCGTGTCGACGGCGCCAGTTGCTGACGGTCGCGCGCGTAACGCCGGCGAGCCGAGATACCTCGGCCGCACTCACCTCCGACATACCGCCTCCTCTGTGGTCCCCACCGGAAACCTTCGCCGCGCTGTGAGCAAAAATCAACTCCCAGGCCTGATTGACATTGCTTTCAGTTATTCTTAGAGTTTACATCGACCACTCGATCATGCCTCAGCGAACGACCAGATAGGCGCGCCATGGATCACAATCGCATGGGACTTTCCGAACACGACGGGCTGGACAAGGCGCTGACTGCCGCGTCGGCGGACGCCGCGGCGCGCAACAACATCGTCTTCGACGACGGCAAGGTGGCCATACAGCGCGGTCCGGCACGCGAGGCCGTCGACAAGGTCCGGGCACGACTGGGGCTGCTGCCCGATCAGTAGACGTGATCGGTGAGCCGCGAAACACAAAGCGGAGTCGCGCCGATCCACCTCTAGATGACGGCACGCTACCCATCGGACGGCCGAAGATCGGCAGGTCGACCGATGGATCGGCACACCACCTGGGCAGGCTACTGTGGCTGCGGCAGATGGGGCCGTATCGGCGGTAGATCGCTCGGTACGCACGTACCGTACGAACGGTGTGGACATCGCACGGTCGATCGTCCTTCGCGAAGGTCGAGAGGCGTACGAGACTACGAGGACAGGACGCGCATCTATGGACGAGGGTCGGTGGACAACGGTCACCGAGTCGAGTTTCGAGCATGAGCGCCGGGGGCTGGAGGCGATCCGGACGCAGCTGCCGAATGTCGATCCGTGGTACGCCTGGTCGAACTTCACCTTCACCGCCAAGACCGGGCACATCCGTGAGGTCGATCTGTTGGTGATCGCCGCGAACGGCGTCTACATGATCGAACTCAAGGACTGGAGCGGCCGGCTCACCAGCGAGGGTGGGGATTGGGTCCAGACCACCACGCGCGGCGATCGCCGGTTCCACCGGAACCCGCTGCACCTGGTGAACCAGAAGAGCAAAGAGCTGGCCGGCCTGCTCGGCGACAACGGCGCCCGCGTTTTCCTGAGCTCGGCGGTCTGCCTCACCAATTCGGGGCTGCGCTTCGATCTGCCGACAGGTGACCGCGCGAGCACGTACACGGTCCGGGAGTTGATCGATCGGCTGCACGCTCCGGTCCGCGACATCAAGCACACGATCAACGCCCAGCGTGCGCGGGCGATCAAGAAGGCACTGGAGCAGATCGGCATCCGGCGCAGCGACGCGGACTTCACCGTCGGCCCGTATCTGCTGGAGCGCAAGCCGCTCGACGCGGGCCCGACCTGGCAGGATTATCTGGCCGTTCACACCGAGCTGCGGGAGCCCGTCCGAGTTCGCCTCTACCTGCGTGAACGCGGCGCCGATGAGGAGGCCCGCAAGTCGGTGGACGCCGCCGCTCGACGAGAAGCCGCAGTGCTACGCAGGTTCCGGCATCCAGGGGCCGTGCAATTGGAGCTGTTCGACCCGTCGGCCCATACTGCGGGACCGGCGCTGATCTTCCGGTACCACCCGGACACACTGCACCTGGACGATTACCTTGCCCGCCACGGCGCGTCACTGGATATCGGTGACCGCATCGAACTAGTGCGACAGCTCGCGGAAACCTTGCGGTCGGCGCATTCGGCCCGGCTGTATCACCGGGCACTGGCCGCTCGTTCGATCCATGTCGTTCCGCGGCCGGGAGCCGGCGAGGCGCAGCGGTGGCGCTCACCGCGGCTGCAGATCTCGGACTGGCAGGTTGCTACCCAACGTTCAGCCGGCACGGCGCTGACGATGACCCGGCATGCCCCGACTCTGCTGTCGGCACACCACCTGTCCGCCGGTTCAGACGCCTATCTCGCGCCCGAAGTGTCCGCGCCATCGCCCGACCCCATCGCCATGGATGTCTACGGTCTGGGCTTGCTCACCTATCTCCTGGTGACGGGTCGCGCTCCCGCGGCAACACAGGCGGAACTGCTGGCCCGCTTCGAGGCCGGTGAGGACCTGCGTCCGAGCGCACTGGTCGACAACCTGCCCTCCGATGTCGATCTCCTGGTGGCAGCGGCGACGGACTATCGACCGTCGAAGCGGCTCACCTCCATGGATGAGTTCCTCGAGTTGGTCGAGGATGTCGAGGAGTCGCTGACCGCACCCGCGGAAGAGGAGGTCGTGACCGAGGAGAAGGACCCACTGGACGCTGTCCCAGGCGATGTGCTTGCCGGCCGCTGGCTGGTGCGCCGCCGCCTGGGCACCGGATCGACCAGCCGCGCCTTGCTCGTTCGCGATCTGCAGGCCGAGACCGACAAGCGGGGCGCCAAAACCTATGTGGTGCTGAAGATCGCGCTCTCCGACGACCGAGCCGACCTACTCGAGCGCGAGGCCGGCGTGCTGCGTGGCCTGCGGCGACATTCCGGTGTGATCAATTTGGTCGATCCGGGTGTGCTGGTACTCGGGGGGCGCAAGACGCTGGTCCTCGAGTACGTCGGCGACGAGCAGGGCCTGGACCAGGACTCGGACCACCGCACCGAGGCGACCGTCGCCCGCGAGCTGCGCGACAACGGTCGCCTTCAGGTCGGGCGCCTGGAGACCTACAGCGACTACCTCTTCGCTGCCAGCGATTTCCTCGAGGGCGAAGGCGTCTGGCATCGCGACCTGAAACCGGACAACATCGCGATCCGCGTGCGTCCCAACCGAACCCGCGAACTCGTCCTCATCGACTTCTCACTGGCGGGGTACCCGGTACAGAACACCGATGCGGGCACAGACGGTTACCTCGACCCGTTCATCGGTACCCTAACTCGCAGCGTCTACGACGCCCAGGCGGAACGCTACGCGCTGGCCGTGACACTGCACGAGATGGCGTCGGGCGAGTTGCCTCGATGGGGTGACGGCAGCGTATTGCCGCGCCAGCTGGACCCCGCGGAGTTCCCATATCCGAAGATCGCAGCCGACGCTTTCGACGCTTCTGTGCGTGACGGTTTGGTCGCCTTTTTCCGGAAGGCGCTACATCGCGATGCAGGACAACGCTTTTCGGATCTGAAGCCGATGCGCGATGCGTGGCGCAAAATCTTCCTCGACATGAGTCGCTCGGTGCCGTCCCGACCGCTCAGCTCACATCCGTCAGAGCCCGTCGATGTCGATGAGGTCTCGCCGGAAGATCAGCGCCGCCTCATCGCCGAGCAGGCGACCGTCGAAACCCACCTGTCGCAGGCGGGCCTGACCGCTGCCACCGAGCAGTTCCTCTATGGGTTGGGCGTGAACACGGTCGGTGAGCTGCTGGATTACGGCCGAGGCAAACTGATCAACGCACCCGGCCTCGGCGCTCGCGCCCGCCGCGAGATCCAGGACCGGCTGAAGGAATGGGGCCGTCGCTTCGGCAAAGAGGAGCCCGCACCGCTCACACCGCAAGCACGGAAGGAAGCGAAGCAGGAACTCGACGCCGCTGAGGCCGATCTGGGCGCCGGCCTGCTCCGCACGCTGAGCCTGGATACCCTGGCCGCTCGATTTGTGCCGGAGCGCAATAACAATGGCTCCAATGCCAGCAAGGTCGATGCGGTGGCACGACTGTTGCGCATTCCCGGTGCGGGCGATCTCCCCGAACTGGATGCGTGGCCGACCCAATCGTCGGTCGCCGAATCCCTGAATCTGACCTCGGGCCGGGTCGCGCAACTGCTGAAAGCTCAACGGCAGCAGTGGAAGAAAGACCCCGCAGTCCAGGCTCTCCGCGACCAGGTGCTGGAGCTGCTCGAGGAATTCGGACGGGTCGCGGCGGCCACCGAACTCGCCGATGCGTTGGCCGCCCGGCGTGGCACCCGGCTGGACGACCGAGCTCAGCGCCGCGCACTGGGTCTGGCTGCCGTGCGCGTCGTGGTCGAGGTCGAGCAGCTGACGCCGGATGAGGCGGCCCTCTACACCGCGCAGAAACGCGATTCCGGCGCCAATCCGGTGGTCGTGCTGGCACTCGAGGCGGGCGAGGAAGCCGGCCCAGGTGCCCCGGCTGCACCGGCGCTGGCGAATTACGCCCTTCGCCTGGGCAGAACCGCTGATGCATTGGCTGCCCAGGAGACACTGCCGACGGCCGCGACCGTGTTGGATCGGCTGGGCGCGATCGAACCTCCCGCGGGCACTTTCGCCTTGGACGAGCGGCGCCTCGTGCAGGTAGCGGTCAGCGCGTCGCGCAACGCCGCCGTGACACCCAGGCTCGAGATCTATCCGCGCGACCTCCCGTTGGTGCGCGCCGTCCGGCTGACCCAGGCCGGACTGCTGACCCTCACCCCCGGAGTTCCGCTGAAGCAGCAGACCGGGCTGCGGGCCGAGCGCGTCTTCGAGCGGATCCTGGCACGATTCCCGGAGCTGGTCATCGCGGGAAGCGACCGCGATGTACCGACCCCGGAGCTGACGAAAGCGCTGCGCGAGGCCGGATTCGACCTGGTGGTGGCAACCCACCCCGAGTCCCGCATCCAGCGCTATATCCCCGAGCACGCCGACCTGCAGTCCAGCTATACCGCGCACGCACCGCGCTGGTCGACCGCCGTCAACAGCCACGCGGCCGGTAGCTACTCGGACGATCCGGACATGGCCAAGGCCGCCCGCGCCGAGGAGCTGCTGACCGGTGCCGCACCACGGGACGGATTCCGGGTACTCACCTCCCCCACTTCACCGACCTCAGCCACCCCCGCTGCCATTCGCGAACTGCGCGAGCGTTTCTCGGTGCGCCCGATGTCGGCGACGGCATTGTTCCTGGCGAACATGCACGATCTGGTTCCTCCGGGCACAAAACCCACCTGGGACACCATCCTGCGCGCCGATATCGCCGAGCCGGGGTCGCGCGCTGCCTTGAAGTTCAGTGAGTACGCGCGCACCGCGTGGGGCCGCATCGAAACCGAGATCGCCGACAATATCGCGGGAGACGGCCCACTGCTGCTCACCGACACACTCGTGTTCGCCCGCTACGACGCCATGGGCGTCCTCGGCCGCCTGGCTGAACAGGCACGACGCGGTAAGGGCGGCCTGTGGCTGCTGTGCCCGCAGTCCGATCCCCTCCGCCAACCTCACCTCGGCACCGAAGCGGTGCCGTACCAATCCTCCCTCAACGAATGGATCCAGTTGCCCGAAGCGTGGATCCGCAATATCCATCGCACCAGCGCCTCGACCGACACAGGAGTAACCGCATGATCGACCGCGCCGCACTGCTCGCCGACCTGAAGAAGCAGGTGGTCGCGGTCGAGACCGACCTCGAGAAGCAGCTGGACGTGCTGCCCGAGGTCAAAGCACGCCTGCACGACGAATGGGCCCAAGCCCGCAAACTCAACCGCACCGCCGCCACCGAGTCCTCGTGGCTTGGCGAGCGCGTCACGCAGGTCGCCGTCGCGTGGGTCCTCGGCACCGTCTTCGTCCGCTTCTGCGAAGACAACCACCTCATCGCCGACCCCTACCTCACCGGCCCCACGGACGACCGTCGCGAACTCGCCCACGCCCGCTACGACGCCTACGTCGAGACCGATCCCGACCCGACCTACCGAGGCTGGCTCGAGAACGCCTTCGCCGAACTCGGCGCCGGGCAAGCCGGAAAACTCCTCTTCGACCCCAACCACAACGCCCTCTACCAGATCCCCGTCTCTCACGACGGCGCCCGCGAACTCATCGAATTCTGGCGCACCCGTGACGAACACGGCGTCCTCGTCCACAACTTCACCGACCCTCTTGACGAAGACGGCATCAACGGCTGGGACACCCGCTTCCTCGGCGACCTCTATCAAGATCTCTCCGAGGACATCCGCAAGAACTACGCGCTACTCCAGACCCCGGAGTTCGTCGAGGAGTTCATCCTCGACCGCACCCTCGAGCCCGCGATCCGCGAATTCGGTTACGAAACCATCCAACTCATCGATCCGACCTGCGGATCGGGACACTTCGTTCTCGGTGCGTTCCGGCGGCTGACTCAGCGGTGGGCCGATGAACAACCGACGAAGGATCGGCATGAACGCGTCCACGCAGCGTTGAACTCGGTGCACGGGGTCGACATCAACCCGTTCGCTATCGCCATTGCCCGCTTCCGTCTGTTGGTAGCCGCCATGGCTGCCGCCAACGTGCGCACGCTGGCCGAGGCCGCGCGATACGAGTGGCCGATCAAACTGGCGGTCGGTGACTCGCTGATCAAGGCACGGCAGCTAGAGCTCACCTTCGACGGCGACCACCGGGACCCGCTGGCCGAATTCTCCTACGCTACCGAGGACGTCCACGACTACCCGGGAATTCTCGAACCAGGTCGGTACCACGTCGTCGTGGGAAACCCGCCCTACATCACCGTTAAAGACAAGAACCTCAACGAGCTGTACCGCGGCCTCTACAAGTCTTGCTCCGGGTCGTACGCACTATCCGTTCCATTCGCGGAGCGGTTCTTCGAACTCGCAAGACTTGGCCAACACGACGGGCACGGATTCGGTCGAGTCGGGCAGATCACCGCAAATTCCTTTATGAAGCGCGAGTTCGGCACCAAGCTGATTGAGGAGTACTTTGCTCAAACCGTAGAACTCACCGAGGTCATCGATACTTCCGGAGCGTATATACCAGGCCACGGCACACCGACAGTAATCCTGATTGGCACGCGACGTTCCGGCAACAGCCGCAGCACGACCGTTCGAACGGTACGAAGCGTACAGGGTGAACCACGGGCTCCCGAGCGTCCTGAGAATGGACGGGTCTGGAGTGCAATTGTCGAGCAAATCGACAATCCCGGAAGCGTCAGCCAGTGGGTTTCAGTCGATGATCTTGAGCGAACCCGCTACTTCAACAAGCAGCCATGGATCCTCCTCGACGGCGGTCTTGAGATGGTCGAGCGTCTGCATGAATCCGCAAAAGACAAGCTTCGATCTGTCACCACCGAAATAGGAACAGGCGCCATCACGCGTGAAGATAGCGCGTACATGTTGGGCAACGGTTGCTTGAGACGCAAGGGAATCGAACCCGACTACCGACGCGCAATCGTCGAGGGCACTGAGGTCCGGGATTACTCCATCGCTGAGGCCACCGCGTCGTTGTGGCCATATTCTGAATCCACCCTCAAAGCGCAAGCCTCAGAACGGGTCACGCGGGCTTTGTGGCCACATCGAGTTATTCTTCGCAATCGGGTAGCTTTCGGTAAATCCCAGGTCGCACGCGGACTTACGTGGTTCGAATACTCGATGTTTTTCACCGAGAGGTACAGGAAACCACTCGGCATTCCCTTCGCCTTCGTGGCGACGCACAACCATTTCGTGCTGGACCGGGGCGGGAAGGTGTTCAAGCAGTCCGCGCCGGTGATCAAGTTGCCGGAGGGGGCGAGCGAGGAGGAGCATCTGCGGCTGGTCGGGCTGCTCAACAGCTCCACCGCCTGCTTCTGGCTCAAGATGGTGAGCCACGACAAGGGTAACGGTGGCATTGGCGGTGGCATCGCCAGTGAGTCATGGGAGAAGTTCTTCGAGTTCACCGGCACCAAGCTGCAGGATTTCCCCCTCCCGGGCAGGTACCCGGGGTCCCTCGGCGAAGCCTTGGACTCGCTCGCGGAACAGCTGGCGGAGACGCAACCTGCGACCATCACATCGAACGCCACGCCGACCGCGGAAACTCTTCGAAACGGCAAGCGCCGCTGGGAGTCCATCAGGCGGAAGATGATCGCACTTCAGGAAGAACTCGATTGGCAGGTCTACGGGCTCTACAGCCTGCTGCGGGATGACCTGACAGCAGTCAAGGACGAGATTCCGGAAATAACCTTCGGAGAACGCGCATTTGAGATCGTATTGGCGCGTAAAGCGGCGCGTGGCGAAGCATCTGGTGAGTGGTTCGCTAGGCACGCCGCGCAGCCTGTTACGAGCCTTCCTAACCACTGGCCCGACACGTACCAGAAAATCGTCCGTCGACGTATCGAAGTCATAGAGTCCAATCGCGCTATCGGGATGATCGAACGGCCGGAGTATAAGCGTCGCTGGGCCACGGACGGCTGGGAGGCCTTACAAGAAAAGGCGTTGCGCGCATGGCTGCTCGATCGCATGGAGTCATACGATCTGTGGTTCGGCGACACCGGCCAACCCCAAGTACTCACGTTGTCCAGGCTCACCGACCGTCTCGCCGCTGACGAAGACTTCGTCTCCGTCGCTGCCCTGTACTCCCCCCGCACTGATTTGGCGCAGGTCGTGGCAGACCTGATCACCGACGAGCACGTCCCCTTCCTGGCCGCCCTGCGCTACAAGCCCTCCGGCTTGAAGAAGCGCGCGGATTGGGAACACGTCTGGGACATGCAGCGCCAAGAAGACGCGATGCCCGACGGCCACAACAAGAACAAATTCCGCGACTCCATCCCGGTCCCACCCAAGTACACTTCGGCGGACTTCCTGCGCACTTCCTTCTGGCAGGCGCGCGGCAAGCTCGACGTGCCCAAGGAACGCTTCATCTCCTACGGCTCCGCCAACGTCGCCACCCCTGAACTCTACGGTTGGGCGGGCTGGGACCATCGCGAGCAGGCCATGGCGATCGCCATCTACCTCGCCGAACACAATCTCTCCACCGAAGAGATCACTCCGTTCCTGGCAGGTCTGCTCGAGCTCCAGCCTTGGCTGGACCAGTGGCATAACGAGGTCGACCCGAATTTTGGCATCGCGCCCTCGACCTTCCTCGCGGGTGACCGCCGAGACCGGCAAGACGAACACGGCCTCACCGACGACGATCTCCGCAACTGGCGGCCGCAGCCCGCGACCCGAGGCCGCCGCGCCACCACCAAACGCACCACGAAGAAGAAGTCCGCAACGGCGGAGGGGGACAACTGATGGACCAGCGCCCACTGCTGCGCGACCTCATCGACATCAAGGAACACGTCGCCGGCTCGGACTACGTCCTCACCCTCGCCGATGCGGTCACCGAGGAAGGCTCCACGAAAGCTGTAGAGGACTATGTCCTCACCGACCGCCTACTCGGCAATTTCGACGAAGCTCTCGCGCTGATCAAGTCCGCGCTCGACGGGAACACCTCCAAGCCCGCGTTCCTGCATGGCTCGTTCGGTGCCGGTAAGTCGCACTTCATGGCGGTGCTCTACGCCTTGCTCTCCGGCAACCCGGTGGCCCGTTCCCGCGGCGAGTTCGATCCGGTCATCACCAAGCACGACTGGCTGCTGTCGGACAACAAGAAGTTCCTGATGGTGCCGTATCACATGATCGACGCCAAGGCGATGGAGCAACGGGTGCTCGGCGGCTACGTCGAGTTCGTCCGCAAGAAGCACCCGGAGGCACCGATTCCCCCGGTGTATCGCACGGACGCCCTTTTCACCGACCTGCGGGCACTGCGTGCCTCGATGGGCGAGGATCGTTTCCTTGCTGTCCTCAACCAGGATCAGGCCGGCGAGGACGACGAATGGGGTGAGTCGACCGCGTTCTGGACTACCCAGAAGGTCGATACCGCTCTGTCGGCATCGGAATCGCATGACGGTGGCGGCCTGAACCTGGTGAATCCGACCACGCCGCCGGAGCTGCGCGCCAAGTTGGTGCACGACGCGGGCACCCATCTGCTTCCGGGGTTCGCTCAGCGCGCCGCCGAGGACGAAAGCGGATTCATCTCCCTCGATGCCGGCCTCAGCGTCATTGCCGCGCACGCGAAGTCGCTCGGCTACGACGCGATTATCCTGTTCCTCGACGAGCTGATCCTCTGGCTGGCCAGCCTCATCCACGACGAGAAACGCGTGGCGCGCGAGGCCAGCAAGATCACCAACTTCCGTGAGGGTGGTGATGCTCGCCGAGCGATCCCGATCGTCTCGTTCATCGCCCGCCAGCGCGACCTGCGCGAGCTGGTCGGTGAAGAGCTCGCGGGTGCTGCGGAATCGGCGATCCAGGATGCGCTCAACCATGCCTCCGGCCGGTTCGACCTGATCAGCCTCGAGGACCGCAACCTTCCACAAATCGCTCATGCTCGATTGTTGAAGCCGCGCGATGCCGCCGCGCGCGCGGAGATCGACGCCGCGTTCGAGAAGACCAAGAAGCTCGGACCGAAGGTGTGGGACACCCTTCTCGGTTCCGACGAGAGCACCACCGGCGCCGACGAAGCGTCGTTCCGGTTGAGCTACCCGTTCTCCCCCGCGTTCCTCGACACGCTGGTACATATTTCGGCGGCCCTGCAGCGTTCTCGCACCGGCTTGAAATTGATGGGCCAGCTTCTCGCCGACCACCGCAACGAGCTGCGCCTCGGCGATCTGGTTCCGCTGGGCGATCTCTACCAGCAGCTCACCCGGGGCGGTGACCGGCCGTTCGTCGCCGACAAGAAGGTGCTCTTCGAAGCCGCCGACAAGCTGTACAAGACGCGGCTGCGTCCGTACCTGCTCAGCTCGTGCGAGGTCACCGAAGACGACATCGACGCCTACCTCAACCGGCGCGAGACCATCACCGATCCGAAGCTCGCCGGCAACTGCAAGAAGTTCGTCGGCCAGAACCGTCTTGCCTGCACAGTGTTGCTCGCGGCACTCGCACCCAGCGTTCCAGCATTGCGCGACTTGACCATTCGCCGCCTCGGCGCGCTCAACCACGGTTCGATCACGACCATGATTCCCGGGCGGGAAGAGGGCGTGATCAAGGATATGATCGGCGAGTGGGCCGCTCGGTTCCCGGAGATCAAACTCACCGGTACCGACGTAAATCCCGGTGTGCGCCTCGAGCTGTCCGGCGTGGACGTGGAGCTGGTGCTCGCCAACGCACAGGTCAACGACAACCCATCGAACCGGCTCGCACTCGCTCGCGACCTCCTCGCCGAGGAATTCGGTCTCGATCGCGCCAACGGCCGGTTCGATGCCGATGAGCTGCGGTTCGTCTGGCGCGGCTCGAATCGCACCGTGGAAGTGATCTTCGGCAATGTCAGCGACGAAGACGCCCTGCCCAACCATGATCTACAGCCCACGTACGAGGGGCTCTGGCGGATCGTCGTCGACCTGCCCTACGACGAGGGCCTGCTCGGGCCGGTGGAGGACGCCGACCGTATCCGGCGGCTCAAGCAGGAGCAGGGCGGCAACCATCCACGCACGGTGGCATGGTTGCCGTCGCATCTGACCAAACCGCGCTGGGAGGATTTCCGGCGCCTGCTCGTGGTCACCAAGGCGCTCGCTGACCCGTACCGGTTCGATACGCAATACGCTCAGCATCTCAATCCCGACAATCGGGCCAGCGCTAAGCAGCTATTGGAGTCCCAGCGCGAAACCCTGCGCAAGCGGGTACTGGCCACGTTCAAACAGGCGTACGGCTTGGCAGAACGCAAACCCGACGATGTGACCAACGATTTGGACCAGCTGTTCCACCCGCTGCCCGATATCGATGGCCTCACCATCTCCATCGGCCAGTCGATGCACGACGCCATCCGCACGCTGGCGGGCAAACTCCTCGCCCACCAGTTTCCGGAGCACCCGAACCTGGACCCGGACGGCACCGGCACCGCCGTCAAGCCCACCGATGCGAAAACCATTCTCGCGCACGTGAAAGGGGCAGCCGAGGCGCGCGATAACCGCTTCGAGGTTCCAGCGAAGGACCGTGCGCTCATGCGGCGGGTGGCTGAACCCCTCGGCCTGGGCCAGCAGAAGGAGGCGTACTTCGAGCTGTCCAGGCGGTGGGCCGACCACTTCCGCAAGTCGGCGCAGAACGCGGGCAGCACCGGCGACTTGTCGGTGATCTCGCTCGGCGACTGGATCGACTTGCCTCAGCCGCGCGGCCTGGAACCACACATCGCCAATCTCGTGATCGCGTCCTTCGCTGAAATGGACGACAGGATCTGGGTACGTGGCGGCGTGCCGATCGACACGCCCGAACTCACCAAGATTCACGCCGGGGACGCGCTGCGCACCCAGCCGCTACCGAGCGAATCGGATTGGGACACGGCCCGAAATCGTTTCGAAGTGATCTTCGGCGAGAAGCCGCCGACACTGCGACGCGGCGGGCCGGTGCAGCTGTTCGCCCGGCAGATCAGCAGCTCCGCGACGAAGTACCACGACGCTGCGACCCGACTGGTCGAACAGTTGGAGAAGCATGCCGAGTTCCTCGGGCTCGACGACAACGAACCCAGCGGGCGGCTCGCGCTCGCTCGTCGCTCGCTCGCCCTGTTGTCGGCGCTCGTTTCTACCGGTGGCGGCGGCTCGGCGGGCGCCAAGAAGACCGTTGAAGCGCTCGCCCACTTCGACCTCGCCGAGGTGAACGCGGACCGCTATGCCACCTCGATCAAATCCGCCGAGAATGTGATCGCGGCGCTAACTCATGCTGCCTGGCGAAATCTCGAACAAGCCAGTTTGCTCGGACCCGAAGGCGCCGCACTGCTGGACTCTTTGCGGAACGTCGCCCGATCCGACCAGCGCTCCGCCGATCTGGCCGACGCGCTGCGCAGCACCGATGCCAAGATCACCGCGCTGACGACCCGCAAACTCCGTGAGGAGGACGAGCGCAAGCGTAGGGAAGCATCTCCAACACCGATCTCACCGATATCCGAGGGGACCACGAGACGCACCGCCGAAGCGGATGATGTCGACCTCGGGACCCGAACGAGCAATCCGCCGCTCGATGGCAGCACACCGCAGAGCACGCGGTCCAGGCGTCGGTCCGGCAAATACACCACAACTGCTCGTGATGCGGTGGCCAAGTTCTCTGCCGAGGTGGCCGAGCTCGCCGAGCTGGAACCCGGCGCCTCGGTCGAAATCCTGTGGCGGGTCATCGAATGACCGGTACCACCGTCACAACCGCGATGCGACTGTCGAGAACGACGGTCGCCCAGTACCTCTCCTCGCACAAACGGCTCGCCGAGGTTCTCGGCGCCCCCGGTGACCCTGTCACGCTGCTGTTACGCGGTGAACCCGAGTGGGAGGGAGACCCGGTCCTGACCCTTGCCGATGGACGGCGCGCGCGGGTATCGGTCGGCACTTCCCCGCTGTCGGTGCATGAAACAGTCCTGGCACATGCTCGGGAGATCGCGCCCGATCCGCGTGTGCTGGTGGTGCTGACCAGTGTCGAGGAGCACGACCTCGATCCGGCCATTCTGGTACGGACCCACCGCGGGCGCGTGCACACCGTGGACCGTTGGGACATCGTGCGGGAAACCTTCGGTGCCACGGCGGTCGACCCCTTGCTCAAACGTGACGGGTGGGCGTGCGAGGCGCTGCTAGATGCGGCCGGCGCGCACGGGTGGCCGACGGCCCTTGCCGGCGGTGTCCTCTCCCGTGTTCCCGCTCTCACCGCGCTCGCCACTCGCCGACTGGGCATTCGGGCCGAGGTCGACCGGATCGATCCACTCAGCCTGCTCGAATGGTCCCAGCGTCCGGGCGGTCCGCAACTGCTACTGGATCTGCGGGCGCCCGAACGAGATGGGCTCATCGGCTTCCTCAGCGAAACGGAGCAGTCCGGTGCCACCGGGGCGATAATCACTGCCCTCGTTCGCGCCGGACACGGGCCCGAATCGGTCGCCTACGGACTGGTGTGCGCAGCCCTGTGGCAGCATGCCGCCCCGGACAATGCGGTGTACCAAGCGCGTGGGCGTGTAGAACGTTGGCTCGGTGAACATCCGCCCGCGGTGGGGCAGGGGCTGGACCGGATGCTGGCAACCTTCGGCCGCACCTGCGAGGACTACATCCGTGATCTGCTCGTGAAAGCGCGCTCCTCGACCGACCTGCACGACGAAGCCGACGAGGCGGCTCGGCATGCGCGCAAGATCACCGATACCGTACTCGCCGAAGCCGATCTCCTGGTGCGCCAGTTCGGCGCAGCAACGGCGGCCGAGCACAGCCCCCTGCTCCCCGCGGGTCTCGAGGCTCGATTCACGGCCGCGGGCCAGGCACTCGGTGGCGGTGTGAGCGACGATATCGATAAGGCCGTGATCAGGCTGCGTGAGCACGACCTCGCCCCCGACCACCGAGTTCGAGTCGGTCGAGTTCGGATGGCGCAGCGCCTCCACCGGTGGTTGCGCACCAACCCCGACCCGACCGGCCGAAGTGTCGCCGAAGCTCTCGACCAGCAGATGCGCGACACCGCATGGGCCGATCGCGCCATCGATTATCTGGAGGCGGGCGGTGACGACGACCCCTCGCTACGCATCGCGTACCACACGCTGGTGACAAGAGCTCGCGAAATCCGCTACGAGTTCGATCGAGAGTTCGCGACAAACTTCGCGGTGTGGACCGAATCGGGCAGCTCGCCGGGGGAAATGTTGACCGTCGAGAGCTTCCTGCATCGCGTCGTTCGGCCGTTGGCCTCCGATCATCGTGTGCTGCTGCTGGTTGTCGACGGCATGAGCGCCGCGATCGCGACCGAGCTGGCCGGCGAACTGCGCGGAACCTTCGCCGAATACGACCCATTGCCCGGCACCGGCACCCCCTATCGCCGGTGCATGGCCGCGGCATTGCCGAGCCTGACCGCGGTATCGCGTACCTCCCTGTTCGCGGGCAAGCTGATGAAAGGTGACCAGAAAACCGAGCAACGATTGTTCCCACAACACCGGTTCTGGGGTGCGAAGCGAGCCCAGGTCTTCCACAAGAGCGACCTGCGCAGCACACCGGGTGAACGATTCGGCGCCGACCTCGGTGCGGCACTCGCCGACCCCGATTGCCATGTCGCGATCGTGCTCAACACCATCGACGACCGACTCGCCAAGGAAGCCAAACTCGACGACTCCGGCTGGGAGACTCGCGAAATCGGAGATCTGCGAGCGTTGATCTCGGTGGCAACGGCCCAGGGCATGGTTGTGCTGATCACCAGCGATCACGGCCACGTCATCGACCGGCGCGGAAAGTCGGTCGAAGCGGAAAACATCGAGTCGGCACGGCACCGCCTGCCACTCGGCGAGTACGACCGCCTGGCCGAAACGGAAATCGCCCTGCACGGACCCCGCGTCGTGTGGCCCGAATCCGGTGCGTCAATCGTTGCGCTGTGGGATAACGACTCCCGCTACAGCGCGCAGAAGGCCGGCTATCACGGCGGCGCCGCACTGGCTGAGATCACCATTCCGGTACTGGCGTTCCTGCCCTTCGGCGCCCCGCCACCTTCTGGATGGCGCGAGCTCGGCGATCAGCGTCCCGCATGGTGGCGCGACAGCGCCGAAGCACTGCCGCAGGCGAGCGCCGCCGCGGCAGCTCCGACAACGCGGGCTCGTGTCGCCGGCAAGGCCGCCGAGAAGTTGACCGCCCAGATCACGCTGGATATTCCATTGCCTAGCGCCCAGCCTCTGTCACCACCGACTAGCGCCGCCGACGGGCTGATCAACGGACTGCTCAGTTCTGAGATCTTTGCCACGCAACTCGAACAGCTGGCGCGTAAGCCCACTACCGCCAAGTTGGAGAAGGCGATTCGAGCGCTCTTCGACGGACCACAATCGACGACCGCACTCGCCCAGCGTGTCGGCGACCCACCGGCCCGGGCCGCCGGCTTCGCCGCGATACTCGGACAACTGCTCAATGTGGACGGAGCACAAGTGCTCGAGGTCCTTCCGGATGGACGCACCCTGAAGCTGAACGTAGCGCTGCTGCGGTCGCAATTCGGTCTGCGCTGACCGTGCGGGTGGCGCCGGACCTGGTCCGACGCCACCCGCATGGATCGAGCTCGTCAGGGAGCTCGCACTGGGACGACAGCCGGGACGGATTCAATCGAATTGCTCGGCAGCCTCGCGCTCCTCATCGGCGACCTCGAACATGCACGAATCGCAGAGGACCGGGAACGGCCGAGGAGACCGCGTATGCACTACTCCTTGACCTGGGCCGAGTGCGTACCCGCACCTCGCGCACACCGCTTCGAATTCGTTTCTCATCCGCTACCTCTGAATCGGAGGACCGATCGATGCACCACTTCGAGCCATGATGCCGCACCGGACCGACACTTTTCGACGCCACGCATCGCCACATTCCTCATACGCGTGCTGGTCGGCTTGGCACTGGACCATGCGAGACTGTCCTGGTGAGTAGCCAGCCAACCCAGGTCAGCGCGGCCCGGCGGCGCACCGTCATCGATGCGCTGCGACGCGGCGCGGTGCCCGAGAGCGGACTGGACCTGCTGGCGACCGGGCTGGACCGGTTCGAGGCCGCTCTCGACGACGAGCTGGACCTGGTCGAATCCGGCGGTTCGGTGTTCAAAGCTGTACGTGGTGAGTACGGATCTGGTAAGACGTTCTTCGCCCGATGGCTGGGCGAGCGTGCGAAACGGCGCAATTTCGCCGTGTCGGAGGTGCAGATCTCCGAAACCGAGACTCCATTGCACAAGCTGGAAACGGTATACCGGCGACTTACCGAGCGACTCACCACATCGAGTTTCCCGCCGAGTGCACTGCGCTCGGTGGTCGATGCCTGGTTCTACGCTCTCGAGGAAGACGCCCTGGCGACGGGCGCCGACGACGACTCGCTCATCGAAGCGGTCGATCACCTCATGGCCGCCCGGTTGATCGAGGTTTCCCGGCATGCGCCGTCCTTCGCGACGGCGCTACGTGGATATCGGTCGGCGATGGTCGACGGTGACGAGGCGACAGCCGCCGCGATCCTGGCGTGGCTGGGCGGGCAGCCGAACGTTGCCGCGTCGGCGCGGCGGGCCGCGGGTGTGCGCGGCGAACTCGACCATTTCGGCGCCTTCGGATTCCTCCAGGGGCTGCTCACCGCGCTGCGCGACAGTGGGCATCGTGGTCTGCTGCTGGTACTCGACGAGGTCGAGACTCTCCAGCGGGTGCGCTCCGACGCCAGGGACAAAGCACTCAACGCACTGCGCCAACTGATCGACGAGGTCTACTCCGGCCGGTTTCCTGGACTGTACTTGCTGATCACCGGCACTCCCGCGTTCTATGACGGCCAGCAGGGGGTGCAACGCCTCGCACCGCTGGCGCAGCGTGTCGCTACGGATTTCACCACCGACCCCCGCTTCGACAATCCTCGCGCTGTGCAGCTGCGATTGCCTGGATTCACCATGGACTCCCTTGTCGCACTGGGTATTACCATCCGCGATCTATATGCCGATGGTAGTGAGCACCCAGCGAGGATTCGCGATATCGCCGATGACGCGTACATCGCTGATCTGGCCGCTGCCGTCTGCGGCACTCTCGGCGGCAAAGTCGGCGTGGCACCTCGTCTCTTCCTCAAGAAGCTCGTCGCCGACGTTCTCGACCGGGTCGACCAGTTTCCCGACTTCGATCCGCGACAGCACTACAGGTTGACGGTCAAGTCCGCCGAACTCACCAATGCCGAGCGGAACCTCGTACGCGCCGACGACATCGACCTGGACCCATGACCGAGAACCCCTGGGATCGGCTCGACCCCGTGGTTGTCCACCACATTGTCAACACACTGGGCTGGCCGGGCCTTCGGCCACTTCAACAGGCCGCGATCACACCGCTGATCGACGGCGAGGACGCCGTTCTGCTCGCGCCGACCGCAGGAGGGAAGACCGAGGCCGCCTGCTTCCCCTTGTTGAGTGCCATGGCACAGAATCAGTGGACCGGCACGTCGATCCTCTACCTGTGCCCGCTGAAGGCCTTGCTGAACAACCTGGTCACGCGAATCGACGCGTACGCGCAGTGGCTCGGTAGAAGCGCTGCTCTATGGCACGGCGATATCTCGAACTCCAAGCGTGACCGGATCCGCCGCGAGCACCCCGATATCCTGCTGACGACGCCGGAGTCTTTGGAAGCCATGCTGATCGGCACAAAGACCGACCACAACGCGTTTCTCAGCAGTATCCGCGCGGTCGTGGTCGACGAGGTGCATGCTTTTGCCGGCGATGACCGTGGGTGGCACCTACTGGCGGTACTGGAACGACTGCAGCGGATCTCAGGCCGCCCGATTCAGCGAGTCGGCTTGTCGGCCACGGTCGGAAACCCGGACCACCTTCTCACCTGGCTACAGGGTTCAGGCGCTGGCATCCGGCCGGGCCGAGTGGTCGCCCCGGATGTCCAGCTGCCGACGACGGTGAAGACCTCCACACCTCCACCGGGTGAGGTCGAACTCGACTATGTCGGATCGCTCGACAATGCCGCGAAAGTGATCGCTGCCCTACATCGCGGCGAGAAGCGGCTGGTCTTCTGCGACTCCAGGCGACAAGTCGAACATCTAGGCGCCGCTTTACGAGAACGCGACGTTACGGTATTTCTCTCCCATTCCTCACTCTCGGTCGACGAACGCACCCGCGCTGAACAAGCATTTGCCGAGGCACGCGACTGCGTCATCGTCTCCACATCCACCCTCGAGCTCGGGATCGACGTCGGCGACCTCGACCGGGTGATCCAGATCGATGCACCGACGACGGTCGCGTCGTTCCTCCAGCGAATCGGGCGCACCGGTCGCCGCGCCGGCAGCGTCCGCAACTGTCTGTTTCTCGCAACCACCAACGACGCGCTCGTACAGGCCGCCGGCCTGCTGCTCCTGTGGGGTCGCGGGTGGGTCGAGCCCATCACGGCACCGCCCGAACCACGACATCTTGTCGCACAGCAGCTGATGGCCTTAACGCTGCAGCATCACCATATCGGCGACCGGCTATGGCCACAGGAATGGAACGGCATCGCACCTTTCGACGCCTCCGCTGCCCCGATACTTCAGCATCTTCTCGCCGAGGGCTACCTCGACGATGACGGCGGACTACTGCATATGGGCCCGGTTGCTGAGAAGCGATTCGGTCGCCGACATTTCCTCGACCTCACAGCGGCCTTCACCGCACCACCGCAGTTCACTGTCCTGGCCGGCCGCGACGAGATCGGCCGAACCGATCCATCGGTACTCACCGACGACAGGCCGGGACCCCGGCTGCTGCTGCTCGGTGGGCGAAGTTGGAAGGTCACGTATATCGACTGGGGCCGTCGGCGTGCCTTCGTGGAACCGGCGGAGGGTGGCGGCGTAGCCAAATGGTCGAACCTGGGCTTGCGCGGATTGTCATTCGAACTCACCCGCGCGATGCGCGAGATATATCTCGGGGCAGATCCGCCGGTGGAGTTGACCCGGCGAGCTAAAACCCAGCTGTCCGACATCCGGGCCACCGAAGGGACGGGCCACGCTCACCCGACCGCGACTGTCATCCATCGCGACGGCGAACATGTCCACTGGTGGACCTGGGCGGGGTTCCGGGCCAATGCCACGTTGGTAGCGTCTCTTTCCGGCATTGTCGATCCGACGCAGCGGCCGAACGATTTCAGTATCCGCCTGCGACCGGATCTATCGGTCGATATGTGGCGTAACGCGATCCTCGACCGGATCACACGCCTGCCAGCACTCGAACTGCCGCAGGTCGACGAGCGCGCATGCCGCGGATTGAAGTTCTCCGAGGTGCTGCCCGACCATGCGGCGAGGGCGACGATCGCCGCACGTCTGGCCGATCCCGAATCGGCACGGCGGGTACTCGGCGAGGATACGGTGTTCTACACCGTCTGATCCGCTCGCAACCTGCATCGGGAGACTTCCACCAAACGCGTCACTAACGCGTCATTCGTCAGCTACCAGACGTCCTCAGGTAAAGCTCTTCCTCTTGCGTCTCGATAGCTACAACCTTCGCCGGATTTAAGTCAATGACCCAGATAGTGTTTGACAATGTTTTCAGCCATCGTCTATGGTTGCATTGCATCCGCGAGGCTAACCGACCCTCCTCCGCACCCGCAACGATCAGGTTGTGTCACAGGAGGTTTGCCATGCGTCGTCGCCACGATCAGCTCGTTAAACGCGACCAGCACGGCTACCGCTGCCCCACGTGCACGGGCCGGCAACCGACGAGCCGGCCACACCGCCAGGCCCCTACCCACACCATCGGCGCGATGCCAGTGCCGTGATCAAGGAGAACAATGTTCACTCGCGCTCGACTCACCGCAACCGCTGTGACCGCCTCCGCCGCGGCCGCACTCGTCGCCGGGATCGGCGCCGGCACTGCTCAGGCCGAAACCCACATTCGCCACTACTCCGGCTACGACGCCGAATGGGCCTGCAATGCCGATAAAGCAGCTATGGGAAGTGTGCCCGGATCAGTCGTTCTGTGCGATCGACTCAACGGCGGGCGGTACCGGCTCTCGGTCGTACCGCATGCGGAGATTCCGCTGCACATGCTCGCGCTGATGGCAACCGGCAGCTTCGACGGACTGTCCTAGCCCCTGACACTTCCCTGACGGCGGGCCGCCGTCACTTTCGTCGACCGCGAACCAGCATGATTCGCGGTCCGATCACGCCTGCCCAGACGAGGCCACACCGTCCCTTCGCCCGGTCCGTACGCGAACCCCGACACCACGGCCATGGGCCGATTCATTCCCCGGAGATAAATCCCGATGACAAGGAATCTGTCCTTCGCGGCATTCGACGTCGAAACCGCCAACCCGAAGTACGGCAGTATCTGCTCGATCGGCGTCGCGATCGTCCGTAACGGCGAACGTGTGAGCACGCGCCAATGGCTGTGCCGCCCGCCGGACGCGGTGTCCACGTTCGCGCCACGCAACGTGGGCATCCACAAGATCACACCTTCGATGGTGGCCGACCAGCCCAGCTTCGGGCAGCGGTGGCAGGAGATCCGGTCGGTCATCGGCGACCTGCCGGTGGTCGCGCATAATGCCCAGTTCGACATGGGCGCCGTCCACCAGGCCTGCGGACACAGCCGCATTCCGGTACCAACCTGGGTGTACGGGTGCACGAAGGTCTGGGCGAAACGTCAACTGCTGCTGGAGAAGTACCAGCTGAAGACGGTTGCCCACGCCCTCGATGTCCGGCTTGACGACCATCATGATGCCGGCGCCGACGCCACGGCCGCCGCGGATATCGCGATCCGCCTGGCCCAGCTCGCCGGCGCGGACGATCTCGCCAGCCTCGCTCGCGCCACGCGCACCCAGCTCGGGCATCTGAGCCCGGCCGGCAAGCGCGACTGTCGATGACGATCCCGCCGGCCATCACAGGAGCCACCATGCATTCTCTCGATACCCTGAAATTCTCCGGCAGACGAAATGTGCTGCGCCTCAACGAGAAGTTGGCCACGATCCAAGCCGGGACCATCGCGACGGCGGCATTCCGTTCGGAGCTGTTCGGGCCGCACCTCGTCACCGGAACCATTGTTAGATCCGGAGCAACCGGCGGATATCTGCTGGGCGGACAACCGCTCGATACCAGTGGGCAGCTACGACGACCGGTTCCGGAGCTCTTCTCGCTCGAGTTGTCGAGCGAGCCTCAGGTAGGTCGAGGCGACACGACCCGCATGGTCGCCGGCCTGAACCACGGCGACATTGTGACCGCGGTGTTCGAGCAGGTGCCGTACGGCTTGTTCACCATTACCGGATTCGCGGTCGCCGCACCTGTGGCGGGTGTGTTCGCCGTCGGCGGTGGCTGGTACCTGACCAACCGCGATGGGCACTTCCCCGCCGCGCGGCTCGTCGATATCGAGATCATCGTCGAAGCCGGTGTGCACGGATTGCCGATTCCCGCGCCCATAGTCCGTTGGCCCGAGACCTCAGCCCCCATCGACTGAAACAGTTCCCCACCTGAGCAGATCAGAGGTTCACCATGCGCAAACTCGCGCACCTGTTCGCCCTGCTTCCCATCAGCGCGGCCCTCGTCGTCGGCGGCGCGCACACCGCTGACGCCGCTCCGTTCGACTCCGGATCGGCCAGTGGCAGCGCGGGTTCCGGCAGCGCGGGCCCGCAGCGAAGCGCGGCAGACCGCCAGTTCCTTCGCGAAAGCTACTACGACGAGCGGAGCTACGACGTCCAGGACGCCGCCATCGGCCTGGCACACAGTCAGTGCGGGTACCTCGACACGTACGGCAACTCGGCACGCAACCGGATCTACCTGGCCGAAAGTTCGAGGGATGCGGTCGAGTACCCGTACATCTTCTTGCACGCCGCGATCGACGCGTATTGCCCGTGGAACCGCTCCTGATCTACCGACCACCGAAACACGCACGCGCCGTTACGCGACCGGCATACCTCGCATATCACGCGCCGAACCACTTTCCCAGGAGTCACCATGACCTACCCCTCCGGCCCCCAGCCCTACCCGCAGCCGTTCCAGCCGCCGCAGCCGCCCAAACGCAAGATGCCCGTCTGGCCGTGGATCCTGATCGGCGCCGTCATCCTGCTGTGCGGCGGGTGCTTCGGCATTGTCGGCGTTGCCGCCAACAACTCGTCCGACAGCGACACCACCTTCACCTCCGCCGCGAACCCGGAACCCGGTAAGCCCGGCGAACTCGGAAAGCCTGCCGATAAGGATTCCGACACCGCTCCCGCCGGCGCCTCGGTCCGCGACGGCAAGTTCGAATTCACCGTCACCGCGGTGGATCCCCCGGTATCCACCATCGGCGACAACCCGTACATGCAGAAGACCGCGCAGGGCGAATACATCCTCGTGCACGTCACCGTCACCAATATCGGCGACCGCCCGCAGACCTACTTCAGCAGCAACCAGAAGCTGTTCGACGACCAAGGGCGCCGGCACGAGAACGACACCATGGCCGAGTTGAACGTCAACGATCACCTCTCGACGCCCATCAATCCGGGGAACTCGGTCGACGTCACCATCGTCTTCGATGTGCCGGTCGGCACGGCGCCGGCATCGCTGGAACTGCACGACTCGATGTTCTCGGGTGGCGCGAAGGTCGCGCTGCGGTGACGCCAGGTGACCTGCCAGACGACCCCTACCTCGGCAGACGGTGGGCACCGATTGAGGATCAAACCGATTGAGGATCAACCTGATATCTCCCACGATCCGCCACCCGATACCTACAAATCTAGCAAATGACCGCCGCTATGTGTGTCACGATTGAATGGCGTCCGCTGGCCAGTACGTTCAACGGGCGCATGGAATTACATCCAGAAAACTTGGGTTCAAGCCAGCCGGAGGTGAGCATTGGCGCGTCCACCCGCCTGGAGGCATACACTCGACGAAGGACGTCGTCAGGCCCTCGTCGCGATTGACTTTTACAACCGCCCTGGGGACCGGCGGAGCATGGCCGACTTCATCGTGCACATTCACCTTGCGTGGCAAAACCTCCTTCATGCCGATCGGATGCGCAAAAAAGCTGAGATCTTCTATCGTGAATTGGGAAAACAACGAAAATTCAAGCGCAACCCTGATGGATCGAAAAAAACGTGGGACTTGACGCAGTGCCTCAAACATGAGTTCCAGGAAAACGATCCAATACGCGCTAATATCGAATTCTTTATTGGGCTCCGCAATCACATCGAGCATCGTTTCCAGGATTCCATCCTGACGGTAACGGCCGCTGAAGCGCACGCGTGCATTATCAACTTCGAGAGCGAAGTCATACGCAGATTCGGCGAATCCGAAACTTTGGGAAACGAACTCAAATTCCCAGTCTTCATTCAATCACTCAGCCCGTCACACTATGACGAGCAACGCATCCTTCGCCGACAGCTGCCCTCCTCGGTATCAACGTTCATCACAGAATACGAACGGTCGTTGGCCGAAGCCATTCGAAGCGATGAGCGATACGCCTACCGCTTGCTGTTGCTACCGATGAAGGGGCCGAAGACCGATGCCGACATGGCGCTCAACTTCGTGAGGCAGGATGACCTTAGCAGAGAGGACCTGCAGGCACTGGTCGGACGAGAAGGAAGCGTGATTATCGCCGAGAAGTATCGAAACGCCGCCAGCGGTGACGAAATGTTGCCGGGCGCTGCGGCCGCGGCAGTTGAATCACGAATCCCGTATAAGTTCGGGTTGAATGAATTTACCACCGTTCGGAAAGAATGGCAGATCGGTCCCGTCAAATTTGGATCTAAGGAGCAGCTTCCCAAGTCTGACGGATATTGTCTATATTCGCCCACGTTCAATCGGTTCACCTATCTCCCAAAACTCGTCGAACGAATGGTTAGCGAACTTGATACGGCCGAAAAATATAAAAAGCTAGTCGGCAAACTGCCGAAGCCGAAGTAGTTAGACGCACCCAAACATCGACTCGATAGATAGCCAGCGTTCAATCAGCTAATAGCTGCCACGATCTTGATATTCTGAGGTCGCCACAGAGATCAACCGCCTGCGGATGCCGACAGCACCAGGATCGTGGTGCCTTCCTGCAGGTATCCGGTGGCCTTCCCTCCCCACTCGGATCCACTGCCCAGCGCCCAGTCGAGGTCAGGTCCGGACAAATAGCGAAATGCCGCAACGGCGTCGCGGACCAGGGGTGCTGTCGCCCTCACCTGGGGTGCCTCGATCCTGCGCTCGGGTTGTCCGGGCTCGGTGGTCTACTGCGCAGCCCTGGTTGCCGACTCAGCCCTCCCCGAAGCGATCCAGCGGGGGCGGATGGGCCGTGTCCGGGAGTCAGGCCTAACGGAACTCGCCGCGACGGACAGCTGCGGTGAAACCGCTCCAGATCTCCGGGGTGAAGATGAGGGCCGAGCCGGTGGGGTTCTTTGAGTCGCGGACCCCAACGCCCGCCGAACCCAAGAACGCAACCTCCACGCAATCCTTCGACGGTGCGCTGCGGCTGCTCTTGAACCAGCGGGCATCGGATAACTCAGCGGACACGGTCGAACTCCTCTGCAAGCTCGAGGCATAGCGCACGGCTTTCGGCCTCGTCGAGTGCCAGACGCTTCAAGTCTGTGCAGACCTCACGATACCGTTCGATCTCCTCTGGGCGATCGAGGTACAAGTCGCCGGTGAAGCCCTGAACGAAGACGACTGGCGGCTCGGTCAGGTAGGCGGTCGGATGCTGCGGAAACTCGAGCAGGACAAACGGCCCGACGATCAGGCCCCGATAGCTTCCGACTCTCGACGGTATGACGCGAATCGAAACGTTCGGCAACCGCGACATCTTCTCGAGGTGCCGGAGCTGGTCCGCCATGATCGCCGTGCTGCCCGTGACTCGACGCAGAATGGTCTCGTCGATGAACACGTCGAGCGTCAGCGGATGGCTCGTGTTGGTCAGCCGAAGCTGACGGCGGGCGCCGATCGCCACTCCGGTCTCGATCTGCTCGGTGGGGCTGTTGGGCGAGTCGATCCAGGAGAGCGCCCGCCGGTACTCGGCCGTTTGCAGCAGGCCCGGTATCAACGTCGTCTGGAAGGACACGATGTGATGCGCCGCGTCCTCCAGCCCCACGAACAGGCCGAAGCTCTGGGGGATCGCGTCGTCGAAGGCGTGCCACCAGCCCTTGGTCTTCGCTTCCTCTGCCAGAGCCACGAGCGCTGTAGTCAGTTCTTCGGGCGCGCCATAGATCTCGCAGAGCCGCCGAATGAAAAGCGGGTTGAGCTTGACCGGTAGGCCGTTCTCCATGCGCCATAGGGTCTGTTTGCTGACTCCGATCTCGCTGCGAGCGGCTTCAGCGCTGACGCCGGCCTTGTCGCGAAGGGTGCGGAGCTGTCGGGCCAGTATTCGGCGAGGAAGGGTCGAACCAGTCGTCATCGGCGTATCTCCGAAGGGTCGCTAACGATGGTGGTCAGTTCTGGAACCCCAGTGTGGCAGCAATTCTGGAACTTTGCGAAATTTCTCGCACCCGGCCACTTCGGAACGTTCCCGTCGCGGCACCGACGTGGTCAACTGGATCTGCGCCCGGCAGGGAGACGCCCCGAATCCGTTCCGTAACTCCCGCTCCGGTGTCCGTCATCGCACCGGGCCGGGCGCTCCCATCAACCCCTCGAACTCCGAAGGTCCTTGCCATGGAGCATGTTCCATTCGGCGACACGCCACGCACTCGCTGCCGGTACTACCGCGACGTCTGCGGCCTGCCGGCCCGGATTCACCCGACCGAACTCGGCCGCATTGTTTTACCGGCAGAGCAGGTTTGGGCGCTGATGATGCCGTCGGCTCTCGGGCTCGCCGTCAAATCCGACCTGGAACGCTGCCGCAACCATGATGCCGGCATCGGCGCTGGCTCGATCCTCTCTCACGTCCGGTCGGGCCGTTGGAGCTTCCTCGTCGAACCCGACATCCCCGACGACACCGCCTTGTTCGCCGAGATGTTCCGCCTCAACGTATCCATCGTCCGAACCGGTGCCACCATCGCGCTCCCCTCCCCCAGCGATCGCGGCGAGCTCTTCCGACGCTGGATCCACCTCCCGCCCTGCACGATCCGCCCGTCCGGACTAGCAGTCATCGACTCGATCCGCGCCTGCACCGCCCGCACCGGCTGGCGCAGCATCCCGACCTACGTGCCCGTCCGATGACGTCACCGGGCACCTTCGGACTATCTGTCACCGAACATCGCGGCGTGCCGACGATGACCATCGAACTCGCCCACGCGGTGATGCAGCAGCACATCGAGTGCCCGATCTCGATCTGCCCGATCAAACAACAAGCCAAAGCCCGGCTGGTGGCCACGCGCCGTATGGTGCCGGCCGACCGCCCGCATATGGGCTTCTAACCAAGACCCGGAGGTACACATGCTCGACGAACTGCCGCGGCGTGAACCCGGCCGAACCTGGATACCCTCACCGAGAGTCCGTCTGGTTTGCCAACCGCCACCGAACCTCACCGAACTGACGCGCATTGCCGAGGCCCTGCGGAAATGGCAGCCCACGACCAACGGAAGCCCGCGGTGACCCACGATCACCGGGTCGCCCCGGACACCGCCCGACTGCGCTTCCTGATGGCACGTGCCCGCCGCGCCGGGTACCAGCTGATCGCCGAACCCAAAGAGCCCAACCGATGGACACTCGTAGACCTCGAGGATGGCGAGCGACTGTTCGAGTCCGCTTCCCTGGCCGAGATCGAGCGCTATTTGAGCGAATAGCCTGCGGCACCGAGGCCATAGTCGCGGCCCGTTCCCCGGCACCGCACGGGGACAACACGGTCCCGAGCCGTACACCTGAACCGAAACAGAACACCCCCAATACTTTTCACCCTCACCGCGGTAGAGTTGTCCGGTCTCCGGCTCGGTGGGGAGGAACGTGGGATATGGGGCGGCCACGGTTCACGGGTAGCCTGCAGGTGCTCTTGGTGCTGTCTACAGCGCTACTCGGCATCGCGACCAACTACGCCACAAACCAGCCCTCGCCGCCGCTTGCGCTGCGTCTGGTCCAGCAATATGCCGGACCGGCAATAATCGTCGTGCTCCTCGTCCTTATCGTCGGCACGGTAATGACGACGCGGACGCAACAACCACGGCGCAGGTCACGCCGGTGGGATCCGTCCCGAATGCCCTATCCCGGCCTCGACTCCTATACCGCCGAGGAAGCCTCGGTGTTCTTCGGCCGGGAAGAAGAGATCGAAGAGCTTGTCGAGCGGATGCACGGCGACGGGCGGGACCGGCTCGTCGTCGTGGTGGGTGCTTCCGGCAGCGGCAAGTCGTCCCTGGTGCAAGCGGGCGTAGTGCCGCGGTTGGCCGAAAGGCGATGGACGGTACTACCGACCCTGACGCCTGGCCCCGACCCTGTTGCCGCCTTGGCGCGAGCGGTCGGCGGCGACATCGACGAGTTGCGCCGTAACCACGAGGCATTCGGCCACATGATCATTCAGGCTCGGCAGCGTGCGGGACACTCGAGGTCGAAGACTCTGCTGCTGGTGGATCAGGGTGAGGAGCTGTTCACCCTGGCCGGCGAGCAGGAGCGAGCGCGGTTTCTGCGCTGCGTCGATACCGCGTTGCGCGACGACCGCCGGCTGTGGGTGACCCTGACGGTGCGGATCGAGCATCTCGCCGACTTCCTCGACACCCCGTACTCGGGACTGTTCCGGCGCCCGCTCGCTCTCGGCGCGCTCACCGATACCGAACTGCGGTCTGCTGTCACCGGTCCCGCCGAGTTGGTCGGACTCGAATTCGCTCCAGGACTGGTCGACCACATCCTCGGCGATACGGCAACCGCTGACGCCCTGCCGTTGCTCGCGTATCTGCTCCAGGAGCTGTACCTCGCCGCCGGACCATCCCGCCGCGCGACATTCGAGCACTATCAACGTCTCGGTGGTGTCGCCGGCTCGCTGTCGCGGCAGGCCGCAGAAGCGGTCGAACGGCTCGGTGGGCCGGAAGCGACACCGCGGATCCTGCGTGTCTTGCTCGAGTTCGTCACCATCGATGGGGAGCAGGCCTACCGGCGCCGCGTGCCACTCCCAGAGATCGGGACAGAAGAGCGAGATGTCATCGACGCATTTGTCGATGCACGCCTCCTGGTGACCGGTGCTGTCGACGGTAGACCGATAGCGCAGGCAGCTCATGAGGCACTGTTCCGTCAGTGGGTGCCGCTGCGCCAGGAGGTCGAAGCGCGAGCGGCCCAGTTGCGGCGTCGCGCCGAGCTGGAGCGGTGGGCGGGCGATTGGGAGCAGGCCGGCCGGAACCCCGACTATCTACTTACCGGCGACCGGCTGGAGCAGGCCCGGCAGTGGATCCGGGATCATCCGGAACTCGCTGGTCCGGCGGTCGTGGCGTTCGTCGACGAGTCCGCGCGCCGGGATGCCGCGTTCCTGCGCCGGGTGTCGGAGGGCATCGGCGAATACGTGCTCACCCATGTCGAGGACTATCCGGATCTCTCCGTCCTGCTGTGCCTCGCCGCGCTGGCCGAATGCCCACCTACCCCCGTAGCGACCCGCGCGTTGATGGCTGTGCTGGCGCACCACCGGCTCATCGATGTGCTCGATCTGCACACCGATACCGTGCGCAATGTCGCATGGTCACCGGATGGGCGGCTGATCGCTACCGCTTCACGGGACGGCACCGCCCGCGTGTGGGCCGCGGAATCACGTCAGTGCACGCAGACCCTGCGAGGGCATGGGGACATGGTCGAAATGGTGGCCTGGTCTCCGGACTCGACGAAAGTGGTGACGGCCTCGCGTGACCGAACCGCGCGGGTGTGGGAAGCGGCGACCGGCCGGGTCCTGGGGGAACTTCCGGCGGGTGGCGACGTCTGCCGTGCCGTAGCCTGGTCCGGCGACGGCACCCTGATAGCCACAGGTTGCCGAGACCGCGTGATCCGGCTCTGGAACGCCGAAACCTATACTCTCCGCGCGGAACTCACCGGACATACCGACAACATTCTCGGGCTGGCGTTCAGCCCGGACAACAGCCGACTGGCCAGCGGTTGTCACGACCGCACGGTCCGAGTCTGGGACCTCACCGACCACACCGCCATAGCTCTCGAAGGGCACGAGGACTTCGTCGAAGGTGTGGCGTGGTCTCCGGACGGCGCACGGTTGGCCTCGGCCGGTGGCGACGCGACCGTGCGTATCTGGGATGTTTCAAGCGCAACCCAGACGATGCTAATCCGTTGCCACGACGACAGGGCCTGGAACTGCGACTGGTCACCGGACGGTTCGATGCTGGCGACCTGTGGTGGGGATGCAACGGCGAGGATCTGGAATCCCGTCAATGCCGAGGAGAAGTTCGTCCTGCGCGGCCACACGGGTGATGTGTGGTCCATACGCTGGTCGCCGGACGGCTCCCGCTTGGTCACCGGTGGCGCGGATGCCACCGCACGCGTGTGGGCGTTCTCCCCGCGGGGCGCCGAGAGCCGGCAGGTCACCGGCCACCGAGGTCCCGTGCAGCGAGCCCTGCCGGTCGGCGACTCGATCGTCACAGCGGGCACCGACGCGACCATTCGGGTCTCGGACATCCTGCGACCCGAGCGGTCGAGTGTCGCCGCGAGCCATCACGAGCCAGTCCTCGACGTCTCGGCGACGAACTCATACGCGGCCACATGCGCCAAGGATTCCAGCGTCGCACTCTGGCGAATCGGCAGCGAGTGGACTCGTCTCGCCACCATCGAGACCGACATGACCTGCGAAGCTGCGCAGCTGTCCCCCGACGGCCGTTATCTCGCCTACGCGGGACACGACCGGTGCCTCTACCTCGCCTACTCGACCCCCTCGCCCGCTACCTTCCGCGTGCACCATCACACCGACTGGATCACCGGTCTCGCGTGGTCACCGACGAGCCGCTATCTGGCCACCGTCTCCGACGACCGCACCGGCGCCGTCTGGCGAGTGACGTCGACACCCGAAGGCCCCCGCGCCGAGCTCGTGACCACGCTCATCGGACACGGGAACTGGGTCGACGCCGTCTCGTGGGCGCCCGACGAGTCGCAGCTCGTCACCAGCGGCGCCGACAACACCGCACGCGTGTGGGACAGGGTCGCCGGCGAGTCCACCGTGGTCCTGCTCGGGCACACCGGCCGAGTCAAAACCGTCGCGTGGTCGCCGGACGGCACCCGGATAGCAACCGGCTCCTACGACCGCACCGTGCGCGTCTGGGACGCACATACCCACAACGAGATCGGCGTCATCGGCGTCCACCGGGACCGAATCACCGATGTCGAATGGCTGCCCTCGGGAGACCAGGTGTTGACTGCATCCTTCGACGGCACGGCCCGCATCTGGCCGGTCGACGTCGACCTCGACGACCTCCGTGCCCGCGCAAGAGCCCGGGCATACCGGTCACTGACCCCGGAGGAACGATCCGCGCACTTACTCCCGGCTCACTGAACCGGATCGACAACCCGGACGTCCCGCCCGACGAGATACTCCGCCGGATCGAGCCCGAGCGCCTCCCGCTTCGGCGAAGCCCAGTAGCGCTCGTTGGCTTCCTCGAACGTGTCCTCCCCCTCATAGGAGATCAGCCAGATGAACTGGCTGCGTTCGCGATCCAACCAGGCTCCACCGATCTCGAAACCGAGCTCCAGGCGCAGCGGCACCACCAGGTCGCGCCACTTGCCGGCCCACTCGTCGAGGAGACCTTCACGGATGGTGTAGGTCCGTAACTGTGTTGTGCGTGGCATATTCGTATCTTTCACGACGGGCGTGGCGTCTGCGACCCCATATTGCCGCCATTTCGGGCCACCCTCGCCCGGCAGCGGCGCGCGGGGTCGTTCCGGGCCAGCTCGATGAATTAGGGCCAGCCCGCTCACCCCGTCGCTTGCCGTCCGGGCTCGGCCTGCGCGGTGATAGTGCCGATATCGGCGAACCCAAGAGCAGAGCAGCCCGCCTACGCGGCATGAGCCTCTCAGGTTGGCTACCAGCCTCGCATGGTCTGACGTCAGGCATCTGGGCGCGGCACCAACCCGACCCTAAGGCGATGACCAGCAATTTCCTCCCCAAGCGGGAGCAGCCGAAACTGCTTTGTAACGTAGCTCACAGTGCCGGCTATTAGTCAGTGAACGCCACGTACCGCGCTGATCGAACACTCCACCCCGAGTCCTGCACAACCGAAGGTGCGCAACTATGACCTCGCCTCCCTACCCGCCCTCGCCGCCGCCTCCATGGTCGCCTGCCGGCCCTTACCCAGGGCCGCCCGTCGCGCCAGGAAAAGAGCGGAACACGCTAGGGATAATTGCGGTCATTACCGCAGTCGTCGGCTTCCTCTTCGCCTGCATACCCGGGGCCCTGATCGTCGGGTGGGTCCTGCTGCCGATCGCTTTCATTCTCGAATCGTGGGCGTGTGCCAGACCGGAAAAACCAAAGGCACCAGCATCGCCGCGATTATCATCTCAGTGGTCGGCACAGTCGTTGGTTTCGTCGTCTTCTTCGCCGTGGTCTCCGATGCTTTCGATGACGCGTTCGACACCAGCGACGTATCCGTGGCCACCCCGGCGGCACCAGGCCAGGCAACCGAGTCCGGCGCAGCTGACCAGGACACCTCAACGGATCAAGGAACCCGCGCGAATCCGTACCCACTGGGGTCGGTGATAACTGACGGCGACTGGCAGGTGACCGTCAACAGCGTGACGCTCAACGCGAATGATGCTGTCGCCGCGGAGAACTCGTACAACGAAGCGCCCCCGCCAGGCTCGCAGTATCTCCTGGCCAACGTCACGATCACCTATATCGGAAACGACCCTCAAGGCGATACGCCCTTCGCAACGATCAGCTATGTAACCGCGGACGGGAACACCGTGAACTCTTACGACAGCAACGCCGTGGCACCCGATGCGCTCGACACGAATAGCCCGCTGTTCGAGGGAGCGTCGACTACCGGCAACGTCGAATTCCTTGTGCCGTCCGCATCGGCGGCACAAGGCACCCTCGCCGTTGAGCCGGCATTACTCTCCGACAAGGTATTCGTCGCAGTGACCTGATCGTTCCGACTGATCGGACTGCTGTCAAAGGGCTTTCGCCGCATTGGAGCGCGGAAGCCCTCGAAGCACTAGACGGATTCCAGAACGAAGAACAGGAAGCTCAAAAACCTACCGGAAGAGGATCTCGCCAAGACGTCGGGGAAGAGTTCCTGAGCTTCCGGCGCCGGAGGCGGTTCGCTGATCGTGATAGTGCGAAACCCGGCCGCGGTAAAGGCATCCGTCATCGCATGCAGCGGCCGATGCCAGTAGGTGAGCACGGCCTTCTGACCGTCGAAGGTGTACTCCTCGGAGTGCTTGACGGTCGCGAAATAATCAGCCTCCGGGTAACGCAGTTTGTAAACGAAGGGATGATTGACGGCCACGATCAGGCGGCCGCCGGGCTTCAGGACGCGCCGCAGCTCCGCCAGCGGCCCTGCCCAGTCCTCTAAGTAGTGCAGTACCAGGGACGCGATGACATCGTCGAATGCGCGGTCGGTGAACGGCAGCCGGCCTGCGATATCGGCGACGTGGAGAGCAGCATCGGCACCGAGTCGCCGCCGGGCCAGCTCCACCATTTTGGCGCTGGAGTCGAAGCCGGTCACGATGGCGCCTCGGTCGCGCAGCGCTGCGAGTATCGGGCCGGAGCCACAGCCGGCGTCGAGGATCTGCCGACCGGCCACATCACCGGCCAGGCCGACGATCGCGGGCCTCGCGTAATAGCCGTTGATAAGGTTGTTTTCGGTTTCGGCGGTATACCCCTCGGCAAAGCTGTCGTAGTCGTTCTCCACGGGCACGTCTGTGGGTCCGACCGAGCTTTCGGGAATTGCAGGCATGCGCACCATCCTGCCGACTCGCCGGCCCTAGTGCCAGGAGATCAACTTGCCGAACGGTTGCTCGATCCGGCCGCAGGGCGGCGTAAGCGAAGCAGCGCAGGCTCGAAGAGCGCGGTAGCTGTCACTGGCGATCAAGCCGCAGGCGGGACGAGGGTGAATCCGACGGAACGGCTTCAACCACTGAATTTCACTGGGCTCATGAGTAACTCACGAACCAAACCACTCGGAACGTTACTGGTGTAGGCGGCAAGATCGATCTCGGTCGGGCACAATGGCGATGCGAACTTTTCGCCAGAGCAGGGGGTTTCGATGAGCGATGCCTGGGAGCTGCGGGTCCTGACCGGGGGCAACAGCCTGTTGACTGAGCGGTTGACCCGCGAGTTGCGTTCCCACCTCGGCTTACAAGGTGTCGATGCGGCGTTTGCCACCTCCGCGTCCGCGTCAGCAGGACACAAGAGCGGAATTAGTCAAGAACTGGTTCTACTCGTGAGCGCAGGGCTTTCGGCCGGCGCTGCACGGGTGCTGACGACCCTGATCCGGGAGTGGTGCGAACGGGATCGCCGTCGTCAGGTCGAGCTTCGTATCGGCGACGCCGAGCTCGTCCTCAGTGGCAACACGGCAGATCAGCTCGATATCGTCGACAAATTCCTCGGCGAAGTCGCGGAACGGCGCGACGGCGAACCTCAGACGGAGCTGGACAGTTGAGCCGGATGGCGAGGCGGCGCGCGCTGCTTATCGGGAACCAAACCTATGCCGACGCGAACCTTGACGATCTGCCGTCTGTCAATGCTGACCTCGCCTTCGTCGGGCAGGTGCTCGACGACCGGCGGATAGGCGGCTTCACCGAGATCAGATCCCTGCTGGATCTCACCGCGAACCAGATGAGAGAGGCGATATACGACTTCTTCCAGGAAAGCCGTGAGGACGAACTCGCCGTACTCTACTTTTCCGGGCATGGCACGCGAGCGATAGATGCCAACGGCGAGTTCCATTTCATCGCTACGGACACAGACACGCGTCGACTCGAGCACACCGCGGTCCGTGCTCACTACGTGAACGACCAGCTCGACCAGTGCCCGGCCGCGCAGAAGGTCGTCATCATCGACAGCTGTCTCAGCGGAGGCTTCGCGACGGGCTTCCGCACGTCGGACCCCACGCCTAAGGGCGCGGCGAATGGTGATCCGGTCAGGCAGATCTCCCCGCTGGAAAGCCGTGGCGTGTACGTGGTCTCGTCATCACGAGCCGGCGAACGATCGTTCGCCGGCCGTGACGAGTCGGAGCCCTCCGTGTTCACCAACGTGCTGGTCGAAGCCCTGCGGACTGGCGAAGCGGCTCGTGGCAGGACCGACGTGTCGGTGAAGGACCTGTTCGAGTACGTCAACACCAAGCTACGCAGTAGCGGTGCAGGGCAGATTCCGGTCATCTCGGCGGCCGGTGTCGACGATCGGATCGTCCTGGCTGCCTGCCCGCGAACACCCATCGAACTCATTGCCGGACCGCCGCCGATCCCGGGAGCGGACCTGCCGACCGCATCCGGTAAATCAGGCCCCCCGTCGTGGGATCAGCTCCTCGATTATTTCAGCAATTGTCTGCGCGCAGAGTCGGATTCCTGGCTCTCGGCTGATGACGACGGTGAGACCTTCGTCGTGCTACAGGGCAGCGAGCGGCTCCTTGTCGGTGACATGGACTCAGACCATTCGATCGCGGTGCCCGATGAGGCGCGTGATCTGGTGTCCGACTCGGTCGCTGGACACCAGCAGCTATGGGCAGGATACCCGGCCGTCGTCGTACAACACCGCCTACAGCGCAAACGCCGCAACACTCGGGTCAAGAAGCAATTCGCTCCATTGTTGATCCGGCGCGTCGAGGTTGTCGAATCCGCAGGTTCCCGCCGGCTCTGCCCCATCGGGCCGCCGATCGTGCACCCCGCGGTACTCAGTGAGTTCATGAACTCGGACGAGGCCGCAGTCTTCGTACAGGCCTACCAGCCGCACTGGCATGCCGGCGGACGAGCGGAGATGGCCAACGACATCAGGCAGATCCTGCGCAATGACTTCGAGATTCATCAGGTCCAGGAACTCGAACCAGAATTTCTGGAATCAACGCTGGATGTCGATACACCGACTGATGGGGCCCGCAATGCCGCCATCCTGTTTCGCATGCCCGATGTCGATTCCGGCCCCAACAAAAAGCTCCTCGCCGATCTTCAGGACATCAGGGCCAAAGTGGCCGAAATACCGCGGACTGCGCTCGGCGCGATTTCACCTGGTGCGGCACCCCCACATCGTGCCGAGCCCGAGCACTCGATCCGGATTGTCACCCCACTGCGCTGCAACGAAGCGCAAGAAGCGGTGATCCGTTCGGCTATGACACAGCCGCTCACTGTCGCGACCGGGCCTCCGGGAACAGGGAAGACCGACCTGGTGGTCAACCTTGTCGCGACGGCGATTTCCACCGGCCACACCGTGTTGGTGGCCTCGACCAACAACCGAGCTGTCGACGAGGTGTGGAAGCGGTGCGAGAAACTGCTTCCGGGCACAGTCATCCGCAGCGGAAACGTCGCGAATCAAGGCAATGAGCAGGCAGGCCTCACCAGCCTCACCCGGCTGAGTCCACCCGACATCAATATTCAGACCGCGGCGCTGAAGGTGGATTTCACAAGCGAGGAACTCAATCGCCAGCGCGAATCGCTCGGCCAGATCGCCCTCGCGGAACAGCGGCTGCTCGACATCGCGCGACACCGCGCAATACTGATTGGAAAACTGGAATTCGACGATGGCCAACGCCGGACACTGTTCGAAAACCATGATCCCAAGACGGTGGCCCGCAGATGCAAGAAGGCGCTGCGTTTCGGGCTGATTGCCAAGCGGCGCTGCAGACGACTAATGCGTCGCCTCGGTTTCGAGGATGAAGAACGTGACCCGCTCCGAACTATCGAGCTGTTGGCCGAAACCGCCCGAGCCGAGGTTTCCTGGACTGAGGCAATCGATCGACAAGCTGCACAGCTTCCGGACTATGAACTGCGGTCCCGTCTACAACAGGCCGCGGAAGCGGCCCGAACGGCATCACAGACCTTGCTCGACTCGACGGTCCGCACCGTCGCTCATTCGAACCGGCGATCGATCACCGCCCTCCTGAACCACAGGTCCGGCAGCGATTGGGCAGCCAAGACCGGCGCGTTGCGTGGGGCACCGGCCTGGGCGGTGACCGCCCAGTCGGCGCGTAGTTTTCCCCCGAATCCCGGCCTGTTCGACCTCGTCGTTATCGATGAGGCGAGCCAGTGCTCAGTTCCTGCGGTGCTTCCCTTGCTGTTCCGCGCAAAGCGGGCGCTGGTGATCGGCGACCCGATGCAGCTCACTCATATCGCGACACTCGACATACAAGGCGCGGCGGCTGCCGAACGCATGGCGGATGTCTCGCCGGTCTGGCTGGACCGCAACGATATGTCATACCTCCGGCACTCGGCCTTCAATGCGGCCGAACGCAAAATGGGCGGCAGTCTCCTGCTCGACGAGCACTTCCGCTGCCATCCGACGATTGCCACAACTGCCAGCAATCTATTCTACAATGGCCGCCTCACGGTGATGACCGACGTCAGGATGCAGCGCGCGTCCGCCGCCGATGATTCGATTATCTGGCACAAGACCGATGGCGCCGCCGAGCGAGCAAAGAAGGGCTCCTGGACCAACCCTTCCGAGGTCCGAGCAGTCACGGATCTGGTTGCTCAATTGAGTCGGCCCGGCGGGTACCAAGACGACATCACGATCGGCATCGTTACGCCGTACCGCCCACAAGCCGATGCCATCCAAAAACAGCTGGGCAGAGCGGATATTCGCGTCGGGACTGTACATACGTTCCAGGGTGGCGAGTGCGACATCATCATCTTCTCCTTGGTTGCCGCGCCGAATATGCCACGAGGCTCGATCGACTGGATCGACAAGCAGCCGAATCTATGGAACGTCGCCATCACCAGAGCACGATCCCAACTCCACGTGGTCGGAGACGAACGAGTCTGGCAGCAGCGTCGCATCGGCCAAGAGCTGCTGGCCGCCGCGGCGGGCCGGCCCTTCGAGCCTCAGCCGTCCAACGACCTGACGAAAAGGCTGTACGGATGGCTACGCGACGCTACCGAAACCGACTTCGGAGTCACCGTTCTCGGGCACTACACCGACGCTGTTACTCGAGCCGGTGACGGAACCACCAATGCATATGTACTCGACGCCGGATGCGGCGACGCGTCCCCCGACCGCCATCTCCGCGTGATGCTCGAGCGGGCGCGACTCCGTACCGACCATGGCCACCGGATCTTCGGCAGCAGAGTTCCGGCCTGGCGGCTGTACATGGACTGACAACGCGCAAATGGTGGAAGACCCGTGTGCCAGTACGACATCCGATGCCCGGTAGGCAGACATCGATCCGCGCAGGCTTGCAGGTACCGAACCACGTACCGGTCGACATATGTTGCACCGCGTGGGTCCTACTCGAACCAAGCCGGCCCGTCATGGTGGAATCACGACAGAACACGGGTCGCATGCGCGCTGAGCGTATCCCTGATCATCTCCGCAATCAGCGGCACGATCGCTCTGCTCGGTCCCGCCGACATATTTCCTCAACCGCGGTGGATGACCATCGCCGCTGTCACTACATTCGCCGCTCCATTTGCCGCCGGGGGCTGGTTCTTCTCACGGTGTTGGGCTTGGACGGAAACCACGGGCGATCGGTGTCGCAACCGCCGACATGGGTTCCTGCGGCGCTGCCAGATCCGATCGCACCGAGCGAGCATCTACGACATGTGGGGACTCATTTGCATGGGAATCGGCATAGTCCTCGCGATACCGATGGTCAGGCTGGTGTTTGAAGGGTGGGGTCTTAGGAGGTGAACATATCTATGGGGACCGTCACCTGCCCGCGATGAGGTGAATCCACGGATCCGATCACGCCGTATTACTCCAGTCGACCATGATGAACCCATGTCGGATTTGAAATGGGACGACGTCAAGGGCTTCTTCGATCCCGCGGTCATGGGTGCGCTACCGGACATCTACGTGCACGACACCACCGTCGACGACTGGCAGGCCGTGTTCGACCTGATTCGGTCGAGTGGGTGGGAGTGGGAGTTTCGGGTAGGCGATGAGGTGCGGCCGTTGCCGGGGGCGGCGGAGGTGTTGGGGCGGGGTGAGGACGATGAGGTCGTCAGTCTGCATGTTCGGGTGGGGCCGGAGCTGTTGGCGATCTTTCGGCCGTGGTTCGAGTCGCAGGTGGAATTCGATGTCGATCTGCAGGAGTTGCGGGGGCAGGGTGGGGTTGATGTGCTGGCGGGGTTTCTCGGCACGATCGGGCGGCTGTTGGGGAAGGCGGTGGTGATGTACGCGGAGGGGGATGTCGAGCGGCCGGTGCTGGGGTATTCGCCGGGGGTGGATCGGGTGGTGGTGATGGCGGAGGGGCAGGACTGACGCGGTTGGGCGGTCTGTGGCCAATTGCGGATCTACACTGGTGGCGTGTTTGTTCGACGGCTGATCGCAGCGTCCATGTTCGCCGCCCTGACCGCGTTCGGTGCGGGCGCCTGCACCATTCAGGGTGACGGGTACACCAGCGAGTGCAAGGTTGAGGGCTGCGTTATCACGTTCGAGCGTGGCGTTGATGCCGAGGCGAACGTGCTCGGGTTGAAGGTCAAGGTCGTCTCGGTGGAGGGGAACCTGGTGACCCTCTCGGTGGGCGGGCAGGAAGTCACGGTTCCGGTGGGTGAATCGGGGTCGGCCGAGGGCAACACGATCACGGTGCGTGAGGTGACCGATCAGCAGATCGTGGTCGAGATTTCCTCGGGGTTGCAGCCTGGAGGGTGATGCGGCCGTGGCCTGGGGTCCGGACCGGTGGCCCGGACCCGGCCAACCAGGAATCAGCTGTTCTCGCAGCCGATTCCGTTTCCGTCGCGGTCGAGGTCGTACTCATCCGGCCCGATCACCCGAACCCGCCCGGTGTACTCCGGCCCGTTCCCACTCCCACCGGCACAGTCCACATCAGAAGTGATCGGCACACACGGGTCATAGGACTCATGGCACCCCGACCCCGGCTGCGCCGAAGCCTGCACCGGAACCGACAGGACCAATCCGACAGCAACAGCGGACGTCCCGAGAACAGCGGCGATTCTCATCTTGCTCCATTCACTTGTGAAACGCTGACGATTCTCTCATGCGGTCGGGAGTGCTTGTGAGGCAGACGGGGTCGAACGACCTGATGCTCGTATCCGTGATCAGCCGGGCGTAATTCGTTTGCGTCCGCGCATGGCCGGCTGTCACGATCGGGCCGTCATGGATACCTCAGCGATCGTCATCGGCGCCGGTCAGGCCGGTATCGCCGCGGCACTGGCGCTTCAGGAACGTGGGTTGCGACCACTGGTGCTGGAAGCCGGTGACGATACCGCGGGCTCGTGGCCGCACTACTACGACAGCCTCCGGCTGTTCACGCCGGCTCACCTCGACGGACTGCCGGGTCGGCCGTTCCCCGGCGACCCGAACCGCTACCCGACTCGCGACGAAGTCGCCGACTACCTGCGGCGCTGCGCCGAAGACCTGACGGTTCGCACCGGACAGCGGGTGCACAGAGTGTCGCGCGTCGACGGCGGATACCGCGTACAGACAACGGAGGGCACGGAATTCACCGCACCCATGGTGATCGCGGCCTCTGGCATGTTCGGCAATCCGCACCGCCCGGACATTCCTGCGCTGAATTCCTACACCGGCGAAGTCAGCCACAGCTCTGACTACCGGGCGCCGGAACCCTTTGCGGGACAGCGGGTTGTCGTGGTCGGTTCGGGGAATTCGGCGTTCCAGATCGCGGTGGAACTCGCCTCCTACGCTGAGGTGATCCTGGCCTCGCGCACCCCGCTGCGCTACGCGACCACCGAGCCGATCCCGGCGGATTCTCGGTTCTGGCGAGTGCTGTCGCTGGCCGCGCGGCTGCCGGCGGGCCGGTTCTTTCACAGCGGGACGATTCCGGTCATCGACACCGACGGTCACCGCGAGCTCATCGACAGCGGAAAGCTCGAGGCCACCGAGATGTTCACCGCCGCCGACGGCACGGAGTTGCGTTGGGCTGATGGGCGGACCGCTCGGGTCGACGCCGTCATCCTGGCCACCGGTTATCGGCCCGCGCTCCAGTACCTGGACGGTCTGATCACCGTCGATGCGGCCGGGTTTCCGTCGCATCGCAACGGCCTGTCCACCGCTCGTCCAGGTCTGGCGTTCATCGGCTTGGAGTACCAGCGGTCCATCCTGTCCGGAACGCTGCACGGTGTGGGTCGCGACAGCCACTACCTCGCACGGAAGCTGACCAGGGATTATCGGCGCAGCACCAGGTGAAGCGACTCGGCGGCATTCGTCAGAATTCACCCCTCCGTCGCATTCCGGCCCACCTGATATGTCACCGTCGGGACGCATGAGCGCCTCTCATCGCGTCGCCGCTGCTTGCGCCGGCCTGCTCAGCGTGATCCTTCTCGTCGGCTGTACCGCCGAGCCGCCGACTTCTCCCGGCCAGACCCCGCTCGTCTCGACGGACGATCTGCCCGAAGCGCAGTCTGGTGAGGTGCATCTGTTCGGGTTCAACGATCTGCACGGGCATCTGCAGCCGCCGGAGGGTTCCAACGGGCAGATCGCGGGCCGGGACGCGGGTGGTGCTGCCTACCTGGCGACGCATGTGGCGCGGTTGCGGGCGGCTTACCCGGACAGCGCGGTGCTGTTGGCGGGTGACAATTTCGGGGCGAGTCCGCTGGTGTCGTCGCTGTTCCATGACGAGCCGACGGTGAAGTACTTGAATTCGCTGCGGCCGGCGGCGTCGGCGGTCGGGAACCACGAGCTCGATGACGGTGTGCTGGAGCTGGCGCGGATGCAGCAGGGTGGCTGCGCGCTCGACGGGTGCTCGCCCGGAGCGCCGTTCACCGGGGCGGAGTTTCCGTATCTGGCGGCGAATATGACCAACGGTGACGGGCAGCTGCCGCCCGGTCTGCGGCCGTGGACAATGGTCGAGGCGGGCGGGCACAAGATCGGTGTGGTCGGCGTGGTGACGCCCGAGACCGCGCAGATCGTCTTCCCGGAAGGGATTCGCGGATACAGCTTCGGCGACCCGGCGGAAGCGATCAACCGGCATGTGCCCGAGATGCTCGCCGCGGGTGCGGAGGTGATCGTCGGGTTGGTGCACGACGGTGGGAAGCAGCAGGTGCCCGACGCCGACTACAACGGTTGCGCGAACATCACGCCGAACGTGCCCGAGCTGGCCCGCCGCACCGATCCGGCGGTGCGGGTGTTGATGACCGCGCACAGCCACCAGTCCTACGTGTGCGAATTCGACGGGAAGGTCGTGACGCAGGCGGCGTCGTATGGGCGGCTGATCACCGACGTCACGTTGCGTTTCGGGGACGGCGATGTCGATGTGCGGGCCGTGAACCGGGTGGTGACGCGGGATGTGGCACCCGATCCGGCGACGGTCGAGCTGATCGACTTCTTCGCTGCCGAAGCCGCGCCCCGGGCCGAGCGGGTAGTGGGTGCCGCGGCGGCGCCGTTGCCCAAATCCGCTGCTCCGGGCGGTGAATCGCCGTTGGGCAATCTGATCGCCGACGCCATGCTCGACGCTACCGCCGGGCCCGCGCAGGCGGTGGCGGCGTTCATGAACCCGGGTGGTGTGCGGGCCGATATCGGAGCAGGGCCGATCACGTTCGGCAGCATCTATCAGTCGCAGCCGTTCGGTAATCAGGTGGTGACCGTCAGCCTGACCGGACGCCAGATCGTGGACCTGCTCGAACAGCAATGGAGTCGCCCGGACAAGGCGACCATTCTGTCAGTGGCCGGCATCTCCTACGCCTACGACGATGCGGCGCCGGCGGGCGACAAGATCGACGAGAGCAGCGTCCGGATCGGTGGCCAGCCGTTGAACGAGGTTGCGGTGTACCGGGTCACGACGAACAACTTCCTCGCCTCCGGGGGTGATGGATTCAGCGTGTTCACGCGGGGGACGGATATGACGGTGGGGCCGGTGGATCTCGACGTGCTGGAGGGCTACCTCACCGAGCGCGGGCCGGTCGCGCCGCCGGCGGTGCGGATCGAACGTCGGTGATCGGGTTGCTGGTCGATCAGGCGAAAACGCTTTCCCCCCACCGAACCAACTTCAGCCGCCCCCGGTCCTGAACCCACTGGGAAACAGACGCATTCGGGACCGGCGGAAGTTCCTCGGGCAGCTCGGAACCCGGACCGGAGAAGATTCGGCGCAGCGCAGCGATGGTCGCGTCGTGGGCGACGATCAGCACCTGCGTGCGCGCGGCGGGCCGTTCGATGTCGTTGATGAGATCGCGCACGCGCAATGTGACGTCGGCCAGCGATTCGCCACCCGGCGGGCGATAGAACCAATCCCCCAGGCGCTGTCGGCGTTCGGCTTCCTCGGGTGCGTCGCGGCGGATTCTGGCGGGCGACCACAGTTCCAGCGACCCCATCTCGCGGTCGCGTAGCCGTTCGTCGACGACCACCACCGGCTGGGCACCGGAACCTCGTGCGGCCTGCTCCATCGCAGCCCAGGTCTTTCTCGTGCGCAGATAGGGCGAGCAGAGGACCAGCCCGGGGCGATCGCCACCCAGCCCGGACCACCATCGGCCGAGTGCCGCGGCCTGCTGCTCCCCCAGCGGCGACAGCTCGATCGTCCAGTCGGGCACGCGGTTGCGGGAGTCGGCGTCTGGTCCGCCAGCTGCGGCATTCACGGTGCTCTGGCCGTGTCTGACCGCCCAGACTCCGGCGAGTTCGGTCGGCCGTGGAAGCGGGTATGCGAGCGCTTCGTGCACCCGGTCAGTCTGTCAGATACGCGACCCACAGGTAGTCGCGTGGACGGCTCACGGCCACCAGTCGCTGGCGGGCGAGCAGTTCGGCGCGGTCGCGGGCCCCGCCGGTGAGGTGGGTGGTGTCGATGGGTTTGTCGGCGATGTGGAAGACGGCGGCGAAATCCATGCCCTTGGCCCGGTAGACGGTGCCGACCTTGATGCAGTCGAGCTGGGTGCCGTCGTATTCCTCGAGCGACAGCACCGGGAAGTTGGCCTGTTCCAGGACCGCTTGGAAGTGCGCGGCGTCCTTCCTGGTGCTGACAATGACGGCGATATCGGTGGCGGGCAGGCCGGAATCCTTGATCGCCCGGACCAGCAGCGTGTCGATCTCGGCCCGGCTGACTAATCGCTCGCTGGCCTCGCCGCCCGGGAGTACGGAGTCGCTGTCGCGCAACACGAATCCGCGGCCCCCGTCGAGATCGTCGACGCTGTTTCCGGCCTCGATCTGCTGGGTGTAGCGCAGAATCGCTTCCCGGTTGCGGTAATTGCGCCGCAGGATACGGCCGCGACCCAGCAGCGGAATTCCGGCGTCGGAGATGCGCCAGCCGCCCGCATAGACCTGCTGCTGGCCGTCACCGACCATGAGCAGGTTCGCGTCCGGGCCGCCACCGGCGATCTGATGGACCAGGCGCAACTGCATGAGGGTGAAATCCTGCACTTCATCCACGACGACCATGGCGTAATCCTCGGTGCTGTCCAAGGGCCGCGCCCGCAGCTCGTCGATCGCTTTGCGGATGATGTCGTTGAAATCGTCGGCGCCACGATTGGCCATGCGCGCCTGGTAGGGGCGATAGAGGTGTTCCCACACGTAATCGCGGCGACTGCCGTGCAGTTGAATGCCGTCGCGGCCGGTGCGTTTGATCGCCTTGTAGGCATCGCGGGTCTCCAGGCCGCGGCCCTTGATGGTGCGATCCAGCTCATCTTGCCAATACTGATAATCGGTGCCCTCGATCCGTCCGAGCACGTCACGAGCACGGCTCCAGGCGCGGGCGAAAGCGTCTTCCCGAATGGTGGAGTCGAGGTAGTAGGGCACTTCACGGCGCTTGAGGAAGTCGATCGTCCACGCGTGCAGGCCGATGAACTTCGCTCGACCCCGCGCGTGCGGAGCCAGGTGGGCGAAGCTCTGCTCGTGATAAGCGGGGAGGGTCTTGACGAAGCTGGTGAACAGCAGGCGGCCGGGATGGTGTTTGGCGAAATGCGCCATGCGATGCAGCGCGACGACGGACTTTCCGGTGCCGGCGGGTCCGCTGAATCTGGCCGGGCCGTTGAAGTTCGCGTGGACCAGCGCGAGCTGTTCGGGATCCAGGAACGTCATCCAGTCGCGGAACGGGCGGGCCAGACCATTCGCTCTCGCCTCCTCGGCCAGCGTGGATTCACCGAACAATCCGTCGGCGGCCACCGCATCCCCTGCAGGCGCCGATTCGGTGGAAATGTGCTGGTACCAGGTCAATCGGTCCGCCACCGAGAGCGCGATATCGCGTGCCCGCCGTTTCGATAGTTTGGTTTCGCCCGTGATCAACGTTTCCCGAATGGTCGACTCGTCGACCGCGAGGAACTGATCGTGTGCCTGCGCCCGCACCGCCGAGGACATCAGCAACATGATGTCGAGCATGTGCGGGACGAACTGTTCGCGCCCGAACAGCAGGCCCGCAAAGGCCTCCTCCGCATGTTTGCGCACCCGCGCCAAATACCCTCGGGACGGCACCACATCGGTGAACACCAAGGCATACACACCCGTACGCCCGATCGCGAACCCCGACGCCCGTCCCTCGTTGTCACCCGCGCGGTCGACCAAAATGTGCCAATCCCGCTCGGACAGCGGCACGGATAGAAACCGCCGCTGCGCCGCCGTGAGCCGCGGTAGGTCAGCGAGTTCGCGCTCCACCCACCGGCGCCTGCGCTCACGAGCAATATCGGTCATGAGTGATCCCCTACCTTCGGATGATGTTTGCATCCGAGGAGGAAGTTTACCGGAATGTTGTTGTTTCAACAGTGAAATCTGCTTATTGCCAATGGAATTGGGAATGTTCTTGCAGATGTCGTTGCATTTGCTGCGCACCAGTTCCCGAAGGTACGGGGTGAGCGACAGCAGTGGGGGTCGGGCGCAGAGCCCCGGCACCGCGCCGGGCCCGGTCGCAAATCGTGGACGCCGACCCGCTGCCTCGAACCGCTCGGCGCGGCAGCCCAGCAACGCGGCGAGTCGGGTGACAGCCCCCCCTGTTCGGCGTTCGGGTAACCCAAGATCGCCGACGCCGCCTACTCCGGTGAGGCGAACCACGGATGATTGCCCGTTCGCTCACTCGACGCCCATCCGCCGACTCGACACGACACGCCGTCGATTCCGAAAACGCCGATCCGACAGCGGGTGTGCGACGAATCCGGCGCGAAACCCGGCGAACAGATTTTCCCGAATGCCATGCTGCAACCAGCCGATCGCGCTCCGGCGATCATCTGCGAGGGGGATACCGATGGATGAGTTCCGGATAGAACTGCTGCCCATTCCCATGTACGAACCTCCGGCACGGCCGTACGTGCCGAACGGTTCGCGGGCACCCCTACCTGCGGGCCCGGAAACATTGCCGTGCCGCAGTCGCCTACGACCCCGGACCGGATCATCCACTCATCGAGAACCCGCAGGAATCCGCCGGGCGGCGTGCTCGGCGGCGCGGTCGAACCATGGCGGTGAGGCGTTGGAACAGGCACGGCTGGCCGCCGAACGATCGCTGCGAGTGGCGTTGGAAGTACTCGACCATCGGCGCCCGGTCTCCCAGCTGTCCGGGATCGCCGACGAACGCACCGTCGCGGCGGTCGGCACCTTGGTGCGGGCCGACCTCGTGCCCAGCAGAGAGCTCGGCGCCGCTGTTCTGGCCGGTCTCCATGTGGAGATGGTCGACGAACAGACAGCGGAGATCTGTGCTCGATACATACGCGGCTCGCGACGACTGGCGCTGGCCGCCCGCATCGAGCGATCCGGGAGCCGAGATTGGCACCTGACCGCGCTGCGATTGAGCTGAACCGCCGGGCACACACCCGCCTCCGCAGGCAGCGGTTGTGGCGTCGAAGGTCGTACTGACAACTCCTGCACCGCATCCGTCCGGACGCGCGGGTTGGTTACATTCCGATCTCTGCTATCGAATCACTCACGGCTGCAATGGATTAACCGTACTGTTGATTGCTGGAAGTCGAGCAGCAAGGGGGTTCTGCGATGACCAACAGCGACTCGCGGCGGACCAGGGTCTACCAAGTCCTCCGGCAGATCCCAGACCTCACACCGCGGCAGCGCAACTTCCTGAGCGTGCCGTTGAACGACGAGGCCTGGCATGTCCTTGTACACCGCGAACTGCCCCACCAGCCCGCGAACGAGGCAGCCGCCATCGTGATCGGCAGTCGCGGAGTGTATCTGCTGGTCTTCGTCGAGCCTGGACAGCGGTTTCACCGGACCGACGAGATCATCCGCGCGGCACGGACACTCGTTGCCGGGCTGCACAATGATCGGCATTTCCTCGTCGCACAACGTCTGCGCGCGATCCTGCTGCTGCCGGATGGTGTGGAGGTAGCGGCATCCGGTCGTGAAATCCCGACGCGCCTGGCCGACTTCGCCGCGCATCTGTCGCGAGGTGGCGCGGAATTCAGTGCGGCACGAGCCAGGGCGATCGCGGACCAGGTCGAGTCGCGGGCGTCGAACTACCGGCGACTACGCATTGATGTCTCGCCGCGGAGTTCAGCGGAGCAGGCCTTGCTCGACCCGGCGGAGCTGAGGGGGCAAGAACGGGCGGCGGCTGCCGGCCGCCCACTCGACGAGTGGACGACCTTTCGAGACCCCGAACTGATCAGCCTGGTCAATCGCACATTCCGCGGCCCGGCGCGGATCAGTGGTCCGGCGGGTACCGGGAAAACGGTGGTCGCGCTACATCGGATGGCGCGGCACCTCCGGTACAACAGCGGGCGCGCGTTGTACACGACCTTCGTCACCACCCTCGCGGCCTGTCAGCGAACCCACTTCCGACGCCTCGCCCGCGAGGTGAGCGACCGCGCCGAGTTCGTCGGACTGCACGCGTGGGCGCACCAGCTGATCATCGATCGCGGCGGCTACATCAAGGTGGAGCCCAGGCAGACCGATGGCGCCTTCCAGCACGCCTGGCGCCACGCCGGAGCCACGCTGGCCGCCATCGATCCCCGCGCCGACTACTGGCGAACCGAAATCGACCGGGTCATCAAAGGGCGCGGCATCCCCGACCTCCCGCATTACTGGGAACACGATCGCACCGGCCGCAGCGGTCCCGATCTGGATCGCGATCAACGCGAACTCGTCTGGAACGAGCTCTATCTCCAATACTGCGACAATCTCCGGCGACAGGGAATTTCGGACTTCAACGACATGATCTCCCTGGCGCTCGAAATGCTGAGCGACAAGCCGTATGAGCAGCCCTACGGCATGGTCGTCGTCGATGAGATCCAGGACATCACGCTCAACGGGCTCCGGCTGGCGCATGCCATCGCCGGCGGCGGTGACGACGCACCGCTGCTGCTCGTCGGCGACGGCCAGCAACAGGTGTACGAGGGTGGGTGCCGACCGGCCGATGCCGGTATCGACGTGCGCGGACGCACCGCGCTGCTGCGCGTGAACTATCGCAACAGAGAGGCGGTGTTCCGCCGGGCGGCGACGGTCAACGCATTGAACACCCTCGGTCGATTCGAAGGGCTCCCCGGTTGCGCACTCAACGAGGCGCAGTTCGTGCTGCCCGACGGCCACACCGTCGACTGGCAGGGCTCGGTCGACGAACTGAACGCCACCCTGGTCGCTGCCATCCGCAGATGCTCGGCCCCGCTGGCCGAACTCGCCGTCATCACCACGAGCCGTCAGCTCGGTGGCGCTGTCATCGACGGACTGCGCAGGGCCGGCATTCCCGCCACTCCCCTCGAGGATTATCGGGGCGAGCGGACGGGAGGAGTAAAGGTGGGCACCGTTCACCGGGCGAAGGGGCTCGAGTTCCGAGGAATCTTCTACGTCACCGAACCACCCCGCCCCTTGACGCCCGGTTCCTCGGGAGCCGACCGGCAGCGGTCGGAGCTGTGGGACCGGCAGACGATGGTCGCGATCACCAGGGCTCGCGACTTCGCCTGGGTCGGGTTCGTCGCCGCTCGCCCGCCGGATCGACACGATCACGGGCGCGATCGCAGCAACCGGGTGACACCGATCGGACCGAGCGGATAGACCTGCTCGTGACCTCGGCCGATTCGCCGCCTGAACTGTTCACCGGAACCGTGGACGTGAACACCTCGGCGGTGGGAAGCTCGATGTAACCGCGTGTCGATTCCCGAGGACGGTGAGTCATGGTGGACAGAGCGAACGGGGTGGGGCGGCCGGAGGCCATCCGGAATGTGGCGCTGGTCGGTGGTAGCGGGTCGGGGAAGACGACGTTGGTGGAGGCGTTGGCGCTGGCCACCGGGTCGGTGAACCGGGCGGGGCGGGTGGAGGACGGGACGTCGCTGTCGGATTACGACGAGATCGAGCAACGTCAGCATCGGTCGGTGCAGCTGTCGGTGGTGCCGGTGCAATGGGAGGGGGTGAAGATCAATCTGATCGATACGCCGGGGTATGCGGATTTCGTGGGTGAGCTGCGGGCCGGGTTGCGGGCGGCGGATGCGGCGTTGTTCGTGGTGTCGGCGGCCGAAGGAGTCGAGGGGGTGGCCGGGTCGACGCGGGCGCTGTGGGAGGAATGCGCGAGCGTGGGGATGCCGCGGGCGATCGTGCTGACGCATCTGGATACCGCGCGCGCCGACTTCGAGGAGATGACACGGACCTGTCAGGCGCTGCTCGGCGGCGAATCGGCGGAGAATGTGCTGCCGCTGCATCTGCCGGTGTACGGGGCCGCAAGTGCCGATGGGCATAGGCCGGCGACCGGGCTGATGGAGCTGCTCGAGCAGCGGATCGCCGATTACTCGACCGGTCGGCGCACCTGGAAGGAACCCTCCGACGAGGAACTGGACATGATCGGGCCGGCCAGGGATCGGCTGATCGAGGGGATCATCGCCGAAAGCGAAGACGAGACCCTGATGGAGCGGTATCTCGGCGGCGAGACGATCGAGCTGAGCACGCTGATCGGCGACCTGGAGCGGGCGGTGGTGCGCGGCAGCTTCCATCCGGTGCTGTTCGCGGCACCCGCTGCCGAGGAAGGGCTGCAAGGGCTCGGCACCCTGGAGATGCTCGAACTCATGACCGCCGGATTCCCGACACCGGCCGAACACGAAGTCTCGGCGGTGCATCTGGCCAATGGATCGAAACCCACTCCCCTGCATTGTGATCCGGCCGGTGAGCTGGCGGCCGAGGTGATCCGAACGTCTTCGGATCCCTACGTCGGCCGGGTCTCGCTGGTGCGGGTGTTCTCGGGAACCCTGCACGCCGACGACACCGTTCACATCTGCGGGCACGGCTCCGGCACCGACCACGACGCCGATGAGCGCGTCGGCGGCATCACCGCGCCGTTCGGGAAGCAGCAGCGTCCGCTGGGCGAGGCCGTCGCGGGCGATATCGCCTACGTCACCAAACTGGGCCACGCCGAAACCGGTGACACCCTGTCCGGCACCGGCTCACCGCTGCTGATCGAACCGTGGCAGATGCCGGAACCGTTGCTGCCCATCGCGATCCGCGCGCACAGCAAGGCCGATGAGGACAAGCTTTCGCAGAGTCTGTCGCGGCTGGTGGCCGAGGATCCGGCGATCCGGGTGGAGAACAACGACCGCACCCACCAGCTGGTGCTGTGGTGCCTGGGCGAGGCGCACCGCGACGTCGCGTTGGAGCGGTTGCGCACCCGGTTCGGGGTGCAGGTCGATACCGAAGAGCACAAGGTCGCGCTGCGAGAAACCTTCGCGGGCAAGGCGACCGGGCGCGGCAGGCATGTGAAGCAGTCCGGCGGACACGGGCAGTACGCGGTGTGCGAGATCGCGGTGGAGCCGCTGCCCGAGGGCTCCGGGATCGAGTTCGTCGACAAGGTGGTCGGCGGGGCGGTGCCTCGGCAGTTCATCAGCTCCGTCGAGAAGGGCGTGCGTGCGCAGGCCGCGCGCGGGGTGGCGACGGGATATCCGCTGGTAGACGTGCGCGTCACATTGCTCGACGGTAAGGCACACTCGGTCGATTCCTCCGATGCCGCGTTCCAGACCGCCGGTGCGCTCGCCCTGCGTGAGGCGGCGGCCGGCAGCCGGATCGATCTGCTCGAACCGATCGCGGAGGTGCGGGTGAAGGTGCCCGACGACTACCTCGGCGCGGCGCTGACCGACCTGTCGGTGCGCCGTGCCCGCATCCTCGGCACCGAACCGGCCGAGTCCGGGCGCACGCTGATCCGCGCGGAGGTTCCGGAGCTGGAGTTGTCCCGCTACGCGGTGGATCTACGCTCGCTGACCCACGGCGTCGCGCATTTCAGCCGTGATTATTTACGTCACGATCCGATGCCGGCGCAGCTGGCCGAACGGGTGCGGAAGGAGTCCGTGTCCGCCTGAAGTCTGCGAGTTCCAGCGCAGGCAGGTGCGATCCGCCGAAGCCTGCGTTGGCACGGCTCGACAGTTGTGACGCCTGTCGCTGATGGGTTGCGACTGCGGCGCCCGCGGCGTTTACTGGTCGACGCTAGGTGCCATCGTTCGCTGAGGCTCCTTCGCGGAAACAGGCCGGCGACCCCGAACGTCGAGAGACGCCCCGGGTCAGGACAGGCCTCCCCGGCTTAAGGGGTGGTCCCGACCGGCTCCCGCCGTCCATCGGCGGGTTCACGCCGCGAAGTGCCAAAGGTCTGACGAGGAGTGGTGCCCACCGGTGATCGACACCGGTCCACTCCCCCGGCGCATCGGAAGGAGGTGGATGTCGTGCCCGACGGCAGTTCTCAACGCCGTGCCATCACACAGTCACCACGCCACCTTCGCCGTCGCGCCCTCGCCTGAGCCTGCCGATCCGCCGGCGTGAGGTGTCGCGCCGAGTGGAAGAGGTTCTCCCATGACCACCATCGACATGCTGCTGCGTCTCGGAACCGGAGTCGGGCTGGGCGCCCTGATCGGAATCGAACGCCAATATCGCGCCCGGATGGCCGGGCTGCGCACCAACGCGCTGGTCGCCGGCGGTGCGACCCTGTTCGTACTGCTGTCCGCCCACGGATTCCACGGCGAGGTCGCCGACCCGACGCGGGTCGCCGCTCAAATCGTCTCCGGCATCGGCTTTCTCGGTGCGGGCGTCATCATCCGCGACGGGCTCAACGTGCGCGGGCTCAACACCGCCGCGACCCTGTGGTGCGCCGCCGCGGTCGGCGCCCTCGCCGGGGCCGGCATGTACCTCACCGCCGCGGCGGGGACGCTGGCCGTGGTCGCGGTGAACATTGCCCTGCGCGCCGCAGGCCGGGCGGTCGATCGCCGTCCGGACGCCGGAACCGAACGCCCGGCGCGGTACGTGTTCACCGCCGTCACCGACGACGCCGGCGAACCACACGTGCGGGCGCTACTCGTACAAGCGTTGATCCGCACCGATTTCCGCCTGGTCGCGGTGTCGAGCACGAATGGTGACATCGCCGGGCAGGTGATGGTGCAGGCCGACCTGGTCGGCGATCAGCGCGACGACCGGGAGATGGAGTCGGCGGTGGGCCGACTGAGCCTCGAACCGGCCGTCACCAGCGTCGGCTGGCGGGTCGCCGGGTCGGCGGCAGAGGTGCCTGTATGAGAACACCGCACGCCTGACGCGTCACCGAACGTTCGACGATCTCAGAACGGCCTCGTCCGGAGTACCCGGACGAGGCCGTTCGCACCGATCGCTACGCCGTCGCCCGGCGGATCGTGGCCCACGCACCGCCGGTGCACACCACCGCGAGGACCCCGGGCAGCAGCACCATCGGGACGACCCGTGGCGTGTCGGCGAACCAGTGGCCGACTTCGGGCCACCAGCTCTGCCAGGTGATCACAATGGCCGCCAGACCGAAGACGAGCAGTAGCGCGACCAGGAAGGTGTACACGCCGGACACTCGCCAGCGCTGGTAGAGCGCACCGGTCAGCAGGCCCGCGCCCGCGATCAAGGCGAGGATGGCCAGGTAGGTGCCGAGTTGGATCAGCAGGTTACCGGTGAACTGGCCCGGGACGTCGAACATCACCATGTGCACGCCCCAGCCGTCGGTGGATTCCTCGATCAGCCCGAGTCCCCACAGCAGCACGCCGGTGCCGAGGATCTGCGCGGCGGCGACGAGCAGGGTGGCGGCGAAATAGTCGCGGCGGGTGACGCTCATGCCCAGCGCGAACGGGAACGTCTGCGTCATGGCGCCGAGATAGAACGCCAGGACGATGCCGAAGGCGGCCGAGACGCTGCCGGTGACATTGGCTTCCTCGGCATCGACCAGCCAGAAGATCACCCACGGGATCAGGAACGCCACCAGCAAGATGCCGAGAGGCCACGCGATCAGCACAGGCCAGGCCACGGTGTGGAGCCGGGAAACGGACATGGCTCGACGCAGCATTACTGATCCTTTCCGCGCAGATTGGTGGTTTCGACGATGAGCTGCTGCAGCGAGACCGGCTCGACCAGCAGGCCCAGCGATTTCGCATGGGCGATGTCGTCGGCCCGGTCCTCGGTGCGCAGCATCACCCTGGCCTGGTTGCCGAGGGATTCGCGGCGCAACTGCGGGCGCCCACCGAGGAAGGAATCGACGTCGGCGGTCGGGCCGGAGATCGTCATCGCGGTGTCGCGCAGGTCGTCGGCGGGAGCGTCGACCACGAGGCGGCCCTTGTCGATGAGCAACACGTGTTCGAGCAGGTCGGCGACCTCATCGATGAGGTGGGTGGACAGCACGATGGTGCGCGGATGTTCGGCGTAGTCGGCGAGCAGGCGGTCGTAGAACAACTGCCGGGCGACGGCGTCGAGGCCGAGATACGGTTCGTCGAAGAAGGTCAGCGGGGCGCGCGAAGCGAGGCCGATGGTGACGCCCAGCGCGGAGATCATGCCGCGGGAGAGCTTCTTGACCTTGCGGTTGGTGGGTAGATCGAAGTCGCGCAACAACTCTCGCGCGAAGTCCTCATCCCAGTCGCGCAGCAGATGCCGGGCTGCGGTCAGCACATGCTTGACCTTGTAGTCCGCCGGATACGCCTGGCTTTCCTTGATGAACGAGATCCCACGCAGCACCTCGGTGTTCTCGTGCGGGGTGTGACCGAACACGCGCACCTCGCCCGCGGTCTGGAACGCCTGGCCGGTCATCACCTGCATGAGCGTGGTCTTGCCCGCGCCGTTGCGGCCGAGCAAGCCGTAGATGGTGTTTTCACGCAGATCGAGGGTGACGTCCTCGAGCGCGGTGACGGAGCCGAACCGCTTGGTCAGCCCGCGCGTGGATGCGACGACTTCGGTGTCGAGCACGGCCGGTTCGATGGTCGCGGCGCTCATCGTGTCCCCTCTCGATGGTCGAGCATGGCTTTGAGTTCGTCGATGCCCATGCCGAGCTTGTCCGCCTCGGCGATCAGCGGGTCGATGAACTGTTCGGCGAACCGTTCCCGTCGGCGCATCCGCAGGGCATTGCGCGCACCGGCTGTGACGAACATTCCGATCCCTCGCTTCTTGTACAGAATCCCGTCCGCCACCAGCTGATTGAGCCCTTTGGCCGCGGTTGCCGGGTTGATCCGGTGGAAGGCGGCGAGCTCGTTCGACGAGGGAGCCTGGGACTCCTCGGGCAGCGATCCGTCGACGATCGAGTTCTCGATCATCTCCGCGATCTGCTGAAAGAGCGGCCTGCCGTCTTCGAGCACGGTCACCTTCCTCGGTTGAGTGGTTCATTACTCATGTAATGAACCATAGAGGCGTCACTGCCCGCCCGCAAGAGTGGGGCTTCCATACGGTGTAAAACCCCATAAGGTGGCAGGTGATGTCAGTCCAGCGGAAGGAACCCTGCATGTCGGTCGGCGCGGCGGTGAACCCCTACATTCAGCAGCTCGGCGGAGCATTCATGTTCTCCAGGGAGGCAAAGGAATACGCGGCCGAAACCGGCGTAGACGCGTTCTTCGCGCCGTACACACGCGGGCGCGGTGGCGTGCTCGGTGACGTGGATGCCTCCGTGGTCACCGCGGCGTTCGGATTCTTCCCGGAAGAATCGATCCGCACGTCCTGGGAATCGGTCCAGATGCCCGCCGCCAAGGCCGCCGAGCGATACGCCCGGGTCTGCCACGACTTCGGCCGGCGTAAGCTCGGCGGGTTCGAACGGGCCGGGCGTCTCGCGCAATTGCTCGAAACCGTTGCCGCGGCAGCGGATCCGGCCGGTGTGCCGCTGTTCGCGGGCTGGCGCGCGATGCCGTTGCCCGAGGACGCGCCGGCGCGCGTCATGCAACTGACCCATGTACTGCGGGAACTGCGTGGCGGGCTGCACCTGATCGCCGTGCGCGCCGCGGGCATCACGCCCTTGCAGGCCGTGCTGATCTCCGGCTCCCCCATCAACGACGGCCCCGGCCAGGCCCGCTGGTACGGCTGGCCGGAGCCGTTCGAGGAGATCACCGACGAGGTGCGCGAGCGGTGGCAGCGGGCGGAAGCGGTGACCGACGAGCTGATCGAACCGGCGTTCGCGGTGCTGGACGAAGGCGAGCAGGCCGAGCTCACCGAACTCGTCGCCGCCGCCCACACAAAGGCCCTCGCGCGCTAGCGCCCCCGCCGAGCGCTACATGAGCGAGGCAAACGTCGAGTAGACCCCTCGCTCATGTAGCACTCGGCAGCGCACTAAGGCTTGATGGCGGTGAGGATGCCGGTGGAGTATCGGCTGATGGAGAACCGCGGGGTGGTGAAGCCTGCTGCGCGGAGGGTTTCGGTGTACTGGCGGATATCGACGTCGGCGAAGGGGTCGGTGTGGCCGCCCTGGCCGGTCAGCCGCATGATTCGGGCGAAGTTCGCCCGGAATCGCGGGGAGGGGTGGGCATCGGCGAGCAGGAGCCGGCCGCCCGGGCGCAGGACGCGATACATCTCGTCGATGGCTTTTGCCCGGTGCTGATCCGGGATGTGGTGCATGACGAAAGTGCAAGTGATGACGTCGAATTCGGCGTCAGGGAAGTCGAGGTGCTGGGCGGCGGATTGCACGTAGCGGTGGTGGGGTGTCGAGTCGTGGGTGCGGTTGTGCTCGATGGCTTCGTGGGACGGGTCGGCCCCGGTGGCCGAACCGTTCGGGCCGACCAGGTTACCGAGCGCGCGCACGAGCTTGCCTGGGCCACAGCCGATATCGAGCGCGCGGTTGCCCGGTTGGGCACCGCTGGCGGCGGCCAATTCGCGAATCAGGCGGGGATGGCGGCCGAGGAAGAACACGGCGGTGAACAGGTTGTAGCGGCGCAGGCTCGAGATGACGAGGCCGGTGTCCGCGTCGTCGACGAACATGGTGTGGGAGTGCTGATCGGTTTCTGGCATGTGCCCATCGTCGGAATTCCGCCCATTTCGGGCCAGAATCAAAAGCTGCGGATCCGTTCGTTTCCGCACAGATCCACCGGATCTGTCCGCCCGACGAGAGAGCCGGTATGGCCGAATCCCCCGACCGCCGCGTACGCCGCACCCGCGACCAGCTGCATCGCGCGCTGATCGAGCTGATGATCGAACGTGGGTATGAGCGGGTGACGGTCACCGACGTCATCGATCGCGCCGACGTCGGCCGGTCCACCTTCTACGCGCACTATCGCGACAAGGACGATCTGCTCGTGGTGAGCTGCACCGAGTTCCTGCGCCGGGAGATCGAGCAGGTGCGCGGAACAGGCGGTTCCCCACTCGCCCCGCTGCGGATCATGTTCCACCTCGCCGCCGACTATCCGGACGTCTACCAGCCGCTGATCGGCCCGAAGAGCAGCGCAACGGTGCTGCGCGGCTATCAGCGGTCGATCAGCAGCGTTCTGACCGAGCAGCTGGAGGGGCAGCTCGACATGAATGGCAGCGAGTTCGCCGACACCGTCGCATTCCTGTCCTGGGGTTTGATCGGACTACTCGGGTCCGTCATCGATCCGAAGGCTCCGACGCCGCCCGCGACGGCATGGCGGCGGTTCGAGACCTTGTGTATGTCGGGTCTGGGCAGCCGTTTGGGGCAAGCAGGGCAGCAGTAACATCTCCGGAATCCAACCGGCTGGGGCTGTAGCCCGGCGTCGGCGGCCGGCCGTTGCGGTCAAGTGAAATGCCTTGCTGCAGCGGGAGGTTCACCTGACGAAGCAGAACGGCGGGACGTTCACTCAGGCGAGCGCGACCGGCGCCGGGTCCGATGACGGGACAGGTCGGGCCACGGTGGGCGCCGCAGGATGGCGAGGGTGACGATTACGACGGAGAGCAGGCCGAGACATTCTCCGAGCAACGCGATCCGGTTGACGTCGACGGCCGGCACCCAGACGGCCTCGCCGTTGCGGATAGTGAAAATTCCGACCGGCCGCACCCCGGAGGCGAAGCGCCCGTAGCGCTGCGCGACGGTGATGATCGTGGCGCCATCGGCGGTCTCGAAGGGCTCACCGTAGATGAATGTGCTGTCGAGATGTGCCGGGCCTGGCCGTTCACGGATCGCCATCGCCATGAAATCCCTTCTACTGCTCTCCGAGACCAACTCCCGGCCGCCCCGATCGGACATCTGTTCCGAGTAGTGTGCGGCACCCGACCCCAACACGCACGGCATTCAGCCGCGACCGACTCGGCCGGCGCACATCACGAGCCGGCCGTCGGGGCATCGTGCGAACGGCTAGCCGCGCACACATCCACCGACGCTCACGCAGTAGGCGGCGACGACCGCGCCCGACGGCGGCACACCGTCGCCGAGGATCGTCAGCCATGCCACGGTGAGCACGATGCCGAACAGGGACGCGTGGCGTGCGGCTCGTGGTCGGCTGAGCGAACGGCGTGATTGCGGGCGCCCCGCGTAAGCAGCCGAAACCCGGGTATGCGACCGGCGAGGCGGCGGATGGCCGCCGTGGAGAACGGAGCAGCTCAGGAGGTTGTCGTGGGTATTGCACAGCGAGTGGTCGCGTCGGTCGGAATCGCGGCGGCCGTGACGTTGGCGGGGGCAGGTGTGGCGGGGGCGCAGCCGGAGGCGCCGGAGCCGGAGTCGCCGCTGACGCAGTACGTGGAGATGTTGCCGCCTGCGCCGCCGCAGTGTGCCGCGATGTGGGAGCCGATCGAGGATCGGATCGAGGATATGGTGCCGCCGGCGATCGAGCCCGCGTTCGACGCGTTCGACGACTGGTGCGAGGGCCCCACCGACTGAGCCGCAGTTAGCGCGGGGTGAGCCGGACCACCGGGTAGATCCGCTTGGACTTCTTCTGATACTTCCCGATGCGCGGTTCCTCGGCGATGATGCGCTTCCAGGCATCCTCTCGGTCGGTGCCGTCGAGGGTCTGCGGAATCACGTCGGCGCTGCCCTCACCAGGGAGTTCGATGGAGACCTGCTCGGGGTGCGCGGTCAGATTGGCGTACCAGTCGGGGTTCACGCTCCCACCGCCCGAGGCCACGATCAGCTTGGCGTCGCCGTCGCCGAACCAGGCCAGGGGCGTCTCCCGGCGCTCCCCGCTGCGGCGGCCGACGGTGTGCAGGATCAGGACGTCCATGCCCATCACCTTGCCGCTGCCCTTACGGCGCATCTTCGCGGCGGTGCGGGGTGTTCATCTTCTTCTGGAACCACCGCGACACCGGCCCCGGCGTCCCGGGCCTACGTTTCCCGCTCACCTGCTGATCGCCTGCCATCGGTGACCTCCCATTCCGTTCCTGGGCGCTGCGCAGAACCCTGCGCGATTCGCACTCCACGCTAGCCACCGGCGAATACACACCGCTTCTCGATTCCTGATCAACAGGACGCCCTCGAGCCCCCGCAACGGGACGAGCCCTCCCGCACCGAAGTGCGGGAGGGCTCGAAACGTCTTGCCTTACTTCGATTTACACGTCGAAGTAGAGCTCGAACTCGTACGGGTGCGGGCGCAGGTTCACCGGGGCGATTTCCTGCTCGCGCTTGATGTTGATCCAGGTCTCGATCAGGTCCTCGGTGAAGACGTTGCCTTCGGTGAGGTAATCGTGATCGGCCTCGAGGCGGTCGATGACCGTGGCCAGGCTGGTGGGGGCCTGCGGGATGTTCTTGGCCTCCTCCGGCGGGAGCTCGTAGAGGTCCTTGTCGACCGGGGCCAGCGGCTCGATCTTGCGCTTGATGCCGTCCAGGCCGGCCATCATCATGGCGGCGAAGGCCAGGTACGGGTTACCCGAGGAGTCCGGCGCGCGGAACTCGATGCGCTTGGCCTTCGGGTTGTTACCGGTGACCGGGATGCGGACCGCGGCGGAGCGGTTGCGCTGCGAGTACACCAGGTTGATCGGGGCCTCGTAGCCCGGAACCAGACGGTGGTAGGAGTTCACGGTCGGGTTGGTGAACGCCAGCAGCGACGGCGCGTGGTGCAGGATGCCGCCGATGTAGTGGCGGGCCAGATCCGACAGGCCACCGTAGCCGGACTCGTCGTGGAACAGCGGCTTGCCGTCCTTCCACAGCGACTGGTGCACGTGCATGCCCGAGCCGTTGTCACCGAAGAGCGGCTTCGGCATGAAGGTGACGGTCTTGCCTTCCTGCCACGCGGTGTTCTTGACGATGTACTTGAACAGCTGCAGGTCGTCGGCCGCCGAGAGCAGGGTGTTGAACTTGTAGTTGATCTCGGCCTGACCGGCGGTGCCGACCTCGTGGTGGCCGCGCTCGAGCTCGAAACCGGCCTGCTGGAGGTTGGTGGCGATCTTGTCGCGCAGGTCGACGTAGTGGTCGTACGGCGCGACGGGGAAGTAACCGCCCTTGTTGCGGACCTTGTAGCCGCGGTTGAGGGTGCCGTCCGGGTTGAACTCGGCGCCGGTGTTCCACGAGCCGGAGACCGACTCGATCTCGTAGAACGCGCCGTTCATGGCCGAGTCGTAACGGATCGAGTCGAAGATGTAGAACTCCGCCTCGGCACCGAAGTACGCGGTGTCGGCGATACCGGTCGAGCGCAGGTACTCCTCCGCCTTACGCGCGATGTTGCGCGGGTCGCGGGAGTAGGCCTCGCGGGTGAACGGGTCGTGCACGAAGAAGTTCAGGTTCAGCGTCTTGGCGGCGCGGAACGGATCCAGCTGCGCGGTGCTGTAGTCGGGCAGCAGCAGCATGTCCGACTCGTCGATCGACTGGAAACCACGCACGGAGGAACCGTCGAACGCCAGCCCTTCCTCGGCCAGGTCGGCGGTGAACGCCTTCGCCGGGATGGAGAAGTGCTGCTGAACACCGGGAAGATCGCTGAAGCGGATGTCGACGTATTCGACGTCCTCATCGGCGATGTATTTGATGACCTCGTCGGCCGTGCTGAACGTCACTTAGTTCTCCTTACGGATAGTTTCCCAGGCCAGTGTCGATTGCATGGGCGTCGCGACCAGACGGTATGGACGCGGTGTTTCCCGGCAGTCAAGGTTGTGTTTCGCCAGTGTTACACGTGCTACCGAACGGGTGGCATGTGCCACCCATGCTCTGACGGTGACGTCATTCTGCCATCCGTGACCTGGGGCGACGGCGTGAGCACCGGTTATGCGGTCGTGGGTGGCCTGCCGCATACACCTATCCTGGAGGCCATGGCACGCATCACCGGATCCTGGCTCTCCGGACCGACGGCGGATCCGGGCGATCCGGCAACCCCCGAGTTCAAGGGCGAACACATCGGGTTGCCGCGCGAGGGCGCGGGCTCGCTGGTGGGCATGGGCCGCCGCATCGCCGCGCTGATGGTGGACTGGGTGATCGCGATGGGGATCGCGGCCCTGATCGTGCGGCCGAACCCGCAGCAGATCATCGCCGACCTCGACCTGCCGGCGGATAAGCAGCCACCGACCAACTTCGAGGCCGTGGTGAGCGCGCTGAGCACACCGACCTGGATGGTGTGGGTCGTGATCGGCATCCTCGCGGTGACGCTGTTCGGGTTCACGCCGGGCCAGTACTTCCTGCGGTTGCGGGTGATCCGGGTGGACGCGCCGGTGCGGGTGGGCTTTGTGCGGGCGCTCGGTCGTCAGTTGCTGCTCATCTTCGTCGTGCCGGCGCTGTTCACCGATGCGGATGGGCGCGGTATGCACGATCGGGCTACCGGTACCGCGGTGGTTCGCGCGCGCTGACGTCCCGCTCCGGGGCATAGTGATCGGCGGGCAATAAGCTGCCGCCGTGTCATTGAATCCGGCCATGCTCGCCGTTCGGCTCGTCCTCGAACTCGCCGCCCTCGTCGCCTTCGGTGTGCTCGGCTGGGCATTCGATGCGCCATGGAAGTACGCGCTGGTCGTGATTTTGCCGCTCGCGGCGGCCGCGCTGTGGGGCACATTCGCGGTGCCGGGCGATCCGAGCCGCGGTGGTAAGGCGCCGGTCGCGGTCTCCGGCCGGGTGCGGTTGGTGGTGGAGTCGGTGGTGCTGTTCGGCGGGGCCGCGGCGCTGTGGGTTGCCGGTCTGCCGGGGTGGGCGTTGGGATTCGCGGCGGTCCTGGTCATCTATCACGTCATCGCGTTTGACCGGGTTCGCTGGCTGATCACCGCCTGAACGTACGAACGGCGACAGCCCATTCGACCTCCATACGTCTCGATATCCGCACGTCCGGACACCCCGCACTTCCCGACACCCGCGCGTCTAGACCCCGCGCGTCTCGACCCCGCATGGCTTCCGACCCCGCACGCAAAAGGGCCGGCGCCCCGAGTGGGAACACCGGCCCTCGCTGAAAATCAGTCGCGCTTCAGCGGCGGCGAATCGTGCGCTGCACGCCGCGCATCTTGGCGCCGGCCGGCATCGGGCCCTTCGGCAGGGCCGGGCCGCTGCGGGCGCTGAGGGCGGCGAGGCGGCCTTCGATGAGGTCGATGCGCTTGGCGTCGATATTGCGAGGCAGCTTGGTGAGGTAGCGCTGGAGTTCCTTGAGCGGAACCTGGCCCTCCTCGTTGCCGACGATGACGTCGTAGATCGGGGTGTCGCCGACGAGGCGGGCGGTGCGCTTCTTCTCCTGCGCGATCAGCGACTTCAACCGCTGCGGCGAGCCCTCGGCGACGAAGATGACGCCGGGCAGGCCGACCACACGGTGCACGGCATCGAGCTGGGTCGTCGCGGCAACACCGTTGCTGACCCGCCATTTGCCTTGCAGGTTGTCCAGCACCCAGGCCGCCGCACCCGCCTGACCTTCGGCTTTGCTGTACACCGAACGCTGCACGCGGCGGCCGAAGATGATGAACGCGACGAGCACGCCGAGCAGGATGCCCAGCGGCAGCAGGAACCATTGCAGGCCGAAGATCAGCCCGATCAGGAAGAACACGACGGTGATGCCGACCAGCGCGCCGATCATCAGCGGCAACAGCAGCTTGTCTTCCTTGCGCTGCATCTGGAACGCCTGCCACAGCTGCTGGCGGCGCTCCTTCGACTGCTGTTTGCGGGCCGCTTTCGCCGCGGCCTTCGCTTCCTTGGTGGGCTTACCTGCTGGCATGCCTCTCAGGATAGTGCCCGTGGGTGAGCGTTCCCGCCACGGGACGACCGCCGCCACGGTTGTGCGCTGTGCGCCCCGGGCCGCTGGTCGGCGACGGCGCGGGCACCCCCGGTTCCGGGGGCTGGACGTGCGACCGGCAACCCGATACTTCTTAGGTGCGCTGCCGACGTAGTCCGTCGCCGGCCCGCGCGTGGGCTGGAACGGATGCGGAGGTAATCGAGCGGTGCGTGGTCGACCTGTTCTGGTGCGTGCACTTCTGCTCGTGGTCGGCGTGCTGGTGGTGGTGACCGCCGGCGTCCCGCTCACGGCGGGCGCGCGGCCGGAGGTGCCGCACCAGTGGCGTGAGGCCTACATCGATGCGCCCGACGGCACCCGGTTGCATGCCGACATCCTGCGCCCGGCCGGTCTGGGCGACGACGTCCGCACTCCGGTGATCCTCACCGTCAGCCCGTATCGCGCGCACTCGGCGTATCTGAGCGAACCGCGGCTCGAGGGCGGGCCGTCGGTGGAGAACCTGACGCCCGAGCTGTTCCTGAACGCCGGCTACACCTACGTCATCGTGGACCTGCGCGGGTTCGGCGGATCGTCGGGCTGCCCGGATTTCGGTGGCCCGGGTGAGCGGGCCGACGTAGCAGCGGCGGTGGAGTGGGCGGCGAATCAGCCGTGGTCGACGGGCAAGGTCGGCATGTGGGGCACCTCCTACGAGGCGTGGACCGGGTTGATGGGGCTGGCGGGCAAGCCGGCGGGCCTGGCGGCGGTCGCGGCGTTCGAGCCCGTGGTCGACCCCTACACCTACCTCTACATGCAGGGGGTGTCGTGGAAGTTCTCCGGTAAACCGGTCACCGAGGACGGGGTGCGCCCTGCCGATCTCGCCGGTTTCGAGCACGTGCTGATCGCCTCCACCCCGCCGCATCCCGGCGACTCCCCCGAATACCAGGCCAACGCGCTGCAACTGCCGATGCAGTGCTACGCCCGCTACCTCGAGAACATCACCGATCACAACGGCGCCACCGAGTTCTGGCGCGACCGCGACCTGGTGGCCAAGCTCGACGGCAACACCATTCCGCTGTTCCTCGGCCAAGGCTTCCTCGACTACAACACCCGCGCCTACCGCGTGATCGATCTGTGGAACAACCTCGGGCCCGGCGACCACAAGGCCTGGTTCGGGCAGTGGGGGCACCAGACCTGCCACGAGAAGTGCGCGACGCCGCATTTCGACACCGAACTGCTGGCCTTCTTCGACAAGCACGTGGCCGGACGCGATGTGCAGATCCCGGGGCCGCGGATCACCGTCGGCCAGTTCGACGGACGCTGGCGTGGTGAGACGCAGTGGCCGGCCGCCGACACGGTGCGCGTTCCGGTGCAGTTGCGCACCGGCCGCTACACCGACCGTGGGCTGCTGCCCGGGCCGGACCGGGAGATCTGGTCGGTGACCGCGCCGTTCGACCGCGAAGTGCATCTGTCGGGGGTCCCGACGGCGACGGTGTCGCTGAGCGGTCCGCCGAACGCGACGGTGGCGGTGGAGCTGTTCGATATCGCGCCGGACAACAACGCCGTCGTCATCACCCGGGGAATCGCGCCGGTGAGCGAGACCGCGCAGGTGCGGCTGCTGGCCCAGGATTGGCCGATCGCGGCCGGGCACCGGCTCGGCGTGCGCATCACCGATGTGGTGGACGACGTGTGGTCGCACTCCCCCGCCTTCGCCGAGGTCACCGTCACCGCGGCGCGGCTCGAGGTTCCGGTGCTGACCGAGCCGCGCACCGCCGACCTGCCCGGCGGCATCGGCGAAGCCATCCCGAAGTGGCATCGGAAGAAGACCCGCGCCCTCGACGCCGGGGTGGTGAACAATGCAGTGGTGCCCATGAACCTGCCCACTGCCCCCACCCGATGAGCGAAGCCGCGCGAAACGACCCCGCAGCCGATGCGCCGAGCGCCTCGGCCAACGGGGTGGACCGTGCCGCTGACCAGCGGGGATCCGGGGGACCGCCTGTCACGGAAGCGGATAGTGCCGGGCAAGAAGCGGATCGCCGCGAGCAGGCGGGTGGACCGCGTGGCAGCGCGCGAGCGGCCGGGCCGGACGACGAGGCCCATCAACCCGATGCCGTAGGGGCTCCTGCGACAGCCGCAGCGACGACGGCCCGACACCATGAGCCCGGTGGTCGTGCGCGAGCGGCAGGTGCTGGTGAGATCGCTGGAATCCGGGCGACCGGGAGCGACCGGCGCGGCCCGGCAGATCGCCGTCGGGGTGTCGATGACGCGACGGCCGAGCGGCTTGCGGCGGCATTGCGGTGTGCGACGGTGTCGCATGAGGATCCCGCAGACACCGATGACGCGCAGTTCACTCTGCTGGCCGAGCATCTGGAACGGTCGTTTCCGCTGGTACATGCCGAGCTCGAGTTGGAGCTTTTTGGGCACAGTCGGCTCTACACCTGGCGCGGGGCCGATCCGTCGCCGACGGCGGCGATCCTGCTGGCGCACCAGGATGTCGTTCCGGCCGATGACCAGCCGCATTGGACGCATCCGCCGTTCGCGGGGGTAGTGGATGGTCAGTTCATCTGGGGGCGTGGGGCGATCGATGACAAGAGCCGGGTAATGGCGATTCTGGAGGCCGTCGAATCGGCGCTGGCGGCGGGCGTGCGGCCGGCGGGGACGGTATATCTGGCGTTCGGGCACGACGAAGAAGTCTTCGGCGACGGCGGTGCGGTGCGGATGGCGCAGGTGTTGCGGGAGCGGGGTGTGCGCGCCGACCTGCTGCTCGATGAGGGTGGGGTGATCACCGAGGGTGTGGCCGATGGAGTCGACCGTCCGGTGGCCTCGATCATGGTGGGCGAGAAGGGATATGCGACCGTCCGGTTGACGGTGACCGATGTGGGCGGTCATTCCTCCATGCCCGGGAAGCAGACCGCCGTCGGGCGGATCGCGCGGGCGGTGGGGCGGCTGCAGGATCGGCCGATGCCGCTGCGGTTGACGCCGGTGGTCGAGGACATGCTGGCCCGGTTGCGTCAGGCCATGCCGCCGGCGCGGCGCAAGCTGCTGGGCATGGCCGGGGTCGCGGGGCCGGTGATCACGCGGGTGCTGGCGGCCCGGCCGCAGACCGAGGCGATGGTGCGGACCACGACCGCGCCGACCGTCATCCGGGGCGGGGTGAAGGCGAATGTGCTGCCGCAGCATGCCGAGGCGCTGATCAATTTCCGTATTCTGCCGGGTGATTCGGTCGGCAAGGTGCTGGAACATTGCCGCCGGGTCGTGCGAGATGCGGGTGTGCGCATCGAGCTGGTCGGGATGTCGTCGGAGCCGTCGCAGGTCAGCGCACCGGGTCCGGCGTTCGACCGGATCGCCCGCCTGGCCACCGAGGTGGTCCCCGGGATCGCGGTGACCAGCGGCATCGTCCCCGGCGCCACCGACTCGCGCCACTACGACGACCTGGCCACCACGCGCTGCAACTTCGCCCCCGTCGTGTTCGACCGGACCGATCTCGAACGCATCCATGGAACCGATGAACGGATCTCCCGCGTCAACTACGCTCGCCTCATCGAATTCAACCGGCGGCTGATCGACCAGCTCGCCGACCCGGCGCCGAGCCCCACCCGTGGGCCGGCGTCAAGCGCCACCCGAGGGACCGACACATGAGCCAATCCGCCGAGCCGGACAACCACTCCGCCTCCAGCACAACCGATTCCGCCACCGCCGACGCCGGCAACGGTGCCGCGAAGAAGACGCCGGCGAAGGCCGCGGCCAAGAAGACCAGCACGCGGGCCACCAAGAGCGCGGCGTCCGGTGCCACGTCGGGTACGGCAGCGAAGAAGGCTGGTTCGGCGGCGAAGACCTCCGGCACGACGGCCAAGACCTCCGGCACGGCAGCCAAGACCTCCGCCACGGCAGCCAAGACCTCCGCCACGGCGGCCAAGGCGTCCGGCACGGCAGCGAAGAAGGCTGGCACGGCGGCGAAGAGAACGGCGGCGAAAGCGACGCCGCGCAACACCGCAGCCGCAGGTGCAGGTGCAGGCGCGAACGGCAAGGCCACCACCCCCGACGAGGCCAAGAGCACCGCCGCTACATCCGCCGAGCCTCTGACCGCAGACCTCCCCGCCGCCGATTCCGCTACGAACACCCCGGCCAAGAAGCGGGCTGCGAAGAAGGCTGCGCCGAAAGCGGCATCCAAGACCACCGCCACCACATCTGCCGCCGCGTCGACGACCGATGCCGAAGACTCGGCGAACGAGCAGCCGGCGAAGAAGTCCGCCGCCAAGAGCACCTCGCGCGCCCGCAAATCCACCTCGACTGCGACAGCTTCGCGCGCCGCTGCCAAGAAGTCGGCGGCCGCGAAGTCCGTTGCCGGAGCGGAGCCAGGTGCCGATGGCAGACCGGCGGGCGACGCGTCGGAGCCTGCCGCCGTCGCCGATACGAACACCGCGTCCACGATCACGCAGGACGCAGTTGGTGCGGAATCGGTCGGCACTATCCAGACACCCGCCGCCAGCGATACGGCTGCGGGCGCAGACGCGGTATCGGACGAAAAGACTGGCGCCGAAGCCAGTTTCGACGCATCACCCACGTCCGCAACCGATGATTCCGGCATCTCCACAGCGACCGGATCCGCCTCGGGCACGACCGGCGAATCCGGCAACGCCACCGCTCCCTCCGATGCGAAAGGCACAGCCCACGTGGAAGCTTCCGACGACCCAACTGCACCCGCGACCAGCGCCGCGTCCGACGACGACACCGCTGCTTCGGGCGACACCGCTGAATCCGCCCCCGCCGCCGCATCCGGCCGCTCCGACGCACCCGACGAACCGGGTACCGCCACCGCCGTCGGCACCAACGACGCGGCCGGCAGTTCCACCGACGCCGACGCCACCGGCACATCCGACGACTCCGCCGAATCCGGCGACGCTGCCGCACCTGGCAACACTGCCGCTTCGGCCGACGCCATCGCGTCCGCCGACAGCGTTGAACCCACCGCGGCTGCTGCATCCGGCGGCACCGGCGCGCCCAAAGACGCTGATACTCCCGCCGACACTGCCGCCACCGACAACACCGGCACTCCCACCGACACCACCGCGACCGAGACCGAAACCACCGCAGCCGAAACGGCCGCAGTAGCTGGCGGCGCCTCGACGGCCGAGCAGAACGCGGCCGATAACTCGGACGCGGCCGAGGGCGGCGATGCAGCCTCCCCGGATGACGCGGCGCCCACACCCGGTGAACAGACCCACGCCGACACCGGCAACTTCATCGGGCACGGAGCCCGGATCGAGTGGCGGGCTTGGCTTCCCGAAACGGATGCGCGTGGGGTGATCGTGCTGGTGCACGGCGTAGCCGAGCATGCCGGGCGGTATGAGCATGTCGGGCGGCGGCTGGCGGGGGCCGGGTTCGCGGTGTATGCGCTAGATCATCCGGGGCATGGGATTTCCGGTGGGGCGCGGGCGAATATCGGGTCGATGGATGCGGCGGCCGACAATGTGGCGACCTTGCTGGCGATGGCTCGGCGGGAGTTTCCGGAGGTGCCGGCGTTCCTGCTCGCGCATTCGATGGGCAGCCTGATCGTGCTGTTCCTGGCGACGCGGGAGCCGATCGAGGTGGACGGGATCGTGGTGTCGGCGCCGCCGCTCGACATTCCGGTGGGCAATCCGATTCAGCGGCTGCTGGCGCCGGTGCTCACCCGGTTGACACCGAATCTCGGTGTGCTGAAGCTGGATTCCGCCGATATCAGCCGCGATCCGAAGGTGGTCGCCGCCTACGACAGCGATCCGCTGGTGTTCCGGGGCAAGCTCCCGGCGCGCACCGCGACCGAGATTCTCAATGCCGCGCTAGCGGTGAAGGGCCGCCTGCAACGGCTGACGGTACCGACGCTGGCCATGCACGGCACTGCCGACACCATCGCCGCACCGTCGAGCACCGATCTCATCGAAAAGGGCGCGGGCGCTGAAGATCTCACCGTGCGCCGCTACGACGGCCTCTACCACGAGATCTTCAACGAGCCCGAGCAGGACCAGGTGCTCGGCGATGTCGTCGAGTGGCTGGAAGCACACCTCGGCAAGTAGATCGGCGCGGGCCACACAGCAGAAGGCGCCGAGGTCGACCACACGACCTCGGCGCCTTCGCCGTTCACAGCGCGTCAGTTGTACTTGCTGGCGCAGGCGGCCTCACCCTGCAACACGCCCAGGCGGAACGCCTCGAGCCGCAGGTAACCGCTGTCCACGGTCTTGCCGTTGACGTCGCTGGCGGCCATACCGTCCGACAGCAACCCGGAAATGGCCTCGTCCAGGTCACCGGCCGACAGCTGGACTTCGCGGCCCGGCTTGCTCAGTTCGGTGGTGATCGCACCCGACAGGCAGGAGGTGCGCAGGCCGGCGGTGTCGGCGCCTTCCACCGACAGGCCGCGGGCCTTCTGCACGGCGAGGGCGTAGCGGGAGATGAACACGACGTAGGCGTTGTAGTCGCCGCTGACGATCGCCGACAGCGGTTTGTCCTCGTCCTCCAGCGGTCCGGCGCGTTCGGCCAGGGCCGGGATGTCGGTGCCGATGGAGTTGGTATCCGGGCAGTAGGACACCGGCTCGGTGACGGTCACGCCGGAGCAGCTCGACGCCACGCCCGTGTAGTCGTACTGCGGGGCGGAATCGGACGGCAGCGCCTTGGCGGCGGCATTGGCGACGCTGACCAGCGATTCCTGGTCGACGGGCAGCTGACGGTCACCGTTGTCGTCTTCGAAGGTGATCGGCAGGCCGGCGCGGCGCTGTTCGATCTCGGCTTCGTTGATGCCCTTGCAGGCCTCGGCGCCGTTGGTGTAGCCCATCTGCACCGCGGTCACCCGCTCGAAGGCCGAACCATGCACGTTGTCCGGGTCGTCGGGATCCCGGTCGCGCACCGCGACGGTCGCGCCGAGCACGCCGTTGAGGCCGTCGGTGGTGTTCATGGTGAAGTACTCGGAATCGCCCTCGGCGACGTAGCGCAGGTACACACCGGCCAAGCAGTCGGCCTGCTGCTCACGCACCAGACCGGGGGTGCGCCGATCGGAGATCTTGGCCTGACCCTGCAGGGCGTGGCCGTACTCGTGCGCGAGCACCATCACCACGGACATGTCGCCGAACTCTTTGACCAGTTCGGGCAGCAGCACGCCGCGGTCCCAGCCGATCGAGTGATCGGTGCTGCAGTAGGCGGCGTTGACCATCTGATAGGTGTCGATGGTGCAGAACTCGACCGCCTCGGACTTCGGCGCCAGCGCGTCCCAGGAGATCAGCTTGTCGACCGGCTTGAAGGTGCCGGGAAAGGTCTTGCTGTACTCGGTCTTCCAGAATTCCTGGACGTCGTAGACCGCGTTGAGGGCGATCTGGTCCATCTTCCCGCCGTCACCGTTCTCGGCCTGGATCGGCGCGTCCGGGGCGTCGGGACGTGGCCCGCTCGGGCCGGTGCTCGACGTCGCACCCGCGATCTGCCACGGGTTTTCCTGCCCCGGACCCGACTGCGCCGCCTCGGCCGATTCCGAACAGCCGGTGAGCACCAGCGCGGCGCACGCCGCGATGGCGGCGGCGAAGCGCAGCCGCTTGTTCCTTGTCACTTGATTGCCTCCCCAAGGTCGACCGGGCCGGTACACAGCCCGGGCCCGGACCGGCGCCGCATGCGCCTGCCGTCCGAGCGCTCCACATGGTAATCGCTCGGCGTCGCCGATACGCATCGCCGCGGCGGAAATTCACGGCGATGCGATGTCTCGCTCAGTGCAGGCGGGTGCGGGCGAGGACGGCGCGGTGGTCGCTGCCGGGCACGACCAGGGTGCGGACCTCGTCGGCGGTGGCGTCGGCGAGCAGCACGTGGTCGATGCCGATGACCGGGCCCCAGCTGCGGTCCTGCGGGTAGCTGCGCAGCGGGCCGGCACCGGCCTGGTCGGCGGCGGATTCGAAACGGCCGCGCAGCAAATCGCGGAAGGCGCTGTGGTCGCGGGTGGCGTTGAAGTCGGCGCCGACGATCGCCGGGCGCTGCTCCACCTCGAGAATGTCGCGGATGGCGCTCAATTCGCGCTGCCACCGGTCGAAATCCAGCGGCGGCGGTACCGGGTGGAAGGCGTAGACCGCGATCGGGCCGCGGTCGGGATGGTCCATGATCGCGGAGATGTTGTGGAGCAGGAATCCCTCGTAGTTCTTGGTGTCGCGCAACGGATACCGGCTGTAGATGCCGGTGCCGACGCCGCCGGCGTCGGAATCCTTCAGGTAGTGGTAGGGCAGCAGATCGCCGATGCCGGCGGCGGTGAGTCCGGCGACAGCGGCGGGGGTGAGTTCGTTGAGGGTGAGCACATCGACGCTCTGCGCGCGCACGGCGTCGACCACCGCGCCCGTATCCGCCCCGCCGAACAGCAGATTCGACTGCATCACGGTCAGTTCCGGTCCGGTCGCGGCGTGCCCGTCGGGCACATAGAGCGGCACCTGCGTCCACAACGCCGCCGCGACCGCGATCCCGGCGGCGATCATGCTGCGCCGACCGCGCGCGAGGGCGAACAACACCAGCGCGACGATCGTGCCCAGCATCAGCAGCGACGCACCGGAAGCCAGCAGCACCATCGTCCGCCACTGCGACCCGCTGAAGTACAGCGCGATCCCCGCGACGCCTGCCAGCAGTGCAACCCACCCCGTGCCGAGCAATGCCCGGTTCACCCATATTCGCATGTCTGGGACCCTAGAACGGGCCGGTGACAGATTCGTGGATCAAATGTGTGGATCCTGTGAGAATCGAAGCGAGCCCGACCGGCACCGGACAGGAGGAACACCGTGTACTTCGAAGAGTTCGACTCCCCTGGCGCGCTCTCGCTCGACACCGCCGAAGCCTTGCACGACGTGGCGAGCCGGTACTCCTCCACCATCGTCGTCACGGCCAATGCTCACTCCGTGCACGCGCCGCTGCTGCCGCTGTGCTGGGCGGACCTGGGTATCGCCGCGGGCACCATGGTCACCGTCACCGTGGACAACGGGCATCACCCGCCGGATATCGAGGACCGCCGCGCGCTCGGCGAATTCGTCAGCACGTTCCGGCAACTCGCCGCGCCGGGCACCCGGTAACGGACCACAGGCTCGGCGAAACTCTCGCTAGCTCCCGAAGACCCGCTCCACCACGCCTTTCGCGCGCCGGGTGATCCGCATGTAGTTGTCCAGGAACTCTCCGCCATCGCCATTGCGCCAGCCCGCCGCGTACGCCACCGCCGACAGTTGCGGCCCGGGCGCGGGCAGCTGGTCGCTCGGTTTGCCGCGCACCTGAACCAGGGCATTGCGTGCCTTGGTGGCGATCAGCCAGGCCTGGCGGAGCAGGTCGACGTCCTCGGGGTCGAGCAGGCCCTTCTGCTCGATGACGTCGAGTGCCTCCAGCGTCGAGGTGTTGTGCAGCTCGGGCACCTCGTGGGCGTGGCGCAGCTGCATGAGCTGCACGGTCCATTCGATATCGGCGAGCCCGCCGCGGCCCAGTTTGGTGTGGGTGGCGGGGTCGGCGCCGCGGGGCAGGCGTTCGGAGTCGACGCGGGCCTTGATCCGGCGGATCTCGCGCACCGATTCGGCCGACACACCGCCGGCCGGATACCGCACCTTGTCGATGAGGTGCAGGAACCGCACGCCGAGCTCCTGATCGCCTGCCACCTGGTGGGCGCGCAGCAGGGCCTGCACTTCCCACGGCTGCACCCACTGCTCGTAGTAGGCGGCGTAGGAGGCGAGGGTGCGCACCAGAGCACCCTGGCGCCCCTCGGGACGCAGCGCGGCGTCCACCTGCAGCGGTGGGTCGGTGCTGGGCGCGCCGAGCATCCGCTGCACCCGCTCGGCGATGCCGGTGGCCCAGCGCACCGCCTTGGTCTCGTCCTCGCCCGGGCGCGGATCGCAGACGAACAGCACATCGGCGTCGGAACCGTAGCCCAGTTCCATCCCGCCGAGCCTGCCCATGCCGATCACCGCGAAGTCGGCGGGCGCGGGTGCGCCGCGTTCGGCCTCGCTGGCCCGGATCACCGCCCGCAGCGCGGCTTCGAGCACCGCCACCCATACCGATGACAGCGCCCGGCACACCTGCGGCACATCGAGCAGGCCGAGCAGATCGGCGGAGGCGACGCGGGCGAGTTCGTGCCTGCGCAGCGAGCGCGCCGCGGCGACCGCGCGGTTCGGGTCGTCGTAGCGCGCGGCGGCGGTGAGGATGCCGCGGGCGACGTCCTCGGGCTGCGGGCCGAGCAGCAGCGGCCCGCTCGGGCCGTCGGCGTACATGCGGATGGTCTCGGGGGCATTGATCAGCAGATCGGGCAGGTAGGCGGAGGAGCCGAGCACGATCATCAACCGCTGCGCGACCGCGCCCTCGTCGCGCAGTTCGCGCAGGAACCAGGTCTGCTCGGCCAGCCCCTCCGAGACCCGCCGATACGCCAGCAGACCGGCGTCCGGATTCGGCGTGTCGCCGAGCCATTCCAGCAGCGTCGGCAGCAGCAGCGCCTGGATGCGGCCCTTGCGCGACACCCCGCCGGTGAGCGCGCGCAGATGGCCGAGCGCGTGTTCAGGGGCGGCGTAACCGAGGGCGGCGAGCTGGCGCACGGCCGCGTCCGGGCTCAGCCGCAGCGCGTCCGAATCGAGCCGGACGACCGATTCCAGCAGCGGCCGGTAGAACAGCTTGGCGTGCAGGCGCCGCACCCGGACGGTGTTGCGGCGGATCTCGGTGCGCAGCACGCCCACCGCGTCCTGGCGGCCGTCGGGACGCATATGGGCGGCCCTGGCCAGCCAGCGCATGCCCTCCTCGTCGTCGTCGGCGGGCAGGGTGTGGGTGCGCTTGAGCCGCTGCAATTGCAGGCGGTGTTCGAGCAGGCGCAGGAACTCGTAGGAGGCGGTGAGGTTGGCGGCATCGTCGCGGCCGACGTAGCCGCCGGCCGCCAGGGCCGTCAACGCCTCGACCGTGCCCTGCACATGCAGGGTATCGTCGACCCGGCCGTGCACCAATTGCAGCAGCTGCACGGCGAATTCGACGTCACGCAGACTGCCGTGCCCCAGTTTCAGTTCGCGCTCGCGCAGATCGGCCGGCACCAGGTCTTCGACGCGGCGGCGCATGGCCTGCACCTCTGGCACGAAGTCGGGACGTTCGGAGGCCGACCACACCATGGGCATAAGCGCGTCACGGTACTGCTCGCCGAGGGTCAGATCGCCGGTCATCGGGCGGGCCTTGAGCAGCGCCTGGAACTCCCAGGTGCGGGCCCAGCGCTGGTAGTAGGCGATATGCGATTCGAGGGTGCGCACCAGCGCGCCTGCCTTGCCCTCCGGGCGCAGCGCCGCATCGACTTCGAAGAAGGCGGCGCTGCCGATGCTCATCATCTCCGCGGCCAGCCGGGCGGCGGTGGCGTCGGCCGGTTCGGCGGCGAACACGATGTCGACATCGGAGACGTAGTTGAGTTCGCGGGCACCGCATTTGCCCATGGCGATCACCGCGAGGCGCACCGGGCACGGCTCGTCGCGGCATACCCGGGCGACGGCGACCGACAGCGCCGCGGTCAAGGCCGCGTCGGCGAGATCGGTGAGGTGACGGCCGACCACCTGGTACGGCAGCACCGGCTCGTTCTCGACGGTGGCCGCCAGATCCTGGGCGGCCAGCAGCATCAGCTGATCGCGGTAGCGTTTGCGCAGCAGCGCAACGACTTCCGGGCCGGACTGCCCGGCCCGGAACAGCATCGGCCCGGCATGGGGGCCCGTCTCCGGTACGGCGTCGACGGCGTCGAGCAGATCCGCGACCAGCTCGTCGCGGTCCGGGAGATCGGTGCGGCGCAGCGACTTCCACGCCGACGGATCGGCCACCAGATGATCGCCGAACGCGGTGGACGAGCCGAGCAGCGCGAACAACCTGCCGCGCAAGGCGGTATCGGTGCGCAGCGCCGAATCCAGTTCCGCCCAGTCGTATCCGAGCGCCTCGCGCAATCGGATGATCGTGTTCAGCGCCAGATCGGCGTCGGGCGCGCGCGAGAGCGCCCACAGCAGCGGGATGCCATCGATGTTGTCCCATGCCAGTTCGGCCAGGGAGGCGGCGGCCGTCGGTTCGAGCAATCCGAGACGGCCGACGCCGGGGACAGCGGAGCGGGCAGTCGGGGGCCGGACCATGCTTTCAAATTACATGCTCGCGCGCAGGTCGTGGTGGGCGCGACCGCACCGCGACCCTCACAGCCCCAGGTACTCCTTGAGTTCGAACGGCGTCACCTGGCTGCGGTAGTCGGCCCATTCCCGGCGCTTGTTGCGCAGGAAGAAGTCGAACACGTGCTCACCGAGGGTTTCGGCGACCAGTTCCGAGCGCTCCATCGCCTGCAACGCCTCGTCGAGCGTGCCGGGCAGCTCCCGGAAGCCCATCGCGCGGCGTTCTGCGGCGGTCAGCGACCAGACGTCGTCCTCGGCCTCCGGCGGCAACGTGTAGCCCTTCTCGATGCCGCGCAGGCCCGCGGCCAGCAGCACCGCGAAGGTCAGGTACGGGTTGCAGGCCGAATCAGGGCTGCGGATCTCGACACGGCGTGAGGAGGACTTGTTCGGCGTGTACATCGGCACCCGGACCAGCGCCGACCGGTTGGACCGGCCCCACGACGCCGCGGTGGGCGCCTCCCCGCCATGGATGAGACGTTTGTAGGAGTTGACCCACTGGTTGGAGATCGCGCTGATCTCCGGGGCGTGTTCGAGGATGCCCGCGATGAACGACCGCGCGGTGGCGGAGAGGTTGATCGGATCGTCGGGATCGTGGAAGGCGTTCGCCTCACCCTCGAACAGGCTCATGTGGGTGTGCATGGCCGAACCCGGGTACTGGGCGAACGGCTTGGGCATGAAAGTGGCGCGCACGCCCTCGTCGATGGCCACTTCCTTGATCAGGTAGCGGAAGGTCATCACGTTGTCGGCCATGGACAGCGCGTCGGCGTAGCGCAGGTCGATCTCCTGCTGACCGGGCGCGCCCTCGTGATGGCTGAACTCCACCGAGATGCCCATCGACTCCAGCGCGTCGATGGCGTGGCGGCGGAAGTTGGGGGCGGAATCGTGCACGGCCTGGTCGAAGAACCCGCCGTTGTCGGCGGGCACCGGATCCGAGCCGTCGGGGGTGTTCTTGAGCAGGAAGAACTCGATCTCCGGGTGCACGTAGCAGCTGAAGCCGACGTCACCGGCCTTGTTCAGCTGACGGCGCAGCACGTGCCGCGGATCGGCCCATGACGGCGAGCCGTCGGGCATGGTGATGTCGCAGAACATGCGCGCGGAATGCTGGTGACCCTTGCTGGTGGCCCACGGCAGCACCTGGAAGGTCGACGGGTCGGGCCGGGCGACCATATCGGCCTCGGAGATCCGGGCGAATCCCTCGATGGCCGAGCCGTCGAAACCGATGCCTTCCTCGAAGGCGCCTTCGAGTTCGGCGGGGGCGATCGCCACGGACTTCAGATAGCCCAAGACGTCGGTGAACCAGAGCCGCACGAAGCGGATATCCCGCTCTTCGAGCGTCCGCAGCACGAATTCCTTCTGGCGATCCATGTCCGCGACTGTAGGCACCCGGCGTTAAATCTGTGTTACATGGCGACACGGGGTTTGTATCCCGCGATGTGAGCTCACCTGCGCGTCAGCACCTGAGCCCGGGCTGCGGCTCGATCAACTCGGTCAGGTAGGCGATGACCGCGTTGTCCACGCACGGCGAACCCTCGTTCAGCACGACCGTATGACTATCGCCTTCGTAGGTGATCAACGCGGCGCCGAGCTGCTCGGCGAGGTCGACGCCCGCCTGATACGGGGTGGCCGGATCGCCGGTGGTGGACACGACGACCGTGGTCGGCAGGCCCTGGACCGAAATTTCGTGCGGCTGACTGGTGTTGGGCACCGGCCAGCTCGCGCACAATTCGAGCGGGGCGGCGCCGGTGCCGCGGCCGTCGTCCATGAACGGGGCGGCCTTGCGGTACTCGGTGTCCTGCTTGCCTGCCACCGCCGGATCGGTGATGCGCGGATCGTCGACACAGCGAATCGCGTTGAAAGCGTCGTTCAAATTGTTATAGGTGCCGTCCTCGTTGCGCCCGTTGTACAGGTCGGCCAATTGCAGCAGCGTGTCGCCGCGGCCCTGGCTCAATTCGGTCAGGCCCAGCGACAACACGCGCCAGAAGCTTTCGCTGTAGAGCGTCTGCCGCACACCGGTCAGCGCGTCGCCGTAGCTGAGGCCACGGGCGTCGGTGGTGGCGGCGGGCTTGTCCCAGAGCGGATCGACCAGTTCCCGGAACCGCTTCACCGCGGTGGAGGCGTCGTTACCCAGCGGGCAGTCGGGCCGGGTGACGCAGTCGGCGGCGTAGGCGTCGAAGGCCTGCTGGAAGCCCTCGGCCTGGCGCAGCGATTCCTCGACCGGGTCCTGGGTGGGGTCGATGGCGCCGTCGAGCACGAGCGCGCGCACGTTGCCGGGGAACTTCTCGGCGTACGCCGTGCCGAGTCGCGTGCCGTAGGAGTAGCCCAGATAGGTGAGCTTCGCATCGCCGAGCACCGCCCGGATGATGTCCATGTCCTGCACCACCTCGCGGGTGCCGACATGGGCCAGGAACTCCTTGCCCGTGCGCTCGACGCAGGCCTGCGCGTATTCGCGGTTGTCGGCCTCCTCGGCGGCAATGCCCTCCGGGGTGTTGGCCACCGGTGGCTCGGCGCGTTCGGCATCGGCTTCCTGCGGGGTCAGGCAGGCCACCGACGGGGTGGAGGCGCCGACGCCACGCGGATCGAAACCGACGCGATCGAACCGTTCGGCGATCGGAGTGCCGCCGCCCACCGTCACCGTGGACAGCCCCGACATGCCCGGGCCGCCGGGATTGAGCAGCAGCGAGCCGATGCGGTTCTTGCCCTCCGCCTTGACCCGCGACAACGCGATCTGCGCGGTGGCGCCATCGGGGTCGGCGTAATCGACCGGGACGGTGATACGGGTGCATTCGGTGGCCGGCGGCAGCGACTCGTCCGGGCCGGTGAAATCGGCGCAGCTACCCCACTGCGGGGTCTGGGTGTAGAACTCGGCGAGACCGTCCGGAGGTGGGGGCACCGCGGCCGCGGGCTCCTGCTTCGACTCCGCACAACCGGCCGCCAACGCCGTCACCGCCAGCACCGTCACCAGCACACCACGCCCACTCCGCACGGCGCCATGCTAGCCGTGATCGCTGGTACCGCCGCAGCGCGCCACATCCGCCGGTGTGACCAACCGCACTGGTCGCCGCCCTTAAGCGGGCAGTGCGGCCGGTGGCACACTGGATGGCGTCACCCAGACCCGGGGACCCGCACGACGGGCCTCGAGGACGACGAAAGGGACGATGATGTCCGTATCCGATTCGGAAACCCCCGCCTACGGCGCTGCCGCCGCCGAGGCCAAGCCCCGGCGCAAGACCCGCGTCCATCATCTGCAGCAGATGAAGGCGACGGGCGAGCGCTGGTCCATGCTCACCGCCTACGACTACTCCACGGCACGGCTGTTCGAGGAAGCCGGCATCCCGGTGCTGCTGGTCGGCGATTCGGCGGCCAATGTGGTCTACGGCTACGACACGACCGTGCCGATCACCGTCGACGAGCTCATTCCGCTGGTGCGCGGTGTGGTGCGCGGTGCGCCGCACGCGCTGGTGGTGGCCGACCTGCCGTTCGGCACCTACGAGTCCTCGCCGCAGCAGGCGCTGGCCACCGCGACCCGGTTCCTGAAAGAGGGCCAGGCGCATGCGGTGAAACTGGAGGGCGGTGAACGGGTGGCCGAGCAGATCGCGTTGATCACCGCCGCGGGCATCCCGGTGATGGCCCATATCGGTTTCACCCCGCAAAGTGTCAACACCCTCGGTGGGTTCCGGGTGCAGGGCCGCGGCGACGGCGCCGAGCAGCTCATCGCCGACGCCATCGCGGTCCAGGAAGCGGGCGCATTCTCGGTGGTGATGGAGATGGTCCCGGCCGAACTCGCCGGCCAGGTCACCCGCAAGCTCACCATCCCCACCATCGGCATCGGCGCCGGTGTCGACTGTGACGCCCAGGTGCTGGTCTGGCAGGACATGGCCGGCTACACCAGCGGCAAGACCGCCAAGTTCGTCAAGCGGTTCGCCAACACCGGCGACGATCTGCGCGCCGCCGCTGCCGCCTACGCCGACGAGGTCCGCAAGGGCACCTTTCCGGGGCCCGAGCACAGCTTCTGAGCCGTCGATAGCGAACTCGGCCGGGCGCGCGCGGATCGTCTTCGCGCCGCCCGGCCGACTTCTGCGTCGCCCATCGGTCCGGCCCACTCTCGCACCTCGAGCCGGGGAACACCGCACCACCGCCGTACCGGAAAAATGGCAGACTCGTATCGACAATCTCGATCGAGCAGAGGTACTGATGCCGGAACGCCGTTGGATTTCCCGGAGCACGCTGGTGGTCGCGGGAGCGTGTGCTGCTGTCCTATTGACCGCGTGCGGAGGTGAATCCGGCACCGGATCCAGCGGCGCGACCGGGACGACGACCGCCGTGCCGACCAGCCTGCCTGCCACCACACCGGGCGCCACCACCCCGGCCCCCGGTACTCCGCTCGAGGTTTCCGATTCCGCGGCGACCGCGCTGTGCGAGATGATCCGGCCGGAGCTGTCGAACTGGCGGGTGCAGGGGCCGACGCTGGGCCGCATCGGGTTGAACGCGATGGTGCACGACTGGGCCTTGCGCAACGGCGCGATCAACGCGCAGGTGCTCGCCGATAAGCAATCGATCGACCGGATCACCACGAAGGCCTGCCCGGACGTGCGGCAGGAGGCGATCGACGCGCTCGGCCTGCCGGATCTGGCGTCCGGTCTGGCGTTCTGATGCGCACGCTGTACCCGCCGATCGAGCCACACCAGCGCGGCATGCTCGATGTGGGTGCGGGCCAGTCGGTGTACTGGGAGGTCAGCGGCAATCCCGAGGGTAAGCCGGCAGTGTTCCTGCACGGTGGCCCCGGCGGCGGGACCGCGCCGTTTCATCGGCAGTTCTTCGATCCGGAGCAGTATCGGATCGTGCTGTTCGATCAGCGTGGGTGCGGTCGCTCCACACCGCATATTGCCGACGGCGCGGATCTGTCGGTGAACACGACCGACCATCTGATCGCCGATATCGAGCAGCTGCGCGAAGCGCTCGGTATCGAGCAGTGGCTGGTGTTCGGCGGATCGTGGGGTTCCACGCTGGCGCTGGCGTATGCGCAGCGGTATCCGCAGCGTGTCACCGAGTTGGTGTTGCGCGGGATCTTCCTGTTGCGGCGCAAGGAAATCGACTGGTACTACAACGGCGCCGCCGGCTACGTCTACCCGGACGAATGGGAGAAGTTCCTCGCCCCGGTGCCCGAAGCCGAACGCGACGGCGACCTGGTCGAGGCCTACCACCGGCTGCTGCACTCTCCCGATGAGGAGATCGCCACCGCCGCGGCCGTCGCTTGGTCCACCTGGGAGGGTGCGACGAGTTCACTGCTGCCGCAACCGGATCGGGTCGCCGAAACCGGTGAACCACGCTTCGCGCTCGCCTTCGCTCGCATCGAGAATCACTATTTCCGGCACGGCGGATTCCTCGACGAGGGACAGTTGTTGCGCGATATCGACAAGATCGCCGGCATTCCCGCGGTGATCGTGCAGGGCCGCCACGATATCGTCTGCCCGGCCGTCAGCGCGTGGGAGCTGCATCGGGCCTGGCCGGGTTCGGTGCTGCACATCGTCGACGATGCCGGGCACGCGGCCAACGAGCCCGGGATCACTCACCATCTCGTCGAAGCCACCGACGGGTTCGCGAAAGGACGCTAGGTCATGACGGTCACCGCCGCCGACGCGCTCATCGCGGCCCTGAGCGAGGATATCGACCGGCTGCTGGCCGCCGAACCGGATGTGCGGGACGACGCCTGGGATTCGGTGCATCAGATGCGCGTCGCCACCCGCCGGTTGCGCAGTGTGCTGCGGTCGTATCGCCGGTTGTTCAAGCGCACGCCCGCGGCGGACATGGTGGCCGAGCTGGCCTGGCTGGCGGGGCTGCTCGGGGTGGCCCGCGATGCGGAGGTGCGGGCCGAGCGGTTCACGGCGCTGCTGGGGTCGGAGTTGACGGCGGATGCCGACCCGGATGTGCTCGTGGCCGTCACCGATCGGCTGGTCGGCGCCGAACGCGGCCGGTACGCCGCAGCACACGCGGAGGTACTGCGCGCACTCGACAGCGAGCGGTATCGGAAACTGCGGGAACAGCTTTCGCGCTGGCGAACAGCTCCCCCACTGCGCAAGGGCCGTCTCGACGGGCCGGCCGACGAGGTGTTCCGCGCGGTTTTGCAGCGCGACCGGGCACGCCTCGATCGTATGGTCCGCGCGGAAACTACCGTCGACCCCGCGGGCCGGATCGAGCTGCTGCACGATATCCGCAAGGGCGCCAAGCGTTTACGCTACTGCTGCGAAGCCGCCACCGCGACCCTCGGCGAGGAGGCGGCCGAACTCGGCAGTCAGGCCAAGCGGCTGCAAACCGTGCTCGGCGATCATCGCGACGCGGTGGAATCGCATGAAGCGATCCTTACTCGCGCCGCCGAAGCCCGGGCCGCGGGCGAAGACACCGCGTTGTATTCGGCGCTGGCGGACGCCGAGGATCGGGCCGCCGGTGAGCATTTGGCGAAATACCCGGCCACCGCGGCTTCGCTGCTGCCGGCTTAGGGACCCGAGATCGCCGGAGCCGCTACGCGCGTTGGGCCGTGCAGCGCGGCGAGCACCGGTTTCGCCACCTCGACGGCGCGGCACACGTCGGCCCAGCACGCGTGCGCGTGTCGACCGATGGACTCGGCACGGCTTATCGCGAGATAGACGCCACCTTGACGACTCAGCGCGCTTCAAGGCCAGCGGGTCACGGCTAGGCACAATGAATTCAACGCAGGTGGGTGAACAACACCTTCCGCGTCACCGGGTCCGCTGATTCCAGGCGCACCCGCACCGTCGAACCTTCCGACGGCGCACCCTCGCACGGCCCCACCAGCGGCGGGTCCGCGATGAAGATCTCGGCGGGCCGGTTGCCATTGCCTTCGCGCACGACGACGGCGTCGAATTCGGCGCCGATGCGCTGAGACAGCAGCGTGGCCTCGGTCAGGTCGATGCAGGCGCGTTCGACCTTGTTGGCCACGCCATCGCTGCGTTTCATGGTCTCGGCGGTGGCGGTCAAGCCGTCGCGCACCCATTGCGGGACCGGTGTGCCCGCGCAGTGGGCCAGGCAGATCTCGGTGGTGAAGCGGTCGACCAGCCGCCGCAGCGGCGCGGTGACGTGCGCGTATGGTGCGCCGATGGCGCTGTGGCGCAAGCTGTCCGCGGCCGGATCGGTGCCGTCGAGCACGGTGTAGGCGGCGCCGCGCAGCAGGCCGGTGGCCTCCGACATCAACACCAGCGTGGCCGGGGAGTTGGCGTCGAGCGCGGCCAGCATCCGGCCGACCGGCTGATCGGCGGGCCAGTCGATACCCAGGGCGGCGGCGGTGCGGCGGATCGAGGCGATGGCCGAATCGGGCGGTGGCGGCATGGTGCGCAGCAGGCCGATGCGTTCGCCGGAGCTGTCGGCGCCGTCGAGCATGATGCGGGCCGCGCACATGCCGGCCAGCAGCGAGACCTGCTCGTTCCAGTCGTCGGCAGCGGTGCGCGGTTCCAGCACCAGGCGCCAGTGGCCGTCGGCGCCCTCGTCGCGGATCACGCTCTGCGCGGGCAGCCGCAGTTCGATCGCGCCACGTTCCAGACCGGCCGCGATGCGCCGGGTGCCGAATTCGGGCAGGGCCGCGATCGAAGGATGCAGACGGCCGGCGTCGGCGTCGGCCTGGACACCGGCGTAGTCGAGCCGGGCCCGGGAGCGCACCAGCGCGCGCTCGACCGAGTAGCGCAGCGGCTCGGCATTCTGATCGAGTTCGATGGTCCACAGCGCGGCCGGACGGGTCTGATCCGGCACCAGACTGGCCGCGTTCTCCGACAGCACCGGCGGATGCAACGGCACGGTGGTGTCGGGCAGGTAGAAGGTCTGGCCGCGGGCGCCGGCTTCGGCGGCGAGCGCGCTGTCCGGGATGACGACGGCGCCGAGGTCCGCGATGGCGTAGTGCAGCAGGAAGCCGGTGCCGGTGCGTTCCAGATGCAGCGCCTGGTCGAGATCCATCGCGCCCGGCGGGTCGATGGTGACGAACGGGATGTCGGTGCGATCGGCGCGGTCGCCCGCGAACGCGTCGACCGCGTCGCGGGCTTCCGCGGTGGCCTCGGCCGGATACGCCGAGGTCAGTCCGAATTCGGATCGAATGGCGCCGAAATCGACCGGCGCCGAGACGATCCGCTGGTGGAGTTCCACGCTGGAAATTCTAGGCTCTACTTCAGCGCCAGCATGGTGCCGCTCAGCTGGTCGAACGGCCCGAAGACGGTGAACACGACCCGGCCCTCGGGATACTGCGACGACAGCGCCGCGGCACCGTCGAGGGCATAGCCGAACGACGCCGCCGACGGATGCGGCAGCCCGGCGATGGTGCGACCCACGCCACTCTGGTGCACCCACCTGGTGTCGGCGGGGCTGAGGTCGACCTGAACCCCGCCCGGCAGCGGGGTCACCGCCACCGCACCGGCGGTACCGGCCCCGAGCGTGGCGAAAACCGATGCGGCCCCGGCGATCAACGCGCCGGCGACCAGAGAACGAACTACCCGCATATGAGTTGAGACCTGCTTCCCGAGAGTTTCAGTGTGAGGGTGATGCATCGCAGCCCCGCGAGGCATCTCGATCCAACGGCGACCACTCTATGACCTCCATCACGTTCTCGGCCAGTTCCGGGCGAATCCGGCATAACAGCGGCGCCGACTCGGCCGCCGGTGGGCGCGGTCGCTGCTAGGGTGGCCGAGCGTAACCGTCCCGTAAGACGAAATCTTGGGAGTTCCGCACCTCATGTCCACACTTGTGTACGACTACCTGCTGCCCCTGCTCGGTCCCGAACAGGCCGCGAACCTCGCGCGGATGCTGTTGATCGGCCCCGCCTGAGGTAGCACGCAGCGCGCCTCCCGCCCGATGTCGCGGGAGGCGTTTTGCCCCGGGTGCCGCTAGCATCCGGCAACGTGATCAGAACTTCCGCCGCCATCGCGGCAACCGCCAGCGCTCTCGCCCTGTTCATCGCCGGCTGTGAGGACGAGACGACCTCGAGCGTCGCCCAGCCCACCGCCTCCGGTTCCGCGGCCGCCTCGGCCACCGCCTCCGCCACCGAGACCAGCGACGCCGCGGCCCCGTCGACGGGCGCGACCTCGCCGAAGGGCGATATGGGCCTGGACTCGGTCAAGATCGGCTCCTTCGTCGTCGCCTACAAGCAGGCCTTCCCGAGCCTGGCCGAGGGCCGCAGCGATGAGGAGATCGGCGAGATCTTCACCGAGACCTGCGACGACATCCACGAGGGCAAGGCCGAGGACGAAATCCTCACCGAGGTCTCCAACCGCACCAAGAACGGTCGTGGCTCGGCGTCGCCGGAGGAGTCCAAGGCGATCTACGAAATGATCAAGGTGCTCTGCTGAGAGCCCGCACAGACCCACACCGACGCGGCGGCGCCCCTGCTGGGGCGCCGCCGCTCGCCGTTGGGGGGCGGACGAGCCGGCGTATAAGCCGGATCCTGTCCCCGGTTCGCACCGGGGGGCGGCCATCCATCTGGACACACCGTCGCCGGGTGCCTCGAGCGGTCCACCCGCAGGCTCGGGCGAGCAGCCCTCGAACACCTGCGCAGCCGCACCGCACGCGATGCGACCTTCGACCTTGCTCCGGGCGGGGTTTACCGAGCCGCCCCGGTCACCCGGGGCGCTGGTGCGCTCTTACCGCACCGTTTCACCCTCACCGCACGACCCCGAGAGGTCGTGGGCGGTCTGTTTTCTGTGGCACTGTCCCGCGGGTCGCCCCGGGTTGCCGTTAGCAACCGCCCTGCTCTGTGGAGTCCGGACTTTCCTCGGCTCCGGGCTGCGGCACTCGCGTGCCCGTTCCCGTCGCCGCGGCCGCCCGGCCGACTCGTCCGCCAGCCCAGGATACTCGGTAAGTTAATCGACCATGGAACGTGTCGAGGTCAGCTTCCCGTCGGGGGGAGAGCAGTGCGCCGCCTGGCTCTACCACCCGGATGGCGTGCCCAAACCCCGCCCGCTCGTGGTGATGGGACACGGCCTGGGGGCCAACAGGGAAATGGGTTTGGATCGGTACGCGCGCAGGTTCGCGGCCGCGGGGATGGGGGTGCTGGTCTTCGACTACCGCCACTTCGGTGCCAGTGATGGCGCACCGCGTCAGCTTCTGCACATCGCCCGTCAGCGCGAGGACTGGCATGCGGCGATCGCCTACGCGCGCACCATCCGTGGTTTCGACGCCACCCGGATCGCGTTGTGGGGCACTTCCTTCGGCGGCGGGCACGTGCTGTCGGTGGCACCGGACGACGCCTACATCGCCGCGGTGGTGGCGCAGGTGCCGTTCACCAGTGGCTGGGCCTCGGCCATGGCGAAGGGGCCGACCAGCCTCACCAAGGTGGCCACCATCGCCGCCACCGACCTGCTGATCGGCCCGATCCGGCGCAAGCCGGTGCCGGTGCGGCTGGCCGGTCGCAAACGCGCGGCGGCGCTGATGTCGGCGCCCGACGTGCCGGAGGGTTTCGGCAGGCTGGCCGAGGAAAGCGAGAGTTACCAGCCGAAAGTCGCCGCGCGCGTGGCATTCTCGGCGTTGTTCGACGCACCCGGGCGGCGGGCGAAGGCGCTGAAGATGCCGGTGCTGTACGCGCTATGCGACAACGATTCGGTAGCACCGGTCAAGCCCGCGCTGCGCGCCGCCGAACGCACCAAGCACGCCATCGTGAAGCGCTACGACGCAGGCCATTTCGACATCTACTTCGACGACCTGTTCGAGCAGGCCGTGCACGACCAGACCGAATTCCTGGTCTCGGTGCTGCGCCCCTGAGCCGGTGCCGCGGAGGGGCCGGTATGGTGGAGGTACCGGCCGGCCCTTCCTGGGCAGGCCACGTCGAAGGCTCCGATGCGCCGCGAAGCATCGTCGTTGTGAATCACACCGAATCGTCGTGCGGTAGCGCCGCATTCGTCGTCCGCGGGAAGGATCTTCCCGTCCGCCGATGAGCGCCGCCCGGGTGCGCACCCGCCCGGAACTGCGTCGTCAACGCCGCCAACGCGCCCACGGCTGCTGGAACCATCTCATCGCCGCTCCCCTGTGGCCCAAACACGGCGTCAACCTCGGCACCATGCTGCGCACCTGCGACGCCGTCGGCGCCTGCCTGGCCGTCCCCCGCCGCCCCTGGGTCCCCGACGCCCTCGCCCAAGGCAACACCCTGCGCCACCGTTCCTGCGTGCACTGGATCGACGGCCGCGTCGACCGCTGGCTGGACCGCCAGCGCGCCGGCGGTTCGGCCGTGATCGGCGTCGAACTCACCGACGAATCCATCCGCCTCGCCGACCTCCCGGTAGCGCGCCGCCGCACCGTCGTAGTGCTGGGCCACGAATCCGACGGAATTCCACCCGAAGGACTGGAACGCATCGACCTCGCGGTTGAGATTCCGATGGTCGGCACCGGGCACAGCCTCAACGTGGCGGTAGCGGGATCGCTCGTGCTGTACAAACTAGCCGGGCTCTGCTGAACGGCGCGAACACGGGGCGCCGCGGGTGGCTCCATTTTTCCAAGACTTGTCGGGGTTTGGGTGCGAATGTCGAGTCATGATGGAACACGAAGGATCCGCAGGTCTCGATACATTTACCCGGCTGTTCAAGGACTGGGATGATGCGCTCCTGGCGAATGATGTCGAGCGCATCGGTGCGTTTGCTACGGCGGGGTGGATGTTCGTTTCGCAGGATGGGGTGATGCCGGGGAGCCGGTTTCTTGCGGCGGTCGGGAGTGGGGCGGTGATGCACGATTCGTTCCGGAGCGAGGTGCAGTCGGTGGTGGAGCTCGGTGAGGTCGCGGTCGTCATCGTTCGGGTGGTCAATACCGGGGTGTTTCAGGGCGAGCGGTTCGTCAACGATGAGTGGAGTTCTGATGTGTTCGTCCGGCGGGACGGACGGTGGCTGTGCGAGGTCACTCACCTCACGCCGGCCAGGACCTCGTCGGACGGGGCGGCGTAGGCGGCGCCCCGTCCCGCGGGGAGCTCAGGCGGGTTTGGCGAACTCCTCGATCAGTACCGAGTAGCTCGCTGCGCCATGGCCGGCGGCGAGGGAGCGGTCGGCCATCGATTTGATCAGCCTGGGTAGTTCGGCGTTGATGCCTGCCGCCTCGCACTCCTCGATGAGGTGGTCCATCGTGCGCACGTGGGTGTCCAGGGACGCCACCTCGGTGGCGAAGGAGCCCGCGTCGATCTCCTGGGCATGTCCGGGGAGCCAGCCGGCGACGCCGGCGGCCATCTGCTGGGCGAACGGGGCGAAGGTGGCGGCGTCGACGCCTGCGGTGCGGAGTAGGGCGGTGCCCTGGAGCCAGGCGTTGAGCACGCTCCACATCATCGCCAGGCCCGCCACGTCGTAGAGGGAGGCGAGACCGTGGTCGGCGCCGAGATAGGTGAGGGTGCCGAGGGCTTCGAGGGTGGGGCGATGCGCGTCCGCATCCGCTTGCGCGCCGCTGATCAGGATGACGGCGTCGTCGGTCCCGATCGCTTGCGGGATGGCCATGATGGCGCCGTCGAGATAGTGCGCGCCACGCTGCTCGGCCCAGCGTGCGGCCTGCCGAGCTTGGGCGGAGTCGCCGGAGGTCAGGTTGAGCAGGGTCGTCCCGGCGAGGTCGCTCGCGTCGAGCAGCTCGTACATGGCCGGGTAGTCGCTGACGCAAATGACCGTCAGGGAACTGGCGTCGATCGCCTCGGCAGCGGTGGGCGCCACTTGCGCGCCCTCGGCCATCAGCTGATCGGCTTTGCCGGGCGTGCGGTTCCATACGGTGGTCGGATGCCCGGCTTTCAGGAACGCGCGGGCCAGCGCCTGCCCCATCAGTCCGAGTCCGAGAATGCTCACGGGTGTTGCGTTGTTGGTCATGGCAGCATGATCAACGTTCATACCGGTCTGAAGGTCAAGTGAGGTGTCGATGCTGATCGGGGAACTAAGTCGCCGAACGGGCGTCAACACCCATCAATTGCGCTACTACGAAGCCCAGGGCCTGCTCGAGGCGGCCCGCGGCGCCAACGGCTACCGCGAGTACCACGACGACGCCGTGCTGCGAGTGCGCCAGATCCGGCACCTGCTCGACGCCGGCCTGTCCAGCGACGACATCGCCTACCTGCTGCCCTGCGCCACCGGCGAAGGCCCGGACCTGCCCGGCTGCCCGGAACTACTCGACGCGATGCGATCCCGGCTGGACCGCATCGACGACCAGATCGGCAAACTGGCCCGCTCCCGCGAAGCCCTCGCCGGCTACATCGCGGCCGCCGAACAGACCGACGCCGACAGCTACCCGCCATTCGACGGATCCGATCAGGCCACCGCCGTGTCCGCCTGACGCCGTCGTGCACCTGACGGGCCAGCCGCCGCTACACGCGCTGGGCACGCAGCACCGTGTCGTCGAGGGTGATCTCGGTGCCGTGCGGTCCAGGGGCCTGACGTGAACGGTCTTCGGCGACTTCAACTTTCCAGCGGTCCGGGTCCAGGCCGGCGGCGATATCGGCCGCGGTGATGTGCACATGCGGTGAGGAGCCGTGGGCGTGGCTGGACAGGTGATCGGTGGGGGCGTGCCCGACGATGAGGAGCGTGCCACCGGGCGCCACGGCGGCGGCGAGGCGGTCGAACAGGGCTTGCGGTGAGCCGGTGGTGTGCACGTAGTGGGTGGTCACCAGGTCGAAATGCGCTGCGGGCGGGGGCCATTCGGTGAGATCGGCCTGTTGCCAGTCGATGCGGGCGGCGATGTCGGAGCCGGCGGCATCGGCGCGGGTTCGGGCGTGCTGGAGGGCGGCGGTGGAGATGTCCACCGCCGTCACCTGCCAGCCCCGGGCGGCGAGCCAGAGCGCTTCGCCGCCGGTGCCGCAGCCGGCGTCGAGGGCCGTGCCGGGCGGCAGTTCACCCACCTCCGCGACGAGATGCGGGTTCGGCTCCCGGTCGACGGCGTGGTCGCCGTGGTAGCGCGTTTCCCAGAATTCTTTGCCGAATTCCTCGGTCATGCAGTTCCTTTCGATCGGCGCGGTCGGTGGTGGGTGGGTCTACTGCTTGCTCAGGTCGGCGTCGAGGTCGGCCGAGACCGACCGGCGCAGCGCGGCGACCGCCTGGCGCGTTTCCTCCGCGACGAGGTCGGCGTTGATCTGCGCGCCCGCCATGGTCCCGGCGGCGCCCGCCGCACCCACTTGAGCGGACAGATCGACGACATTCCCCGCGGCCCACACACCCGGCACCTCGGTGCGGCCCGTCGGATCGGCGGTGATGTGCTCGCCCATGCCCATCGGGTGTTCCACCGGCCGCAACCCGAGGTCGGCGAGGAAGCCGGCGCGCGCCACCATCCGCGATCCGACGGCCAGGGCGTCGCGAGCGATCACCGTGCCGTCGGCCAGGCGCACGCCCACCAGGCGATCGGCTTCGATGTCGAGCCCCGCGACCGCACCGGCCACCACGCGGATCCCGCGCGCCGCGAGTTCCTCGGCCACTTCACCGGTCGGCTCCGCCGAGGTGTGGGTGAAGACGGTAACGTCGTCGCTGAGCTGGCGGAACAGCATGGCCTGGTGCACCGACATCGGGCTGCTCGCCAGGACGCCGATGGCCTGGTCGCGCACCTCCCAGCCGTGGCAGTAGGGGCAGTGCAGCACATCGCGGCCCCAGCGTTCGCGCAGGCCGGGGATATCGGGCAGGACGTCGGTCAGCCCCGAGGCGACCAGCAGACGGCGGGCGCGTGTCGAGCGGCCGTCGGTCAGCGTGACGGTGAAATCGTCGCCGTCACGCCGGGCCGTGCGCACCTCGCCGGTGACGATCTCCGCGCCGTAGCCGCGCGCCTCTGCCCGGCCCCGCTCGAGCAGTTCGCCCGGCGGCATGCCATCGCGGCCGAGCAGGCCGTGCACGCCGTCGGCCGGCGCGTTGCGCGGCTCGCCCGCGTCGATCACCACGACCGACCGCCGCGAGCGCGCCAGCGTCACCGCCCCGCTCAGCCCCGCGGCTCCGCCGCCCAGTACCACCACGTCATAGCTGTTTTTCAGCTCATCGGTCACTGTGACCACCTCCGCAGACGATGATGCGGACGTTCTGCAATCCTGGCAAGAAAATTTGCCAATACCGCAAAAGATTGCCGATATCGCGAGACCGCCCGCAGGCGGTGCAGCACCGACCCTGGCACACCCGGACGCTCGAGTCGCCGCGACGCGCGGACGCCCGCCGGGTGTTAGATGGCAGCGACGCAGTTACTTCGAGGAAGGACGTCGATTCATGGCCGAGAGGGTCGCAGTAGTGTCCGGTGCCGCGCGGGGAATCGGCGCGGCGATCGCCAAACGATTTGCCGCCGACGGCATGCAGGTGGGCGTGCTCGATCTGGACGAGAACGCCTGCGCCGCGACGGTCACCGCGATCACCGAGGCCGGTGGACAGGCGGTGGCGCTGGGTGCCGACGTCAGCGATGAGGCATCGGTGACGGCGGCGGTCGAGCGACTCGAAACGGAGCTGGGCGCGCCGACGGTGGTGGTCAACAATGCCGGCATCCTGCGCGACAACCTGCTGTTCAAGATGAGCGCCGACGATTGGGACGCGGTCATGAACGTGCACCTGCGTGGTGCGTTCTTGCTGACCAGGGCGGTGCAGAAGTACATGGTCGAGCAGAAGTTCGGCCGCATCATCAATATGTCGAGCACCTCGGCGCTCGGTAATCGTGGCCAGGCCAACTATTCCGCGGCCAAGGCGGGCATGCAGGGCTTCACCAAGACCCTTGCCTTCGAGCTCGGCAAATTCGGTGTGACCGCCAACGCCATCGCGCCCGGCTTCATCGTCACCGAGATGACCGCCGCCACGGCCGCCCGCGTCGGCGCGTCCTTCGAGGACTTCCAAGCGGCGGCCGCGGCGCAGATCCCGGTCGCCCGGGTAGGCTACCCCGAGGACATCGCGCACACCGCGTCGTTCCTGGCCAGCGAGGGGGCCGGGTTCGTTTCCGGTCAGGTCATCTACGTGGCCGGCGGGCCGAAGGACTGATCAATTCCCTTGCGGGTGAGTCCGTTCCGGCGCACGATCGGACGATGATCGTGCGCCGGTTGCCTGCTGCCGAATGGGAAACCGCACGCGCTGTCCGGCTGGACGCGCTCGCGGGGTCGCCACCCGGCACCTTCAGTACGACCGTCGCCGAGGCATCGACCTGGAACGAGCAACGCTGGCGAGAATGGGCCGCGCCACGGGCCTTGTTCGTGGCCGAGAACGGCGCGGGTCCCCTCGGCTCCGCTGCCGGCCTGCTCGAGGACGGGTCGGCGGAGTTGGTGTCGATGTGGGTGAATCCGGTCGCTCGGGGCAGCGGGGTGTCCGATCGGCTGGTCCATGCGGTGATCGATTGGGCTCGCGACGGCAGTCATCCGGACCTTGGCCTGTGGGTCATGGACGGTAACCACCATGCGGAAGACCTGTACCGGCGCAACGGGTTTCGACGTACCGGCCGATCGCAGCCCTGCTCGCCGGACGACCCGCGGCTGGAGAACGAGATGGTGCTCGGGTTGGCGCCCTAGCGGAGCGCTGGCCAGCGTCGATGGATGCTCCCGCCATCGAAACGATCTCCGCCCAGTGGAATCGCGTGCAGGGCTGTAGTTGCGGGAACCCCTGAGACGGGCGTGCCCCGTCGGCGCGGGAACCGATTACCGCCCAAATCGTGCAACCGCCGACGCCACGGCTTCGCCCATCGCCGGGCTGCCGGTATGCCCGGATTCGTCGATGACCCGGAGTTCGGCATCCGGCCAGGCTTTGGCCAGCTCCCAGGCAGTGCGCAGTGGGGCGCTCAGGTCCCGTTTTCCGTGGATGAGGACACCGGGGATGCCCGCGAGGCGGTGGGCGTCGCGCAGGAGTTGACCGTCGGGCAGCCAGGCGGCATGGGCGAAATAGTGGGCGCAGATCCGGGTGAAGGTGAGCATGGCGGCTTCGGACTTCGCGCTGTATTGGCCGGGTGAGCCAGTGGTTTCGTGCGCGATGACGGCGTCTTCCCAAGCACACCAGCGGCGTGCGGCATCGAGACGGACCTGGGGGTCGGGGTGGTCGAACAGCCGGCTGTAGGCGGCGACCAGATCACCGTCGCGATCGGCGGCGGGGACACCGTCGCGGAACCGTTCCCATGCCTCGGGCAGCAATAGCCCGACGCCCCGATAGAGCCAGTTGACCTCCTCGCGCCGCGTCATCCAGACACCCACCAGCACCATCGCGATAACCCGCTCCGGATACCGCTGGGCGTAAGCGAGGCTCAACGTGGATCCCCACGATCCGCCGAACAGCATCCATCGGTCGATCCCCAGATGCGTGCGCAACCGCTCCATGTCCTCGATCAGATGCTCGGTGGTATTCACCGCCAGACTCACCCGCGGGTCGGCCGCGTTCGGCAGGCTCTGCCCGCAGCCACGCTGGTCGAAGCGCACGATCCGATAAATCTCCGGGTCGAAAGCACTACGCCGACTGCCGCCACTGCCCGCGCCGGGCCCGCCGTGCACGACCACCACCGGTTTTCCGTGCGGGTTCCCGCTGGTCGCCCAGTAGATCCGATTGCCGTCGCCGACGTCGAGCAGCCCCGACGCGTACGGCTCGAGCAGGGGAAAGGACTGAACCTGAGTCGGCCGGGAATCCACGCATCGGACGCTAACACGGTATTTCCGGCGCCTCACCCGCCCGCATCGGTCGCGGGCAGGTTCGATAACGATCAGGGCCGCCGCTTGATTTCCGCAGATGCGGTAATAAGCTGCACTTCGTGTCGAATTTGCGGATCAGTGAGGCGGCGGCGCTGCTGGGTGTCAGCGATGACACCGTGCGTCGATGGGTGGACCAGGGGCGCTTGCCGTCGATTCAGCTCGACAACGGGCGCAAGGGCATCAGCGGGCGCGATCTGGCCGAATTCCTGCGCGCCACCGCCGAGGCGCCCGAGGCCGGCACCACCGTCGCCGCGTCGGCCCGCAACCGCATGCGCGGCATCGTCACGCGCATCGTCAAGGACACCGTGATGGCACAGGTGGAGATGCAAGCGGGCCCGTTCCGGCTGGTGTCGCTGGTCAGCCGGGAATCGGTGGACGAGCTCGGCCTCGAGGTGGGCAGCGTGGCCGTCGCCTCGGTGAAATCCACTCATGTCGTCGTCGAGATCCCGGAGAGCTGAGACATGCCTCGTTATCGTTCGACCGCCGCACTGCTGGCGGGCATGTTCGCGCTCGCGGGGTGCGGTGCGGACGGGTCCGCTCGCTCCGAGGACGAAATCGGCGGCAAGGTCATCGTTTTCGCCGCCGCCTCGCTCACCGAGACCTTCACCGCGCTCGGCGAACAGTTCGAGGCCGCCCACCCCGGCGTGGATGTGGTGTTCAGCTTCGGCGCCAGTTCCGAACTCGCCGAGCAGATCCGGCAGGGCGCGCCCGCCGACGTGTTCGCCTCGGCCGCACCGAAGAACATGCAGCAGGTCGTCGATTCCGGCGATGTGACCGCCACGCCCGCGACCTTCGTCCGCAATCGGCTCGAAATCGCCGTTCCCGCAGGCAATCCCGGTGCAATCGCCGGTCTCGCCGACTTCGGCCGCGACGACCCCGTCATCGCGCTGTGTGCCGAACAGGTGCCGTGCGGCGCGGCGGCGGCGAAGGTCTTCGCCGCCGCCCAGATCACCCCGAAACCCGATACCAGGGAACCTGATGTGAAGGCCGTGCTGAGCAAGGTGACGCTCGGTGAGGTCGATGCCGCGCTGGTGTATCGCACCGATGTGCGGGCGGCCGGCGACAAGGTCCAGGGCATCGAGTTCCCCGAGTCGGCGGGCGCGGTCAACGAGTATCCGATCGCGCCGGTGGCGCAGGCGCCGAACGCGGCGAGCGCCGCGGCCTTCGTCGACTTCATCGGCTCGCAACCGGCGCGCGCGGTATTCGCCGAGGCGGGATTCGAGACACCATGACCGGGCTCGTCGCACGACGGGTGCGGCGACGGCGGCCACTGATCTTGCTGGTGCCCGCCGTGATCGGACTGCTGTTCCTGGTGGTTCCGCTGGTGGGTCTGGTGGTGCGGGCGCCGTGGCGGACGCTGCCGGATCGGCTGTTCAGCGCGGAAATCGCGGAGGCCCTGCGGCTTTCGCTGGTGTGCGCGAGCCTGGCGACGGTGATCTGCCTGCTGCTCGGCATCCCGCTGGCCTGGCTGCTGGCACGCGCCGAACTGCCCGGACGCGGTCTCGTGCGGGCGCTGGTGACGGTGCCGCTGGTGTTGCCGCCGGTGGTGGGTGGTGTGGCATTGCTGCTGGTGTTCGGGCGGCGCGGGCTGATCGGACAGTACCTGCACGAGTGGTTCGGGGTGTCGCTGCCGTTCACGACGGCCGGGGTGGTGGTCGCGGAGGCGTTCGTGGCGATGCCGTTCCTGGTGATCTCCGTCGAAGGGGCGTTGCGCGCGGCCGACCCCCGCTATGAGGAGGCCGCGGCCACCCTCGGTGCCTCCCCCTGGCTGATCTTCCGCCGGGTGACGCTGCCGTCAGTGCTGCCCGGCGTGGTCGCGGGCGCGGTGCTGTGCTGGGCGCGCGCGCTCGGCGAATTCGGCGCCACCATCACCTTCGCCGGCAACTTCCCCGGCGAGACCACCACCATGCCGCTAGCGGTCTACCTGGCCCTGCAAACCGACCCCGACGCCGCCATCGTGCTGAGCCTGGTGCTGCTGGCGGTCTCGGTCGGGGTGCTGGCGGCGTTGCGTGAGCGGTGGATCCGGGGCGGCATCGGATGACGCTCAACACGGAAATCCGGATTGCGCGGGAGAACTTCGCGCTCGAGCTGGTGCTGACGGTGCAACCCGGTGAAGTGGTTGCGTTGCTGGGGCCGAACGGTGCAGGCAAGACGACGGCGCTGCGGGCGCTGGCCGGACTCACGCCGCTCAACGGCGGGCAGATCCAGCTCGACGATCAGCTCTGGGATGCGCCGCCGGATACGTTCGTCCCGGCCGAACATCGCCAGGTCGGCGTGGTGTTCCAGGACTATCTGCTGTTCGCGCAACTGACCGCACTCGACAATGTGGCCTTCGGGCTGCGGGCGCGCGGAATGCGGCGGGCGCCGGCCCGGGAGCGCGCCGCGGGATGGCTCGAGCGAGTGGGGCTGGGTGAGCATCGGCAGGCGAAACCGCGCCGGCTGTCCGGTGGTCAGGCGCAGCGGGTGGCGCTGGCCCGGGCCTTGGCCACCGAACCCCGGCTACTGCTGCTGGACGAGCCGCTGGCCGCGCTCGATGCGAGCACCAGGATCCGGGTGCGCAGCGATCTGGCCCACCATCTCGGCGACTATCCGGGGCATACGGTGCTGGTCACGCACGATCCGCTCGACGCCATGGTGCTCGCGGACCGGCTGGTCATCATGGAGGACGGCGCCGTCGTCCAAGAGGGTGCGCCCGCAGAGGTGGCCCGCCGCCCGCGCTCGGATTACGTCGCCCACCTCGTCGGCCTCAATCTCTTCCGGGGCACCGCGCGCGGCACGACCGTCGAACTCGACCGCGGCGGTGCACTGACCATCGCCGAACCCTCGTCGGGCGCGGTGCATCTGGCCTTCGCGCCCAGCGCCGTCAGCCTGCATCCCGAACGACCGGCGGGCAGTCCGCGCAATACCTGGCCGGTGACCGTTGCGGGTGTCGAAAAGCATGCGCACACCGTGCGGGTCCGGCTCGACGGCACTCCCCCGGCGCTGGCCGACGTCACCCCGGCCACCGTCGCCGAGCTGCGCCTGCGCCCCGGCACCGAGCTGTGGGCCGCCCTCAAGGCCACCGAAATCCACACCTATCCGGCATAGGTTCGCCCGGCGAGCGATGAGTTTCCCGGGCACGGCGGGTCGTCACTCCAAGGAACCCGACGAGAGGAACGCCCGTGGACACCGCCGATAACACCGCCACCAGAGCATTGCCGGACACCACGCCGCAGACCGCACGGGGAAAGGTGCTCTGGCACTTCAGCATGTCGCTCGACGGATTCGTCGCGGGACCGAACCATTCCATGGACTGGCTGCGCGGCACCTCCCGTCCCGGCCTCGCCGCGGAGTACGTGGAGACCACCGGCGCCGTGCTGGGCGGCCGCGCCGGCTGGGACGCCTACCCCGATCCCACCGCGATCTACGGCGGCGCGTGGCAGGGGCCGGTGTTCGTGCTGACCCACCACCCCGAAGACGCCACACCCGCCGCGGGCGTGACCTTCCTGAATTGCGATGTGGCCGAAGCCGTCCGGATCGGGCTCGAAGCGGCGGCGGGTAAGAACCTGGAGGTCTTCTCCCCCACGATCGGCCGCCAGCTGCTCGAACGCGGACTGATCGACGAGATCGACCTGCACATCGCGCCGGTGCTGCTCGGAGACGGAATCCGGCTGTTCGACAACCCCGGGGGCACGCCCATCCCGGTCGCGCTCGCCAACGGCGACGACCCGGACGCCGAGGTCAACCTGCGCTACTACCCCATCCGAGAGAACTGACCCGCACAGCCGCACAGCCGCACAGCCGCACAGCCGCACAGCCGCACAGCCGCACAGCGCAGAGTGTGAGCACAGTGTCATTGCGGGGCAACTGCGGGGAAAATGCGGGGAAATCGGGGGCGGCGAGGATGGCTCGCATGATGTGGGTGAGCTCGGGTCCGTGGCCGTCCGCTGCGCGCAGGGGCGGCGGGCGATGAGCGCGCCGACCGCCGGCGCGAGGGCGGAGGTCGCGTCGGCCGGCTGCACTGGCCAGGCCCGCACGGTGGACGAGGCGCGGGCGCTGTTGCGGGCCCGGTTGCGGCCGATCGCGAGCGTCGAGCGTCCGCCGGCGCAGGTGCCGGGCGCGACGCTGGCCGAACCGCTCATCACCACCACCGCCCTGCCCCGGGTCGATACCGCCGCCATGGACGGTTACGCCGTCTGCGGCGCCGGTCCGTGGGTGCTGCGCGACGACACTCGAGTAGCGGGCACGCACGGCGGCAGGCCGCTCGAATACGGACAGGCGGTGCGGATCGCGACGGGCGCACCCACTCCCGCCGGCAGCACCGCCGTCGTCCGCGACGAGTTCATCCGCACCAGCATGCTGTCCGGCGACACACTGCTGGCGCGCGACCCCGACGCACCCGCGCGCGACGACACCCGGCGCCGCGGTGAGAACTGGCATCCGGGCACCGAGCTGGCCACCGCGGGCACGCGGGTCTCGGCCGCCGTCATCTCCGCGGCTCTGAGCGCCGAGGTGCACTCGGTCGCCGTCCGTGGGCCGTTGCGGGCGGATGTGCTGATCACCGGGTCGGAGATCCGCGCCGAGGGTCCGCTGACGCCCGGCCAGACCCGCGATTCGATCGGCCCGGTGCTGCCCGGCTATCTGCGGGCCTGCGATATCGAGACCACGCACGTCTGGCGGCTCGATGACTGCCGGGACCTGCTGCGCTCCTGGTTCGCGCTGCGCTCGGAGGCCGATCTCGTGGTGGTGATCGGCGCCACCGGCCGCGGCGCCGCCGACCACCTGCGCGCCCTGCTCACCGAACTGCGCGCCGAGATCCTGATCGACGGCCTCGCCATCCGCCCGGGCGGTTCGCAATTGGTCGCACTGCTGCCCGACGGCCGCGTCCTGCTGGCGCTGCCCGGCAACCCGTTCGCCGCCATCGCCGCCCTGCTGATCACCGCACCGGCCATCGTCGACGCCCGCACCGCCCGCATCCCGGCCGAACCGCTACGCGGCCGCATCGCCGATTCCGCAGGCACACACGAGACCTCGACCCGCGTCGTCCCGGTCTGCCAGCAGCCCGGCGGGGTATGGCAGGCCACCGGCCCGGTGCATACCCCGCACCTGGCCGGCCTCATTACCGCGCAGGCGCTGGCGCTACTCCCGCCCCGCTCGGGGCGAGGGACACTGGTCGAGCTCGTGCCACTGCCGGGCTGACCTCCCTCACACGTCGAGCATCCCCTCGCTGAACTCACGGTCCAGGTCCGGATCGGCTGCCGACACCGCGGCATCCAACTGCATACCGACCTCGGCCACGTGCGGTTCGGTCATCATGTGCAGGTGGTCGCCCGGTACCGCGACCACCTCGAACCGGCGGCCCGCGTACTGCTCCCAGCCGTTGTTCTCGCTGTCGAACATGGTGCCGATGGTCTGGTGGGCGATGTCGAAACCGCGCGGGATGCCGTCGGTGGCGCGTAGCAGCGTGATGTCGCGGTCGAACACCGACAGCTGGTAGGTGATCAGCGCCGTGTAGTTGGCGTGGAACACCTCGTACAGCCGCCGAATCGACTGTGCCGGGCTGCCTTCGGGCAGGATGCCGGAGCGGATCGCCTCGGCGAGTATGGCGTCGAACAGTTCCGCGGAATCGTGCACGTCGGGTTCGAACTCGCCGAGCGCGGTCTCGTTGCCGCGGGCGTACCAGAGCAGTTCGAGGAAGAACCAGCGGATCAGTTTCTCCTCGGGGATGGGGTCGCGGGATTGCTGCCGCAGCGCCATCGTGTCGAGCAGGGTCACGCTGGCCACTTCGTGTTCGGGCAGCCTGCGTCCCATTTCCAGCGCGACGTAGCCACCGAAGGACCAGCCCGCCAGATGGTAGGGCCCCGCCGGGTGCACGCGGCGGATGGCGGCGATATAGGAGTCGGCCATCGCGGCGACCGAATCCAGCGGCGTGCTGCCGGTGTCGGCGCCGGCGGCCTGCAATCCGTACACCGGACGGTCCGGGTCCAGATACTTGGCTACCGCCAGGTAGCACAGCACATTGCCGCCGATCGGATGCACCAGGAACAGCGGCGGTTTGGTGCCCTCGGGCTGGATCGGCACCAGCGGGTCGAAGCTGGGCCGGGTGTCGCCGGCGCGGATCAGCTCGGCCAGCCCGGCAGCGGTGGGCGCGGCGACGAACGCGCTCATCGGCAGCTCGACGCCCCAGCGCCGCGACAATCCCATCACCACGCGCATGGCGCCGATGGAGGTACCGCCCATGGCGTAGAAGTCGTCGTCGGGACCCATGGACGGCAGCCCGGCGTATTCGGCGAGCAGCTCCATGGCCGAACGCTCGATATCGTCGACCGGCTCCCGATGCTGGTGCACCGGTTCGGTTCCGGCGGCGACCGGCAGCGCGAGCAGGGCGCGGTCGTCGCGTTTGCCACTGGGCGTGCGCGGCATCGACTCCACCCACTGGAACCGCGACGGCACCATGTGAGCGGGCAGTACCGACCGCAGCTCGGCCCGCAACGCGGTGAGATCGGTGGTCTCGGCGTCGCCGACCAGGAACGCCACCAGCGCCCCGTCGATCCCGCCGAATCCGCGCGCCACCACCGCGGCCTCGCTGATGCCGGGGAACTGCTCGACCAGGCCGAGGATGGTGAGCTCGACCTCGGCCGGTTCCACCCGGTAGCCGCGGATCTTGACCTGGCTGTCGCTGCGGCCGAGGCAGACGATATCGCCCGAAGGCAACCGAACGCCGAGATCGCCGGTGCGGTAACGGATCCCACCACCGGGAGCGGCGACGAAGCGTTGCGCGGTCAAGCCCGGCATGGCTTCGTAGCCGCGGGCCAGCGTGCTCCCCGCGATGTAGAGCTCACCGATCACACCGTCGGGAACCACCCGCAACTGCCGGTCCAGCAGTTCGGCGGTATCGCCGTCGACGGCGCGGCCGATCGGCGGCAACACCGGGAACGCGCTCTCCGGACCGGTCAGGGTGTAGGTGGTCGCGACATGGGTTTCGGTGGGGCCGTACTGGTTCTCCAGCAGCAGCCCGGGCACGGCCGCGCACAGGGCGCGGATCTCGTCGGTGATGCGCAACTGCTCACCCGAAGACGCCAGCACCTTCAACCCGGTCGGGTAGATCTGGCGCACCGACGCCGCCTCGGCGAACGCCTGCAACGCCACATACGGCAGGAACACCCGCTCGATCTGCTCCTCGGCCACGGTGCCGAGCAGGTCGTCCATATCGGCGCGCAGGTCGCGTTCGCTCACCCGCAGCGTCGAACCCGCCGCCAGCGTGGTGAAGATTTCCTGGAACGCCACATCGAAGCTCAGCGGCGCCGCTTGCAGGGTGCTGGCCAGGCCGGTGCCGGAGGCGGCGCGCAGCTGCCAGTCGACCAGCGCGGTCAGCCCGCGATGCGGCATCGCCACACCCTTGGGCTCGCCGGTGGAGCCGGAGGTGAACAGTACGTACGCGGTGGTCTCCGGATGCACCGGCGCCAAACGCGGCGCCGCGAGGTCGGACGGGCCGGACGGGGCGGTGAGTGCGGCGCTGTCGAGCACCAGGGCGGGATCGTCGACCAGGTCGAGGTGGTCGGCGTCGACCACTACCCGGTGCGGTCGGGCTCGCTCGATCATCAGGTTCAGCCGTGCCCGCGGGTAGCGCACGTCCAGCGGGACGCTCGCCGCGCCGATCCGGGCCACGGCCAGCACCAACGCCACCAGCTCCGGGGTGCTGCGACCGATGATGGCGACCTTCGACCCGGTGCGCACGCCGTGCGCGAGCAACCGGGCCGCGATGACGTCGCTGCGGGTCAGCAGCTCGTCATAGGTCCAGGCGTAGTCGTCGGCCGCCACCGCGATCTCACCCGGCCGCACGGCCGCGACCTGGGCCACCAGCGAACCGACATCGCGCCCGGACACCCATGCGGCACCCGGATCGATCGGCGCGTCCGGGTTGTCCACCAGCGCGGTCAGCATCCGCAGTTCGGTGAGCGCGACCGTTTCGCACTGCTCGGCGCCGACCGCGCCGTCGGCGTCCACGCGCAACCACATGCGGCCGTCACGGGGATCGGTGGCGGCGGTGACCAGCAGCTGGAAGTTGGTCTCCTCACGAATGTCGATGTCGTCGAGCACCACCCGATCCGCGCCGAGAATGGCTTGGAACTGGTGGTAGTTGACGTAGTTGAACGCCGTCTCGAACACTGGGCCGCCGTGATCGGCGATGATCGCGCGCAGCGGGTAGCGCCGGTGCGGGTAGGCGGCGCGGTCGCGGCGCACCACCTGATCGACGGCGTCACGCCAGGTCGCCACGGTGGGGTCGAGACGCATCGGCAGCGTGTTGAGGAACAGCCCGGCCAGGGTTTCCGCACCCGCGCGGTCGGGCCGGCCGTGGCTGATGACGCCGGTGGTCACGTCGGCGCGGCCGGACAGCAACCGCAATGCGAGCAGGTGCGCGGCCAGGTACACGGCCTTCTCCGGGACCTGATGGCGTGCGGCGAAATCGGTGATCCGAGCACTCAACCGCTGTGGGACCAACGCCCGCGCCTGTGCAGGTCGCGCATTGTGCGGCTGATGCGCTGCCAAGGCGGTCAGGGCCGTCGCCTCGGCGCCGGCGAGGGCTTCGCGCCAGTACGACCGCGACGAATCGCGCTGTGTCGCGGACAGTTCCGCTTGGGCGTACTCGGCCAGCGCGGCCGCCGGGTGCGCGGAGTCATCGATACCGGTGTCCAGGACACCCAATGCATGCAGGTAGTCGCGCAGCAGCTCGAGCACCGACGTCGCCACGCTCCAGCCGTCGAGAATGGCGTGGTGGAAGCTGAGCACCAGATCCACCGCGGCGGTGCCGTCGGCCGATTCCGCCGAGCGCAGGAAGATTCGCAGCGCGTGCAGCGGCGCCTGATCGATCGCGTAGGCCGCGTGCCTGCGTTCCTGGATGTAGGCTTCGACCCGGCGCTCGGCCTCGGATTCCGCGAGCTCGGTCAGGTCGACGATCTCGTAGTCGGCGGTGATCTCCGGGTGCACGATCTGCAACGGCACCGAGAACTTCGTCAGCTCGAACGACGACCGCAACGCCGGCTGACGCCGCAGCAGCCGATCGAAGGCGGTGCGGAACTGCCGCTCCTGCCACGGAATCCGCAGCCGGTACCGGAACACATCCTTGTAGGTCACCGAATCGGCGCGTTCCAGGCTGTGGAACAGCATGCCCAGCTGCAAGGCGGTCGCCGGGAAGGCGTCTTCGGCGCGGTGCAGCGCGGCGTGATCGACCAGCGGGACCGTGGCCAGCCGGGCGGTGATCGGCTCCGGCGCGAGTTCACCGCTGTCGGCGATCACCTCGGCCAGTTCGGCGATGGTCGGACGCTGATAGAAGGTGTCGACATCGAAGCGGATGCCCGCGCGTTCGGCGGCGGTGCGCACCGACAGCGCGAGGATCGAATCGCCGCCGTGGGTGAAGAAGTTGTCGTGCACACCGATCGCGTCGACGCCGAGCACCGCCGACCACACCCGCACCAGCGTGGCCTCGACGTCGTTGCGCGGCTCACCGGAAGCGGCGGACTCCTCGGGCGGCTGCTGCTCGGCGGCCGCCTGGGCGAGCGCGCGGCGATCCAGTTTGCCGTTGCGGGTGACCGGAATCCGCTCCACCCGCACCAGCCGGCTGGGCACCATGTACTTGGGCAACCGGGCGCCGAGTTCGGTGGCCAGCCGGTCGACGGCGGGCTCGGTCTCCGAATCGCCGACGTAATAACCGACCAGATGCACGCCGTGGTTGGCGGACTTCTCGTCCACGACGGCCGCCGCGCGCACACCCGCGCAGTCGAGCATCGCGTTCTGCACCTCGCCCAGGGTGACGCGGTTACCGCGCACCTTCACCTGGTCGTCGAAGCGGCCCAGGTACTCGATCTGGCCGTCGGGCAGCCAGCGCACCAGGTCGCCGGTGCGGTAGCGGCGCCGGCCGGTCACGGTGCGGTCGGGCACGAACGCGGCGGCGGTGAGGTCGTCGCGGCCGCGGTAGCCGCGCGCCACACCGACACCGGCGATATTCAGCTCACCGGGCACACCCGGTGGCAGCCTGCGGCCGTGCTCGTCGAGCACCAGCAGATCGATGTTCTCGATCGGCCGGCCGATCGGCACCACTTCCAGGTGCTCGTCCTCGGGGCAGTCGAAGTAGGAGACGTCGACGGTCGCCTCGGTCGGCCCGTACAGATTCACCAGCTGCGGCGCCTGCACGCCCGCGGCGGCGAAGACGGCCTGGAAGCGGCGCACCAGCGCGGGCGGCAGCGCCTCACCGCTGCAGAACACCCGTCGCAGCGAGACGATCCGCGCGACGGCGGCCGGGTCGCTGTCGAGTTCGTCGACGAAGGCCGCCAGCATCGACGGCACGAAATGCAGCACCGTCACCGCGTCCTGCTCGATGGCGGCGATGATGCGGCGCGGATCGCGCTCCCCGCCGACCTCGAGCAGGGCCACCCGGGCGCCGGTGATGGACCACCAGAACAACTCCCACACCGACACATCGAAGGTGGCGGGCGTCTTCTGCAGGATGACGTCGTCGGCGCCGAGTGGGTAGCGCCGCTGCATCCAGATCAACCGGTTGACCACCGAGCGATGCTCGATCATCACGCCCTTGGGCTTGCCGGTCGAACCGGAGGTGTAGATGAGGTAGGCGAGATCGGCCGGATGCGATCGGTTCTCGACGTTGACCGCGTGCAGCTCGCCTGGCTCGACGCGGATCACACCCAGCCGGTCGAACACCGCCTGATGTTCGGGCCCGGCCACCACGAAACGCGCGCCGCAGTCGGCCAGCACGGTCTCGATGCGGGTGGCCGGGAACTCCGGATCCAGCGGCACATACGCGCAGCCGGCGCGCAGGATGCCGTACATCGCCACCAGCATCTGCGGCGAGCGCGGCAACACCACCGGCACGCACTCGTTGCCCGTTGCCCCGAGTTCGAGCAGCCGATCGGCGAAAACGTCGGCCCGCTCGGCCAATTCGGCATAGCCGAGCCGCTCGCCGTCGGCGGCGATGATCGCGGTGCGGGCCGGGTTGGCCGCGGCCTGTTCGGCGAAGAGCCGGTCCAGGGTGGTGTAGGGGAACGGCGCGCGCGGCCCGGCTTCGAACTCCGCCACCCGCTGCGCTGCCGCCGCCGACACCAGCGGCAGCGCCGACACCGGCTGCTCCGAATCGGTGAGCGCGGCCTCGATCATGGTGGCGACGCTGTCGATGGCGCTGCCGATCGGGTAGGTCTGGTCGAAGACATCCAAGTCGTAGATCAGCTGCACGCTCAGTGACCCGTCGCGCTGATGTTCGATCGCGACGATATTGAGCGCCTGCAAGCAGGAACCGGCGTTGGGCAGCCGCAGCCGCTCCATGATCTGGTCGAGGTGATCGGAGGCAGGCAACCGCATGTACGAGTAGGACACGTCGAACAGCGGTGGCGCGGAGGGATCTTCGGCCAGCGCGCGCATGAGGTCGCCGTAAGCGAAGCGCTGATGCTTCTTCAACGCCTTGATCTGCGCGGCCACATCCGAGGCCACCTCGGCGAGCGTGCGCCCATCACCGACCCGCACCCGCACCGGCAGCATGTTGGTGACGTGCCCGCCCGCTGCCAGCGCCACCGGGGTGTCGCGGTTGAGCATCGGCACACCGAGCATCACCTCGTCGGTGCGGTGCACCGCGCACAGGTAGGCGCCCAGCGCGGCGGCGGTGTAGGCGAACGGCGACGTGCCGGAGCCACGCAACCGGTCCAGGTATGCCTTGTCCAGCCGCACCACCCGATGCCCGCGCGCGGCCGTCGGAGCCGAAGTGCGGGTGAACAGGGCCGGAACCGCGTCGCCGACGTGCGCGAGCAGCGCCTCACGATCGGCGTTCCAGTCCGCGGAGAACCGGTACTGCTGCTCGGCGGTGAGCAACTCGTGATAGGACGGCAGCGGATCCGGTTCGGCGCCGCCGGGAGCGAGGAAATCGTGGATCAGATGCGCCAGCAGCATGTTCAGCGCCCAGCCGTCGGCGTTGGCGTGCGCCACCCGGATGAAGATGTGGAAATCGGCCGGATCGTCGACCAGCACCGCCACCGCCAGATTCGACGGCCCCTCGATGGGCTGAGCCGAGGCCCGGCGAATCCAGTCCGCGCAGGCCAGCGCAGGATCCGGCTCCGCGGTGAAATCGACGTGCTCGAGCTCCGGTTCGACCTCGGAGACCCACTGCCGGAACTCGCCGTCGACGAGTTCGAACCGCAGCCGCAGCGCGTCGTTGCGGCGCACCGCGCGATGCAGCACCTCCCGCATCCGCGCCACATCCAGCGGCCGGTCCACATCACCCTTGACGGCCAACTGGGACACCGGTTCCGGCGCGAACCGGAAGGCGGCGGACAGTACGTCACGCTGGTAGGCGGTGACCGGCCAGCGGGGTAGGCCGGGCTCCTCCGCGTCCGCCGGTGTCGTCTCGGAATTCACGGTTGCTCCTCGTACGGCCAGGTTCGGACCCACTGCCGGCGTCGGCGGGTCACGGCGCTGTGATCACGCGGGGACGCACGGGCAGTCGTCCGTATCGATCGAAGGTTGTGGCGATGACGGCCCGGGGGCTGCCGGGCCGCCATGCGGTTGTGGGGCGGTGAACGATCTGTCTCAGATCGCTGACAGCAGCGCCCGGATGCTCTCGTCGGCGAGCAGTTCGGCCCGTTCGGTCGACACCGCGGGTTCCACGTAGCCGACGTTGAACGACAACTGGCCGTGGGTGGCATTGGCGGTCGCCATGATGAAACCGCTCACCGACATGCCGGAGACGAACTGCGCCTCCGACAGCCGCCAGGCACCGATCTTGTCCGGGACGTCGTACTGTCCCAGGTAGGTCATGCACAGGTGGCCGGGACCGCGGCTGTCCATCAGCTTCACCGTCGAAGCGCTGGCCGCCACGGACTTCGGGCCGACCGCCTGCAGCAGATTCAGCGCCGACATGTGGTCCCGGCGCGCCATCCGCTCGCGGTAGGCGCCGTCGATCTCCGCGGCGAGCTGCCACAGCGACGCCCACGGCGCGTAGTTCGCCATGGTGGCGATCATGCCCTGGTAGGAACCGACTTCGGCGTCGGAGACCACACCGTCGAGGTGCGAGCGGAAGTTCACCGAGCTGCCCACCGTGTACGGCGCCGCGCCCGTGGTGCCTGCCTCGCGGGCCGCGCCCACCAGCAACGCCGCCGACAGCACCGACTGCAAGCTCACGCCGCGGGACTCGCAGCCGGCCAGCAGCGCGTCGAGCCGATCGCCGTCGAGGGTGCGGTGCACCACGCGGCTGCGCCGCTGCGCGGGCGGCACCAGGGTGGTCGGTTCCAGCCGGCGCGGCTTGCGCAGCATCGCCAGCTGATCGCGCAACTGGGCAACAATCATCTTGCGAGTTCCGCTGCCGCCCCGGTACTTCGCCGGGAACAGCTGCTCCGGACCGGGCCGCACCGGCGCGGCCGGCAGGCGGCTCGCCTCACCGGCGGCGACCTGGAGGATCTGCTTGGCAACCGTCATCGCGGACTCGCCGTCGGCGATCGCGTAGTGCAGCGTGACCACCAGGTCGGCGCTCTGGCCGGCCGGGTCGGTGATCAGCACCGCGCGGCCCAGCGGGCCCTGCTGCCAGTCGAACGGCTCACGCAGCTCGACCTCGTCCGTCTCGGACAGCCAGGCATCGGGGTCGGCCGATTCCACCACGCGCAGCGGCAGCGGACGATCGGTCGGCACGAACTTCGGTTCGGTGCCATCCGGATTCGCCGCGATCGCCACCCGCAGCAGCGGATGTCGGCGCTGCACTTCGTCGAGACCCCCGCGGATCTGCTCGGCAGTGACGGTACCGTGCACCCGCACCCGCGACAGGATGTGCAGCGGCGCCAGCTGATCGGCGATCCAGTGCCAGCGCTCCATCGGCGAGAGCGCGCGCGGCAGCTCGACGCTCGGTCCGCCCAGCTCCGGGAAGCCCATGGGCTTGGCCAGGTTGTTCAGGAAGAAACCCTCCGGCGCGCGGCGGAAGTAGGCATCGCGCACGGCGACGGCCTTGTCGCTGTCGGTCTGCTCGACCTTGGCCAGCTGCGCCGAACCGTTGACGAACATGGCGCTGCGGTCGGCGCGCAACTGCTCGTAGCGACGCAGCCCGGCCACCGGATCCAGCGAGTTGGCCAGGGTGTGCGCGAGCACCACGGCGTCTTCGATGGCCGAGTTCGCGCCCTGTCCCAGACTGGGCAGCATCGGATGCGCGGCATCGCCGAGCAGGGTGACCCGGCCGCGGCCGAGTTCGGCCAGCGGCGGACGGTCCTGCGCGGGCACGGCCAGCACCTGCGACCATTCGGTCTGCTCGATGCAGGCGCGCACCTCCGGCGCCCAGTCGGCGTACAGGCGCAGCAGGTCGTCCTTGGTGCCCTGCCAGTCGGCGGCCTCGGCGCCCGGCATGGTCATCGTGCCCCACCAGTACACCCGGCCGTGGCCGATGTCGTGGATGCCGAAACGCATTCCGGTGCCCCAGTAATGGGCCGACGCACCGCGCGGCACGCGGGGATGCTCGAACGGGATACAGGCCAGCCAGCACACGAAATTGCCCGGTCGCGGCTCGGACCGGCCGTGCAGCTGGGCGCGCACCATGGAGTGGATGCCGTCGGCGCCGACCAGCAGATCACCCTCGGCCACCCGGCCGTCGGCGAACTCGACCCGCACGCGCTCACCGTCATCGATGAAGCGGGTGGCCTGGGCACCGGTGAAGGTGGGGGTGTCGCCGATCGCGCGCACCAGCGCGGTATGCAGATCGGCGCGATGCAGCGCCACCGCGGGCGCGCCGAGCCGGGCGTCGAGCTTGTAGACCGGCAGCTCCCGGATCAGGGTGCCATCCGGCTTGCGGAACTGGAAGGTCTCCACGCGTCCGCCACGCTCGAGCAGTTCGGTGTCGATACCGAGATCGAGGCTGCGCAGTGCGTTGATTCCGTTGGCCTGTACCGAAAGACCGAATCCCTGGGCCCGCAGCTCGGGGCCCGCCTCGTAGAGCTCGACCCCGAACCCGGCATGTCGCAATGCGGCGGCAGTGGTGAGTCCGCCGATCCCCGCCCCTAGTACAACTACCTTGATCGGACTGCTCATCGAACCTGCACTCTCATAGACCACTAGGCAGCACAGCGCGGAGTCATCCCTCGAAACCGCTGGTGAGCAGCATTACTCGCCGATCGTCACCCCCGACAGCGCTGACCGGGAACCCAACACCCTTCCCCGATCAGACAGGCCGGACGGGACGCCTGTGCCTGACCGGTCCGAAGCGTACCGCGATCCTCTAAATTCGACCAATGCAACCGGGATTCGCTCGCCAAAGTAATTGTCATGCGCAATTACGTTGGAGTTCGGCAGGATTCGCCGCGCACGCTGGGGATTAGCCAATCCTCCAAAACAACACGCCGCAGCCCGTGAGGGCACCCTATGTCAGTTGTTACCGGGCGACTTATAGATAGCTCGTATCGTTGACCAGCCGCACCGAGGACCCGCCGTCCGGGTAGAACTCGGCGACAGACAGCGACGCCAGGTCCAGATGCAGCCGGTAGAGCAGGGACGGACCGACCCCGAGTGCGAGTTGCAGCAGCGTCTTGATCGGTGTGACATGGCTCACGACAACGAGATTCGCACCGGGATAGAGCGCGACGAGATCGCGGCGCGCCGCTTCCACCCGCTCGCGCACCTGGTCGAAACTCTCCCCGCCCGGCGCCGGCAGCGACGGATCGCCGAGCCAGTCGGAGTGCAGTTGCGGATCGCGTGCGACCGCCTCGGCGAAGGTCAGCCCCTCCCAGTCGCCGAAATCGGTTTCGATGAGCCCCTCGCAGATCTGCATCGGCACTCCGAGCGCGGTCGCGGCGGCCTCGGCCGTTTCCTGGGCCCGGCCCAGCGGTGAGGAGATCACCGCGGCGATATCGCCCTTGGCGGCCAGCATCTTCGCCGCCCGCGCCGCTTGTTCGCGGCCGAGCGCGGTGAGCGGTGGGTTACCGCGGCCAGAGTAGCGGCGTTCGATCGACAGCTCGGTCTGGCCGTGACGCAGCAGCAGGAACCGAGTGGGTCGACCGCTCAGGCCGGTCCAGCCGGGCGGTGGTTGCTTGGCCGTCACGAGTGGTTCGCGCGCCCTTTGCGAAGTCGTCGCCGAAGTTTCGCCGGGCGGCGAGGCTTCGCGCACCTCATCGATCCAGCTCGGCGCCTCGCGTTCGATGCCGACGGCCGAACCGGCGTCGGAGGATGCCGAAGCACCGCGGGAGGTCTCCTTGGCGTCGGCGTCCGTTGCCGATTCGGGTGAGGGCGCCACGGTGGGATCGACCTGGGCGCCTTCGTGCCGACCGGCGCCGCCGAGCGCGGTCGGCGCATGACCCGCCTCGCGCGCGGTGCGGACCTCGTCGACCAGCCCGCCATCATCCATGGCGACATTGGCCAGCCGGTCCGCGTGCGCGTTCTCCGCGCGCGGAATCCACTGGAAACTCACCCGATCGAACCCGGCGACCAGGCGTTTTGCGCGGTCGGCCAGCGGGATCATCGCCGCGTGCTTGACCTTCCAGCGGCCGGACATCTGCTCGACCACCAGTTTGGAATCCATCCGCACCGACACCTCGCGGGCGCCGAGTTCGGCGGCGGCTTCCAGGCCCGCGATGAGGCCGCGGTATTCGGCGACGTTGTTGGTGGCGACGCCGAGGTATTCCATCCGTTCGGCGAGGATGCGGCTGTGGCCGGCGTCGAAGACGACCGCACCGTATCCGGCGGGCCCCGGGTTGCCGCGCGAGCCGCCGTCGGCCTCGACGATCACCTCACGCACCGACACCACCGCCACCTCCTCGCTTCGAACTCACCGGCTCCGGCTCACAGACCCGACTCTTTGGTCCGGACCATGATCGCGCCGCACTCCGGGCAGCGCACCACGACCTCGGGTGCGGTCTTGGCGATGCGGGCGATCTCGCCGCGATCGAGTTCGATCCGGCAGGCGCCGCAGCGGCGGGCTTGCAGCAGGGCGGCGCCGACACCGTGCTGCGCGCGCTGGCGGTCGTAGATGGCCAGCACCTCGTCGGGGAAGGCGCCCACCAGCTGCGCGCGGTCGGCGTCGCAGCGGTTCTGCGCGACGTCCAGATCGGCCAGCGCCTCGTCGCGGGCGCGCTTGGCGGTTTCCAGGTCCTCGTCGGCCTTGCTGAGCCGGGCGCCGGCGTGGTCGTGGTCGGCGGCGGAGGCCTCGCGTCGCTCCATCACCTCGAGCAGGTCGTCTTCGAGCACCGAGCGGCGCCGCTCCAGGCTGCCGAGTTCGTGCTGGAGTTCCGACAGCTGCTTGGCGCCGACCGAACCGGAGGTCAGCATGGCGCGGTCGCGTTCCTCGCGCTTGCGCACGGCCTCGATCTCGCCCTCGAGTTTGCGGATGTCGCGGTCCAGGTCGTCCAGCACGATCTCCACGGCCACCGCGGCATCTTTGTGCGCGTTGCGTTCGGTTTCGAGCCGGTCGACCTCCTGCTGCTCGGGCAGTACCGTGCGCCGGTGCGCGATACGGGTCAGCTCGGCGTCGACGGCGGCGAGCTTCAGCAGCTTGGCCTGGATCGGTGGTTCGACATTCAACGCGGACAAACTCCTGACAACGCTGTGGACGGATAGAAGCTCAACCGTACCGCGCCGACCAGCCGATACCGGCCACCCGTTGGGATCGGTCACGAACCGGGCCGGGACCGGGCTCCTCAGCGGCGGGCCAACGCCGCGAACTGCGCGCTCGCGCCGGCGAAACCCAAGGCCCCGAGTCCCACGCACCACGCCACCGCGACGCCGGCGTGCGCGCTCGCCCCGGTGCCGTCGAGCAGCCCGCGCACCGTCTCCACCACGGGGGTGGCCGGCTGGTGTTCGGCGAAGCCACGCAGCCACCCGGGCATGGTGGAGGTCTGCACGAACGCGCTGGAGATATAGGGAATGAACATGATCGCGTAGGTAAGCCCGCCGGCCGCCTCCGGATTCTTGGCGACCAGGCCGAGCGCGACGGCGATCCAGCACACGGCGGTGACGAACAGCGCGATCATCAGTGCCGCCGCCAGCCACCCCAGCGGGCCGGCCTCGGGCCGATAGCCGAGCACCACCGCCACCGCGACCGCGATCGCGATGGCGATCATGTTGCGGACCACGCCCTCGGCGACGTGCCCGGCCAGCACCGCCTGCCGGAACATCGGCAGGGTGCGGAACCGGTCGACGCTGCCGTTGGTCATATCGGTGGAGACGCCGGTGGCGGTGATCGAGGAGGCGAACCCGGCGCACAGCAGCATGATGCCCGGCACCACATAGTCCAGATACGGTCCGCCGACATTGATCGCGCCGCCGAAGACGTAGGTGAACAGCAGCATAATCAGGATCGGCATGAGCAGCGAGATGATCAGCGTGTCCCGGCTGCGCAGCGTCTTGCGGGCGCTGCGCTGGAACATGGTGGCCGTATCGGCGAGAACGTGCCCGATCACCGGCCCGCGGCCTCGATGACGTCGGCGGCGCGGGCACTCGCACCTTCGGTGATCAACGTGGACGCGAACTCGCGCGCCCGGGCCCGGTGTTCCGGAGTGAGCACCGACCGCAGTTTCTCCTCGAGCGCCTGCGCGGTGAGCCGGGTGAACCGCAGATGCGCGCCGACGCCGAGCCGCTCCACCTGCCCGCCCCACATCGGCTGCTCGAACGACACCGAACACACCAGCGTGGGTAGTCCGGCGCGCAGGCTTTCGAACAGCGTCCCGATCCCGCCGTGATGCACCGCCGCCGCGCAGCGCGGGAACACCACATCGTGGGCGAACGGGCCGACGACCTTCACATGCTCGCCCACCTCGGCGTCGACGTCGAGATCGCTCCACCCCACACTCACCAGCGCCCGCACGCCGAGCCGCGCCGACACCTGCGACACCATCGCCAGCACCGAGGCCATATCGCGGATCGGCATGCTGCCGAAGCCGAAGAACACCGGCGGATCACCGGCGTCGACCCAGGCCAGGATGTCGTGGTGATCGCCGGCGAGCTCACCGACGGCGGCGCGGGTCTGCTGATCGAGGGTGAGGAAGCCGGTGAACGGACGCCGCTCGCCCCATTCCTGCGCCAGCCCGGGCACCAGCGCCGGATCGTAGATCTGGATCTCGGGCACCTTGGCCTTGGCCAGCACCGCGGCCGTACTGGCCCAGGAGTTCGGCAGGCCGAGCCGCCCGCGCAGCTCGTTCAGATAGCGCGCGAACACCACCCGGCGCAGATTCTCGGCCAGCACCCAGGTGGTGCGGTTGATCACCGCGGGTGGATTCCAGTGCGGCGGCAGCGCGCCGGGAAACGGATACCGGCCGGTGTAGCGGCACGGGTAGTAGTGCAGGCTCACCAGCGGAACATCCATCGCTTCGGCCACCGACGCGGCGCGATCTTCGGTGACGGTGGTCGCGACGATCAATTCGGCATCGGCGCACACATCGATGACTTCCTGATTCATCTGCGCCGCATACCCGGCCATCTGCCGCCCGACCAGCTGCATCAACCGGAACGTGCTGCCCGCCGCCAGGGCCTGCTGCCCCTCGGGGGAACTGTAGAGCTGCTGGATATCGGGACCGCACGCGCGCGCGGTGAGCCCGGCGTCGGTGACGAAATCGACCAGATTCGGTGGGGCACCGATGAGCACATCGTGCCCGCGGCCTTCGAGTTCGCGACCCAGCGCGACGATCGGCTGCACGTCACCACGGGTTCCCGTGAGAGGAATGGCAATCTTCACTCGCGCTTCTTTCGGTGCGTCCGGTCCTGCTGCCTCGGTACAGTGACATTGTGCACATCGCGTTGTTCACCGATTACCACCCGGCCACGCTCGGTGGGGTGCAGACGGCGGTCGATTCGCTGTGCCGTGGGCTGGAAAACGCGGGTCATCGGGTGACGCTGTTCGTCGCGCCGCTCGCGGGCGCGCGTGTGCAGACCGCACCGAATGTGGTGGAGCTCGAGGCCGCCCCGCTGGCGGTCAACGGTTTCCCTATGGTGCTGCCCAGCAAGCGCAACGCGCGCCGCATCGATGACGCGTTCGCCGCTCGCGGCCCGGTCGATGTGGTGCACACCCACACCACCTACGGCGTCGCCATCGCGGGTATGAAAGCCGCACGGCGGCATCGTCTTCCGCTGGTGCACACGGCGCAGAGCCGCGACGACGCGTTCATCGAGCACACCTCCCCCGCACCGCTTCCGGCGGCGCTGGCCCTGCGGGCGCTGCACGGACGTTTCGTGCCGCATCGCCATCACATGCCCCATCGTGCGGAAAGCCGTGCGGCACGCCAGGCCTGGTGGACGATCTCGGCGCAGGCGCAGGCCGCCGACCGGGTGATCGCGCCGACCCGGCATTTCGCGGATCTGCTGGCCGATCACGGTGTCACACGGCCGATTCGGGTGGTGTCCAACGGCGTCGACGACTCGCTGGTCGACCATCGTTCCGGCGCGGATTACACCCATGCCGAATCCGGTCCGTTGCAGTTGAGCTGGTGCGGGCGGCTGTCAGCGGAGAAGCGGCCGCTCGAGGCGATCGAGGCGGTGCGCCGGGTGCCGGACTGCACGTTGGACATCTACGGCGAGGGCGACCAGCGTGACGCCGCCGCGGCCGTCATCGCCGAGCACGGGCTCGGTGATCGAATCCGATTGCACGGCAGGGTCACTCAGGCCGAATGCTTGAATGCGATGGCCAAGGCGGATGCGCTGCTGTTCCCGTCGTCGGATTTCGACACCCAGGGGATGGTGCTGCTGGAGGCGGTCGCGGTCGGGCTGCCGGTCATCTATTGCGATCCCGCGCTAGCGGAATCGGTGCCGGCCGGTGGCGGGATCCGCACCGCTGATGCGTCGGCGGCCGCCATCGCGGACACGGTGGCGCGGCTGGCGGGCGAACGTGCGGCGCTGGCCGAGATGCGCGCCGTGCAGTCCAAGCACAGCGATGGTGTGCGGCAATCGCGGCAGGTCGGTGCGGTGATCGAGGTGTACCGGCAGGCCATCGACGGGGTCGCGGCGAGCCCCGAGCAGGTGATGCCGCGCAGCCTGGCCGAGATACCCACCGCGCCCGGCGCCCTCCCACTCGTCGGCCACAGCCTGCGCGCACTGCGGGACGCGCCCGGATTCGTGACCTCGCTGTCGGAACTCGGCCCCATCGTGCGGTTGCACTTCGGCCAGAAGACCGGCTACCTGCTCACCACTCCCGATCTGGTGCGCGAGGTCGGGTTGGGTGAGGCGGAATTCAACCGCGAAGACCTGCGCGAGGCGATCAAGGACGTCGCCGGTGGTTCGGTGAACGTCCTGCGCGGCGCCGAACACAAACTGCGCCGCCGGATGATCGCCCCCGCGCTGCGGCAGAGCCGGCTCGCCGAATACACCAGGGCCGCAGCCGATATCGCGGAGGAATGGTCGTCGGGGTTGCCGTCGGGCACCACGGTGAATCTGATGGACGAGGCGCACGGACTTGTGCTCGACACCGTATCCGCCACCCTGTTCAAGGCCAGTTTCAGCGATTCGGCGCGGCGCGAGATCCGCGACAATGTGCCGTGGCTGCTCAGCCAGGTCATCATCCGCACCGCCATGCCACCGCAGATCCGCAGGCTCCGGGTGATCGCGAACTGGCGGTGGGAACGCAAATCCCGGCATCTGCGCGGCGCCATCGGCGACGTCATCGCCGAATACCGCCGCCGCGACGAAGATTTCAACGATGTGGTGTCGGCGCTGATCCGGCACCGCGACGCCGAAACCGGCGCCACCCTGTCCGACGAGCACATCATCGACGAAGCGATCCTCATGCTGGCCGGCGGCGTCGGCTCGATGGCCTCACTCGCCGGGTGGCTGTGGCACGAGGTGATGCGCAGGCCCGAGGTGGCCGAACGGCTCTACCGCGAACTCGACGAGGTCGTCGGCTCCGGACCGGTGCGCGCCGAACACATCAACGCCCTGCCCTACCTCAAGCAGATCGTGGCGGAGACGATTCGCTTCTGGGGTCCGTGGATCAGCGCCGCCACCGCCGACGGCGACGTCACCATCGGCGGCGTCACCATCCCCGACGGCACCGCGGTCATGTTCAGCCCGTACATGGTGCAGCACGACAAGCGCTACTACCCCAACCCCGAAGCCTTCGACCCCGACCGCTGGTCCCCCGCCCGCGCCGAGGAGATCGACAAGAAGTCGAGCCTGTCGTTCGGCGTCGGCCGGCGCCGCTGCCTCGGCGACCACTTCGCCATGCTGGAGATCACCCTCGCCTCGGCCGCGTTCTTCGCGCGGTGGAAGCCGACGCCCGACCCGGATTATGTGGTGCGAGCGTCGAATCGGGATTTCGTGCTGTCGCCGTCGGCATTGCCGGTGACGCTGACGCCGAGGTAGGCCGGCTACAACGCGGGTGGCGCAGGTCAGTCGCGCAGCGTCGCCGCGCCCGCCTGGGCGAACTTCTCGTCCAGATCACCGCTGGGCGCACCGGCGACACCGATGCCGGCGATCGACGTGCCCTCGACGGCCACCGGGGCGCCGCCGCCCAGGAACAGGGTGCCGGGGATGTCGGCGAGGTGCGGCGCGGAGTCCAGGCGCTCGGCCAGCTTCGAGGTGGCGGCGTTCCAGGAGACGGCGGTGTAGGCCTTCTTCTCGGCCGACTCGTAGGACTGCGGGCCGGCGCCGTCACCGCGCAGCGTGACGATGGTGTTGCCGTTGCGGTCCACCACGGCGACGCTGACGCGCTGATTCTCTTTGCGGGCGGCGTCGAGGGCGGCCTGCGCGGCCTCGGTCGCGGCGTCGATGGTCAGGTGCGTGCTGTGGGTGAGGTTGCCCGCGGCCGCGTTCACCGCGACCGGCGCCACCTGCACCGGCTGCGGTGCATCGGCATTGACGGAGACGATGCCGACGGTGCCCGCGGCGATGGCCGCCACGGCGGCGCCGCCGATGGCGATGCGGGTGCGGGTGGCCACGGAAGTACGGGTGTTGCGCGAGTTCATGGAGTTCTCCTCGTCCGGGTGAACGGCGGTCGCCATTCGGTTCATCACCAATCCTCGGCGTCGGCCAGGGGTTTGCCATCGGCTCCGCGGCTCGGGTTGCGCGGCCGTCCGGCCGACACGGGGGTCATCCGATCGGTTGACCGCGCTGACGTCGACCGCACGGCAGAATGAATGTGTTTGCCCAGTTCGACGCGCGTAGAGGAGGTGGCGGTGCCGGAGATCTCCACGACCGATCCCGGCGAGGAACGCGTGCTCGCCATCGTCATGCACGCCACCTTCTATGTGTTGCTGGGCGCCTCGCTGGCCCGGTTCCTGATCCGGCATCCCGGCAGTCCGCAATCCGGCTGGGTGCTCGCGCTGTCCGGGGTGCTCGCGCTGCTGTATGTGGCGGGCGCGCCGCGCGGCAGGCGGGGGCTGGTGTGGTTCGCGCTGCTGGTCGCCTGCTGGGCGGTGCTGGTGGTACTCGCGCCCAGTTTCGCCTGGTGCGCGGTGCCGTTGCTGTACACCGGTTTTCGCATTCTTTCCGTGCGCGTCGCAGTCGTCCTGGTGGTGGTGCTGACCGGGCTGGTGGTGCTCACGCAAGTGCGGTTGGCAGGCTGGGGTGATCCGAATCTATTGCTCGCACCGCCCGCGGTGGCGGCGGTGACCACGGCGTTGTTCGTGCAGATGCGCCGCCAGACCGTGCGGCAGGCCGCCCTCATCGACGATCTGCTGCGCACCCGTCAGGAACTCGCGGCCACCGAGCGCCGGGAAGGCACGCTGGCCGAACGGCAACGGCTCGCGATCGAAATCCACGACACCCTGGCGCAGGGGCTGTCCAGTCAGCGCATGCTGCTGCAAGCCGCCGACCGGATCTGGGACAGCGATGCCGAACGCGCGCGCTCGCATGTGCGCACCGCTGCCACCATCGCCGAACAGAACCTCGCCGAAGCGCGTCGCTTCGTGCACGATCTCGCGCCCGCCGATCTCGCCGCCACCGGGTCGCTGGACGCCGCGCTGCGCACGCTGGCCGAACGCGAGAACTCCGACGAACTGGCGGTGCGCTGCGTAATCGACGGCACGCCGGTGCGGCTACCCGGCCGGATCGAAGCCACGATGCTGCGGATCGCGCAGGGCGCGCTGGCCAATATCCGCGAACACGCCGCCGCCCGGACCGCCACCCTGACCCTCACCTACCTCGACGATCAGCTGCTGCTCGACATCGCCGACGACGGCCGCGGCTTCGATCCCGCCACCGCCGGCGGTTCCGGCCGCGATCGCGGCTACGGGCTACCGGCCATCCGGGCCCGCCTCCAGCAGCTCGGCGGCACCCTGACCATCGAATCCGCGCCCGGCGAAGGCGCCGTACTCTCGGCCGCGATCCCCCTGGAGCGAGCATGACGAATCCGACTGTGCGCCTGCTGATCTGCGATGACCACGTGGTGGTCCGGGCCGGCCTGCGGGCGCTGCTGGACAGTGCGCCCGATATCGACGTCGTCGGTGAGGCGGGCAGCGGCGCCGAAGTGGTGGCCATGGCCGGGGCGCTGCACCCCGACGTGGTGCTGATGGATCTTCAGCTCGGCGGCGAATTCGACGGCGTGGAAGCCACCCGCCGGATCACCGCGCTGCCCGAACCGCGCCCGCACGTGCTGGTGCTCACCACCTTCGACACCGACGCCGACATCACCCGCGCCATCGCCGCCGGCGCCACCGGCTACCTGCTCAAGGCCGAGCCGCCGGAGGAACTCTTCGCCGCCATCCACACCGCGGCCGCCGGCCACACTGCCCTGTCGGCGCCGGTGGCCGGCCGGGTCATGGCCCGCATGCGCGACCCGCGCCCCGGCCTGACCGCCCGCGAATCCGACATCCTCGCCCAGCTCGCGCACGGCCTCGGCAATCGCGAGATCGCCCGCGCCCTGCACATCAGCGAAGCGACGGTGAAGACCCACCTCGGCCGCATCTACGCCAAACTCGGCGTGGACACTCGGGCGGCCGCGGTTGCCGTCGCCAAGGAGCAGCGGCTGCTCGGCTGAGCCCGATCACGCGGCGGTGGCGTGCTGGACGATGACACTGCCGAACGAGTTGCGCACGTTCACCTGCACGACGTCCTCCTCGCGCTGCGGCTTCTCGACCGCCTCCATCAGGTTCTGCACCGTGCCACACAGGGCTTTCGTCTTCAGCCGCGCCGCGCTGCCCGGGCGGATGCCGACCTCCACGGTTCCCATCGACGTCTCCAGTTCCAGCACGCCGCGCGCGGCCTCGCCGATCCGGATGCTGCCCATGTCGGTTTTCGCCTTTACCGAACCGCGCGGACGTTCGACGGTGATGTCGCCGGCGGCCACCTTCAGGTCGCAGTCGCCGAACTCGCCGGTGCCGAGCACCCGGCCGGCCGCCACCCGGCCACTGAGCCGCGAACCTGCGGGCACGTCGATGCTCACCTGGATCGAGGTGCGGCCGCCGCGGCGGAGCAAGGTCTGCCACCCGCTGGGCTCGTGCACCGTCAGCTTGCCCGCGGCGTAGTCGATCCGGATCTGCTCGGCGGCGCGCACATCGTCCTTGCGGTCCGGATCGGTGGGCCGGACCTGCACGACAGTGTCGGTGCGGTCCGAGGCGGTGACGAAGACGTCACCGCAGTTCACGGCGATATCGACGGCGATCGGCTCGGGGGTCTGGAACGTGTGCATGAGTTCTCCTCGGTGTGCTTCCATCCGCTGGTCGTTATACGTAGATGTATACGTACAACTGGCGGCTGACACCGACTATACGTAGATGTATACGTACACGCAAGGTCGCCTTCCCTTCTGCCCACCAACGGAGCGCGATTTCGGCCGCCGACATGGACGATCGGCCCAGCTCCGAGTAGGAGCCGGGCCGATCGGGTCAACTGGTGAGGTCGTACACCGCCACGCCGTCGACCACGGCGGCGGTGAAGTTCTCCTGCACCCACGCCGCGATGCGCGCGCTGTCGGAATCACCCGATCCGGGTCCTCCTCGATTGCCGCCGAGGAAGTAGTGAATCTTCCCCTCGGCGACGTACTGCTGGAACTGCTCGAGCGTCGGCGAAGGATCGGTGCCGTTGAATCCGCCGATCGGCATCACCGGCAGTTCAGTGGCCAGTTGGTACCCGGCGGCGCTGTTGGAACTGACGGTCGCCGCCATCCAGGTGTAGGTCGCACCGTTCTGTTCGAGCAGCGCGACCAGCTCCGCGCCCGGTTCGCTCGCGCCCATCACGCCACCTGCGGGCCCACCCCGCATTCCGCCGAATCCGCCACCGCCCGACGGTTGTCCGGCCGACGCATCGCCCGCTACTGCGCCACCTGCCATGCCCTGCGCCGACCCGGTGCCGTCGAAGGTGCCGGCGGCATCGGGCGCCATGGCGCCGCCATCGGTTCCGGGCGGCGGCCCGAGCCGTCCCTCGTCGCCGAACCGCATGCCACCGGGCCCGCCCATACCGCCGGTTGCGGGGCCGGCAGTCGGAATCGCCCCGGTGTGAGCCGAATTCACGGTATCGACCGTGTAGGCCACCGGGCCGGACAGCGCAACGACTCCCGCGAGCGCGGCGGCACCCAGCGCCGGTTTCGCCGGCAGAGGCATCACGCCCGCCACTGTCACCAGCACACCGAGGGCCAGCACCACCCACCGCAACCACGGCACGAAATCGGCGGTGCGCGACAACAACATCCATGCCGTCGCCGTGGTGAGGCCGACGGCCGGCGCGGTGCAGACCCGAATCCACCACCGTGAACGGTTGCGCCAGGAAATCTGCGCCCCGATCCCGACCAGCGCGGCGATCGCCGGTGCCAGCGCCACCGTGTAGTACTGGTGGAAGATTCCGGCCATAAAACTGAACACCAGCCCGGTGACGAGCAACCAGCCACCCCACAGGATCAGCGCAGCACGCTTGGCGTCGGTCCGGGCGGCGCGACCACGCACCAGCAGTCCGGCCACCAGCGCGACCAGGGCAGCCGGGATCAGCCACGCGATCTGCCCGCCCTGCGCGGTATCGAACATCCGCCCGATCCCGGTACTGCCCCACATCCCGTTGCCGCCGGGCGGCAGCTCACCACCCGGGCCGACACTGCCGGTCTCGTCACCGTTGAGCCGGCCGAGCCCGTTGTATCCCAGGGTCAATTCGAGAATCGAGTTGTTGTGTGAGCCACCGATCCACGGTCGCTCGGATTCCGGCCAGAGTTCCACCGCCAGCAGCCACCAGCCGGCCGCCACCAGCATCGCGGCGCCGGCAGCGAATAGTTGCGCGATCCGGGTACCCAGTCGCGGCGGGCCCGCGATGAGATAGGTCAGGGCGAGGGCGGGGACGACCAGCAGCACTTGCAGCTGCTTGGCCAGGAATCCGAGCCCGATGAACGTGCCGGTGAGCACCAGCCAACGCCACCGGCCGTCTTCGACCGCACGCAGCATCGCCCAGGCCGCGGCGACCATCAGCAACACCAGTAGCGCATCGGGGTTGTTGAAGCGGAACATCAGTGCCGCAACCGGAGTGACCGCGAGCGCGAGACCGGCGATCAGCCCGGCCGGCGCGCCGAAGGAGCGCCGGACAGACGCCCACACCAGCGCGACGGTGGCGACCCCGAGCAGCACCTGCGGGACCAGCATGCTCCAGCTGTTCAACCCGAACAGCCGCACCGACAGCTCCATCAGCCATAGCGACCCAGGCGGCTTGTCCACGGTGATGGAGTTCGCGGCGTCGGAGGAGCCGAAGAAGAACGCTTTCCACGACACCGAACCCGCCTGCACCGCAGCCGAATAGAAGGAGTTCGCCCAACCGTTCGCACTGAGGTTGTACAGATAGCCCACACCGGTGCCGACCAGCAGCAGTACCAGTGCGGGATACTCCCAGCGGTGACGCCGGGCGGGCGTCGATTCCGTGGGCGCGACCGCAGTCGATGGCGTCGCTGTCGTCGTGATCGTCATCGAGTCACCACCTTTCGACGAGAACGTGCCGCCGGATCGCGGAATATCCAGCGCAGTCCGACGAACCGGGCCAATGTCGCCACCAGGTTCGCGCCGACCAGGACGAGCAATTCGAGCTGAACGGGTGCCGCCGGCGCCCCCCGGTGCAGCGCGAACAGCGAGCCGCTGGTCACCATCAGGCCGAATGCGAAGATCAGCAGCCCTTGGAACTGGTGGGTGATCATCCCGGATGTTCCGCGCACCCCGAAGGTGAACGCCCGGTTGGCGGCGGTATTGGCGATCGCGGTGAGCACCAGCGCGACGAAGTTCGCCACGTGCGCGCCGGCCAACGGCTGCGCCAGCAGATACAGCACCATGTAGGCCAACGTCGAGCCGGTGCCGATGATCGCGAACCGCACCAGCTGCCCCACCATGCCCAGCGGCACACCCGGCACCAGCGGCTCTCTACCCACAGCACGACGCAACTCCGGCAGCGGCAGCGCGCCGGTGGCGAGTTCCCGGCCCAATCGCCAGATGCCGAGCAGATCCTTGCGTGCGGTGTCGACGATGTCGACGCGACTGTCCGGATCGTCGATCCAATCCACCGGCACCTCGTGAATGCGCAGGCCCGCGCGTTCGGCGAGCACCAGCAGTTCGGTGTCGAAGAACCATTCACCGTCACGCACCAGGGGCAGCAATTCACGCGCCATGTCGGTGCGGATCGCCTTGAATCCGCACTGCGCATCCGAGAAGCGCGCCCGTAGCGAGGCTTTCAGCAGAAGGTTGTAGCAACGGGAGATGATCTCGCGTTTCGGTCGACGCACCACCCGGGCCGCGGCATCGAGCCGGGTGCCGATCGCCAGATCGGAATGCCCCGACACCAACGGCGCGACCAACGGCAGCAGCGCGTTCAGATCCGTGGACAGATCGACATCCATATACGCGACGACCTGCGCATCCGAACGAGCCCAGGCCGCACGCAGCGCCCGCCCGCGCCCCTTCACGGCAAGGTGCACCACCTCGACGCCGTCGAGTTCCTCCGCCAGCAGCCTTGCCACCTGCAAGGTCGCATCGGTGCTCGCATTGTCGGCGATGGTGATCCGCGTGGGGAACGGAAATCCGCCGCGCAGGAACTCGTGCAGCCGGCGCACACAGACACCGAGGTCGGTCTCTTCGTTGTAGACGGGAACGACCACGTCCAGCACAGGTGCCGGCGCGGCGTTCGCACTCTCCGCCGTCTCGGCGACGGCCACGATTTCGGTCATGCGCCCACACTCATGGCCCACGCTGGGGCCACCCTGCGCCTCGGCTGGGAGGTTGCTGGGAACCGTGCACACGCCGGGTCGAGTGCCGGCTCAGGGGCTAATAGTGTCGCTCCATGCGTGCGCACCGTGAATGATGCTGGTATGCGGCGAACGTTCGAGGAGTTGGTGGCCGAAGCGAATGCCGCCCCGGTGGCGGGCTGGGACTTCTCCTGGCTGGACGGTCGCGCCACCGAACAGCGGCCGAGCTGGGGCTATCAGCGGGTGATGAGCGGCAAGCTCGCCGAGGCGACGGCGGCGCTCGACATCCAGACCGGCGGTGGTGAGGTGCTGGCCGGCGCGGCGAAACTGCCCTCGGTGATGGCGGCGACCGAGTCGTGGCCGCCGAACCTGGCCAAGGCCACGCGGCTGCTGCGCCCGCGCGGCGTCGTGGTGGTCGCCGACCCCGACGAACCACCATTGCCCTTCGCCGATGCCGCCTTCGACCTCGTCACCAGCCGTCATCCGGCTACTGTGTGGTGGAGTGAGATCGCCAGGGTCCTCGAGCCCGGCGGCACCTACCTCGCCCAGCACGTCGGCCCGGCCAGCGTTTTCGAACTGGTGGAGTATTTCCTCGGCCCCCAGCCGGAGGACATCCGCCGCAAACGCCATCCCGACGACGAATGCCGTGACGCCGAGGCAGCCGGCCTGGACGTCACCGACCTGCGCGCCGAACGCCTGCGCATGGAGTTCTTCGACGTGGGCGCGGTGATCTATTTCCTGCGCAAGGTGATCTGGATGGTGCCGGGTTTCACCGTCGCCGCCTACCACGATCGCCTCCGCGAACTGCACGACAAGATCGAGACCGAGGGTCCGTTCATCGCGCACTCGTCGCGGTTCCTCATCGAAGCGCGCAAGCGGTGATCGGCGATTAATTCCACTGCGGTGTCCCGTCTGAATCCACAAGAGCAGACCGACCGGCACCGAGGAGCGATCATGACGACCACCTACACCTTCGATGTTTTTTCCAGCCTGGACGGCTACGGCGGCGTGAACGGTGGCGACTGGGGTGGATACTGGGGCAAACAAGGCCCTGAGCTGCTCGAACATCGTCTCTCGCTGTACAACACCGACCAGCGGATGGTGTTCGGTGCCAACACCTATCGCACTTTCACCGAACTGCTGGCGTCCGGGGTCGAGGAGGTGGAAGATCCGTGGGTGAGCCGGATGTGGAACCTGCCGGCCACGGTGGTGTCCAACACGTTGACCGGGCCGCTGGATTGGCCGGATGCGACCGTGGTGCCCGGTGACGCCGTCGATGTCGTCGCCCGGCTCAAGGAGGAATCGGACGTGCCGCTGCGCTCGCACGGCAGCTTGTCGATGAACCGCGCGCTGATGGCGGCCGGTCTCGTCGACCGCCTCCAGGTGACGATCTTCCCCGTCATCACCGGCAAGACCGGCGACGATTCGATCTTCGACGGTGCCGACGACTTCGACCTGGAGCTCATAGAATCCCGAACCCTCGACGGCAACATCCAGGAACTCGTCTACCGCCCTACCCTGCACCCCTGACCCTGCCCGATGCCCCGGGGATACGCTCGGTGGGTGACCAGCACCCCGGCGACCCCGAGCGTCGTGCAGCGGATTCGCTATATCTGCGGCGCGACGCTTCCTCCGGCTATGCACGACTGGGTGCTCGAGGACCTCACCGGTCCGGGCGCCGCCCGCCGGTATCTGACCCGGATTCTGGTGCCGATTATCGTGCCGCTGTGCCTGTTCCTGCTGATCCCGGGACCGCTGTGGATGGGGTTGGCGATGATGGCGTTGCTGTATCTGCCGTTGATCTACTTCACGGTCGCGTTGATGTATGTGTACCGGCGGCATCGGCTGGCCAAGCACGGGCTCGATCCGGCGCTGGCCGATGTGCGGGAGCGGCAGAAGGGGGCCGCCGAGCGGGAAGCCTACGAACGGCGGCACGGGCGGAACAGATGAGCCTGGTGGACGACGTTCGCGAGGCGGTTCTCGGCATCGCGCCCGGGTCCGTCGCGTCCTACGGCGATATCGGCCGGGCGATCGGCGCGCACCCACGTCAGGTGGGGCGGGCGATGAGCCTGCTCGACGAGGGTGTGCCGTGGTGGCGGGTCGTCCATGCAGATGGGACGCCCGCCACATGCCATGGCGGGTCTGCGCCGGAATTGCTTGCCCGGGAAGGTATTCCGATGCGGGGGGCGCGGGTGGACATGGAACGTGCCCGTCAGCGGGGCGGATCCGCTTCTATCTCATGACGCCGACACAGTCCACGGGTCCGTTCGCAACGCGGACACTCGCGTCTCCAGATCCGGAAGCGATGCTCGCACAACAGATTCGGCCTGCGCACACCACGGGAACTCGGTGGCCCAGTGCGCGGCGTCGATCAGCGCGGGCCCGTGCCGGCGCAGGTGTTCATCGGCGGGATGGTGGCGCAGGTCGGAGGTGAGGTAGGCGTCGACTTTGCGGCGGGTGACGGTATCGAGATACGAATCACCCGCGCCGCCGCACACCGCGACGGTCTGGATCATCCGGTCGGGATCACCGGCCGCACGCACACCCCACGTCGTCTTCGGCAGCGCGGCGGCGGCCCGGGCGGTGAAGGCGCGCAAGGTTTCCGGCTCGGGCAGGGTGCCGATGCGGCCGATGCCGAGACTGCCGGGCAGCGGCGCGCGTTCGGTGAGATGGAAGGCCGGTTCTTCATAGGGATGGGCGGTGCGCAGCGCGGTGAGGACGGCGCTGCGTGCGGCGGGCGGTGCGACGAGTTCGATGCGATCCTCGTCGACGTACTCGATCTCACCGATGACGCCGATGGCCGGCTCGGCACCCTCCATCGGCCGGAACTGGCCGACACCCGACACCTTCCAGGCAGCCTCCCGATACTTGCCGCTGCCGCCGGCCCCGGCCGCGAACAGCGCCGCGAGTACCCGATCGGTATCCGTGCGCGGCACCTGCACCACCCACTTGTCGACGGCCGCAGCCGGTTTCGGATCCAACGGCCCGGTAACTGTCAGGCCGAGCGCTTCGGCGAGCGCATCGGACACACCCGGATCGGCCGAGTCGGCATTGGTGTGCGCGCTGAACAAGGCGCAACCCGAACGGATCAGCCGATGCAGCAGCGCACCTTTCGCAGTGTCGGCGGCGACGGTGTCCACCCCGCGCAGCAGCAGCGGATGGTGCACCACGAGCGCTTGCGCACCCCACTCGATCGCCTCGTCGACGACGCCCGCGGTGGCGTCGACGGCGAAGACCACCCGCCGCACCGCCTCTCCCGGATCGCCGCACACCAGCCCCACCGAATCCCACGATTCGGCCAGCCTCGGCGGGTAGGCCGCATCCAGCACCTCGATGAGTTCCGCCAGCGTCGTCACCGCTCAACCTCCATCGTCCGACTCGATCTCAGCCATCTTCCCGTTGCGCCGGACCCACGTCACCGGCAGCCCCGCCGCACCCGCGGTCCCGTCCGACCGGGCCGGATCGACGGAGAGCCGGGCCGACAGTGCTCCGATCAGCACGCACCCGCCGCGTCCCGGATCGCCGCCACCAGTCGATCGACGTCGGCGGCCCCGCGGACCGCGAGCCGCAGATGGTCGGCGCCCAGCCCCGGAAAAGTGTCCGCGCGGCGTACTGCTATCCCATTGTCCGCCAAGTGTTTACGCAGCAGCACACCATCACCCACCTGAATGAGCAGGAACGGGCCGGACGCCGGTATGTGCACGCTGACACCGAGGGCGGTCAGCCGGTCAACCATCGCGGCGCGCTCCTGGGCGATCTGCTCGGCCTGCGCGTGGGTCTCGGCAAGCGCATGCGGGTCGGCCGTCGCCGCGATCGCTTCCAGCTGCAAGGTCCCCAACGGCCAATGGGGCCGGCCGTGGGCGAGGCGGGCGAGCAGGTCGGGGGCACCGAGGAAGTACCCGCAGCGCAGTCCGGCCAGCGCCCAGGTCTTGGTGAGGCTGCGCAGCACGAGCACATCGGGCAGGGATTCGGCGGCCAGCGATTCGGGTTCGCCAGGGACCGCGTCGGCGAAAGCCTCGTCGACGACAATGACGCGACCCGGCCGGCGCAGGGCACGCACAGTGTCGGCGGGGTGCAGGACCGAGGTGGGGTTGGTGGGATTGCCGAGGACCACCAGATCGGCGTCCTCCGGGACCTGCTCTGGGTCCAGCCGGTAGGGCGGCGCCAGCACCACCCGCGTCACCGCGACACCGGCCTCCCGCAAGGCCAGCTCCGGCTCGGTGAAGGATGGATGCACGACCGCCGCCAGCCGGGACGTCAGCCGGGGCAGCATCGCGAAACCTTCGGCGGCGCCGGCCAGCAGCAGGACCTCCTCGGGTGTCCGGCGGTGCCGGGCGGCGACCGCGGTCCTGGCGTTCAGCTCTTCCTCGGCGCTCGGATACCGGCCCAGCTCGTCGAGGCGAGCGGCGAGCCGGGCCCGCAACCACTCGGGCGGTGCCTCGCCCCGCACGTTGACCGCGAAGTCGAGCAGCCCGGGCCGCGCCTCCACATCGCCGTGGTGGCGCAGGAGGTCGAGGTCGATGCGGTCGGACACGTCATCACACCCTACGGGGCGGCGGAGACCGGGATTGCCCAGTCGGTCGTTTGACCGATCCGGCAGGTCGGTACCTTGGTTTGCGTGTTGTTCATGGTGTGCGCTTCCCACGGAGATCGGTGATGTCGGAGCAGCTCTCTTTGGTGTTCGTGTGTACGGGCAACATCTGCCGTTCGCCGATGGCGGAGAAGATCCTCGCCTCGCATCTCTACCGGGCGGGGCTGGCCAATCGCGTCCGGGTCAGCAGCGCGGGCACCACGGCCTGGCATGTCGGTGCCGACGCCGACCCGCGCACCAACGCGACGCTGCGCAGGCACGGCTACCCGACCGGTCATGTCGCGGCAGTCTTCGGTGACGGGCACCGCGACGCCGACCTGGTCATTGCCCTGGACACCGGCCACGACCGCGAACTCGCGCAGCTGGGCATCCCGGCCGAACGGCGCAGGCTGCTGCGCAGCTTCGACCCCGACGCCGACGGCCCGGACGTCCCCGATCCGTACTACGGGCCCGACTCCGGTTTCGAGCTGGTCCGCGATCAGATCGAAGCCGCCATCCCCGGCCTGCTCGACTGGGTGCGCCTGGCGCTGGCCGCCCCGCAACCGATAGCCGACGGAGGACGCTGATGCGCCGGTTGGCGTTTCTGCTGCGACCCAGCTGGCTGATCCTGGCCGTGCTGGTCGCCGCCTTCGCCTACCTGTGCTTCACCGTGCTGGCCCCGTGGCAGCTCGGGAAGAACACCGATACCTCCGAACGCAATCAGCTGATCGCCGAATCGGTGGACGCCGAGGCCGTCGATGTGACCACCGTGTTCGACGGTGATGCGACCGAATGGCGGCGGGTCATCGCCGAGGGCAGCTATGTCCCGGATTCGACAGCGCTGGTGCGGTTGCGTCATCTCGACGGCGCGCCCGGTTACTCGGTGCTCGCCGCGTTCCGGCTGACCGACGGCCGCGTCCTGCTGGTCGACCGTGGTCTGGTCGGCGCGGTCGAGGGCTCACGTCCGCCGCAGGTCGCGCAGCCACCGGCCGGAACCCAGCGCATCGAGGCCCGGATCCGGCATTCCGAAGGCGTGAGCGCCGACAAACTGCCGACCGAACAGGACGGTTACCGCCAGGTCTACTCGATCGACACGGGCCAGGCCGCCACCGTCCTGCAACTGCCGATCACCCCGCTGCCCACCGGCGAACGCGGCGGCTACCTGCAGCTCACCGAGAACCAGCCCGGCGCCTTCACCCCCACCCCACTCCCCCAGCTCGACGCCGGCCCCTACCTGTCCTACGGCCTGCAATGGCTGGCCTTCGGCATCATGGCGCCACTCGGGCTCGGCTACTTCGTGTGGGCGGAGATCCGGGAACGCCGCAAGGAACGTGCGGCGAACGCGGCAGCGCCGTCGGAGGCCGTCGCGGCCGGGCCACCCGCCGAATCCGGTGAGACATCGAGCGACACCACCTCGTCCCGCAGTAGCGCGCCCACTCCCGCCCAGCCGCCGGAACGGGTCTCGAACGAAGCCCGGCTCGCCGACAGGTACGGCCGCTCACGCAAGTAGGCTCCGCCCGCTTCGGCGCTCACCGCCACCGCGGACGGATCACCGAAACGCCGGCGAGAACGAGCACCGCGGCCAGCTGCACCGCCTCCGACATTCGGACCGCCCGGCGTAGATCGGGCACGGTGGGCGCCGGGCCGTCGCCGAGCACAGGCCGCATCTCGGTGCCGTGCCGGTACTGGGTGGCTCCGCCGAGTCGGACGCCGAGCGCGCCCGCCATCGACGCTTCCACCACGCCCGCGTTCGGGCTGGGATGACCGGCCGCGTCCCGGCGCCACGCCCGCCAGGACCGCGCGGGCTGCCCGCCGATCAGCGGTGCGAGCGCCACGGTGAGCAGGCCGGTGAGGCGGGCGGGGGCGAGGTTGGCGAGGTCGTCGGTGCGGGCGGCGGCCCAGCCGAAGCGGTGGTAGCGGTCGTTGCGGTAGCCGATCATCGCGTCGAGAGTGTTGATCGCGCGGTAGCCGAGTAGCCCGGGCACGCCGGCCACGGCACCCCAGAACAGCGGCGCGACGGTCGCGTCGGAGGTGTTCTCCGCGATCGATTCCAGCGCGGCGCGGGCGAGTCCGTCCGCGTCGAGTACTTCGGGGTCACGGCCGCACAGCGACGGCAGCAGCGCCCGCGCACCCGCGATATCGCCGGACTCCAGCCGTTCGGCCAGCTGCTGCCCCGTCCGCGCCAGGCTGCGACCGCCGAGCACCGTCCACGTCGCCAGCGCCGTCGTGAGCACTCCCCCACGCCCCAGCGCCACACCCGCCCCCGTCACCGCGCCGACGAGCACCGCTTCGTGCACCACCCCGGCGGCCCGCCGATCCGCGTACGTCACCGACTCCAACGCCAGTGCCGCCGAACCGAATCCGGCCACCGGATGCCAGCGCCGTGGATCGCCGAACACCCGGTCCAACGCGAACCCCAGCAGCAACCCCGCCGCCCTCGACCCAGCCCTACGCACCCCGCGACCCTAACCAGCGCGACCGGTGACCGATCCACCAGGTCACACCGCCCGGACCACCGACCCCGTCGCTGCGCGCAACAACGCCGGACCAGCGACCTTCCCGTGCGCCACCGGCGGAGGTCTCACCCCACAGATCCGCTCCACCCGCAACAGCGACGCTTCGGCGATCGGCAGCTGCCGGCGAACCGGCCGAGGACCGCGCACCGTTGCGGTGCGGAAGCCGTGGTGCCGGCGGCGGGTCCAGGCAGCCTCGGCCAGGTGGGCGGGGACGGCGTCGCGGTCGGCCGAACCGCTCGAGGAGAAGATTCGGCGGGTTCTCGCGGTCCGCGGAAGAAATCGCGCACCAGCAACGCTGTAGGCCAATGCCGTGCCGGGCGGATGTCACACTCGACCGGCCCGCGTCGTCACCACGACGACAGGAACTCCAACCGCCCGGCACCCGGGCCGCAGACCAGAACGGGAACGCAGTGAGTATCGACAACCGCGGCGAGCGCATCGATCAGGCCGAACTGGCCCGGCGTTTCGAGGAACATCGGCCCTATCTGCGCCGCCTCGCCTACAGCACGCTCGGCAGCATCACCGACGCCGAGGACGTGGTGCAGGAGGCGTGGCTGCGGTTGCAGCGGCAGCACGAATCCGGCGACGTCGCCGAGATCGAGAACCTGCGCGCCTGGCTGAGCACCGTGACCGGCCGGCTGGCCCTGGATTACCTGGGTTCGGCGCGGGTGCGGCGCGAGCAGTACGTCGGCGAATGGCTGCCCGAACCGACCGTGGTGGACTGGGACGATCCGGCCGACAAGATCAGCCAGGACGAACGCGTCACCATGGCACTGCTGGTGGTGCTGGAATCGCTGTCGCCCGCCGAACGCACCGCCTTCGTCCTGCAGGACGTGTTCGGCATGACCGGCCCCGAAGTCGCCGAGGTGGTCGGCCGCACCCCGGCGGCGGTGCGCCAGCTCGCCTCCCGCGCCCGCAAACGCGTCGAGGACGGCACACCGCGCTTCCCCGCCTCACCGGACGAGCACGAGAAAGTGGTGTCGGCCTTCGCTCTGGCCTGGCGCTCGGGCGATATGAGCGCGCTGCTCGGCGTGCTCGACACCGGCGTCACCCTGACCGCCGACGGCGGCGGCAAGGTGCCCGCCGTGCGCAAGCCGGTCACCGGCGCCGAACTCATCGCCAAGCTGCTGCTCGGCTGGTACAGCTCGCCCTCGGCGCGCTCGTGGGGCCGCATGGTGCTCGTCAACGGCCGCCCCGGCCTGGTGGTCTTCGACGGCACGCACACCGGCGTGTTCTCCTTCACCGTCGACGCCGGCCGCATCACCGCGATCGACGTCATCCGCAACCCGGACAAGCTGCACGACGTCCCGGACTCGGGCGAGCCCTGGTTCCTTCCCGCATCCGGGAATGATCTGCAGGCGACGGACTGAGACAGCGCGGGGCAAGCCCCGGCACATCGCAGCGCTCGCGGGCCGACAACCCGAACGGACAGGTTCAGCCCGCGAGCCCCACTCGGCGAACAGTCGAATACCCGTGTGCCGCCGCGACTTCCGGCGACAGCAGCCGCCCGGCATCAGCGGTGAGCCCATGGGCCAGCCCCGGGTCGGCGGCGCAGGCGGCCTGCCAGCCGTTCGCGGCGATGGCACGAATATAGGGCAACGTCGCGTTGGTGAGGGCGACGGTGGCGGTGTGCGGGACCGCGCCCGGCATGTTCGCGACGCAGTAGTACAGCGAATTCGCCACCCGGAAGGTCGGATTCGCATGCGTGGTGGGACGCGAACCGGCGAAGCAGCCGCCCTGATCGATGGCGACGTCGATCAGGACCGAACCGGGCCGCATGCCCGCGACCAGCTCGCGCGACACCAGCTTCGGCGCCCGGGCACCCGGCACCAGCACCGAACCGATCACCAGATCGGCGGCGAGGACGGCGCGTTCGACCTCGGCGGCATTGGACGCGATGGTGCTCAACCGGCCGTCGAAGCGGGCGTCCAGCTCCCGCAGGCGGTGCAGATTGGTGTCGAGCACGCTGACCTTCGCACCCATACCGACCGCGATCGTCGCCGCGTTGGTGCCCGCCACCCCGCCCCCGAGCACCACCACGTCCGCGGGCCGGACCCCGGGCACACCGCCCAGCAATACCCCCGCACCACCCAGCGGTGCCATCAGGTGATAGGCCCCGACCTGGGTGGCCAGCCTGCCCGCGACCTCACTCATCGGCGCGAGCAACGGCAGCGTGCCGTCGGCGGCGCGCACGGTCTCGTAGGCGATGGCGGTAATCCCCGAGCGCAGGATCGCGTCGGTGCATTCGCGTGAAGCCGCCAGATGCAGGTAGGTGAACAGCACCTGCCCCTCCCGCAGCCGGTGATATTCCGGCGCGATCGGCTCCTTCACCTTCAGCACCAGCTCCGACGACGCCCACACCTCGTCCGCGTCGGGCACCAGCCGGGCACCGGCCTTCGCGTAGTCGGCGTCGGGAAAACCCGATCCCTCCCCGGCCCCGGCCTGCACCAGCACCTCGTGGTCGCGCCCGGTGAGGTCCGCGGCGCCCGCAGGCGTCAGGGCCACCCGGAACTCCTGCTCCTTGACCTCCCCCGGCACACCGATCCTCATACAGCCATCGTGGCCCAACCGGACCGCCGTTGCCATGAAGCCGGCGCCGATGTCGCAACCTGCTGGCAACCGGGCGCGTGCCGGCCTCCGATTCTGATCATGTCGCCCAGCTGCGCGGGGCCGGTGCATCGCTGCGATCCGCCCGGACGGCCCGGCCCGGCCCCGGCCGCGACCCGCTAAGTTCCTCCCCATGAGGATTGAAATCGACGGGATCGCCCCCGAGGTCGACGAAACCGCCTTCATCGCGGTGAACGCCACGCTGATCGGCCGCGTCCGCATCGCGGCCGAAGCCAGCATCTGGTACAACGCGGTGCTGCGCGGCGACGGCGAGCAGATCACCATCGGCGAGCGCAGCAATATCCAGGACGGTTGCGCGGTGCACACCGATCCCGGTTTCCCGGTGGTCGTCGGCAGCGGAGTTTCGGTGGGGCACAACGCGATCCTGCACGGCTGCACCGTGGAAGACGACGTCCTGATCGGCATGGGTGCCACGGTGCTCAACGGCGCCGTCATCGGGGCGGGCAGCCTGATCGCGGCCAATGCGCTGATCCCCGAGGGCGCGCAGATTCCGCCGGGTTCGCTGGTCGCCGGCGTGCCGGGCAAGGTGCGGCGCGAGCTGACCGAAGATCAGCAGAATGGCATTCGCCTGAATGCGCTCGCCTACCTGCACCACACTGGGACGCACCGCAACGCCAAGGTGCTGTGATACCCGCCACACTGATCAAGCGTCCAGTAGGATCCGCTGCTAGCATTTTTGGCAGCGCGCCCGCCTGATCGGGCTCTCCCGCCGACTCCGACCGACCCACCGTTTCGGTTCCCGGTGCTCAGGCGAGCCCGCGTGGTGACGGCGCGCTGGCGAGCAGGAGGTAAGTCCGTGGCGTACAAGCAGTCCAGTATGCACCGGCCTAAGGGGCGGATCAGTGTGGCCGATATCGCGGCCCAACCGGGTGGTATCGAGGCGCTCCAGCGTCGCGTGCACGAATTACGTTCCAGCGGGGTGGATTTCGCGGCCAACGCGATCGAAAAGGAAATGGCCGAATTCGACCTGCCCCGGCAGTGACGCACGCGGGTGCGGGGACCGGCGCATAATTGCGGCAACGAACGCACCGCCGCGACGGCCGTGATGCCGTGCGCCGTCCCCGTGGAGTCTCGATGCCGACCGTCCCGCCCATCTTGCAGCGCATACTCGACAAGCCGGCCGCCGACAGCGAAAAGCTGCTGGAGAGCGCGCTGTCGGCGTTCCTGGATTTCGGGATCAAGCGCACCAGCATGGGTGAGATCGCCCGTCGCGCCGGGATCAGCCCCGCCACCCTCTACCGCCGTTTCGAATCGAAGAACGATCTGGTCGAAGCGGTGAGTGTGCGTGAGGCGCAACGCTTCGTCGCCGATATCGACGCCCGCGTGCGCACCGTCGAGGGCACCGAGAACCAGCTGGTGGAGATCTTCGTCGCCTTCATCGCCGCCATCGCCCGCAACGAACTACTCCGCCGACTGTTGCGCACCGAACCGGAACTGATCCTGCCCCGGCTCACCACCGAGGCCGGCCCGGTCCTGGCCGTCGGCCGCGGCTATCTGGCCGGCAAGCTCCGCGAACTGCGCGATGCCGACGCCGACGCCGATTTCGACGCCGACCTGGTCGCCGAGATCATGGCGCGACTGGCCCAGTCCCTCGCCCTGACCCCCGACGGGCTCATCCCCCTCGACGACGAAGACGCCGCCCGCGCATTCTCCCGCCGCACCCTGCTGCCCATGATCGGCGTCCGCCCGAGCAGCTGACAGACGCGAACAGGCACCGGATCGCTCCGGGGCCTGTTCGTGGTCTATCGAATCGTGTCAGCCGATCACAGCGGAATGTTCTTGTGATGGCTCTTGCGCGCCGGCGCGGCGGCCAGCGCGGCGGCGATGATGCTGCGGGTCTTGGCCGGGTCGATCACCTCGTCCACCACACCGATCGCCAGCGCACGCTCCACACCACCGGCGATGGCCTCGTGCTCGGCGGTCAGCCGTTCGTGCAGCGCCTCGCGCTCCTCCTCCGGCGCGGCGGCCAGGGCCTTCTTGTGCAGAATGCCGACCGCGGCCTTGGCGCCCATCACGGCCACCTCGGAGCCCGGCCATGCGTACACGGCGGTCGCGCCGAGCGCGCGGGCGTTCATGGCGATGTAGGCGCCGCCGTAGATCTTGCGGGTCACCAGGGTGACGCGCGGGACGCGGGCCTCGGCGAAGGCGTGCAGCAGTTTGGCGCCGCGGCGCACCACGCCCTCCCACTCCTGGCTGACGCCGGGCAGGTAGCCGGGAACATCGGTGATGACGACCAGCGGGATCCCGAACGCATCGCACAACCGCACGAACCGGGCCGCCTTCTCGGCGCTCTCGGAGTTCAGGCAACCACCCAACCGCAGCGGATTGTTGGCCAGCACACCGACGGTGCGCCCGCCGAGGCGGCCCAGACCGGTCACCATCGAGCGCGCGTAGCCGCCCTGCAATTCCTCGAAGCTGGATTCGCCGTCGACATTGTCGAGCAGCTCGTGCACCAGCGGCTTGACGTCGTAGGCCCGCTTGGCCGACTCCGGCAGCATCGCCTTGAGGTCCACATTGCCGTGCTCGGCCGCGACCAGATCGAATTCGCCCTGTTCGGCGAACATCGACACCAGCCTGCGGGCGCGGTGCAGGGCGTCGGCCTCGTCGTCGGCGACGATGTGGGTGACACCGGACTTCTTGCCGTGGGTCTCCGGGCCGCCCAGGGTGGCCATGTCGACCTGCTCACCGGTGACGCTGCGCACCACGTCCGGACCGGTCACGAAGACCCGGCCCTCCGGCGCCATGATCACGATGTCGGTCAGCGCCGGCCCGTAGGCGGCGCCACCAGCGGCGAATCCGAGCACCACCGAGATCTGCGGCACGAGACCGGAGGCACGGACCATGGCCTCGAACACCAGGCCGACCGCGTGCAGGGCCTCGACACCCTCGGCCAGCCGGGCGCCACCGGAATGCCACAGGCCCACCACCGGGATCCCGGAGTCGATGGCGGTGTCGATGGCGTCGACGATGTGCTTGCAGCCCTCGACACCCATCGCGCCACCCATAACGGTGGCATCCGAGCAGTAGGCCACGGTGCGCACACCGTCGACCTCACCGATCGCCGCCAGCACGCCGGACTTGTCGCGCGGATGGAGGGGAAGAATGGTGCCGGGATCGAAGAATCGCTGGAGCCGGCCCAGCGGATCACGCGGATCTGTGGCGGTGTCCTGCTGATACGCGGGTGCCAAGATAGTCATCGCGTTCTCTCCTCAATGATTGGCGGCCGCGATCGCAGCTGCGGATGTCGAGGGCCCGGCGGGGGTCGAGCCATTCAGTTGGCCAACCCCCACCGGGTTCGTTCGAGCAGTCGGACGGGTCTGGGTCAGGCCCGGCCGAAGGCGAGCGCGACATTGTGCCCACCGAAACCGAAGGAGTTGTTGATCGCGTACTCGATCTCCTGGCGGCGGGCTTCGCCCTTCACCACGTCGAGGTCGATCTCGGGATCCTGGTTCTCCAGGTTCAGCGTCGGCGGGACGATGCCGTCCCGGATGCTGAGTACGGTGAGCACGGACTCGAGGGCACCGACGGCGCCGATCGAGTGACCCAGTGCTGATTTCGGCGCATACACCGAGGCGTGGTTGCCCACGGCCTTGTTGATGGCCTTCGCCTCCGCGGTGTCACCGATCGGGGTGGCAGTCGCGTGGGCGTTGATGTGGGTGATGTCCTTGGCGGACAGACCCGCGGTCTGCATCGCCCTGGTCATGGCGCGCGCGGCGCCGGTGCCCTCGGGGTCGGGCGCGACCAGGTGGAAGCCGTCGGAGGTGATGCCCGCGCCGAGCAGGCGAGCGTGGATGGTGGCCCCACGCGCCTTGGCGTGCTCTTCGGTCTCGATGACCATGAGCGCACCGGCCTCACCGAAGACGAACCCGTCGCGATCCTTGTCGAAGGGACGCGAGGCGCCCTTCGGATCGTCGTTGCGGGTGCTCATCGCACGCATCATGGAGAACGCGGCGATCGGCACCGAGTCGATGTAGCCCTCGACACCACCGGTGACGACGATGTCGGCATCGCCCATGGCGATCATCCGCCACGCGTTGGCGATGGCTTCCGAACCCGACGAGCACGCCGAGACCGGAGTGACCACTCCCGCCCTGGCCTTCAGCTCGAGACCGACGACGGCCGACGGGCCGTTCGGCATGACCATCTGAACAGCCAGCGGCGAGATCTTGCGATAGCCACCGTTCTTCAGCTTGTCCACCGAATCGATGAGCGCGTCACCGCCACCGATCCCGGTGCCGATGGCCACACCCAGCCGGTCGGGATCGACCTCGGGGCTGCCCGCGTTGCGCCAGACCTCGCGACCGAGCACGGTCGCGAGCCGCTCGACGTAGGCCATGCGCCGGATCTCGACCCGGCTGAGCAGGGTGTCCGGCGAAACCTTCAGGTGACCGCCGATGCGGACCGGAAGGTCGTATTCCTCGACGAAGGAATCCTCGAGAACGTCGATGCCGCTCTCGCCGTTGAGGAGTCCCTTCCACGTCGCATCGACGTCGCCCGCGATCGACGTGGTCGCCGCCAGGCTCGTAACGACGACGTTGGGGAAGTTCCCGTTCAAGGTGGAAGGAGTGGTCACGGTGTCGGCCCTACTCGGCGTTGTCGAACTTGGCCTTGAGCTCCGCGGCGGCGTCAGCGTTCTCCGCCTCGAGCTTCTGGATGTAGGAGACGGCGTCGCCGACCGTCTTCAGGCTGGCCAGATCCTCGTCCGGGATCTTCACGCCGTACTTGTCCTCGGTCTGCACTGCGATCTCGACCATGGACAGCGAGTCGATGTCCAGGTCATCGACGAAGGACTTCTCGATCGTCACCTCGGAGGGCTCGATACCGGTCACCTCTTCGATGATCTTGCCGAGTTCCTCGACGATTTGTTCCTGGGTCAGAGCGGCCACTTTGGTGGCTCCCTTCTTGTTACTGTGTAGGGCTTCACTGTTTTTCTTCGGATCGAGCGGGCGGAAAGTTACGCCAACTCGGTCACGACCGGGCTTCAACGTCGAAGCACGACCGCGGGTGGAAAGCTAGCCGGAGCTGGTGAGCTCGGCCAAGGTGGGGAGGTCGGCGGGGGTCTTCAGGGCGAGATTCGGCGTGCCCTTCAGTTCCCGTTTCGCAATTCCGACGAGAGTGCCCGCCGGCGGCAATTCCACCACCGCCGAAACGCTGGCCTGCCGGACCGTTTCGGTGCACAGGTCCCACCGGACGGGCCGGGTGACCTGCGCGGCGAGCTTATCGACCGCATCCTGGCCCGAGGCGACCGGCTTGCCGTCGAAGTTCGACAGCAGGGTCCGGGTCGGCTCGTTCGGCGCGATCTTTGCCACAGCTGCGGTGACCGCGTCCTGGGCCGGAGCCATGTACGCGGTGTGGAACGCGCCCGCGACGGGCAGCGCGCGGACCCGGGCCTTTTCCGGCGGGTTCGCGGCGAGCTCGGCGAGAGCGTCCAGAGCGCCCGCGGCTACGATCTGGCCCACCGCGTTGCGGTTGGCCGGGACGAGGTCGAGTTCCGCGAGCCGTTCGAGCACGGCGGCTTCGTCGCCACCGAGCACGGCGGACATTCCGGTCGGTTCGAGCGCGCACGCCTTGGCCATTTCCGCACCGCGGATGGCGGCCAGGGTGACCGCGTCGTCGGCGGAGATGACTCCGGCGACGGCGGCGGCGGCGAGTTCGCCGACCGAGTGTCCGGCGACGATGGTATCGGCCGGCAGCGAATCGGTGTCGATTTCGGCGAAAGCGAGTAGCGCGGCGGCGACGACCAGCGGCTGGGTCACCGCGGTGTCGGTGATCTCTTCGGCCGTCGCGGTGGTGCCGAGACGAACCAGGTCCAGACCGGAGGCCTTCGACCACAGCGCGAGACGGTCATGCGCGCCGGGGAGGTCGAGCCAAGGCGCGAGCATGCCGGGTGTCTGGGAGCCCTGTCCAGGGGCGAACAACGCGATCACATCTCTAAGAGAACACTGTGAGACGGCTCTCGGGAGATGTCGACGCGAATGAAGCTTGCCGACCCGTTTTGTGTGAACTCCACAAAACGCCACGTGGCTCGTCCCGATCGACACAGCCGCTGCCGGCGTTACAACCCATCTCCATCGGTCGAGACGTAAGTGGCCTCAGGTGCTGGTGTTGACGATTCGTTACGAGTTCGTGTCAAACGACCTACTGTGGCGGCAATCCGGAGCACGTACGCATCCCGCGGATTGAGCGGATCGCGCCCGGTGATCTCACCGATTCGTTTGAGGCGGTAGCGAACGGTATTTGGATGGACGTACAGCTGACGGGCACACGTCTCGACCGCGCCACCACAATCCAGATAGGCATCGAGAGTGTCCGCCAGCGCCGATCCCGCCGCGGCCAACGGAAGGACAAGATACTCGTTCAGCGCCTCGATCGCAGCTCGGTCCCCCAGCAGGGCTCGTTCGGGCAGCAATTCCGACGCATGCACCGGTC